>NZ_JQEC01000001.1 GCF_000764185.1 Colwellia psychrerythraea
TTATTAATTGGGGTATTATTTGAACCTATCGTTTGAATTATAGGGTAAATCCCCTTTATATATTCCCCAAAACAAAACTACAAGCTGTTGATTTTATTAGAGTGTAAACACTCAAAAACTAACAGGTAATGGAAGGTAAAATGACAGGTAATACATTGAATTTAAAAGGAATCAAGAGCGTTCTTTTTGTCTGTATGGGCAATATTTGCCGCTCACCCAGTGCGGAAGCTGTATTTAGACATAAAATGCAGGCGCAAGGTTTGACTTTGAAAGTAGACTCCGCTGGTACTTTAGGTGCTCATGCTAAAGAAAAACCTGATCACCGTGCACAAAAAGCGGGTATTGCACGAGGTTATTCTTTTGATGGTATTAAAGCTCGAAAGGTAACGGTGCAAGATTTTACTGACTTTGACCTTATTCTCGCGATGGATCATGACAATGTTGAAGAGCTAAAAAAAGTAGCGCCCATTGCCACACAAGACAAAATTCATTTAATGTTAGATTTTGCTACCGGACATGAAGAAGAGCAGGTGCCTGATCCTTATTATGGCGGCGCTAAAGGCTTCGATTATGTGCTGGATTTAGTTGAAGCAGCAAGTGATGGTTTATTAGAAAAAATATAAAATAGCGCATTTAGCGGCAATTTTTCTAATCTATAATAACAATGTTGGTATACAAACAAAAAAACCTTAGCCGAAACTAAGGTTTTTTTATTTGAATAGTTATACCTTAATTAGGTATTTGCAGCTAGGCGAAACGCGTTTTTACTGAATCCGCCAATATAGCTAAAATATCTTCACTTACCGTTAAATTAACACAAGCATCGGTAATGCTTTTTCCATACATTAATGGTGTGCCAGCTTTAACCGCTTGATTACCTTCTTCTAAAAAGCTCTCAATCATTACACCAAAAAGACTATTTTCACCTTGGCTGATTTGCTCTGCCAAAGAGCTAGCAACGTCAATTTGCTTATTGTGGTCTTTATAACTATTACCATGACTACAATCAACCATAATGCTTTGTGGTAATGAGGCTTTCTCAAGTCTCTGGCAAGTATCTTTAATGTCTTCAGCATGATAATTAGGCACTTTGCCACCGCGTAAAATGACATGCGCAAATGGGTTACCGTGGGTTTGGTAAATACACATTTGGCCACTTTTATCGGGCGAATATAATACATGCGGCACGCTTGACGCTTGAATTGCATCTAACGCTATTTTAACGTTACCGTCTGTGCCGTTCTTAAAACCTACAGGACAAGACAAAGCTGAGGCTAGTTCACGGTGCACTTGGCTTTCAGTGGTACGTGCGCCAATGGCGCCCCAGCTGATCAAATCTGAAATATATTGACCAGTAACCATATCTAAAAATTCAGTACCGGCTGGTAAACCAAGCTCATTAATTTCGACTAATAAATTACGTGCCAGTTTCAAACCTTTTGCCACGTGAAATGACTTGTCTAAATCGGGATCGCTAATTAAGCCCTTCCAGCCAACTGTTGTACGTGGCTTTTCAAAATACACACGCATAACAATGAGTAATTCATTTTTATACTTATCGCGTAATACCGTCAGCTTTTTCGCATAATCAATGGCAGCGGTGGTGTCGTGAATTGAACAAGGCCCGATAATTACCAGTAAACGCTTGTCTTCACCACTAATTACCGCTTCAATTTCTTTACGGCTTTGCATAATAAAGTCTGCTGTTGCAGCACTTAACGGGATTTGCTCAGCAAGTTGTGCAGGAGAGGCTAAGTTTTCGATTAGCGTAGTGCGTAATTCATCAGTTTTTATGGTCATGAAATTCTAATATTTGGCTTATTTAAATTTGTTTTTGTTTGGTTTTAGTTATGCATCTTTATCAGCGAATAATTCGCTACGCATAAACTAATTTATGCGCGCTAACATAGCTAAATTAGCCGCTAATGTGAACTGTTATTACTCATAACAGGCGATAAAGTCGTGAACATTTGATATTAAGAGGGTCTTAGTTATGACAAATTAATATTTATAACGCTGTAAACCTGTTTCTGCTAATATTTTAGCGGTAATCTCCTCTACTGAAAATTTGGTGGTATTAATGAAAGGTATTTTCTCGTTTTTATAAAGTTTTTCTACTTCTCTTACTTCCATACGACATTGCCTAGCCGATGAATATTTACTGTTAGCCATTCTACCATTTCTAATATCAATTAAGCGTTGTGCATCTATGGTTAAACCAAACAGTTTTTTGTGAAAAGGTTTCAAAAACCCAGGAATTTTAAGTTCTTCCATATCATCATCGGTAAAAGGGTAGTTGGCGGCTTTAATGCCATATTGTAGGGCTAAATAAAGTGAGCTTGGTGTTTTTCCTGAACGAGAAACACCAACTAAGATAACATCGGCTTCTTCATAGTTAGTAACATTCGAGCCATCATCATTGGTTAACGCGTAGTTAACAGCTTCAATGCGGTAATCATAAGTATTTTCATGGATGCTATGGGTTCTATGAGTTTTAGGTTTTGCTTTAATTGCTAATTCTTTTTCAAGTGGCGCAACAAAGGGTTCTAAAAAGTTATAAAGCACCGCATCACAGCTTTCAATAATGTCTCTAACATCATTATTAACAAAGGTATGAAATACTAATGCAGGCTCACCACTGCGACTGGTTGCTTTATCAATTTTTTCTTTAGCAGCAAAGGCTTTCTCGGTTGTTTCAATAAATGAGAGGGTATGGTGCTCAAACTCAGTGGGAAAAAGGGATAATAATGCATGACCAAAAACTTCTGAAGTGATGGCTGTGCCATCGGAAATATAAAAAGCTGAACGCATAATTTGATCTTCTTATTTTAATAGTATGTTGAAAATGACTTTAATCGTTAATTGAATACTTATTTATCAGTAGTGAATTTATCGTGAAAGTTAGTATGAAAACTTTTAAGTTATATTTTATTATCTCTTTAATTTACTATAAGTGGCAGTGTAGAATGGAACTATAACAAGTCTATTAAGTTAATTCCCACTCAGCAAGAGTTAAAATGATTAAAGGTAAGGCATTGATTAAAGATAATGGTTATCCCTTATCAAAATCAATAACGCGACATTTAAGCTTGTTAAACTTGCCCTTTGGCAGCGCTTTAATAACTTTAGTGCAGTTATTAGAGTACTGACACAGCCCTGAGTTGTTAATCAATTTAATAGAATTGGTATTTAGCTACAAATAAATAGATAAACAAATAATCAAATTTATTTTTTAATTGGAGAAGTGACGTGCAAGAAAATGTTCTTTGGTATCAGAGCTTAGGCATGAATGATGTAGACCGCGTAGGCGGTAAAAATGCATCACTTGGTGAAATGATTTCTAACTTGGCTAATGTTGGCGTGCAAGTACCTACTGGGTTTGCCACTACGTCATTTGCGTTTAATGAATTTTTAGAGCAAAGCGGTATTAATGAAAAAATTTACAACCTCCTCGATGATTTAGATGTAGACGATATTAGTGCGCTAGGCAAGTGTGGTGCTATTATTCGCCAATGGATTATTGATACGCCATTTCTTCCTCAAATGCAGACTGATATTGAAGCTGCTTATGCACAACTTGCCGGTGACTTCTCTGATGATGCCTCTTTTGCGGTACGTTCTTCGGCAACCGCTGAAGATATGCCAGATGCTTCTTTTGCCGGTCAACAAGAAACTTTTTTAAATGTTCGTGGTTTTGATTCCGTCATGGTTGCTATTAAGCATGTATTTGCATCATTATTTAATGACCGTGCTATCTCATATCGTGTACACCAAGGTTATGACCATCGTGGTGTTGCCTTATCTGCAGGTATTCAGCAAATGGTGCGCAGTGATATTTCAGCCTCTGGCGTTATGTTCTCTATCGATACCGAGTCTGGTTTTGACCAAGTTGTTTTCATCACGTCAAGCTTTGGCTTAGGTGAAATGGTGGTACAGGGCGCGGTTAACCCGGATGAATTTTATGTTCATAAACCAACGCTGGCTAAAGGAAAACCTGCAGTAGTACGTCGTAATATTGGTAGCAAAGCTATTAAGATGGTGTACTCAGATAGCCAAGAACATTCAAAACAAGTTGAAATTGTTGATATCGACCCAGCGGACTCTAACCGCTTTTCGTTAACGGATAGCGAAGTTGAAGAGCTAGCTAAACAAGCGGTAATCATTGAAAAGCATTACGGCCACCCAATGGATATTGAATGGGCCAAAGATGGTTTAGATGGCAAACTGTACATTGTACAAGCACGCCCTGAAACGGTTAAGAGTCGTGAAAATGCAAATATAATGGAACAGTTCCAATTGCAAACAGATGACACAGTAGAGGTTGTTTGTGAAGGACGCTCAATTGGTCATAAAATTGGCAGTGGTGAAGTGAAAGTATTATCGTCACTGGCTGAAATGGATAAAATCCTACCAGGTGATGTTTTAGTTACCGATATGACAGACCCAGATTGGGAGCCTATCATGAAACGCGCCTCAGCGATTGTTACAAATCGTGGTGGCAGAACATGTCATGCCGCTATTATTGCCCGCGAAATGGGTATTCCAGCGGTTGTCGGTTGTGGTAATGCCACTGAGCTAATTAAAACCGGCGATCAGGTTACCGTATCTTGTGCTGAAGGTGATACCGGTTTTATTTACCGCGGCAAGCTAGATTATCAGGTGAAGACTTCTGAAATTAATGATATGCCAGAGTTACCGCTTAAAATCATGATGAATGTTGGTAATCCAGACCGAGCTTTTGCTTTTGCTCGCCTACCACATGCAGGTATTGGTTTGGCGCGTTTAGAATTCATCATCAATAAAATGATTGGTATTCATCCAAAAGCGTTACTTAATTTTGATAAGCAGTCTGCTGAGTTACAAGATGAAATTAATGACATTATTGTTGGTTACGAAAGTCCGGTTGAGTTTTATGTTGCTAAATTAACCGAAGGGATTTCAACGTTAGCGGCGGCATACTCACCTGAAAAAGTAATTGTTCGTATGTCTGATTTCAAATCAAACGAATACGCTAACCTTGTTGGTGGTGAAAATTATGAGCCGCACGAAGAAAACCCTATGATTGGTTATCGCGGTGCAGCACGTTATATCTCTAAAGATTTCAGAGATTGTTTTGCCCTTGAGTGTGAAGCAATAAAACGTGTTCGTAACGACATGGATTTAACCAATGTTGAAGTGATGATCCCATTTGTTCGCACTTTGGAAGAAGCGGCTGCGGTTATTGACATTCTCGCTGAGCACGGCTTAAAACGTGGCGAAAATGGTTTACGCGTTATTATGATGTGTGAATTGCCTTCAAATGCATTACTTGCCGATCAATTCCTTGATTATTTTGATGGTTTCTCTATTGGTTCAAACGATTTAACTCAGTTAACGCTTGGTCTAGATAGAGACTCAGGTTTAATCGCGCATTTATTTGATGAACGTGACCCAGCGATAAAAATCTTATTAGCGATGGCAATAAAAGCCTGTAAAAAGCGTGGTAAATATGTCGGTATTTGTGGTCAAGGACCTTCAGATCATGAAGATTTTGCGGCTTGGTTAGTCGAGCAGGGCATTGATAGTGTCTCGTTAAACCCTGATACCGTATTGCCAACATGGTTATATCTTGCTGAGCAATTAGCTAAAAAATCTTAAGTAATCGTGTGATTAATATTCTCACGTAAACTTGAGCATTGTGCTTATCGAAAACATCTTTGTTCCTTATGGAACTTAGGTGTTTTTTTATATCTGCTGTTTAGTCGCTGACAATGCGGATTTTTTGCTAATTCAGATTAGTTTATCAACCACGTGGACTTTCAAAAGCAGTTAACTAAATTAGGCATATCAAAAATATCTTGATGAGGTATTCGACAACTGATTGACTCAGAGTTATAAGCTAAATAGCGAACAGAAAACCATAAAGAGAGGCAGCCATAACACTATAAATTGTTAAATCGTGATGGCTAAGTTCATCTTAACGAGATTTATAAGGTCATATAACACAAAAGAATAAATCATTATAATGCTAATTCACTCCTCCCAACCATTGAGGTATACTCATCTAACTGAATAGCAGAGATATCAAAACTGCTTCTACGATAATCTAATCGAGATCTGACATGACAGGCAATTCTGAACAACTTTCTTTAATCCAAGGTTTAAAAACAATCGTGGGTGCCAAATACCTACTCACTGACACAGTAAAAAAACAAGCTTACACTAAAGGATTCCGATTTGGCTCAGGTGAAGCTATTGCTGTTGTAAGACCAGAGAATTTGGTAGAAATTTGGCATGTACTTAAAGTCTGTGTTGAGGCTGGCGTCGCAGTTATTATGCAAGCAGCAAATACTGGTTTAACAGGTGGGTCAACGCCGAATGGTAACGATTATGACCGTGACATTGTTATTATTAGTACCATGCGTATAGATAACATTCATTTAATTGATAATGCGAAACAAATTATTGGTTTAGCAGGCAGTACCTTATTTGGCTTAGAAGATGTTCTACGACCATATGGCCGTGAACCGCACTCAGTTATAGGCTCTTCTTGTATCGGGGCCTCTATTGTTGGTGGTATTTGTAATAACTCAGGAGGTGCTCTAGTACAAAGAGGCCCGGCTTATACCGAGCTTTCAATTTACGCGCAAATAGATACCCAAGGTCATTTATCACTGGTTAATAATTTAGGTATTGATTTAGGTGATACACCAGAAGAAATTTTGACTAATTTGCAGCAGAAAAACTTTACCGAAAAAGATGTTGGATTCCCGTCAAAACGTGCATCAGATAACGAATATCATGAACGTGTTAGAGATATTGATGAAGATACACCATCACGTTACAACAATGATGGTCGTCGCCTGTATGAATCATCAGGTTGTGCCGGCAAGTTAGCAGTATTTGCCGTACGCATGGATACTTTTGCCATCCCTGAAAAACAGCAAGTTTTTTATGTTGGCACGAATGATCCTGCCGTATTAGCAAAAATGCGAAGGGATATATTATCGACATTTAAATCGTTACCGGTATCAGGCGAGTATTTACATCGTGATTGTTATGATGCTTCAAAAAAATACGGTAAAGATTCATTTTTAGTGATTGATAAGTTGGGCTCAAAATACATGCCTAAAATGTTTGCCATTAAACGTACAGTGGATCGTTATGCCGATAAAATAAAGTTTTTACCGAGCAAGTTCTCTGATCGTATGATGCAATATATGAGCGCTTTGTGGCCAAATCATCTTCCTAAACGTATGGATGATTACCGAGATAAATACCAGCATCATTGGATCATTGAAATGAGCAATGAAGGCGTAGATGAGGCTAAAAGTTACTTTGATAACTTTTTTGCTTCAAATGAGGGCAGTTATTTCGAATGTACCAAAGAAGAAGGTGAAAAAGCTATTTTACATCGATTTGTTGCTGGTGGTGCCATTGGTCGTCAACAGTTAATGAACAGCAAAGAGCTTGGCGCTATCATGACTATCGATGTTGCTTTTCCTCGTAACGAAAAAGATTGGTTTGAAACCTTAGCCCCTGAGCTTGATGAGTTAATTGCCGTAAAACTGTATTATGGACATTTATTTTGCCATGTAATGCATCAGAACTATATTCTAAAAAAAGGTGTTGATGCCAAAGAGGTTAAAGATAAAATCTTGGCGACCTTTGATGCTCGTGGCGCAGAGTATCCAGCAGAACATAATGTTGGACATGAGTATTTTGCTAAAACTGATTTAAAAGCGTTTTATAAAGAGCTCGATCCGACCAATACCTTTAACCCTGGTATTGGTAAAACATCTAAATGTAAACATTGGCACTAAGTTAATCATTTTCATGATGTAACAGCTAGCGTTAGGGAAATACTCATAAAAGGAAAGCGGATGAAAAAGTCGATATTTACTGCAATTATATTTATTTCTGCTCTGGTTAGTGCGCCAATCACTCACAGTTTAGAGCTTTTTAATGATGGCGAAAGTGCATTGGATTTTAAAGGAAACTTGTCAGTATATTATATTAAAAGTGGAGAAACGGCTGAAATCAATGATGGTTTCTCTCGTTATACTTTTGATATGACTCATCAGCTGAAAAATAACTGGCAAGCACTTGGGTTATTAGAGTGGGGTGTACAAATTTCACGTACAGGCGATCAGGTCTTTGTCACTAATAATGGCTTAACCAGTACAGGGCCAACTACTGATACCACATGGTTAAGACTTGGTTATGTCGGTTTTGAACATGAAACTTATGGTCGTTTTACCTTAGGAAAGCAGTGGGGCGTTAGTTATGACGTTGGCGGCGTTACTGATTGGTTTGAAATTTTTGGTGCTGAAGGTCAGGGTACTTATAACTTTGGTACAGACGGTGGCTTCTCCGGCACTGGTCGTGCGGAGCAAGCAATACAATATAAAGTCAATTATCAAGATTTTAGTTTTGGCGCTCAGTACTTAGTTTCTGATGATGTAGTACGAACTGGAGATACGCCAGGGGAGGAAGATGGCTTTGGCGTAAAATTTAATGATTCTTACGGTTTATCGGTAATCTATAAAGCACCTTATGAAATTGGTTTAGGTTTAGCCTATAACAAAGCCAAAATAAGTTTAATTTCTGATATTGATAAAGAATTAAAAGATTACAGCCAATCAGCTAAAGCTGATGATGAACTTATCACTGCGCATATTACCTATAGACCCTATGGCAGTCTTGGATTACATGTAGCAGCAGTATTTACTGATATGACAAACCATGAAATAAATGATGTTGGTCAGGTCATGAATAAAGCCAGCGGT
The DNA here is from genome assembly GCF_000764185.1 of Colwellia psychrerythraea. Taxonomy (GTDB): domain Bacteria; phylum Pseudomonadota; class Gammaproteobacteria; order Enterobacterales; family Alteromonadaceae; genus Colwellia; species Colwellia psychrerythraea_B. The sequence goes on from NZ_JQEC01000001.1 coordinate 8,769, forward strand.
ATCGAGCTATTTAGTGCTTATCGTTTTGATAATGACATATCACTTATCTTGGGCTACAACTCTTTAAAAGATGACTCTAATGGACTCATTGGTAGTGACGGAACCTTCCATCAGAAGTATTTTATATTAAGTGCTAAATACCATTGGGATGAAGACTTCTACTTTTATATCGAAAGTAAAATTGATGACTCAACCCTAGTCGAGCAAGACAGCAACTTAGCTGAGAATGCCACGGGTATTGGCATGATGTTTGTTTTCTAAATGCTTGTCTACTAACTTTGGAACATCTCTTCTAAAAGATAGTGAATTTGTCTGACCGGCGCTTAATTATGTTAATGAAAACCTCTATCGGTATTGGGTTATGCCTACTACTGCTAGGGGGTTATTTACATAACTATAGTGATTATATGGCTTCACTGGGTGTCACCGGTATTATCATTAGCGCCACGTGTTTAGCCTTTGGTATGTTTTTTTCTTTACCCACTAAAATGTATTTAACCTTTGTCTTAATGAAGCGAGAAGCTGAAAAAAAGGCTCATAAGGCTGAGGAAAACAAGACTAATCGCTAAACAACTCATCATTACTACCCATATTAGCTTATACCCAAGCTACTTCAATATGCTCGTTTCAGGGTTGCCGAGTGATTCATAATCAAAGCGCGTATTTTATTAATGGTAATTCCCTACTCAACAATGAATATGATTTTTTCATTCGTCCCTGCAGGGCAGGTTAGGAACGTTTTATCCATCGCTATTGATTTTGACAAGGACGCTAGATGGATGTAGCTTCTTCTCGTGAGTAACCATTATCTTCAATCAATGCCTTGCCTCTAAGCCTTTACACTCTCGCTGAGTGAGACAAAACTTAATCAAAATGGTATTTCATTCAAAAGTTTGCTTTATCATTTTTACGCCTTTAGAGCATAAACATACTATTTATCACATTTTTTCATCAATAATCCGCTATTTCTCCTACCTAACCACTAGTTTTCGTGTAAAATCAGTCCCATTTTTACTATTTCACTTAGTCTAATAATAAATGACTTACTCATCGGCGCTTGTTTTCATCGGCCACGTCGAGTTAATTCGTTTATTAACCCCCTATTAGAGGAAATCATGAGCTTAGACACCACCACTATAGATGCTATTGTTGCACAGGCAGACGTTGCCATTGCAGAAGCATCAGATTCAACTGCACTTGATCAAGTGCGCGTTAACTTTTTAGGGAAGAAAGGTTTATTTACCGAGCAAATGAAAGGCTTGGGTAAATTACCAAAAGAAGAAAAGCCTAAAATGGGACAAGTAATTAATATTGCTAAGCAGGCAGTACAGAAATTACTGAACGACCGTGGTGAGCTATTACGAGCAGAAGAAATTAAACAGAAGCTGGCAGCAGAGTCTATTGATGTGACTTTACCAGGTCGTGGCACACAGATAGGTGGGTTACACCCAGTAACTCGTACTATTGCCCGTATTGAAAGTTTTTTTGGTGATTTAGGTTTTGAAGTTAAAGCCGGTCCAGAAGTTGAAGATGATTATCACAACTTTGATGCGTTAAATATCCCTGAGCATCACCCAGCACGTCAAGACCATGATACGTTCTATTTCAATCCGAAATTAGTATTACGTACACAAACATCTGGCGTGCAAATTCGTACTATGGAAGTTGAAAAGCCGCCACTACGTATTATCTCACCAGGTAAAGTATATCGTAACGATTATGATCAAACACATACACCAATGTTTCATCAGGTTGAAGGTTTGATGGTCGATAAAGACGTAAGCTTTACTCACTTGAAAGGCATTTTGCATGACTTCTTGCATCATTTCTTTGAAGAAGAAGTAGAAATCCGTTTCCGTCCTTCTTATTTCCCATTCACAGAACCGTCTGCTGAAGTAGATATCATGGGTAAAAATGGTAAGTGGTTAGAAGTATTAGGCTGTGGCATGGTGCATCCAAATGTTTTACGTAGCGTTGGTATAGACCCAGAAGTTTACACAGGTTTTGCTTTTGGTATGGGCGTTGAGCGTCTAACTATGCTGAGATATGGCGTAAACGATTTACGTGCATTCTTTGAAAACGATCTTCGCTTCTTAAAACAGTTCAAGTAGGAAACTCATAATGAAATTTAGTGAATCTTGGTTACGTGAGTGGGTTAATCCTGCACTTTCTTCTGATGAATTAGCACATCAAATTACTATGGCCGGTCTTGAAGTAGATGGCGTAGACCCAGTCGCGGGTGAATTTAGCGGTGTTGTGATTGGTGAAGTGGTTGAATGTGGTCCTCACCCAGATGCGGATAAGTTACAAGTTACAAAAATTAGCTTAGGCGATTACAGCTCTACTACCGTTGAAAAAGGCGAGCTAGTTGATATAGTCTGTGGCGCTAAAAACTGTCGTTTAGGCTTAAAAGTTGCGGTAGCGACTGTTGGCGCAGTATTACCTGGCGATTTTAAAATCAAAAAAGCAAAATTACGTGGTGTACCTTCATTTGGTATGTTGTGTAGTGAGTCTGAAATTGGTTTAGCTGATGATTCAGCTGGTATCATGGAACTAGCAGCCGATGCACCAGTAGGCACATGTGTTCGTGAATATTTAGATTTAAACGACGTTACCATTGATGTTGATTTAACCGCTAACCGTGGTGATTGTTTAGGCATTAAAGGTTTAGCCCGTGAAGTCGGTGTGTTGAACTCTTTAGAAGTTACTGAACCAAAAATTACTGCAGCAGTACCAACGATTGATGATGCGCTTACTATCAATATTGATGCGAATGAAGCATGTCCACGTTACTTAGGTCGTGTTATCAAGGGTATTAATCCAAGTGCAACGACACCATTGTGGATGGTAGAGAAATTACGCCGCTGTGGTACACGTTCAATCGACCCTGTTGTTGATGTTACCAACTATGTATTGTTAGAGCTTGGTCATCCAATGCATGCCTTTGATTTAGCTAAATTAGATGGCGGCATTAACGCAAAAATTACCGTACGTTTCGCTAATAAAGAAGAAAAGTTAACTTTATTAGATGAAAAGGAAGTAACCCTAAAAGACGGGACTTTGGTTATTGCTGATGAGAAAAAAGCATTAGCTATGGCCGGTATTTTTGGTGGACTTGAGTCAGGTGTTACCACTAACACCACTGATATCTTTTTGGAAAGTGCCTTTTTTGCCCCTTTAGCTATTTTAGGTAAAGCTCGCCAGTACGGTTTGCATACCGATTCATCACACCGTTATGAACGTGGTATTGATCCAACGTTACAACATGATGCTATTGAGCGCGCGACCGAGCTTCTGTTAGAAATTGTTGGTGGTCAAGCAGGGCCAGTTGTGGAAGCTAAATCTGATGCTGATATCCCACAAACAAAAGAAGTAAGCTTACGTCGTGAAAAGCTTGATGGCCGTATTGGTCATCACATTGGTGACGAACAAGTTAGCGAAATTCTTACACGTCTTGGTTTTACTATCAGTATCACAGGTGAAGGCGTTGCTAAGTTATGGCAAGTAATTGTGCCAGCTTACCGTTTTGATATTAAAATCGAAGTAGATTTAATTGAAGAAGTTGCCCGCATTTTTGGCTATAACAATATTCCAAATATTGCACCAAAAGCTGCCTTGAAAATGTGTGAGAAAAAAGAAGCTAAGCTTTCTTTGATAAATTTAAAACAAGTTTTAGTAAATCGTGACTATCAAGAAGCGATTACCTACAGTTTTGTTGACCCAAAAGTTCAAGCATTATTACACCCAGATCAAGCGGTGATGACATTACCTCATCCAATATCAAGCGAAATGTCAGTAATGCGCTTAAGTTTATGGACGGGATTGTTGCAGTCGATGGTTTATAACCAAAATCGTCAGCAGGGGCGAGTACGTTTATTCGAAGCAGGTTTACGTTTTGTGCCTGATGAAAGCGCTGAAAACGGTGTTCGTCAGCAAAATATGTTAGCGGGTGTTATCAGTGGTCAACGCGTTGATGAACATTGGGACATGGAAAAAGCAGCAACCGACTTTTATGACATTAAAGGTGATGTTGAAGCGTTATTAGCATTGACTTGTGATGCTCAAGGTTATGAGTTCTCAAAAGCCGAAGTTGATGCTTTACATCCGGGTCAAACAGCACAAATTACTAAAGATGGCGTTTATGTTGGTTGTGTTGGAACCTTACACCCTGAATTAGAACGGAAATTAGGCTTAAACGGTCGCACATTAATTTTCGAACTATTATTGTCCGAAGTATTAGTTCAAAAAATCCCCGAAGCCAGCGACATATCTCGCTTTCCGGCTAATCGCCGCGACTTAGCTATAGTGGTTAAAGAAGAAGTTGATGCAAAAAAAGTGTTACAACTTATTGAAAAGGTTGGCGGAAATTATTTAATTGATCTAAACTTATTCGATGTATACCAAGGACAAGGGATTGATGACGGCTTTAAAAGTCTAGCTATCGCCTTAGTATTACAAGACACGAGTAAGACTCTTGAAGAAAAAGACATCACAGATGTTATTGATAGAGTTGTTGAAACCTTAAAAACAGAGTTAAATGCATCACTGAGGGACTAAGCCATGGCGCTTACCAAAGCAGAAGTAGCAGAACATTTATTCGAAAAAGTTGGGCTGAGCAAGCGCGACGCAAAAGACATGGTTGAAATCTTTTTTGAAGAGATTCGCGAAACCTTAGAAAGTGGCGATCAAGTCAAGCTTTCAGGTTTTGGTAATTTCGACCTGCGTCAAAAAAGCGAACGTCCTGGCCGTAATCCTAAAACCGGTGAAGATATTCCAATTTCTGCCCGTAAGGTTGTTACCTTTAGACCCGGACAGAAACTGAAGAGCCGCGTAGAAGACGGAAATAGCGACTAATATAGAATATAGAATATATATTATGTTTGCAAAGTTAAGTTGAGCAGCTTTTGTTGTTCGGCTTATCGTTTTGTCTTTCGAACGAAACTCAGCACTTGTTGAAGACAAGGTATGCCTGATAAAAAACAAAACCCGCATTTGTGAAAACAGATGCGGGTTTTTTATGTGCTAAAGAAACACGAGCTATAAAGTACTGTGGAATACTTTTCCAGAGCAATTCAATCAATGTTAAGATTAATGCGCTTATTTGCGTAAAAACTAGACGTGTTAGCTTTTTTAGCTACAGTTATATCTATTTTCTTTATTAAGGCCTTAGCTTCATTAACAGAGAGTTTAAGAGCTGTTTTGTCAGCGATACATTCATGGAAAGCTAATTTATTTAATGCCACCGTAAATGAGCAGTCATCGATGAGCGATTGTTTATCTGATAATAAAGTATATTGATAGAGGTATTGCGTGGCACCAAGATAGTTTTTCATTGCGATGGCATTTAAAAAGCTTCTACGCAATAATCTTTGTTCTTGCTTAGTGACTTTTCTATACAAGTTATATAATTGTTGGCGTTTAATAAAGCCTAAATAACTCAATGTTAGTAACAATATAATTATTAATAGCGTAATGATTGCGGCAACATTTAAGCTAAAGTCGTTGAAAAGAGACGATTGAACTTGCTGGTTGAAGCTGCCCCCTGAAACTGTCCATGTAGATGATGGAATTAATAAACGTTCGAGTGTATTTTCTTGACTATTCCACCAGTATATTACTTGTCCATCAATTTTATAACTGCCTGATTTTTCAAAAATATAAGTATAGGATTCTACCCGAGTACCTAATAAGGAGCCGCGATTTGATTTATCAAAGATTTGTGCCGGCTTGTGATAAATACTTAACCCCGATACATCCGTTAAAGCGGCTTCGCTCTTAGAAGTAGTCATTTCAGAGGCATCACTTTGACTAGCGTTATTTTCATTGGCATTTTGTTCGGTATTCAGCTCAGTATTTTTACGGGCAATGAGATTAATGGGGTGAATCATCATGGCTGGTGTATCACTGGCGGTAATGGTAATGGTTTGTGTGATTGCTTCACCGACCGCATAGTCTTTTTTCTCATCAAACTGGCCATCAATACTTAAGGTCACTTGAGAAGAAACGATAAAATTGTCAATACCTGCAAGTGCGGGTGGTAATTCAATGGTAAAACGACGTTCTTGAGTACTGATTACGCCAGTTACTACACCATCATCTTCAGTGTTTACTGAGATATCTATTTGGATTGGCGCAACATGGTAAATACCGGAGGCTGTTGGGTATAAGGTGATTTCATGGGTTTGTGTCGCCCAGCTTTTACCATTGATACGTTTACTGCCATTGATTGTGATAATGTTATTTGCTTGCATCACGACATTTTTTAAAGTGAAATGTTGGATTTTGCTACCCGTAGCAAACCACCTGTCTGTTGAAACTTCAACAGCAAGTATCACTGCTTGGCCCACTATATATTGCTGCTTTTGATTGACCTGCAAGTTAACCGTTAATTTACCTTGATTGATTAAGTCCTCAATATTTGTTGCCGCTTTTGCACTGTTTATCACTGTTAGATAACAAAGAAAGAAAATAGTTAACAATTGAGCCAATAGATTTTTATTCATCATCAGCGCCTTTACTTTCCAGTTTATTGTCATTTTGCTCACTCGCTTTATTCTTAATGGTTTGTTGCATATAAAATTTTTGTGATAAAAAGTGAGCTGGGTTTTTCTGTACTTGTCTTAGCCACATTTCATTTAAATTTGGGTCGAGCAGTAATTGTTCAGCGGTGAGCTGTTCTATTTTTTGATCTGTAGGCGCTTCTTCACGTTCAGCGCCATCGCCCGTTTGTGGCTCATCGCCTAGCTCTTTTATCGACTCTCCCTCTTCCGCCTTTTGACTAGCCGATAAGCGGTTTACTTCATCGATAATTGCTTGAACTATTTTTATATTTGTTTGCGCGGCAAGGTTTTGTGGCTCTGTAATTAATATCTGTTGATATAAATTACGGGCATTTATATATTCACGACCGTGAGCGAGGGCATTTGCTTTAGCAATTCGACTGTCGATATTATTAAATTGTCCATACAAGGTTGCTGAATTTTTATATTGTTCAGCGCCATAACTGCTATAAGCTTGCCACTGGGTGTTTTTAAAGGTGTTGCTCGCTTGTGAATAAGACCCCAAATTAAACAGTATTTGACCTTGTTGATCGGAAGTTAGCCATAAATTGGTAAATTGCTGTGGTTTCATATAGGCAAATAAGCTACTAGCCACGACTAAGCCGACAATGAAGCGTATTTTATAGCGCTTCTTAATAACTTCGTTTGCATTGTTTAGCTTGGCATTACTTAGTTTGGTAAGACTTTTCCGAGGTATTGATATAAATTTTACCATTGCAGTGTCCACCCCTTTCTAAACCAAAATAGGAAAACACCCGCTACAACAAAAACAAAAGGATAACCTGAGTCATGCCATGGTCTACTATTGTCATCAACTATCACTAGGTTATGTTTTATATAGTTATTAACACGCTTAACATCACTATTGTCATTGCTCATCAATATAAGTCTGCCATTACTGTTGTTACTTAATGCTCTGAGTTGCTCGAGTTGTAAAGGAATAACATCAGCAGTTAACGATTCATCTTCACCTTCTAGATGGGCTGACTTGCCTATACCCCAAATAATTAACTGGGCGGCCTTTGTTTCAAAATAACTTTTAAAGATATCCACCGTATTACTGGTTGCGCCATCACCAACTAGAAGTACTGTGCCGGGCACGTTAGAGCTAGCCAGTAAATTATCAACTAAGGGGATAATAGTTTCAGGTAACTTACCTGATACAGGCATAACCTTCGCATCTAGTGCATCAAGGAAATGGCGAATCATTTCTCTGTCATTGGTAATAGGCATCACCACATGAGCGCTGCCGGAAAAAGCAACCAGTGCAGTTTTACTGTCACCTCTAAGCTCAAGTAACTCAATTATTTTTTGTTTGGCGCGCAACATTCGTGATGGTTGCACATCTCCTTGCTCCATGGTTTTAGATACATCAAGCGCGATTATTAATGGGTCGTTATTTTCACTAAACGGCGAGTCTTGTTGCTGCCAAGTAGGTCCCATTAAAACGATACACAGAGGAAGGGCTAAAATTAGAGACATTTTTTGAGGTGACAGCCAGTTTTTATTATTACCGCTCACTGTCAGGTGGGACAATACTTGTGTGGACATTAACGAACGCCATTGCGCTAAACTATCATCGCGTAATGAAAAAGCGCGAATAATATAAAAAATTATCAGAAATGCCAGCAACCAATAAGGCCGCAGAAAGTGAAAGTGTTGCATGTTAGCAAAAAATAGCGTGATATCATCAATCATGGGTTACTCCATCACTGCTTTTTTGAGCTGTTTGTTGTATTAATTGCCAGCGGATGCGTAAATTGACCACAAATAATGCCAGCAGGTAAATACTGACAAATAAGGCGATAGGGTAATGATGAATACTCACCCTGGGCCTAAAAGATAACGAGTCAAACTGTTGTGGTTCTAGCTTATCAATTTCAGCATATACAGCTAATAATTCATCACTGTTCAGTGCTTGAAAACTCTTACCTTGGGTTATTTCTGCCATCTCATTTAATACATCAAGATCAACTTTCTCTTCGCCTATAGCGCTGGGATCTCCAATAGCTATGGTATAAATTTTAATGTCATGTGCCGCCGCGACTTTTGCAGCTTCTACAGGGGGAACTTTTGAAGCCGTATCATTACCATCGGTTAATACAATTAATACCCGATTTTGGGTGTTTGATTGCTCAAAAACACTAATAGCTAAACCGATGGCATCACCAAAGGCTGTACTTTGACCAGCCATACCGATATCACTTTCATTAAGCAGTGCTTGCCATGTAGTTATGTCATCAGTAAAAGGGGCTTGAAGGTAAGGTGCATCACCAAAAAGAATAAGTCCTAACCTGTCATGCTCCCGTCCTTTAACAAAATTATTAAGTACTTGTTTCACCGCAACTAAACGATTAATATGCTGTTTTTTGTCTGTGATGGTATTGCTATTGTTACCGTCACTTGTTACCTCATTTATCATTTTGGGTAAGGTAAAGTCTTCAACTGACATTGAGCCAGATAAATCTACCGCAATCATTAAATCACGGGCTGATTTTTCTTGGTTAATTGGGGCGCCAATCATTTCAGGTTTAGCAATAGCGGTGACAATACAAAGCCAAGAAAATGCGATAAGTAGTCGTTGTAGGTTATTACGGTTAAGCAATACCGCACCGCTTTGCGGCTTTTCACCTGTGACATCAACAAGGCGTGCAAAGTAGGGCACTTTAAGGGAGGATTTACGTTCTTTGTAAGCGGGAGCAAAAAGCGTTACCGCAAGGGGAAGTATAATTAAAACAAAGGCCCACGGATAAACAAATTCGATCATACTGATACTCCATCTGCACCGCTAGGGACAGCCACAGCTTTTGCTGCAATGGATATTTCATGGTACTTTATCCAACATTCAATTTGTTGGTACAACTTTTTTAATTGTTTATGAAAGAGGGCATCGTTAAGATCTACTTTGGGCATATAAGCAAGTTGGGACAATAGGTATTCACATGAACTGGTTGTAGTGTTCAGTTCAATGTTTTTATTATGGAAATGACTTTCACTGCAATATTGATCAAGCCACTTTGTCCAAGCTTCTCCCCGTAATTCAATAATCTCTTGTTTGATTTTAAGTGCTAATGCTTTTTCTTGAACACTATTACTCTCGTTTATTCGCCTATTATTGGCAAGAATAGCCGTTTTTCTCAGTAACGCCGGCAACTGTCTAATATCCTCTTCTTTGGTAAGAGAACATTGTGCAAGCCAAAAAAGCGCTTCACGGCGATAAGCATTAGCCTGATAATTCTGCCATGATTGATAACTTTTTTTGATTATGAATAATACCAATACAATAAAAAGTAACTGCCAAGCAATGGTTTCTGGCCAAAAGCTAATGCTGTCGGGCGTTTTTGTTTCAACAATATCTTTAAGTAAATAATTACCCCAAGGTTTTTCAAAACTCATCGGTTTACTCCCGTGGTAGGTCCTGTTTGAGCGCTAGATTTACTAACGGTACTGTGACCCAGAGCTTTACGTAATTGTTGCTCAACCGGGGAAATCGTATCGATTTCAATTAATGGGATACGATATTTTTTAGCCGCGTTAACATAACTTTCTAATTGCTTAGCTATCTCAGCTTGATAGTTTTGTTGGAACGCTTTGTTGTTCGAAGAAAATTGAATTTGTTGCACACCATCACTGACAATCATTTGTGACATTTTAGGTAAATTCTGCTCTAAGGGGTCAAAAATATGACAAGCAATAACTTCATTGTGCTGTCTTAATTGTTTAATGAAATCAGTACTTTTATCGTTGAAGCCATGGCCATCACCAATTAAAATGATTAAACCATTATGACTAGATACTTTATTTAATGTTGCCAACATCTTGTTAAATGATTCACTATCATTGGCGTTTGCAAGCGCGCTTTTATCAATCGATAATTCATGGTTTTTCTTCAGTACTTCACTGAGCAAATTAACAACATGTTGTTTGCCGCGTTTGGCTGGAATGACTTTCGTTTGCTGGTCATTATAAATAACAGCACCAATGCGATCACCACTATCACTTATTTGCCAGGCAATTAAGGCGGCAAGTTCAGCAGCAATAACTGATTTCATTTTATTGGTGCTTCCAAAGAACATGGTCATGCGCTGATCAATCGCTAAGAAAACGTTACGCTCCCTTTCTTCAGTGAATACCTTAATATGAGGCTTGCCGGTTCTTTGCGTGACTTTCCAATCCATCGAACGAATATCATCACCAGGGCGATAATGTCTCAGCTCTTCAAAATTGAGTCCACGACCACGCAGTTTAGAAACATTTTTGCCACTCAATGCACTATTGGCTGGTTGATTCGGGGTAAAGGAAAACCCTTTTGCCAAATACTTTAATCGACGTAACTCATTTAAGTCGACATAAATAGCAGACTTATCTGTAGAGCCTGCTTTACCTTTAGTGTCAGTATTAGAGTCGGCATTATTTTTATTTGCAGCAGTGTTGGTAGTCACGAGATACCTCCTAGGCTACCGCCACCTGTTTAAGTATTTCATCAATAACAGCGTCAGCCGTAATACCGTCAGCTAAAGCATCGTAACTAAGCACTAATCTATGGCGCAGTACAGAGTGTGCTACTGAGCGAACATCTTCTGGGTCAACAAAATCTTTACCTTTTAACCAAGCCTGCGCACGTGCACATTTATCAATGGCTATGCTTGCTCTTGGGCTTGAACCAACAGTTAACCATTGCTGCAAAGGTGAGTCTGGATAACGTTCGGGTTTTCTTGTTGCCATAACAATCGCAACAATGTAATCAATGATGGCTTGGCTACAATAGATACTATGGATTTCATCACGCGCGGTAAAAATATGCTCCGGACTGATGTTTTCGACTTCTTGTATGTGCTTTTCTTCACTGCGCACTAACTTGATAATTTCAGCTTCAGCGGCATCATTAGGATAATCAAGATTGATTTTCATAATGAATCGATCCATTTGCGCTTCAGGTAAGGGGTATGTGCCTTCTTGTTCGATGGGGTTCTGAGTCGCTAATACCATAAATAATTCAGGTAACTTGTAAGTTTTACCGGCAACGGTGATTTGTCTTTCTTCCATCGCTTCTAATAGCGCTGCTTGTACTTTTGCTGGTGATCTATTGATTTCATCGGCAAGTAACAGGTTATTAAAAATAGGCCCTTGCTGAAAGGTAAGCACCGGCTTGCCGTTAACTTCTTGGTAAACCTCGGTGCCGGTGACATCAGAAGGTAATAAGTCAGGGGTGAATTGTACACGGCCAAGATCAACAGCTAGAGAGCGCGCTAAGGTTTTAATTGACCGTGTCTTTGCTGTGCCGGGCAGACCTTCTAATAAAATATTACCATTGGTTAATAAGGCGATAAGCAAGGAGTCCACAACATGAGACTGACCAATAACCGATTGTTCAATTTGTGCTTTTAATAACTGTAACTGTGCTAGCGCGTTAGATGTTTTCTGAGTACTGTCTTCCATCAGGTGATCCTTATCTTTTATAAATTTGAGTCAGTGGTAACTTTTTCCACCACTAATTTAGTTGTCTTAACCGTTATTCAATGCCTGGGTTAGCCCTTGGATAACATTTGCCGGCACCAGTGGCGCCAGTTGCTGTAAACATTGTTTTGCTAACGGGTTTTTATGGCGTACTTGCATGTCACACAAGGCATATAAATGTTGTGGGTTATTACTCAGTTTAAAGGCCTGATATAAGGCCTTATAGGCACTTCCGGCTTGTTTTTGCTCTAGACTTAAACCGTAAACATAAAAATAATGGCTATTGTTCGGCGCAAGTTGCGTCGCTTTCGCTAGTGCTTTAGCAGCACTGGTTTTATCTTTTATGCGAATATAAGCAAGACCTAAATTGAAGGGTAGGCTGGCATCATCAGGATTGGCTTTTATGCCATTTTGTAACGTTGTAATACTCTGTTGATGCTGACCTTGCTGATAATAGACCTGACTTAAGTTCAAGTAGGTCTGTGCAAAGTTTGCTTCTATTGTTATGCCTTGCTTGAAGGCTTTAATCGCTTGTTCATATTTACCTTGATAGGCTTTAATAATACCTCGATTAGAATGTGAAAAACTGCGGTCATTATTAAAGTGCTGGCTGGTTATATATTCATTAAGCGCAGGCGTTAATTGTGCGCGTTGCTGTGCTGATAAATTTGACCACAAACTGGTGAGGGCGAAAGCGGAGCCAGTTCTTACCGATAATACTTTATCGTTTAATAGTGGAGATAATATCCGCCACTTTTCAGCGCTAGCCATACTTTGGGCACCTTCTATTGCGCCTAAGCGAATATTCTCATCAGGATTTTTTACCGCTCTGGCTATGGCAATAATAGTATTGGTATTGGATACACTGGCCATCTTGGTGAGCGCTGAAGCGCGGATAATACCAGCATAACTGATGGTTTGAGATATACGGGATAACTCAGAGGCCACACCTTGCAGCTGTTGCTCGTTTAACGCCAAATTAATAGCAGAAAAAACCGCGACAAAATCTTTTTCCTCTTTAACCGTTGATTCAGGATACCAAGCAGCAACTTTACTGCTGCTCCATTGGCTGTTTTTATCTTCATGGCAGCTTAAGCAAGTATCAGGTGTACCTAACTGTTTGGCTAAGTCAGGTGTAGGAATATGAAAACCATGGTCTCGCCTAGCATCAACTTCCATATAGGTTGTTTCTGGCATATGGCAATTAACACATTGCGCACCGGTTGAGTTTTCTTGGTGTTTATGATGTTGTGTTGAGGCGTAGTTTTCGCTTTGATGACATTGTAAACAAAGGGCTGCTACGGGCAGTTTTAACTCAGCAGTATGCGGATTATGGCAATCACTGCAAACGACGCCACTTTTGTACATCTTTGATTGTAAAAATGAGCCATAAACAAAATTTTCGTTATACACTTGTCCATCAGGGTGATAATTGCTGCTGGAAATTAAGTCCAGTAAATAACGCTCACCAAAGGCATTACCTTTGACATGGTCGTTATTACTTATTTGTGTACGCCTGCTGTGGCATTGGGCGCAGACCAATACTTGTTGGCTATGTTCAATGACTTTTGGCGTTAAGGTTTTGTTAGGGGCAGATGATTGCCATTGTTTTACTGATTTTGATAAATCTCGGTCAAAACCTTTACTCTGGTGTTCAACATTATTAACCATTTCAGTTTTATTGACTTGTTTAGCCCAGTTTAAATGGTCACTTGCGCCGCCATGACAACTCTCACAAGCGACATTGATTTCGCTAAACGTGGTGTTATAGCTATTGGTTTTTAAATCAAAATTCTTATCTACATTGGTTGAGTGACAATCTGCACACATGTAGTTCCAATTTTGGCCAGTATTGGTCCAAAAGAATTCTTGATGTTTTTGGGTCATTTCAGGGTAAAGGTTATACCAACGTTGTCCGCCTTGCGCTTTTGTACGAGAGTCCCAAGCAAAAGGGATCAGTTGTACTCGGCCATCATCAAATTCAACCATATATTGTTGTAGTGGAGTAAAGCCAAAAGTATATTTAATTTGGTAATCGTGAAACTGTCCATCTTCACCTTGGATGTTGACCCAATATTGCCGACCCTTTTTAAAGAAACTACTGACTTTAGTTGTTTTATTGTCCTTTGAAGCTAACGAGGCGTTGTTAAAGTCACCTAAAACACTGTCACTATCGGCATGTTTCATTGACATATCATGGTGTGAACCTTGCCAATCTTGGTAGGCTTTTTCATGGCAACCTATACATGCTTTTGAGCCAACAAACTCAGCGGCATCACTGTGCTCTGAGCTTATAAAATTAAAAGCAAAAACTAGCAGTAGGGAATACGTATATTTTGGTAAATTTATCATAAGGCGATAACACTCCAGGACAAGAATGTGGACATTACTCTTTACTCATTACTAATCTGAAACCAATATCAGCCATACGGACATTATTAGTGGCGCCGTCACGCATAAAGACTAAATTCTCGTCAGCTGAAAACTCATAACCGCCACCTCTAATTACTTTCAGGGCTTTGCCTTTAAGGTTGTCTTTATCACCTAAAAAAGGATTATGGCTTGTTGTTAAGCTATAAGTATTCCTACTCATATCATCAAGGCAAAACTCCCATAAGTTACCGGTCATATCATATAAACCTAATTCGTTCGGTTTTTTAAGTCCGACAGCATGGCTTTTATTGTTAGCATTTTTTGCAAACCAAGCAACGTCGTTAATGTTATTAGAGCCACTGTAGTTATAATTTTTAGATTTGTTACCACCTTTAGCGGCATAAGCCCATTGAGCTTCTGTAGGTAGGCTGAATGTTTTACCCGTAGCACTATTTAGACGTTCAATAAATAACATCATATTAAACCAACTGATGTTATTGACAGGGCACTTATCACAGGAGAAAAAGCTATTATTCCAACCCATGATTTGTTCAAAAATATCTTGAGTTAATTCATATTTACCGATGTAAAAAGCATCAAGGGTGACTTGCTTGACTGGTTGTTCTCGGTTTCTGGCCTTAGGGGAGTTAGATCCCATAGAAAAACCACCTGCTTCAACCAGGACCATGTTTTTCATTAAGTCATCAAAAATGGGGTTTGGTAATGAAAATACTCGTTGTTTTTTGCTTTTATCTATAGCTGCTGTTACCGGTGATTTTGTTAATTCTTCTATGGTTTGTGCATTACTAATGAGACTAAAAGATAATAAGCTAATAAGCACAGTTAACTGACCAATAACTCTTATTGAGAAGAGTGATTTTTTGGAAAAATGAAAATATATATACATAAAAATAGCCGTCGATTATTGCCAGTTGACTGTGAGTGTCAATGGACAAAAAATGATGAAATATTCAGTGACTTTTAATGTAATATGGCAACTTTTTGTCAAAAACATGTTTCAAATCAAAGAAAGGTTTCTTACCTTATAGCAGTCACTTAACAGCCATAAGGTAAGAAAATCAAGTCGTAAATAGAGCTTAATTAACGTCTAAATAAAGTGCAAATAAAAGAGTAAGTCAAAATGTAACTTTCACTTGAATTTGCACTCTAACTTTAACTTTAAGGGTTATCAAAAAGTAAAAGTAGAGCTATCAAAAAAGTTTATAACTTTATTTCTGATAGCTCCAATACTGTTGAGTTTTTACATTATTACTTAATTTGTTTTTCGTTTATGGTGTCAATGTTTATGGCACGAAGCTGCCAGGTTTTTGACGTTGAGGGAAGTCTTTAAAGGTTGCTTTAAATGCAGCTACTTTATACATAGATGGTGCAATGAGGAACATATGTTCGGCAAACCATCGAGCGTAATCGTTAGAGTCATGCTCCATGCGTTCTAATGGGTCCATTCTCAAATTAAATATTTTAGGAGCACGTAGAACAGTCCAAGGATTTTGCCATACATTCAACCCATGAGATTTCTGCTCACGAAAAACAAACTTATAATCGCCATCACGAATGGCAACAACTTCGCCGGTATCAGATGAATAAATAAATTGCTTTCTTGGGCCTTCTTTAGCTGTATCTAAAAAGTGCGGGAGAAAGTTAAAGCCATCAAGGTGTACCTTGTATTTAGTGCCGTCAAAGGTCCAGCCTTTTTTAAGTTTCGTTTTAACCTTGTCGTCACCAACAGCGGCTAAAATAGTTGGCATCCAATCTTGCGTAGAAATGATTTCATTTGATACTTGATTAGGTTTAATTTTTCCTGGCCATTTTACCATCATAGGTACGCGGTAGCCGCCTTCCCAGTTGGTATTTTTCTCGCCTCTAAATTGTGTGTAACCGCCATCAGGCCATAACATCAATTCAGCACCGTTATCTGTGGTATACATGACGATAGTATTATCAGCGATACCTAATGTATCTAACTTATCTAATAATTGACCGACATGGCCATCATGCTCAGTCATGCCATCAGCATATAAACCTTGTCCAGTAATACCTTCAGAGGCAGGTTTTAAACGCGTCCAAATGTGCATACGAGTGGAGTTAAACCAAACAAAGAAAGGTTTTTTAGCCGCGTGGGCTTTATCGATGAATTTTAGCGAAGCGCCTAAAAACTCTTCATCAATGGTTTCCATGCGTTTTTTAGTTACCGGACCTGTGTCAGTAATTTTACCGTCGGCAAACGAATGAATGGCACCACGAGGACCAAAACGTTTTTTAAAGGCAGGGTCTTGCGGGTAATCAGGATGTTCTGGTTCATCTTCGGCGTTTAAGTGATAAAGGTTGCCAAAAAACTCATCAAAACCATGGTTAGTCGGCAGATGTTCATCTTGGTCGCCCAAGTGATTTTTACCAAACTGTCCTGTCATGTAACCATGAGCTTTTAATAGCTTTGCTATCGTTGGATCTTTTTTATTAAGACCTTCCTTAGCGCCTGGTAATCCAACTTTTGTTAAACCGGTACGAATAGGGTGTTGTCCGGTAATAAACCCAGCACGTCCCGCAGTACAACTTTGATCGCCATAGGAGTCAGTAAATAAAATACCTTCGTTAGCTATTCGATCGATGTTGGGTGTTTTATAACCCATCATGCCACGATTATAAGCACTGATATTGAAGGTACCAATATCATCGCCCCAGATAGCGAGTATATTAGGTTTTGATGTGTCGGTTGTTGCTATTGCTGCGCTTGATGCGGCAATTAAACTTAGACCTAAAACTAGTTTCTTCAATTTATGTTGAGTAACCATGTTCTTTCCTTATCACGGTGGAGTACATATTGTTCCGTATATGCGTGGTAACAATATGAGAATTATTAGCATTAGCGATATTACATCATTCCCTTGATAAATCTATCTTTTTACATCAAAAGCTATTGTAAAAAAGCTCAACGTCAGTTGAGCTTTTTTCTGGTAAATATAAAGCACTAGTGTTTTATATTTATTAACTTATCGGTATCGATTAATAATTATCGATTTGGACTTAATTGCTGCAATTGCTTTAACGCTTTTTGCGTTCTAATACTCTTATAACCAATATCGCTGGCACTTAAACTACTGCCAACTTGGAAAGGGTAACCATCAATAGTTGACATGAACGCAGATACTTGTTGCTGAACGGGGACAAATAACCACATGTTGTCGGCATACCAGCGAACATACATTGCAGACTCTGTTGAAGCAGTTTCAAACGGGTCTGCATGTAAATTTGTAATTACTGGCCATGCAGGTGTTCTACGATATGCTGTATTAATAGCGCCTTCTTCGACGGCAAAAGATATTTTCCATTCGTTCCAACGCACAGCATTTAAATCACCAGCGGCGCTGAAGTATAATTTACTTAAACGTGGGGACTTTTTCTCTTTACCTTCAAAGAAAGGTTTGAAATTATGACCATCGGCATGAATTTTCCATTTTTTGCCATTGGCTTTATGACCTTTTTTAAGCTTGTTTACAATGTTTGGTTCACCTGCCGCGGCTAAAAGGGTTGGCAGCCAATCTTCATGCGACATCATGTTATTAAACTTACTACCTGCTTTAATGGTACCAGGCCAGCGCACTAGTTGAGGTACACGCATTCCACCTTCACGCGTGGTGCCTTTTTCCCCTGCAAAAGGTGAAGTGCCACCATCAGGCCAAGTAAATTTCTCCGCGCCGTTATCAGTTGAATAAATAACAATGGTATTATCAGCGATTTTTAAATCATCTAGTTTGTCCAATAAAATACCTACATGATCATCATGTTCAAGCATACCATCGGCTGTTAAGCCAACCCCTGATTTACCACGGTATTTCTCTTGTAAACGTGTCCAAACGTGCATGCGGGTGGAACTATGCCAGATAAAGAAAGGTTTTTTTGCTTTATGCGCTTTATCGATAAACTTTAAAGTACCGGCCAAAAATTCTTCATCAGCATGTTCCATGCGTTTACGAGTCATTGAACCGGTATTTTCTATTTTACCGTCGGCAAATGAATGAATCACGCCACGCGGACCGTATTTTTTATGAAAGGCTTTATCTTTAGGGTAGTAATAGGTCTCAGGCTCTTCTTCAGCATTTAAATGATAGAGATTACCAAAAAACTCATCAAAACCATGGTTGGTCGGTAAGTGTTTGTCTTGGTCACCTAAATGGTTTTTACCAAATTGCGCGGTCATGTAACCTTTTTCTTTTAAAAGGTCGGCTATGGTTGGTGTCCAATCAGGGATACCGTGATCTGAGCCAGGCATGCCTATGGTTAATAACCCCGTTCTAAAGGGTTCTTGTCCTAGAATAAAAGATGCCCGGCCAGCGGTACAACTTTGCTGGGCATAATGGTGGGTAAATAAAGCACCTTCATCAGCAATACGATCAATGTTTGGCGTTTGATAGCCCATCATACCTTGGTTATAAGCACTAATATTATAATAACCAATATCATCGCCCCATATGGCGAGCACATTGGGTTTTGATTTATTGGTTGTTGCAGCGGCGCTGGTAGCGATGGCGAGTAAACCAATGCCTAATACCAACTTTTTGAGCGGGTTATTCACTTTCATTGTATTTCCTTTATTTACGTAAAAATGTGAGTGGTGATGTTATTTTTATGTCTTACCTTTCAACATTTTTTTGTTGAATTAACGCTGGTATCGACAATTTTCCCTTGAAATCGACAGTAACAATATTATCACTGTTAGTCCAAATGAATTTAATGCCTGGATTTTTCTACCATCTAAGTAATAACCAATCGCTGTGACAGTATGATTAACACCGATAGGAAATTACCAGTTATCAATGGTTAAGACTATTAAGCGTTATGGGGGCAGGGGCATTATCATGGTTGCTACAACCTACTTGTGTTAATAATGTAAAAGTGCTGTAAAGCAGATCTTTGTTAATATGAAAACCCATGAGGATTGTTTACTCAATCAAGCCGACAATTGATAGTATCTCACTCTAAAAAATCGAATAGTCGACATAGCACTTAACTGAGGGCATTGAGTTGGTGTACTTTGCCGGTGATTATTGGCAACTATCCCAAGAATTACCTTCAGTGACACTTAATAAAGAAACCTAGCAGTATAGTGTTATGTGCTAGTGACTCATTATCTTAAATGCGCTGCCATTTTGTTGTTTAGGTAACTAGTTTTGTGTTTAAGTAACAGCAGTAAATACAAGATAACAGTAAATAGGCGCTGTTAACGGAATCTGCATATAACTCAGCTTTGTAGCGTGTTAGTTTATGACAGCTTTGACGTTACTCAAAGGTTGTGACTGCGAGTAGAATTTATTAATAGTATTTTTGTTATTTTTATACCGTTGAAAATGACCAAATCGTGATCTTTAAAGGATTATTAACATGATATCAGCGAAAACAAAAAGTAAAAAACACCTTGGCCTTTTATTATCCATACCAGCCTTTTTAGGAAGTAGCTATGCGTTAGCTCAAGTCGACAAACCGAAACTTATTTTGCAAATTACCATTGACCAATTGCGCGGCGATATGCCAACAGCCTATTTAGATAGGATGGGTAAGGGCGGTTTTAGGTACCTTTTAAATGAAGGCGTTGTTTATAAAGATGCTCATCATAATCATGCTAACACTGAAACTATTGTTGGTCATGCCACATTAGCTACAGGTGCATTGCCAGCGGTGCATGGCATGATCGGCAATGTTTGGTTTGACGATAAATTACAGCGACTGGTATATAACGTTGAAGACTCAAGATACCCATTATTATCAGTTGATGCCGGAGTAAATCAAAAAACAGAAATAGACCCTACTCAACGAACGGCCAAGTCTTCTGGACGTTCACCAACTAACATACAAGTTTCGACCTTTAGTGATGAGTTAATGATCGCCTCAAATGGTAAAGCCAAGGTATTTGGTGTTTCTGTTAAAGACCGTGGTGCTATTTCTATGGCAGGACATATGGGGAAAGCATTTTGGTTTTCGAAAAAGTCAGGGGAGTTTGTTACCAGCAGTTATTATTATGACAAATACCCTGATTGGGTAACAAAATGGAACCAAGCTAAACCGGCGACAAAATATGATAAAAAGGCGTGGCAGTTAAGTCAGCCACAAAAAGGTTATGTATTTGCTCGGCAAGATGAGCAAGTGTGGGAAAGCAAATTGCCAGGGTTTGGCCGTACTTTTCCTCATCAGTATGGCGATAAAAGTAATGGTTATTTCAATACCTTTTTGACCTTAAGCCCAGCAGGTGATGAACTGACGTTAGATTTTGCCAAAGCCGTAGTAAATAACGAACAACTTGGACAAGATGATGTTACTGACTATTTATCGGTAAGCTTTTCATCAACCGATTATGTAGGTCACATGTTTGGCCCGTCAAGTTTAGAAGCAGAAGATAATATGCTCAGACTTGATAGAACGATTGCAAAGTTAGTAAGCTTTATTGATAAAAAAGTTGGTTTAGATAATACCCTGATAGTGTTATCCGCTGATCATGGGGCAGCTGAGGCACCAGCATATTTATCAACACTGGGTATGAAAACGCAGGTGGTGGCGCCTAAAACGTGGGATAAAAAGCCGGGTATGCAAGCTCTTAAAAAGAAATTTGGTTTCGATAGTGCGCTAATTAAAAGTTATTTCCACCCTTATATTTATCTTGATAGAGACTTGATCGCAAGACGTAAGTTATCGTTAAAACAAGTGCAAAAAGCCGTGGCTACCGAGCTGGAAAAGTTTAATGGTGTTGCCCTTGCTGTGACCTCTAGCGATATAGAAGCAGGTAATACGCCTCAGAATTATTTACATAACTTAGTGGTAAATAATCACAGTAAAAACCGCTCTGGTGATGTTTATATTGTATTAGAAGCGCACCGATTTGTTGCTGATATGGAAGGATTAACCGTCGCGACGACACACGGTTCTCCTTGGGGGTATGATACCTTTGTACCGCTAATATTCGCCGGGTTTAATATTGATAACGATGTGGTTTATGACCGAGTCAGCACCACAGATATTGCGGTGACATTATCGGCCATACTGGGTATTAAGGCGCCATCAGGCGCACAAGGACAGATACTTGAACAGGTTTTCGATACTGATTAATGTCTATCCTGTTTTGTGCCCGATGTTTTACTGGTAGATAGCCAATACTGTATAAACACAATAAATAAGCAGTAATAATATTGCTGTTATTCTGCTTATGTTTTCTTTGGATACAAACCAAAAGGTTATGCTGAGTAGCGCCGCGGCTAAGACATTAAATAACACCGCTTGATTGAGAGAAAAGTCTAATGGTACCGGTTGAATGGTGGCGGTAATACCTAAGGTGAAGAAAACGTTAAATATATTTGAGCCGATAATATTACCTAAAATTAGCGCAGTGCTTTTGCTGCGCAGCGCCACTAAACTGGCAATTAATTCAGGCATTGAAGTACCAGGACCAACTATCAATAAACCGATTAAACGGTTAGACAATCCCAAAAGTTGCGCAATTTTCTCCGCCGAGCTAACGATTAACTCGCCACCTAACACTAAGCCGACCAAACCAGAAATAACGTAGAAAAAAGCCTTAAAAGAGGAAGAGTCGTTATCACTCTCTAGGGCTTGATGATGATGTTTATGCAAAGGTTGCTTATGGGAAGCGCCTTGTTTGACCTCCAGTAAAGTGTAATAAACATAAATACAAAAAAAGCATAAGAAAATTAGCGCATGGCTCATCATGATCTGATGATAGTTTATATGGTCTAAAAACAGCTGATTGCCACAGACCGCTATCATCAATGCAGCAATTAAATTATAGGGAGCATCTTTAATTCTGACATCGCTATTAATAACTAATCGGCCAGATAAACCGAGTAAACCTAAAGTTACGCAGGTATTAAATAAATTACTGCCTAAAATGTTAGCGATAGCTAAATCAGTATTTCCATCAAGAGCAGCTTGAATATTAACGGCAAATTCTGGCAAGGATGTGCCAAAGCCAATAATAAAAGCGCCAATAATAAATTCAGGAATTGCAAATCGTTTGGCAATGCTAATAGCGCCAGTAACGAGGATTTTTGCTGAAAAAACAGCTAATATAATAGCGACAATTAAGACACCGGCTTGCATTAACATTTCTAATCCTTAGAAAATTATTACGGATGTGTTTTATGTTAACTTAAACTTACTCGACGTTTAAGCTAAGGAACTTTTAATAGTTTGAATTTTAAGGAGGAAAGGCCTTACAAAGCAAGATATATTACACAAATATTAGGTTATATTGCCTTTATATTTTATCATAGCCTTTTCATTTCGAAGCTCTTTATTCATAAGCTTTTCATTCATAAGGTAGTCTATGCGCCCCTCTAGTTATCCCGAACAAGAAGTTAGCTCAATAAATTGGCAAGCTTTTAAACTTATTTTACCTTATCTTTTTGAGTATAAAAAACGTATAGCTTTTGCTCTGTTGTGTTTAATCTTCACTAAAGTTGCCAGTGTCTATTTACCTTTTATCCTCAAAGATATTGTCGATACCTTAGATGCTAATAGCGCCGATAAGCAAAATTCGGCATTGGTGATAGTACCTTTAGCCTTAGTCGCGGCTTATGGTTTAGTCCGCTTGTCGATAGTGGTTTTTGCAGAGGTAAGAGATACACTATTTGGTCGAGTTACAGAGCGTGCGATTCGGCGTATCGGTCTAAAGGTATTTCGTCACCTACATGCCCTTGATTTAGATTTTCATTTAAATAGACAAACGGGCGGTTTGTCTCGTGATATTGACCGTGGCACTTCCGGTATTAATTTTTTAATGCGCTTTATGGTCTTTAATATTGTTCCCACTTTGCTTGAAATAGTGATGGTGGTGACTATTTTATTTGTTAACTACGGCATATGGTTTGCGGTAATCACTTTAGCCTCGATTATCACCTACATAGCCTATTCTGTTGCAGTTACTGAACTGCGCACACGTTATGTTCGCGCGGCTAATCAAGCTGACTCATCAAGTAATACTCGTGCTATTGATAGTTTACTTAATTATGAAACGGTAAAATATTTCACTAATGAAGAGTATGAAGCACAGGCTTATGATAAGCAGTTGTCAACTTGGGAACAGGCTAAAATTAAAAACCGATTATCGCTATTTGCTTTAAACGGCGGTCAAGCATTTATTATCGCCTTAGCGATGACAGGCATGTTGGCACTTGCTGCTAGTGAAGTTGCTGAAGGTAATATGACTCTTGGCGATTTTGTACTTATCAATGCCTTTATGATGCAATTGTTTATGCCGCTTAATTTTTTAGGTTTTGTTTATCGAGAGATTAAAGGCTCACTAGCAAATATTGAAAATTTATTTGGGTTACTTGCTAAAACCCCGAAGGTACAAGATGTTCCGGATGCCGCAGAATTAAGCTTGGCAGAGCATGGTGGTAACACCGAAAACCAAGCTAATATTAGCTTTAATAATATTAAGTTCTCCTACAATAAAAAGCGGCCAATTATTAAGGGTATTTCTTTTAAAGTGAATGCCGGTGAAAAAGTAGCTGTTGTTGGACAAAGTGGCTCGGGAAAATCGACCTTAGTAAAATTATTATTTCGCTTTTATGATGTTAACTCGGGTGATATTAATATTAACGGACAAGATATTAGTCAGGTGAGTCAACATTCACTCAGATCGCATATTGGTATTGTGCCGCAAGATACGGTGCTTTTTAACGATAGCTTATTTAATAATGTTCAATATGGTTGTCCCACAGCAAGTGAAGAAGAAGTATTAAAAGCCATTGAACTCGCGCACTTATCAGAATTTATTGCCAGTTTGCCCGAGGGCTTAGAGACAGTGGTTGGTGAGCGAGGCTTGAAGCTTTCTGGTGGTGAAAAACAGCGAGTTGCCATCGCGCGTACTATTTTGAAAAACCCACAGATATTGGTTTTTGATGAAGCAACATCATCACTGGATAGCCAATCTGAGCAAGCTATATTAACGGCAATAAATGAAGTTGCTAAAAATAGGACTAGCCTTGTCATTGCCCATCGTCTGTCGACCATCATTGATAGTGATAACATTATTGTTATGAGTCATGGTGAAATAGTAGAGCAGGGTAACCATCAGCAATTACTCGCGTTGCACGGGCAATACAGTAAAATGTGGCAGTTGCAGCAATCCTAAATCAATACTAAAAATCAGGCTAAAACTAGAGTTTGAATTATGAATAAAGAAAATAAGCAAAACGCAGAGCAGAAAAAAGAAGCCAAACAAATACTCACTGAGCAAGAATCAGCAGAAGTTAGTGCCACTAAACAATGGTTAGAAGAAATCATTATAGGTTTAAATTTTTGCCCTTTTGCGAAAAAAGAATTTGTTAATAATACCATTCGTTACCATCAATCTGAACTTGAGCAAGTTAAACCAGCCCTAAAAGAGTTGATTGAACAGTGTCATTATTTACAACAGCATGACGATATTGAAACCACTTTAATCATCTTTACTGAGGGTTTTCGCAGTTTTGAACGTTATCTAGACTTAGTTGATTTTGCTAACGACTTACTTATTGATTCAGGTTTTGAGGGGGTATTTCAACTGGCAACTATGCATCCTGAATATTGTTTTGCTGACGATGACTTTGATGATGCCAGTAATTTCACCAACCGCTCACCTTACCCCATGCTGCATCTTATTCGTGAAGCGAGTATGGCAAGAGTATTAGCTGTATATAAAGAGCCTGAACAAATACCAGAAGCTAACATGGCTTTAGCAGAGAAAAAAGGCAGTAATTACTTTCAAAGTGTACTGAGTAGAATTCATAAAGCTCACCCTCAAATATAATAATTTATATTAACAATCCTTTGGCGATAACATTGTTAAGTAACTGCTGAATAGTTAACCAATCAACACGATAAATTACATTCTATTAACGGCTCTGTCTGATTAAAACTTATACACTGTTTACTTATGATTCAGCAAGTTTGAGGTTAGCATATGAGAACCAGTTATCGTGGTAAAGAATATAACTTTAATGGTTTTGAAGAGCTTTGGGCCTTTTACCGACGTATTTTAGTACAGCAATCTCATCGCTAAAAGCTTGCTAGTGGTTTGAGAGTAGCTAATTGCTTACAGAGGGAACTCGGCCTTTTACTAGGTTAATATCGCTTTATTGTATTTGTGAGTTAACATAAGGAACTTTTCATAAATCCCTTTGTTGTAATATGCCTGTTTTTGAACAATTTTTACTTATTGCTATGGTACATTTTTTTGCCGTAGCCAGCCCCGGCCCTGACTTTGCGCTAATTCTAAAGCAAAGTATTCGTTATAATCGACGTATCGCAATCTATACAAGCTTCGGCATTGCCGCAGGCATTGTTGTGCATGTAACCTATTCTTTAGTTGGTATAGGTTTATTAATTGCTAGCGATGAGCGACTATTTAACGCATTAAAATATATTGCCGCGAGTTATTTTTGTTATATTGCATGGCATTGTCTTAGAGCTAAGAAGCCAGATAATAACATACTCACATCAACAAACATGGCTACTGATCAAAATGAAACTTCAGCCAGTAGTGAAGTAAAAGTCGATTCTGTTACCAATACTCCGTCGGCGAAAAAAGCTTTCCTTAACGGCTTTTTAATTAATGCATTAAATGTCAAAGCGACGTTATTTTTTGTTAGTTTATTTTCTGTGGTAATTGCCCCTGAAACATTATTGAGCATTAAAATTGCCTATGGTGCCTATTTAGTTGCGGCAACAGCAGCGTGGTTTTGTTTCCTCTCTTATATGCTTACCCAAGAAAAAGTGCGTTATGTTTTGCAGCGTAAAGGTTATATTCTTGATCGCGTTATGGGAGTGATATTATTGATATTAGCAATTCAGCTAGTGCTTAGTGATTTAAGTTAGTTTGCCATTATGGTTAATATGCTAGAGAATATTTAGCTATGAGCAATCTATTAGCATTTCCAGTATAATAGCCAGTAAATCTAGTATTCAAGTATTAAAAGGGTTAGCTTTGCCAGAAAAAAATATAATCTCCTCCATTGGTGGTAGTGTTGAACGTGCTGTAAAAGGCGAATACTCAATTGATGTGAAAGCTGTGTTAACTGAAGCGTGGCAGCACACATTGCAATCGAGAATGTCGATTAACCTCGGGCTGTTTTTTGTTTTGATTTTCGGCATGATAGTGTCGTTGATTACCAGTAGTTTTTTTGGTGGCATTGAGCTTGTTATTAAAGAAGCGCAAAACGCTGGTTCACCAGCATTGCAATTGATTAATGTCATTGTGACTATTGCGGTATGGCCATTTATTGCTGGCATAGAAATGATGGGCGTTTTTCACGCGATTAACAAACCGACACAAAGTAAAATGGTATTTTCTTTTCTAAATCGTGGCAGCTGGGTTGCTTTATGTGCTTTGTTAACGTCGGTATTGATTAGTATTGGCTTTCAATTATTCATTATTCCAGGTTTACTGTTAGCGGTTTTACTGTCATTAACTATACCATTGGTAGTAGAAAAAAAATTCACCCCAGTACAAGCGATTGTCTTATCTGTTAAAGCATTACGTTTTAAAGTTCTGCCTTTATTAGCCATATATTCAGTCTTATTTATGTCATTAATCTCGCTAATAATTCCTATTGTTTTATTAATGGAATCGAGTTTAGCGCCTGTGGCCATTATGGTGTTTTTATTTGGCTTATCTTATTTAATACCCTGGTATTACAACGTTAAAGGTGTGTTGTACCGTGAAATATTTGGTGTTTATGCCGATGAAAATACTCCGAGCATAGACTTAACCAATACCAGCAATAAAGACTCTGAACATAGTGGCTCAGATGATACTTTTTCAGCTTAATTTTCATCATAAATAAGGAGTATTTATGAAAATAATATTTTTAGTACGTGTTTTATTATGTTTTGCACTAGTTATTGCTATTGCAGCGCCCTTTACTTTTTTAGTACCTAAGCCATTGATGATAATCGAAGAAACTATCGCTGAAGCTGTCGCCGAAAAAGTTGTAGTTCCTGTTGTTGAAAAAGTTAAGGTAATAGAAAAACCACTACACCAAGTGAATTTACCCGATTTTGCCGCCATTTATGATATTCCAACAAAAAAACGTCAATTTTTTGCTTTCATTAGGCCTGCAATTGAAGCCAAAAATAATGAGTTAGCACAGGATAGAACTAAACTTGCCTATTGGCATGAGCAAATCTCAATAGGCTTAGGTCTGACCGATGAAGAGCAAGCTTCACTGCAAATCCTTATTAATACTTACCGTATTAATAAAAAAGCTTCAACTTTACAGCAAATAAATGATTTGATGGTACGTGTTGATATTATCCCAACTTCGTTGGTGTTGGTACAAGCCGCTAATGAGTCTGCTTGGGGTACATCACGCTTTGCGCGCATCGGTTTAAACTTCTTTGGTATTTGGTGTTACAGAACTGGCTGCGGTATGGTACCCGGTGGACGTAATACTGGGGCTAAACATGAAGTTGCGGCATTTCAAAGTGTTGATGCAGCTGTATCTGGATATTTTAATAATATTAACAAACATAATGCTTATCACGTTTTTAGAACCATTAGAGCTGAACTAAGAGCACAAGATCAACCACTTTCATCTGAAATATTAGCAACGGGCTTATTACCTTATTCTGAACGAGGCGCACAATACGTATTAGATATTACAGATATGTTACGCCATAACAGACGTTATTTTGTAGAGCCAACTGATCTACAGGCTGCTTTAGCGGATTAACGTTTAACGTTATTTACTGGTTTAGGTATATTAAATAGATAAAAAAACGGCCAATGTTATTAACATTGGCCGTTTTTATTAGCTGAAGTAAAACCAATAAGACTAACTAAGTGCTCACTTCATTAGTTTTGTTGGTTTTAGCTACATCTACTCATCCAGAGTTCAGGTTACTTAACTTCAATAATATTGAGTTGCTGCTCATCATTACTATAGTTTTTAGTCGATAAATCTTTTGGCGTTTCAATGGCAACTTCATCAAATGCGGTGTCACCACCGTTAATAATGCCGGAGCTACTATTAATTTCTTTAAAATTAAATAATTCACCGTCACATAAATGAGAAGGTACTACATTTTGCATGGCGGTAAACATCGACTCAATTCGGCCCGGAAACTGTTCTGACCAACCATTAAGCATGTGTTTAATGTTTTGTCTTTGCATATTCGGTTGAGAGCCACACAAATTACAGGGGATAATAGGAAACTGTTTTAGTTCACTGTATTGAATTAGTTCGCTTTCTTTACAAAAGGCTAAAGGGCGAATTACAACATGTTCACCATTGTCGGAAACAAGCTTTGCTGGCATTGCTTTCATTTTTCCGCCATAGAACATATTCAGCATTAGGGTTTCAATCATATCGTCACGATGATGTCCTAGCGCTATTTTAGTAGCGCCAATATTTTTAGCTGTTTTATATAAAATAGCGCGACGTAATCGCGAGCATAAACTACAAGTTGTTTTACCCTCAGGCACTTTATCTTTAACAATACCGTAAGTATTTTCTTCAAC
This sequence comes from Colwellia psychrerythraea, assembly GCF_000764185.1. GTDB lineage: Bacteria > Pseudomonadota > Gammaproteobacteria > Enterobacterales > Alteromonadaceae > Colwellia > Colwellia psychrerythraea_B. The sequence goes on from NZ_JQEC01000001.1 coordinate 37,689, forward strand.
AATATGATATTCAATACCGAGTTTATCGAGATACTCGGGTAAAATATGCTCAGGAAAGCCCGGTTGCTTTTGATCTAAGTTAACGGCAACAAGGTCAAAGTGGATAGGGGCAGATTCTTTTAATAGCATCAAAATACTCAGCATTGCATAACTGTCTTTGCCGCCAGATAGACACACCATCACCTTATCGCCATCTTCAATCATGTTGTATTGGGCAATAGCTTGACCAACATGACGTCTAAGTTTTTTCTCTAACTTTATAAATTGCGTCTTTTGTGTAGGTGTAAGTGTGTTTTTAGGTAAGGTTAGTGCTGCTGCAGTCATGAGATTACTTTATTGATTGAAATTAACGGCGCGAATTATAGCAGTTTGAACAAAAATACCCAATGGATTACTTCTTTAAGGTATATAGGGAAAGAGTAGGTTAGTTATGGCACTGCTACTTTACTTAATATAAATTTTATTCAGTAACCGTTATATATGTTAGAATTTAACAATATTATTATTTAAAATTATTAGGCGTATTTCATGTCTGAACACTCAATTATCGACATTTGTGTTGAACCGATAGAACTTTATAAATTACTCAAAATCTCCAAAATAGTTGATGGCGGCGAAGCTAAAACCATGATCAGTGAAGGTAAGGTTTTAGTAAATAATGAAGTTGAAGTTCAAAAGCGTAAAAAAATTCGCAAGGGCGATATTATCAGCTACAACGGTGAAACGTTTGAGGTCGCTTTTAATCCCAGCAAAAAATCAGCAGAGTTTATTAGTACTGTAGTGTCAGCGACTAAAAAATCAAAACAGAAAAAAAGAGCGAAAAGTAAAAAGCCGGTTGTTTCATCAACATCGAGTAAAAAACCATCGGCCGAACGCTCGAAAAGCAAGTCAACTTCACTTTAATTATTAATCGGGGACAATTCAATTCCCCCGATGTTCTTAAGGAAGGGCATAAAATAGCTACAAGTTACCTGGTCATCCACGATAACTTGTAGCTTACTTGTAGATAATTAAATCAACACACTAAGCTTATTTACCTTTGTTAAGTTTAGTGATTGTTAGGCCTAAGCCTCGTTCACAACAAATTAGTCTACTCGATACCCCTTTATTATCACATTTGCAGGCGTACATGGATTGAAAGCGTACCTTTCAATCAGCTCAAGCTTTCTCTATTGATATTTTCGCCCATGCGGTGATGCATAATCACTTACATATTGTCGCTACCCCAGAGTAGTCTGACTTCACCAGTATTCAACTGCGCATCAAAGCCGCTATTGAAGATGGACAACCTACCTCATTATTACCCTTTAAGGGCAATGAACACCTACAAAAACCCACCAGCATTACGTTTTTGCTGACCAGACTATTTAACACTGGTTGATGAAACAGGACGAATCCTGCGTGATGATAAACGTGGTGCAATCAATACTAAAACTGTCCTCTAACTTTGCAGGTATCTTTACTGGCACAGTAGGCACAGCAGAGAATTTTGTGAATTTAGCGAGCATATTGAAGTGCGACGTACACATGGGGGAAGGTTAATTCAGAGCTAAATTGCAGTAAGTATATTGTATACATGTTGTTACACTTTTGTTACAGTTAAAGATAAGTACATAATATTTGCTAGTTGGGATGAAAGGCAATTCTGAACTTATCGTACTTTTATGTATTCATAATAATAGTTGTGAAAACTCAAAACAAACAAGAAAGTTAATAACAGTTTCCTTGAAAACTTGAGTAACTTTTTTGTTTAATAAAATAAACAACAGGACCTTTATACAAATGAAAAAATTTACAAAAAATACGTTAGCTTCTGCAGTTGGACTTGCTTTTATAGCCAGTATGTCAACAGCACATGCGGCACCACCAGCACGACTAATCGTTAAAAGTAATCCGGTTATGTCTGCATTTTCAACAGAATCTAGTGCTGATATGGTCATTGGTAAGATGAGCACTATGTCTGCCTTATCTAATACGTCGGTACAACAGGTAAAAACAACTTGGGATGGACGAAATGTAGTTGAGTTATCTGGAAACTTTACCGAAGCACAATTGGCACAAATTATTGCGAATATGGAATCCGATGCTTCTATTGATGAAGTTGAGATTGACCGGTTGATGTACCCAACAGCCACACCAAATGACCCAAGATATTCAGACCAGTGGCATTATTTTGATGCTACGGGTGGTATCAATGCCGATACGGCTTGGAATACCACTACTGGCGCAGGTGTAACCGTTGCTGTACTGGATACGGGTGTTATTTATCATAACGATTTAGTTGGAAATCTTGTCGGCGGTTATGATTTTGTTTCTAATGTTAATATGGGACGAGATGGAGATGGCCGTGATTCTGATCCTTCCGATCCAGGTGATAGCTATAACGGCGGTGGTAGTAGCTGGCATGGCACACACGTTGCGGGCACAATTGCTGCTGTTACCAATAACAACAACGGCGTTGCCGGTGTTGCTTACGGCGCGAAAATTCTCCCTGTAAGAGTATTAGGTGCCGGAGGTGGTTATTCCTCTGATATTACAGATGGTATTGTTTGGGCTGCGGGTGGTTATGTGGCAGGTATTCCTGTTAATAATAACCCAGCACAAGTTATCAACATGAGTTTAGGTGGCGCTGGTGCGTGTGGCTCACTCTATCAAAATGCAATAAACCAAGCGGTAAGTTTGGGTGCTGTTGTTGTGGTTGCCGCAGGTAATTCAGCGGTTGATGTTTCCGGCGCTACACCAGCAAACTGTAATAATGTTATTTCAGTTGCAGCGACAAACTCTTCAGGTAATCGAGCATCATTTTCTAACTATGGCTCTTTAATTGATGTTTCAGCACCGGGTGTAAACATTCTATCTACACATAATACCGGTTACTCTTCTCCTGGCGGTGATTCATACTCTACTATGTCAGGTACCAGTATGGCCGCTCCACATATTGCCGGTGTTGCTGCATTAGTTTATGCATCAGGTGTGGCAACAAGCCCTGCTGCGATTGAGTCGCGCATCGTAAATACGGCTCGTACATTCCCTGGTAGCTGTTATGGTTGTGGTTCCGGCATTGCTGATGCTAATGCTGCTGTTAACGGTGGTGGTAATGATCAAAATCAATCACCGGTTAGCCAAATTAATGGTCCTTATCAAGGAGACCTTAACTCAGCGGTTAGCTTTAGTAGTGCAGGAACCTTTGATCCCGATGGTAGCATTAGTAGCTACAGTTGGGACTTTGGTGACGGGTATACCAGTAATCAAGCAAACCCAACACATAGCTATACAAGTGAAAATACGTTCAATGTTTCGTTAACAGTCTCTGATAATAAAGGGGCTACGGCTACTGCCAATACAACGGCTGTTATTAGTAATAATGTAACAGCTGTTCTTGAGAACGGTATTCCTGTTAACGGCTTATCTGCCAATACAGGCCAGTCTGTTGATTACACCTTTGAAGTCCCAGCTAACGCAACTGAACTTGTTATCTCTGCAAGTGGTGGTAGCGGTGATGCAGACTTATATGCTCGCTTTGGCTCTGCACCAACAGATGCACAATACGATTGTCGTCCATATCTTGGGGGTAACAATGAAACCTGTAATGTGAGTAATCCACAAGCAGGTACTTGGTATATCAGTGCTAAAGCTTATGCTTCATTCTCAGGTTTAACATTACAAGCAAGTTTCCAAGGTGGTAATACAATACCGAATAAACCTCCTGTTGCAAATTCTGGTGGTCCATATACGGGTATTGAAGGACAACCTATCACTTTCATCGGTTCAGCTTCATATGATACTGATGGTGCAATTGCTACATACAACTGGGATTTTGGTGATGGTACAACGAGTAACCAAGCAGATCCTAGTCACAGTTACAGCGTTTCAGGAAGCTATAGTGTTGTATTAACCGTTACAGATAATAAAGGTAGCTCAACGACAACTAACACTACCGCAGAGATTAAAGCCAGTGGCGGTAAAGGTGTATTAGAGAATGGTGTTTCGGTTACTACATCAGGAAATACGGGAAGTGAAGATAATTACACCCTTCAAGTTCCATCAGGTGCCAATGATTTAGTGATTAAAACTAATGGTGGCTCTGGTGATGGTGATCTTTTTGTGCGTTTTGGCTCTGCTCCAACAGCAAGTAGCTACGATTGTCGTCCCTACTTAAGTGGTAACAATGAAACGTGTACCATTGTCAATGCTCAAGCAGGTACATACTATGTAATGGTTCAAGGTTATAGTAGCTATTCAACAACGTTAACAGCTAGTTACACCAGTGGTGGTACACCTATCCCTAATGTTCCTCCTGTATCGGATGCGGGTGGACCATACTCAGGAACTGTTAACGCTGAGATTAGTTTTGTTGGTAGTAATTCTTTTGATAATGATGGCCAGATTACCACGTACAACTGGAACTTCGGTGACGGTAGTAGTATCAGCCAAGCTAATCCAAATCATGTATATACGACAGCAGGAACCTACACAGCAACACTTACGGTAACTGATGATAAGGGCGCAACTGCAACGTCATCTTCATTAGTAACGGTTGTAGAAAGTCCTCTGCCTATTGGTCTAGCTGATGCTTGTACTTCACAATCACCACAAGATTACATTACCGCATCAAATGGTTCACCTATTTGTGTTACTAGTGGCTCGGGGGGAAATTTATATTTCTACTTCGACAGTAATGGTTCAAGTTCGGCAACTATTCGTACTGAACACGGTACGGGTGATGCAAACATTTATTATCGTCAAGATTCTTGGCCTTCAGCGTCACAATTTATGTTGAAGTCAGATAATACAGCAAATACTGAGAGCATTACTGTGAATAATTTAACTGATGGCTGGCACTATATTATGGTTAGTGGCAACCATAGTGGCTTAACAATACAAGTTGATCATCAGTAAAAATCGTTAAATTGATTAACTGTTAATAATGGCGGCTAAAAGCTACCAGTAAATAGTAAAGACCAGTAGTTTATCTACTGGTCTTTTCATTTATAAGTAACAACCTTTTTCATTAACAACTAAGGCAATGGACTAATTTTTCTCTTTTTTTAAAGTAATAGTCGGCAGACAACCCAAATTTAATTTATAAAAATTTATCAGATTACGGCCTTTATTAATAAGACGTAAACTTAATACCACTTTTAAAGTGGTTGGTTTAACTCAACTAAGACAACAACTGGCTGCCATTAAAGCGTGAAGTTATCATGGGTGGCAGATTTAATCCTGGCTTCAGGACACTTAGCTCAGGAGAATGTGCATTCTGTATTCACTATTAAGGTACTTCCTGTACAGTCTGCATTGTCTTATAAGTGCCGTCCATGGCACGTCCGATTAAAACACCACGGGGATGACGATCCTGAGCCAAGTGCATAAGCATGTTGTTTTAAATATGAATGTCCCGATCTATGGTTTTAACTTTGATTTACATGGGAATTATTTTTAGTTTTATTGACAAAGAATAACAATTAGGTGATTGTCTTCGTGTCAGAATACAAATAATAAAAGAATCAAAATACCTACGCGAAAGGATCACGCGCTTGCCAGCTAAATTTTATAATGAAAATGCTAATGAGTTAGCCCAGCAATACCTGTCAAAAACATTTGATGAGGTACATCAAAGTTGGTCGCAATTTTTGCCAAGCATTATAAAAAATTCCAATGCACGTATTCTAGACTTAGGTGCTGGCTCAGGCCGAGACTCAAAACACCTTGCTGAGTTAGCAGCCAAAGAATATGGCGATGATGTTTTTAAGTAAATCATCATGCTGCAAAACACTATCAGTACAAATAATTACCAAAACTTTACATGTTTACTGTTGTTTCATTGATTGAAACATTTATGATCACACAATCATGTGTTAAGTGTTCTCTTGTAATATAAAACAAAGGCTTCTTGAGTTAGCGAATATAAGTGTATTGTTATCTATTTATTTAGTTTTTAGAACCAAGATCAACATTAAGATAAAACATCAGAATATAATTGTTTGTAATTCATGTAATTAAAAAATTTCAATTGAGTGATAGGATTTACTCTCTACCCAATAACCATAGGAAAAATAATGGAAGTCGTAAATTTACCAAATGAACAAGCTGCAATACTAGCTAGCTCTTTAACAGCAGTGGTTTGCATGTTCATAATCATTGCATTCTTCTTGGCACTATTTAACCTCAAACGAGGGCGGGCTTCAGATTATGTTTCATATACCCCAGCATTACTTACATCATTAGGGATTTTTGGTACCTTTGCGGGGATCGTTATTGGTCTTATGGCATTCGATGCTAATAACATTGATGGCAGTATCGAAGGGCTTTTAAACGGTCTGAAAACAGCGTTCTTAACTAGCTTAGTTGGAATTATACTCTCTATAGTATTTAAGGTGCTTCAAACATCTGGAGTTATATCTGCACCACGAAATATTGAAGAAGTATCATCCGCAACACCTGAAGATATACTAGGGGCTATTCAGCACCAAGGGAAATCAATAGAGAGCCTGGTTACTGCAATAGGGGGCGATAGTGATGGTTCAATATTAAGCCAGCTAAAACTTCTGCGTGGAGATATCAATGATAACCAAAAGATAGCGATAAAATCTCAGCAAGAAGCTGCTGAAACTCTTAAAGTAATGAATGAACAACTCTCATTTCAGCAGGAAAACTTCATTAACTTTTCCGATAAGCTCTGGATTAAAATGCAAGATTTTGCAGACATGCTTTCTAAATCTGCGACTGAAACAGTAATAGAAGCGCTTAAGCAAGTTATAACTGATTTCAATAATAATTTGACTGAGCAATTTGGTGAAAACTTCAAACAACTTAATGAATCTGTTAAAGAGTTAGTTGTGTGGCAGGAAAATTACAAAGTCCAAATTGGAGAAATGACAGAACAGTATAAGTTGGGGGTTACCTCCATCACAGCAACAGAAGCTTCAGTTACTGCGATTAGCCAAGAATCTAAGGCCATTCCTGAAACTATGACTGACTTAAAGCAGATTATGGAAGTAAATAACCATCAATTATCAGAGCTTGAAAATCATTTAGCCGCATTTAAAGATATTCGAGATAAAGCAGTTGAAGCAGTACCTGAAATTCGTAAACAGATTGATGATACGGTTAAAACAATAGCTGAATCTGTAGAGTCTGCGAGCAGCCATTATAATGCTTTATTAACAGAGTCTGACAAATATATTCAAAGCCACATCTCTGCATCAAATGACTTGCTTGATAAGTTTGTATCAAACAGTAAAGAGGGTGTAGAAATAATAGGTGAGAAGCTAGCGGAGAGTGCTATTAAGGTTGAAAAAGTTATTACTGGTGGTGCGGAGGAATTCGAGACACAAGTTAAATTAACTAATGAAAGCTTACAAGCAACGACCCATGAGGTTAGTGATAATACGGTGAAAATTAGAGAGGAATTAGACCATACGGTTAAAGAGCTAAGTATTAATGTTAGAGATATGGTTAATGGCCTTATTGATGATTCGAAGATGATGGCTAAAACCTTAACCGATGCGAATAATGCGTTAATAGCTGATACCTCATCAGTTAGAGATAGTGTTACTCAAAGTATTGAAAATATGCAAAAGCGACTTGAGTCATCATTAGAAGATGTCTTTGCTTCACAAACACAGCATATGAGTAAAGTTTTCTCAAATATTGATGTAAGTCTTAAGGATCAAGTTGGAAAAACTGGCGAGGCAGTTGAAAAACAATTAGGTATGATTGATCAATCTATGCAGCAAGAGCTTAACCGTGTGATGAGTGAAATGGGCAAAGCACTCGGTCAAATAAGTAACCAATTTGTAAAAGACTATTCGAAGTTAGTAAACCAAATGAATTCAGTAGTACAGGCAGCATAGATTATGTCTTCACTTGACTCTATTTTTGGTTCGTCACAACACAAAGAAGATGGCGAACATTGGTTAACTGTGTCAGATCTTATGGCAGGTTTGATGATGGTTTTCTTATTTATAGCCATTGCATTTATGCGTCATGTATCAATTGAACGGGATAAAATAAAAGATGTTGCTGTAGCCTATCAACAAAACCAAGTTGCCATATTCGATGCTCTAAATTCAGAATTCGAAAATGATTTAGTATCTTGGCAAGCATCTATAGACAAAGAAACCTTGTCATTTCAGTTTGATTCACCTGAAGTGTTATTTGCTAGTGGTGAAAGCTCTTTAAAAGTTAAATTTGAACAAATATTATCTGACTTTATCCCTCGTTATTTACATGTCTTAGACAAATATCAAAGCAGCATTGATGAAGTGCGGATTGAAGGTCATACATCCTCCGAGTGGGGCGTTGGTACTCATCCAGATGATGCTTACTTCTTTAACATGTATCTGTCTCAAAATAGAACCGGCAGTGTACTGAACTATTCGTATTTTCTTTCTAAATTATCTAGTGAGCAAAGAGCATGGATTAAATCTTCTTTTGCGGCGGTAGGTTTAGCTTCTTCACATTTAAAGCTGAACAAAGACGGCACAGAAAATAAACAAAAATCTCGTCGGGTATCTTTTCGTGTTATTACCAATGCCGACATCCAAATCCGCAAAATTGTTGAAGGCTTATAAATGAGGCTAACTGTTGATTTATCTTCACTTCAACAAGCAGTGAAAGCCATGGGGGCAGAGCGCATTGATTTTGAGCTTTCAAGTGAACTGACCCCAATTGAACCTATAGATACTCAATTGGGAGAAGGGCTTGAAGTAAACCTGGAGGAAATAGAGTTTGAAACTGGGCTTGCTAGTTACCAGGGCAGACAAGTATTGCTTTATATTAGAGATCATGGAGGCCGGGTATCAACAGCTCTTAATGATGGCTCTAAAGGAAATAAATACCATATTGCAGATTGTGGAACTCTAGCTGAAATGAGAGCAAAAGGTAGGTTTGACAGGTATGTTGTAACTAATAAACTATCAGGGCAGTTTCATATTTCAGGAGATGATTGGGAAACTAATCAACATACCGAAGGTGAAGCGAATCTCAAAGTGTGTAAAAACTGTTTGGCCCACTTGAACTATCAAGGATATAAAAACAAGGTTAGGGGACCAATTTTCAACGCTTTTGATTTAACAGACTTTTTTGATACATACAGCTCATTTTTCAAGTTTATGCCGTCAGGTGCTGCAAATAAAAATATCGGCTACAGTAAGGATTGGGATGTTTTGTCTAGAAAAACACGTGAAAAATTTAACTATCAATGTCAACAATGTGCTCTTGATCTTAATCAGCATAAAAGGCTACTGCATGTTCATCATATTAATGGCGTTAAGTCAGATAATAGCAGTAGTAACCTGACCCCATTGTGCTGTGACTGTCACCGGAAACAGCCCCTTCATCAACACATGTTTATTAAACATGAAGATAGTAAACGAATTTCGCAATTAAGACGGTCACAAGGGCTTAACATTAACAAAAGCTGGCAAGATGTTTATGACCATGCAGATCCGGGTATGCACGGTGTTATAGGTTTACTTGAAAAATATTATGTTTCTCTACCTGAAGTAGGAGAAGATATTAAGAATAACAAACAATATACTGTAGCAGGATTAGAATTAGCATGGCCGTTAAAGAAAGTAGGTATAGCTATTGACAAGCCTGAAGCTATTGCTGCAACAAAGCAAGGCTGGAAAATCTACAGTATGCGTCATGCACTGAGCCAAATTGAGCAACTAGTGAGTAGTTTGCGGTAATGATAAACCCTATTGAATGGGGGCATTAATAGAGCAGAGATTGAGAAAGATACTAATTTCCCAAATTAACAACGTAATTATTTTTATTTAATGTAATATAATTTCCAATTTTAAAATAACAAGAAACCTTTATTTGTGAATACCTTATAGAATTAATGGGATGATATACACTTTAATTGTTTTTATTCATATGGTTAGGTATGATTTTTAGCGAGTCTATAGTTATCTAACCAACCGCCAACTTAGCCGTCTCATACCACAAATATGCTGGTATGGGATGTTTTAACTTCCAAGTTATTCATCGGCTGACTCCCTTCAGATTTAACAAAATCTACAGGGCCAAAGTTAACAAACCCCATGGTTCTGCCATTTTCATATTTGCCTTGCTCACGTACAAATAGTAGAAAGGTTTTCTTTGTTTCTTGCTGCGTTATATAACCTAACCCTCGGCCTGAATTGGATCTGGCGCTATTTTGTGTTTACCAATGGAACAAGGTCGGACTAATGCCGTAGTTATGATACATGGTTGTTGCTGAGAACTGCTTTTCACACTTATTCAAAGTCACAAATAACAATTCGGTATTTGCGTTAGCGATATTTAAAACACCTTCACCACTCGATGACTTTTCGGGGGATTACCATCTTTGTAAGTATTCAATTTTATTTCTTACAAAGACTCACACTTACACAACGTTTATCCAACTCAATATTACAACCTTTCTCACCTTAAATTTGTAAAGTAATCAAGCATATAAATCACTTAGATAAATAAATGGATTAAATATTTATGATGACTTTTAGAAAATCGAAAATGACTATCGCGATAAGCTTAACATTAGTGCTTGGCGTCGCGGGGTGTAACTCAGATAATATTAAAGCTGGCACCACTGAAATTCAATGGACAAGTTATGGTGTGCCGCATATCAAAGCCGATAATTACACCGACTTAGGTGAAGGTTTAGGCTATGTCATGGCAAAAGATCGCTATTGTAATGTGGTTGATACGGTAATTACGGCTAAAAGTGAGCGGGCAAAATATTTAGGCGCTGGTATAAATGACAGCAATATAAATTCAGATTTTGCCTATTTACATGTAGGTACCTATCAGCAAGCACGTGACACTTTTCAGCAATTAGACAGTAGAACACAAGCATTAATGCGAGGTTTTGCTAGTGGCTTTAATCATGCCATTGAAAATAGCCAGGAGTATGATGGTGATTGCGAAACCAAGTTACAAGCTATAGATCATGTAGATGTATTAGCAATAAATATATCAATGAATTACTGGCCTTTTATCGGTGAATACTTTCAAGAAATTGGCATGGCTGAAAAGCCGAAGTTACAAAGAGTGGAGCAGTTATTCAATCGTCCTAAAAGCCTTGCTGACTTGGCAAAAGGCAGTAATGGTTGGGCACTGGGCAAAGAGATGACTTCAACGGGAAAGGGCATGTTATTGTCCAATACACATTTGCCGCACGAAGGTAATTTTTATTGGTATGAAGCGCATTTAACTATACCGGATACACTCAATGTTTATGGTGGATTTCTCCCTGGGTTTATTACGCCAGCATTAGGGTTTAATGATACTTTTTCTTGGACGCATACGTGGACAGCTGCAACCACAGGCTCTTTATATACACTTACCCCTTCATCGAATAATCAACTGTCCTATCAATATGGTGATGAAGAGAAACAATTAACCGCTACAGATTATCAAATTAACCTGAAAAATCCAGATGGGACATTAGAGGAGGTTAATCGTACCTTGTATGCAAGTCACTATGGTCCAATGATTTCGTTTGATATAGATGGTCAAATGGTTACCATTAAAGATGCACCTAGCCTACTAAAAGATAAAGCTGACTATTGGCTAAAATTAGCATTAAGTGAAAATGTTGCGCAAGCGGTGAGCTTAAATGAGCAAGGGTATCGTACCGGCTCGCAAAATATCATCATGGCAGATACTCATGGTGATACCTTTTATGCTGACTTAGCCTCGGTGCCCAACTTAAGTGATGATGCTTGGCAACTCATAGAGCAAACACCACAATTACGTGAATATTCGGGCGAATTACTCGATGGTTCAAATCCTATTTTTGAATGGCAACAACTTGTGTCATTTGAAGAACTACCCAAACGTTATTCAGATACCTACGTACAAAACGCAAATGAATCACCTTGGTTAGTAAATATGATGGAGCCGCTCGTTAACTATTCACCTTTATATGGTGAAAGTGAATATGAACAATCGGCCAGAACACAGTTAAGTTTAGTAATGCTCGAAAACCTTAAGCAAGGTAACGAAAAAGTAAAATTAGAGGATTTACAGCACGTCATGGCTGATAAACGTGTTTATTGGGCTGAACTGTTGGTTGATGATTTAGTTGAGCGTTGTCAAACCTATCCTGAATATCAAATTGACGAACAGGTTGTTAACTTACAACCTGCATGTGAGGTATTGGCTAATTGGGATAAAAAAGCCAATCTGAATAGTATTGGCAGCCATATCTTTAGAGAATATGCTACCTTGCTACAAGTGTATAAATATGAAGAGGGCTGTGACGATGTCTGTTGGCGAGATGATTTTGATGTGTCTAAACCATTAACAACACCAGGCAGGTTACCTGCAGTACTTGATGTGAATGAAGACTTACATTTAACTGCTTTAGCCAGCGCAGTATTAATCATCGCTGAAGCTAGTATTGATGTTAATGCTAGTTTAAGCAACTATCAGCAGTTAGTTAAAGGTGATAAATCTTATCCTATTGCTGGTGGTATCGGCGACTTAACAGGAAGTTTTAGCACGGTTAATGTTGGCACAATCGACGCGAAAGAATATTATTCTTATACGGGTATTAGCGATAGTGGTTATGACGTTAATGTTGGTGATGGCTTTGTGTTTCTGCTCGAATTTACCGAGCAAGGCTTAAATGCAAACAGCGTACTTTTATATAGTCAGTCGAATAATCCTCAATCAGCACACTACTTTGATCAAGCGCCGTTAATTGCTGGAGCTACATACAAACCCGTTCGCTTTACTGAGCAAAGTATTAAAGACGATAGCAACCTAACAACAGAAACCTTAACCATAAAATAAGCTGCTATTAGGCACTGAAATATTTAAATTCTTGGATGTCTTAGGGGCTGTATTCGGGGTTGTTGCACCACTAAAGTTACACAAAAAGACATTTTAAGGCCGATTCTTAATGAATCGGCCTTTTTCGTTTTGTTACTAGGGGCTGTGGATCTTTACTTGGCTTATGTTGATTTAAACCCTGTTCGCGCAAAGATTTCCGATACACCTGAGCAATCAGCTTTTACCAGTATTCAATTACGAATAAAAGCTGCAATAAAAGGCACACAACCACAATCGTTGTTATCTTTTACGGGTAATGAGCACCAACACAAAAAAATAGGTATCAGCTTTAGTTTAAAAGACTACTTAACCCTTGTGGGTGAAACAGGACGAATTTTGCGTGATGATAAACGTGGCGCTATTAGTGTAAAAGCGATAAACATCCTAGTAAGGCTACACATCAGAGCATTTGTGTGAATTTAGCGAACATGTAGGTTTGCAACGAGCTCATGGTATAGCCAATGCCCAAGCCAGTTTGAACACAGCATAACTCTATCTATTAATGAGTATAAAAAGAAAGGTTACCCTAGGGGGGGAGGGTGTTACTGTATTTTATATTTGGTGGTTTTATCGATATTAGTCGCAAGTTGTTAGTAAATGCGGATTTACTTGCTAGGTACATTTTTATTCGATGAGTATGCAACCAATAATACAAATATTAGAATTTTTTTATTGCTTGAAGTTATTATGGGTGGCATGGTTAATTGCCAGCCATTATCATCCTACTCCGTCACCTAATGATATCTACTGCGACCAGTGATAGCATTAGGTTTGACACTAATGCTATCACTTAATGCACATTGAAGACACTAAGCTTACTTGAATACGAATGACAACTTTCTGATTATATAGCGGACATAATTTATTAAGTCTATCTCACTATGGGGCAGATTGCGTCTCAGGAAATATAACTAACTTTACACTAAAGTAGTGGCCAGAATTCCTGTACGACCACATACAGGCAATTATCTGCTTAGCCTATAAAAAATAAAACACTGTAAACTCAATATGGTAGAGTATGTAAAAATTATATTTTAGATGGAATTAATTATGCCTATGAAAAAAGTCTTTATATCGTACACTTGGGAATCAGAGGAACACCGTGAGTGGGTTCAGAAATTAGCCTATTATTTGGAGCAGTTTCCAGATCTTCATGTAGTTTGGGATATGTTTGATCTTGATTCTTCTAATGATAAAAATGAATTTATGGAAAAAGCAGTCTATGACGTTGATTATGTGTTAATAGTAGCGACTAAAAAATATCAAGAAAAAGCTGATTATCGAAATGGAGGCGTTGGAATTGAAACATATCTAAATGTGGCTAAACACTGGAATGATTTGCTGGATAAGACCAAACAAAAATCGCATTCAATAGTTTTAGAAAAAGATAAAGACTCAACACCTCGTTATCTAAAAGGGCATTTTCATGTGGACTTTTCGAATGACGATATATTTGAAAATAATTGTGAACAGCTTTTAAATCAAATTAATGGTAATCAAAAAATAGCTAGACCTGAAAAAATAAAAACACTATCTACATCAAAAAAAAAAGTTATAAGCTGACCAAAGCATCTGAACTTATATCAATTAAGTTCCCATCAAGAGATATAATAGTTTCAGAGCAGGATGGGACTAATTTTAAACCAGGAAACAGAATTAAATTTGAAATTTGGAATAGTTCCCATTTCTTTCCAATAACGATAGTACTTCTTCATCCAAATATTAACATGAGACAAACCCTTGAGTTTATAGCTGAGACTATAGTGGAAAGATCAATACCGATAAAAAACCTACTAGTTTTAAGTGAAACATCAAAGAGAGATACATTAGTATCTCTTTTGCAAAAATATTCACCCGCAGAATATAGCTCTATAGAAGCTAAAGAAATTACTTATAGTGACTATATTTGGAAGGATTGTTTAGCTGATGAATTTAAAAAAATAGAACCGCAAGGTGAAACCGATTGTTATATCCCCCAACAGATTGAAAGTAATCAAGTCATATATGATTCAGCAGTATCATTTCTAACTAATGAGTTAAAAGAGAATAGTGATTTTATTTGTCACTTATTAATTGGTGGTGGTGGTATAGGAAAGAGTTCGTTGTGTTGTGCTCTTGTGACAGCCCTAGAGAAAGAAGGCAATACAATCCCGTTCTTGATCAGTTCGGAAGAAATTAGAAACTATACAGAAGATAACAACTATAACCCCGATTTCATCCATGGACCCTATGAATTGTATGAAATTCAATCGAAGTGCAACGATTATAAAAGTACTATGGAAAGAAAGCTATTCAACTTAGCTTTGTTGAGCGGAAACATTACAATAATTATTGATGGCTTAGATGAATTTCCTTCAATTTTTGGAGGGAAATTTGATACAAAAGTATTCTTAGATTCTGTTTCTGAAATACATTCAGAGCTTGGGAAAAGTAAAATTATTATTACTTCTCGAGATCAAAAATTCCTTGAAAATAATGAAATTCTAAACCTTAATTTTAATAAATTTGAGTTACTTGGTTTTACAGAGCAAACTTGTAAAAAATACTTACGCAGAAGGTTTGCAGAGCATGAAGATCGAATTGAAATTAGTAATGAAATATTTAAAAAATTTCAAAAAAGCTCTTTAGCTAAGACGGATCGTATAGTGCCTTTTTTCGCTGAGGTTTTATGCAATATTTATGATGATATTAAAAGTGTTGAAGAAGTAAAGACTAAGTTAATCGACTCGAATTTACCATACGAATGTTTGAACACTCTAACAGATAAAATTATTTATTCTGTATTTATTAGAGAAGAAATTAGACACATTTATCCAATATCAGCGTTGGAAATGTTTGAAATATTTTGTACTTTTACTGCAAAATATGGAAAAAATTGGGAATTAACAAATTTAAAGTCAGATTTAAAGATGAGTTATGATG
>NZ_JQEC01000002.1 GCF_000764185.1 Colwellia psychrerythraea
CCCCCACCATAAGGCATATTCCCAAGCATTACTCACCCGTCCGCCGCTCGTCAGCAGATAGCAAGCTATCTCTGTTACCGCTCGACTTGCATGTGTTAAGCCTGCCGCCAGCGTTCAATCTGAGCCATGATCAAACTCTTCAATTAAAAATCGTTTGTGATGTCACCGAAGTGAACATCTGCTCAATGAATTCTGTCGTGATACCAACTCCCTCTAAAGGTAATTGATATCGCATTACATAGTCGCTACCTACCTCGCTAAAGATAAGTAACTATATTTATTTGCATGAACATCATTCATTAAGCGTTTTTGTTCTCCCGAAGGAAAACTATGTAAAACAACATTAATGTGAGTACTCACACAAATTGCATGATAACTAATTGTTAAAGAATGACTTCTAAATAATCGCTAAGATTAAGTTGAAGTAGATGAGAGTCGCATTCGCTCTTCACCTGAACTGAAAACCGTGTAGTTAATCAGTGTTGCTTGTTGCTGTTGCCCCGAAGCAGGAGGCGTATAATACGCTTCCGAGTTTTGATGTCAATGTTTTTTTCTATTTAAAGTAAAGTATTTTAAAACACTTTAAAACGAGACGTTAAGTTAACTGGTTTAGCTTAAAAGCAACTAGATAACTTATCAAAACGCCCAGTTGGTAGAGGTTTTCACCTGACCCCCTTGGAACTGGAGCGCATTGTAGAGAGTTTTACGGTTAGCACAAGGGTTATTTTAATCTTTTTATTTAAGTGTCTATATATACCTCAACATGTACACTTTAAACGCACATGGCTGCTATTTATATATGAAATGTTTAATCTAGTATGATTAATTGCATAATTTTTGCACTTGATAGTTGCACATTATAAAAAGCTGCGTAACATAGAATCGCTATTTGCATTTATTCAACCAGTTAAATTAGTTTATTAAAATAATAATTAGGTATCTTTATATGAAGTCTCCAACCTTACAAACAGTCATCATTGCTGTTGTTTTTGCCATCATCGCTTACATTGTCACTTTTGTTGTACCAACTAGCCCTATTCTTATAGCAGCTCTGGTATTTGTTAGTGCGCTTCTCGCACCGCTAGTTTCTGGTAGCTCATCAACTAGCCAAGACTCTGCTTCTTCCAACAACTCTGATGTTGCTGATGAAGATGTTAGAACACTCTATGTTGGTAACTTACCTTATAGAGCAAATGAAACCGCGGTACGTGAGCTTTTCTCAGATCATGGTTCTGTACTCTCAGTACGATTAATGAAAGATAAACATACAGGAAAGCGTCGAGGTTTCGGTTTTGTTGAAATGGCAGCAGCTGATTTAGATAAAGCTATCACCGCACTTAATGATACCGAGTTTCAACAACGTACATTAAAAGTAAGAGAAGCTAAGGATCGCCCTGAAAGAGCTGATGATAATAATCAAGATGATTGATATCTAATTTAAAACTTTCCTGATATGAAAGGCTACTAACGAAAGTTAGTAGCCTTTTTTAATGGTTTCTAGCTAAAGCTGAGTTGTTATCTTTTCCCTACAAGCTATGATTCTTGTTGTAATTTGAGAAGGCTTAACTTAATGCTTTGTAGTAATTATTTTATTTCATGCTTTATTCTCGCCAATTTCGACTTTAGCTTGAGTTATTTAGTTAATCTTTCATAAGTAATTATATTAATTAAAGGCTAGACAAAAGCTAAGTGAATAGTAAACTTCGCGCTGTAATTTACATCCCTATTATTTATACAAGGCACTATATATGTTTAGTCACATTCACCCCGATAATTACAATGCGCAATTATCGAAAAAACAACAAGATATGGCTAGATTATTTAGTGACTTTAATCTACCTGCCGCTGATTTATATCCGTCAGTCTCATTAAATTACCGTCAAAGAGCTGAGTTTAGAGTTTGGCATGATGGTGATGACCTCTATTACATAATGTTTGATAGTAAAACTAAGGAAAAATTTAGAGTTGATGACTTCCCTGTAGCCAGTATATTAATAAACAAAGCAATGAAGGCTTTACTCGCCGCCATCAAAGAACATAAAGAATTGCGTTATAAACTTTTCCAAGTCGATTTTTTATCAACATTGAGTGGTGAGTTATTGATTAGCATGTTGTATCACAAACCCCTAGAAGATAATTGGCAGGTCGAAGCTGAAAAATTAAAAGCTCAACTATCTTCAATAGCTCCTGTAGATATCATTGGTCGCGCAAAGAAGCAAAAAATTATTGTTGATAAGGATTATGTAATGGAATCCTTGCAAGTGGGAAGTAAGACATATATTTATCAGCAAGTAGAAAATAGTTTCACCCAGCCCAATGCTGGAGTAAATGAACAAATGCTATTATGGGCTCAACAAGCTACACAAAATGCAGAAGGAGATTTAATTGAACTTTACTGTGGCAATGGGAATTTTAGCATTGCTCTCGCTGAAAATTTTGAGCGAGTATTAGGTACAGAGATATCTAAAACATCTGTTCGTTCAGCACAAATAAACATTAATAAAAACAATATTGATAATATCGATATTGTTCGTATGTCGAGTGAAGAATTCAGTCAAGCAATGAATGGTGAACGAAAATTCAGACGTTTAGAAGGTTTCGATTTAACTGCATATAACTACGATACGGTTCTGGTTGATCCACCGCGCGCAGGCTTAGATAAAGATAGCGTTGAATTGGTCAGTCGCTTTAACAAGATTATTTACATATCTTGTAACCCTGAAACATTGAAAGATAACTTATCTCTTCTGGTAGAAACGCATAACATTGACAAATTTGCGTTATTTGACCAATTCCCTTATACCGACCATGTAGAAACAGGTGTAATACTAACAAGAAAGTAAGATTAGCGGTTTCTTCTCATTTTTTTTCGGCGGTCACTTAGTTCCAATGCGCCGCGGGCAATAAAGCGAAGTTGTTGAATAGTTTGCTGGGCTAACTGATCTCTTTCTACTTTATCTTCTATATCAAGCGCGTCGGAGCCAGCACTGAAAACAATGGTTACTGCAGCGTTTGCTTGCATATAGGCAACATCAGCATCAAGCTGATTCGCTTTTTGCAAGTAATCGCATAACTCCATAGTAAAGTAACGTATTTCTCGAATTACGGCGGCTCGAAAAGCTGCAGATGTTCCTGAACGCTCACGTAGCAATAATCTAAAAATATTACCGTTACTTTCAATTAATTCCATAAAAGTTTGCACTGAAATTTGAATAACAGATCCACCTTTGGCGATTCTTTGTCTTGCTTGACGCATTAGCTGCCTTAGAGTGAGGCCCGCTTCATCAACTAGAGTTAAACCTAATTCATCCATATCAGAAAAGTGTCGATAAAAAGAGGTTGGTGCTAATCCTGCCTCTTTAGCGACTTCACGTAAACTTAAGCTAGAAAAACTACGTTCGGCACTGAGTTGGTTTAAAGCCGCATTAATGATTTGACGACGGGTCTTTTCTTTTTGCTGCGCTCTTACACCGCTCATCTAATGGACTCTTTATGAAATAAATTCTAATATTATTGTCATAATACTGAATTAGCTCAATATTGTCAGTTTTAGTTCTGATAATATACAGCTATATTTTTTACATTAAATAACTTGAGGACTTACTATTGGCTAAATCAAAAGCAAGTAAAGCAGAAAATTTAAATTTTGATTATGACGTAATTATCATTGGTACAGGTCCTGGTGGCGAAGGTGCAGCAATGAATCTCGCTAAGCGTCAAAAGAAAGTGGCCATTATTGAACGATACCATCAAGTTGGTGGTGGTTGTACTCATTGGGGTACTATTCCATCGAAGGCATTACGCCAATCAGTAAGTCGTTTAATTGAATACAATTCCAATCCATTGTTTAACCAAAACGATCAAGTAAAACAGTTAACCTTTCAAGATATATTAAGTCATGCTTCTGCAGTAATTCGTAAGCAAGTTAATTTACGTAGCGGTTTTTATAATCGTAACCGTGTTGAGCATATATTAGGTGAAGCGTCTTTTATTGATGCTCATACAATACACGTCTTGCACACTGATGGCTCTGTTGAAAAAATTACCGCCAAGCAAATAGTCATTGCTACAGGCTCTCGACCTTACCGACCCGATGATATCGACTTTAATCATTCCCGCGTTTATGACTCCGATAGCATATTAAGCCTTAAACATGCACCTAGACACGTCATTATTTATGGTGCTGGTGTTATAGGTAGTGAGTATGCCTCTATATTTAGAGGCTTAGGGGTAAAAGTAGACTTAATCAATACCCGTGAACGATTGCTATCATTCTTAGATGCAGAAATGTCTGACTCGCTCAGTTACCATTTATGGAATAGCGGTGTTGTTATACGTCATGGTGAAGAAATTGAACGTGTTGAGGCTAGCGATGATGCTGTTGTAGTACATTTACAATCGGGTAAAAAAATGCGTGCCGATTGTTTGCTGTTTGCCAATGGTCGTACCGGTAATACTGCAGATTTAAACCTAGCGGCTGCTGGCTTAAAAGCAGATAGTCGTGGCCAACTAAAAGTAAACGACTGCTACCAGACAGAAGTTGACAATATTTTTGCTGTTGGTGATGTTATTGGCTACCCAAGCTTGGCTAGTGCAGCCTTTGATCAAGGCCGAATTGCTGCTTTAGCAATGGTTGATAGCAGTAGTCAGGCTAAATTAATTGTTGATATTCCTACTGGTATATACACGATTCCAGAAATTAGCTCTGTTGGTAAAACAGAACAAGAACTTACTGAAGCCAAAATACCTTATGAAGTGGGTAGAGCTCAATTTAAGCACCTTGCCAGAGCTCAAATCTCTAATAACTTGGTTGGCTCTTTAAAGATCCTTTTTCATCGTGAAACTAAAGAAATTTTAGGAATTCATTGTTTTGGTGAAAATGCTGCAGAAATCATTCATATCGGCCAAGCAATTATGCAACAAAAAAATGGTGGCAATACCATAGAGTATTTTGTTGAAACAACCTTTAATTACCCTACTATGGCGGAAGCATTTCGAGTTGCCGCCTTAAATGGCTTAAATCGACTGTTTTAGTGATGATTTAGACTTTACTGGTTAGGGTGATAGTTAAATACTTATGACTCTAACCAGTTAAGGTTCTTTGAAGATAATAATGTGTTGAAAGGTATATGATGAAAAATTTTAGTTTAGTGATTGCCATTGTCTTGTTGTTTCAACCTTGCTTAGCGAGCGATAATTTTACTCTTTACCTAGTAAGGCATGCAGAGAAGGAAACTGAGAATAAAAATCCAGCATTAACCCAATGTGGTAAAGAAAGAGCAAGACAGTTGGCAGTCTTATTGAGTACGGCGAATATAAAGTCTATTTATAGTACTAGCTACCAACGTACACTGTCGACAGCGGCCCCTTTGTCTAACAAAAAAAACATAGCTATAAAAAATTATGATCCAAAGCAACTTGAACAACTTTCTCTACATTTAAAGCAGCGTAAAGAAAATGCCCTGATTGTTGGTCATAGCAATACAACTCCCCAGCTGACTCAGTTATTAAGTCAGCAGGAAGTAGTCAACATTAGTGAAAAAGAATATCAAAGGTTATATCAAGTACAGTTTATTGAAGGCAATACTCTGCTCACACAACTAAAGCAACCCCACAGCTGTAGTCACAACAAGTAATGAAAAGTAAACTGCATTGGGTACACGAGTAAAGGCTAATTAATATATCAAGACTTCCGCTTCATACAATAGGCCTTCTTTACTACTATCATCAAAGAGCAGTGTTAATTGAAATTTTTCAGCCTCTACCTGCACAGTATCATCTAACTCAAATGATCCCACTGGAAAGTAACTTCTAAGTTGTTCTTTACTTTTACCTTGAATGAAATCACCTAATTTCCAAGGTAGTTCAGTTGCATAATCACCTTCTTTGTTAAATAACTCCTCTAACAATTGAAGTGAAACTAGCCTTGACCTCTTTGCTTCAACCAGCATATTGGAATTATATATATCTATATACGCATTTACCGAGAGTGTAATACGGCCGAGTGGTTCACCTAGCCTGCCTGATAATGATGCCAACTTTACTTCTTGATCTTGAACCAATGAAGAGAAAGCCAGCCCTAGTGTGTCTAATTGAGCTTTTTTCCTGTTATCTATTTGATAGCTAGATTTGATATATGAGTTATCTTGAAGAGAGAAGCCATCTAAAATATAACTGGTGTCACCACTATCATGGTTTTTACTAGCAGAGAAATATAATATTAAACTATTATTCTGATCGCTCATCACGACTTCTTTTTTGGATGATAGTTGAATATCACCTGCTAATACAGAAGTTACTTCCGATAGTAGAGAACGGTGCATTATTTGGTTAGCAATAAGCCAAGGACTATCATCAAAGAAGTCACGCAGCGGAATCTTATTCAAAAGCGTAGGTGATAAAATTGATATATCACTTTGAATATTGACTAAACGACCAGAACGAAAGTGTAGCCAGTGACTTCGTCCATAACCTATAACAACTTCACCTTTAAACATAAAAAATTCAACACTCGGATCACCAAGCTTTTCTACAACGCTTTGATAACTGGTTCCAATTTTAACGCCATATAAACCATTAGCTAGAGAAAGCTCTTTATTTGTTATTATGGGATGATTAAGTTTTTCTTTTATTAGGGGAGTGAAGGTATACGTCGTTTCAATGGTAGTGGTTGTGTTGAGAGTATCTATTACTTTGTGACCTTGATTATTATAAGGTGCTAGTTTTTGGTTTTTGCTGTTATTTCCTTTGCATTGACTGATTAACTCGGCTTGATAACTAACGATATAATTAGCTGCTGCCGATGATGCCAAGCCATGAGTCACAGCCTTATTTTTTTCTCTTCTAGTTTTTTTATCAATTAATATAAGCGCATCCGCATCAACCGCCAATGCCTTTTTTCTTAATTTAGTTAATAAATTCAATGTAGTATCAGTAGATAAAGGCTGATCTGTTTTCATTCTTACTTTAGTCGTATTAATAACCGTATAATCGCAATTTGGATAGTAATCTAGAATTTCAGGTAAGTCACTTGCAACACTTACTATTGAAAGGCAAAGTAACGATAAAAACATAGAGAAAACAATATATATCCTAGCTTGTGTCCAATTCATATATAATCCTAAAAATAGTGCTAAAAATTAAGTTGATGATAAACCGTAGTTTAATATTATCCGATCACGGTCTAACGTTTCAATTAAGCCATAAATACTTTCGTGCTTACTGATGAATAAATCTAAATTTAAAAAACCTTGTTCTAAATTAGGCACTCTTATTTTTGATTCTTGTTTAAAAGTACTTAATACTTTTTCACGGTCAGGGAATGCCTTTGGGTATTCAGAAAATGAGTCGCTATATTCCAACACTTGCATTTCAATACTACTCCAATGGCTATACCATTTAGCATGAGTATTTCGTTGTGTTAATGAACTAGACAATGACAAATTTATTGCTAAGTTAGCATAAGGCTCGAAGTCTTTTTTTGCTTGAATGAAATATGGCTGTATTGCCGCCTCTGCTAGACTTGACCGAACAAGAGATAACAAATTAGCACTTTCCTCAGTCAATTTAATATTGAGTGTTTGAAGCATCACAGCGCTATCACTAAGTGCAATATCAATTAAATAGTTTTGTGTACTTTGAATCATTCCTTGCTGATTTCGAATGCCAGCTTGCCATTTTTCTATTTCCGGAAATAGGTAACTATTATGTTCACGCTCTATAGCAAGCAATGAAGAGTTCAATGCTTTGGCAGCGTTCCTAAGTTGCCCAAGAACAGAGTTTATCTCAATAAGGTCCCATTCAAGAATAGGCAGATTTTGATATTTAGATAAAAGCTCAGGAATTTTCTCAGGTAAATACTGGAATGATTTACCAATATTGGTATGCACGCCTACTGCATAACTTAACATCGACTCGGTTTTGATAAGTATCTTTTTACTTTCTCCTGTTGGAATTATTCTATAGGACTTATGACTGGCAAGGTAAGCTAAATAAAAGTTGCCTTTGGCCATATAAGACTGGGCCTCTTGCAATTTGACTAATGCCATTTGAGCTGTCTTTAGTTTGATTTGATATACTTCTGGCTCTAACACTGCAAGTGTTTCTAATATTGCAATGATTGGTTCCACCTTATTTTCAACCTTCGCTTGCTCATAAGAACTTTCTGCAAAGTAGAGGTCGATTCGAGAGCAGCCAGTTAAGAGTAATAGAATAAATAAATAAATAAATACGGAACAAGACGATACTCCACGTTATAACTCCCTCCTATGCTAAGTGACTTCCTATCAATTAAAATGTTACACCTGCATCTGCCTTGCCTAATTTAACTAATTCAACATCCGTAATTTTAAAAGGTTGTCCCCATTGCTGAATGGTTACCATACCTTTAATAATTTGGCCTTTCACTTTAAGAACTGTGCCTGATAACTGGTATTTTTTGGCTAGGTTCATTGGTAATAATTTACCGCCTGACTTAGATGTTAGGCCATAAAAACCACCTTCTAAGTCATAATGTTTCACAGTAACTTCTTGCCAAACCTGCTCTTTTTTATCTGTCACTTGCTGTTTTCCTACTTTGACTAACGCTTGCTTTTGTTCTTTTTCTTGCACATTACTTGCTTGTGAACAACCCACTGTAAATAGTGAAAGCATAGTGATGAATAGTAAAACTATCGTTTTATACATAGAATTTTTCCCATAAAAAAGGTCATGATATTTATCATACCATGACCTTTATTTATATTGTTGTCAAAAAAATCAATAACTAACAACAGTAACTACTGTATTGAATAACTTTACAGTTAAGCTTGTTTTAACCATTAAAGCATATAGTTTTCTGGCATCTCTAGTGCAGCAACACCAGAATCAACGGCTGCTTGTGCCACAGCTTTAGCTACAACAGCACACAGTCGTGAGTCCATAGGCTTAGGGATAATATAATCTTTACCGAAAGTCAGGCTCTTAACACCACTTGCTTTAAGTACTTCAGCCGGTACAGGCTCTTTAGCTAGTGCTCTAATTGCATGTACTGCCGCAATTTTCATTGCATCATTAATAGTACTAGCACGCACATCTAGTGCTCCACGAAAAATAAAGGGGAAACATAAAACATTATTTACCTGATTAGGGTAATCAGAACGACCAGTAGCCATGATTAAATCATCACGTGCAGCAACAGCCAATTCTGGCTTAATTTCTGGATCCGGATTTGAACACGCAAATATAATAGGGTTACCTGCCATTAACTTAACTTGATCTTGATTTAATAAGTTAGGGCCTGAAACACCAACAAAAACATCCGCACCAATAATGGCATCATCCAAAGTACGTTTGTCAGTATTATTAGCAAATAATTTTTTGTATTCATTCAAGTCATCGCGGCGAGTATGTACTACGCCTTTTGAATCGAGCATGTAGATTTTTTCACGCTGGGCACCACATTTAATCAGTAGTTCCATACAAGCGATTGCTGCAGCTCCAGCACCTAAACAAACAATATTAGCTTGTTTGATATCTTTACCCTGTATATCTAACGCATTCATCATGCCCGCTGCCGTTACGATTGCCGTACCGTGTTGATCATCATGAAATACTGGTATTTTACAGCGTTCGATTAACGCTTTTTCAATGGCGAAACATTCTGGCGCTTTGATATCTTCGAGATTAATACCGCCAAAACTATCGGCTATATTTGCTACGGTATTAACAAAATCATCAATGGTTTTATGCGTTACTTCAATGTCAAATGAATCAATATTGGCGAAGCGTTTGAACAATAACGACTTGCCTTCCATAACAGGTTTTGAGGCCATAGGGCCTATGTTACCAAGACCTAATACTGCAGTACCATTACTAATAACTGCAACAGTATTACCTTTTGCTGTGTATTTATAAACATCTTCTGGATTAGCGGCAATCTCTCGACAAGGCTCTGCGACACCCGGGCTATAGGCTAATGATAAGTCATGACTTGTTTCAGCTGATGTTGTCAGTGCTACACTAATTTTACCTGGCGTAGGTTGAGAGTGGTAATCTAAAGCTTGCTGGCGTAGATCTGTCATGAGAGTTCCTAATGCGTTATTAATAATGTTAGTTTGTTGTAAATGCAAGTATAGCCATGATTGTTTTTTATTATCGTTATTATTAACACAAGCTTTTACTTACTTATATGGTATTTCATAGTGATAGAGCAATACAAGTCTGTTTTACTATATAAACGCTATGCAGACTGTAACTAATGAGACTATAGCATACGATAAAAGCATATTAATTTGATAAATATTGGCTATATACAATTAACTATTCAATTAAAAATACAACGTAGTTAAGATATAATTGACTTACACCCCTTTAAAACACGTTATCTACAATGTCGTCCTGTATATATGATTATGGAAGTTAAAATGAATTAATCTAGACATCCGATCACTTTTTTAATTCAGCTATAATAATAGAATTTTTTCCAAAAAAAAGTCCAGCACATGGCTAGACTTTTTTGCTAAGTAATCTCTCTACTTACCTTTTATAATAAAGGTAAGTTATTCTTAAAGAAAAGGATTTACTTTAATAATCGTTTCAACACGATCTGGACCGGTAGATATGATATCTACTGGTATACCGGTAATGTCTTCAATACGTTTGATGTAAGCAAGAGCATTTTCAGGTAAAACATCAACTGATGTTGCGCCTACTGTGCTTTCACTCCAACCTGGCATTTCCTCATATACAGGTGTAATTTTCTCATACCCTTCAGCAGCCGTAGGTGGCACAGTGATAATATCACCTGCTTCAGTTTTATAACCAGTACAGATTTTTAATGTTTTTAAGCCATCAAGTACATCAAGCTTAGTCAAACAAAAACCGGTGATACTATTTACTTGAATGGCACGATGCATAGCAACGGCATCAAACCAACCACAACGACGTTCACGGCCTGTAGTTGCGCCAAATTCATGGCCAACGGTACCTAAATGTTCACCGATATCATCATGCAGCTCTGTAGGGAAAGGGCCTGAACCAACACGTGTAGTGTAAGCTTTGGTAATACCTAAGATGTAATCTAAATGACGAGGTCCTACGCCACAACCTGTCGCAACACCACCCGCGGTAGTATTTGAAGAGGTTACGTAAGGATAGGTACCATGGTCGATATCAAGTAAAGTACCTTGGGCACCTTCAAACATGATTGACTCACCCGCCTTACGCGATTGATCTAATATTTCTGAAATATCAGCGGTCATGTTTTTAATAGTATCAGCAACCGCTAAGGCGTCTGCTAATATTTCTTCATAGTTCACTGGCTCAACTTTATAGTAGTTAACCAATGAGAAGTTATGATATTCAACAATTTCTTTTAGTTTAGCCGCAAATGTTTCTGCACAGAACAAATCGCCAACACGTAAACCGCGTCTCGCAACTTTATCTTCATATGCTGGACCAATACCACGACCTGTAGTACCAATAGCTTTATTACCACGCGCAACTTCACGTGCAGCATCTAAGGCGTTATGGTAAGGAAGGATTAGTGGACATGCGTCACTAATCAATAAACGTTCACGTACTGGAACGCCTTTGGCTTCTAACATGGTAATTTCTGTCATCAAAGCTTTAGGACATAAAACTACACCGTTACCGATAAGACATTTTACGTTATCACGTAATACGCCAGATGGAATAAGATGTAATACGGTTTTTTCACCGTTGATCACTAAAGTATGGCCAGCATTGTGACCGCCTTGATAACGAACTACATATTTAGCTTTATCGGTTAGTAAGTCTACAATCTTACCTTTACCTTCGTCACCCCATTGAGTGCCGAGAACAACTACATTTTTGCCCATGTTTTACTATTTCATAAGAAAATTAGGCGGGGATTTTACCAAAATTTCATTTATAGTCCAAGAGAAAAAAGCAGCTTTTTAAGCTGCTTTTAAAATAACCTATAAAGTTAACAAGTTAGCTTATAAATTAATCGTAACCCCATGGTGCTATAGGATCAGTAATTGGCTTAGTTAAATCGAAATCTACTCTAAATTCTCTACCTTGGCGTATTAAACGATAAGTAAATTTTTCTGGGTAGATGTACATTTGCCAAGTATTACCAACTGATTGTGGTATTCCTTGTTCGACAAATAGCTCTTTAGAGTATTGATCTGCCGGGAAAGATTGCATTTCCGACCAACCAGCACCATTAGTATGGCCACCATACATAGTTGATTTATCATTACTACCATCTTTTTGTCTATGATCATGCTTTAATGAAAGACCTGAGCCAGTTTTAGTAATGATCCAGGTACGCGAAGCATCATCACCAACATGAAAAGGAACTTGTAATTGGCTATCTGTACACTTACGCACATGCATGACCAATTTTTTATTTGAAAAACTGCCACCGGCCGCATTATCAATCGTAACCTTGCCTTCAAAAGCCTTACCACAGTGTTTACTTATATTGTTAAAAAAATCATCATGGGTTTTGATTGAAACAAGTGGTGCTTCAGCAGCCAACAAAGTGGCAGCCATTGGTAGTGATAGTATAACAGCGATTAGATATTTTCTTATTGTCATGTTTTTACCTTTATTAAGTTTATACTTTATAGAAATTTTTAGTTGCTCTATTCATTTTCTGCGCACTCTACTGCTAGTCGCTTTGAATATAACAGAATTTGATAACATTATTTGTTTCATAGTGTTTACTTTTGCTGCAGTTTTCCCTTATTTTTATCATCAAACTTATTTAGCATGGGCTATATACCGGACACAAAAAAGCCAGCAAAAATGCTGGCTTTATATAATTACTCATTAATAGTTACTATTTAGCGTTACTACCATCTTTTAAAAAACGGAAGAATTCACTATCTGGCTTAACCACCATGATATCATTTTTACTGCTAAAGCTTTTTTCGTAGGCTTCAAGACTACGGTAGAAGCTATAAAATTCAGCATCTTTGGTATAAGCATCAGCGTAAACTTTTGCCGCAAGTGCATCACCTTCACCACGCACAGTAAAGGCATTTTTTTGCGCTTCGGCTAACATAATAGTTACTTTAGCATCAATAGTAGCTCGAATAATTTCAGCTTGCTCTTGACCTTGTGATCTATGCTCTTTAGCAACAGCAGTACGTTCAGCACGCATACGTTCATAAATTGAATTACTTATCTCAGTCGGTAAGTTAATCGCTTTAATACGTACATCAACAACTTCGATACCTAAATCTTCACGACTACTAGCTGCACTTTCTAGGGCTTTGCTCATTATAGCCGAGCGATCACCGGAAACAATTTCTTTAATAGTACGATTACCAAATTCGGTACGCAAACCATTATTTACTTTTTGTTTAAGTAATGCACGAGCATTATCTACAGAGCCAGAAGTACGTAAGTAATAAGTAGAAAAATCAACGATGCGCCATTTAACAAATGAGTCGACCATTAAATCTTTTTTCTCTGATGTTACAAAACGATCTGCTGGTTCATCTAATGTTTGAATACGTGCATCTAATTTACGTACTGACTCAATAAATGGAATTTTGAAATGCAAGCCTGGCTTATACACCATCATTTCATCAGTAGCAGTATCACGTTTAATCTTTGAGAATTGAAATACGATGCCTCGTTGGCCTTCATAAATCACAAAAACTGACGATACAGCTAATACAAATAGCAACGATATTATAGCAATGGAAAAATTCTTCATTTCTTAGTTTCTCCCGTTACTGAATCTATCAGAGCGATCTGAAGATGATGAAGGTGATGTATTTATATTAGGCTCAGTTATCGGTGCATAGGTAGTTTTGCCACTGCGATTACTGGTATTTTGGTGCTGAATAATTTTATCTAAAGGTAAGTACATCATGTTATTACCCCCTTCAACATCAATCATAACCTTACTAGTATTACCATACACTTTTTCCATGGTGGCAATATATAAGCGTTCACGTGTAACTTTCGGGGCTGCTTGATACTCTGGTAAAATTTTCTCGAAACGAGCAACCTCACCTTGTGCATCTAAAACAATTTGAGCTTTATAGGCAATTGCTTCTTGCTCCATACGCTTAACACGACCACGGGCACGTGGTTCAATACCTCGAGCATAAGCTTCGGCTTCACGTAAGAAACGAACTTCATCTTCTTGTGCCGAAATTGCATCATCAAAAGCGTCTTTCACTTCATTTGGTGGACGCGCATCTTTAAAGTTAACATCAACAATAATTAGACCTAAATTATAAGGTGCAATTATTTTGTCTAACTCTTGCCAAACAGATTGACGAATAGACTCACGCCCACTGGTTAGAATGTCGTCCATATCTGCATGACCAACAACATAACGCAGTGCACTATCAAGTGATTGATTCAAGCTATCATCAGCGTTAGTTACACTAAAAACATAGTTACGAGCATCAACAACGCGATATTGAATTTGCATCTCTACACGTACTACGTTTTCATCTTTAGTTAACATAAAACCTGATGAAGGCATATCACGGGTACTTTGCATATCTACTGGAATAATGCGATCAATAAAGGTCCACTTCCAGTTAATACCCGGTTCAACTGTACCTGAGTATTCGCCAAATCTTAGTACAATGCCCTGCTCAGCTTCTTTAATAGTATAAAAACCACTAAATGCATAAACTACAGAGGCAACGATAAGAAGGATGGATAAACCAATACTGGAAAAGCTTTTACCTGATCCAGATCCGCCTTTAGTGGTTTTACCACCAAAAATCCCAGTAACTTTTTTACCAAGATCGTTAAGAAGTTCATCTAAATCTGGTGGCCCTTGATTCTTGCCACCTTTATTTTTCCAGGGGTCTTTATCATTATTCCCCGGTTCGTTCCAAGCCATATTGTTCTCCACTAAAATCGGCGAAAGTATAATTATCGCCACTATAATTAAAATTTATTTACACTTATGTTCAATATATCTAATACTCAATGTAACTGGCTATTGCATTACTTTCATTAGCGAGTAATTTCTGCCATTCACGCGAGGGTAAATTCACTTCAAGATGACAGTGACCATGCTCATCAAAAGTCTCGCTGGTAATACAATTTAATCGGTATAACTCTCCACGCAATTTCCCAGCATTTGGTGGGATATTTAATTGGTAATTTACCACTTGTATATCCAAGCGTTCTGCTAATGCCGTATATAATAATTCAATACCAATATTCGCTTGTGCCGATAGCCAAACACGAATTGGCAATCCTTGCGCGTCTCTATCTATTCGCGGCTCAATATCATCTAAATTATCTATTTTGTTGCAGATAAGTAGCTGAGGAACCTCGTTAGCCTCTATTTCTTTAAGTACATATTCTACTTGTTCTATATTTTCGCTACGTCGGTCATCTGAAATATCAACAACATGCAATAATAACTCAGCTTCGCGAGTTTCAGTTAGTGTTGCTTTAAAGGCAGCGACTAAATCATGGGGTAAATGACGAATAAAACCCACTGTATCAGCTAAAATAACACGGCCGACACCCGCTAAGTCTATTTTTCTCAAGGTGGGGTCTAAGGTCGCAAATAACTGATCTGCAGCATAAACTTCAGCCTGAGTTATGGTATTAAATAAGGTCGATTTACCTGCGTTGGTATAACCTACTAACGACAAAGTTGGTAACTCGGCTCGAGTTCTTGCTCTTCGCCCTTGTTGTCTTTGCACTTCAACTTTGGCTAAACGTTTGCGAATATTAACCATACGCTCTCGCAATAAACGTCTATCAGTTTCAAGTTGAGTTTCACCTGGTCCTCGAAGGCCGATACCACCTTTTTGTCTCTCTAAATGAGTCCAACCGCGAATTAAGCGACTACTCATATGACGCAATTGTGCAAGTTCAACTTGCAACTTACCTTCATGGGTTCTAGCGCGTTGTGCAAAAATATCAAGAATTAAAGTGGTGCGGTCAACTACTCGACATTCACATAGTGCTTCAATATTCTTTTCTTGAGACGGTGTTAGACTATGATTAAACAGCACAACATTAGCGCCAACTAAATGCACAGCATCACGAATTTCTTCTGCTTTACCTGAGCCGACAAAAAAACGGGGGTGAGGAGAATTTCGCTTACCTGTTACAACGGTTAACGCCTGTACACCAGCAGAAGACACTAACATCTTAAATTCGCTTAGATCTTCTCTACTGCTTTCATCTGGGAAGTCTACATGCACAAGTACTGCTTGTTCACCCGCTTGATAACGTTCAAACAATAGCGTTAAATCCTAGTACCATAAAGAATTGTACTCAAAAAGAGATAAAAATCTTTAATCATCAGAAGACTGATCATCCAAGCTAGGTACAGGTGCTGTATTAACAGCACGCGAAGGTACAACAGTGGATATAGCATGCTTATATACCATCTGACTTACTGTATTTTTAAGAAGAATTACAAACTGATCAAACGATTCTACCTGTCCTTGTAATTTAATACCGTTAACTAAATATATTGCAACTGGAATGCGATCACGACGTAATGCATTTAAGAATGGGTCTTGTAAAGACTGCCCTTTTGCCATTATATGGTCCCTTTATTATTATTAAACATTACTGGTAAACTTAAAACGCAGTAACAAATTATCTGAAAAATTTACTATGAAAACAACACAACTAAACGTTGTATTAAATAGCTAACGAGTTAATTATACATCAATTTTAAACTATTGCTTTATATTTGCTTGCCCTTTACTGCTTTGTCTCAAGCAGCGATAAAACATGTGCTAAGTTGCTTTTATCATCCGTTGTTAGCCAATGTAAATCAGGCCAATTCCTTAACCATGTTAACTGTCTTTTAGCTAACTGTCTGGTTGCACAAACACCACGAAAAATCATTTCATCGTGGTCAAATTCACCATCAAGGTATTGCCACATTTGTCTGTAACCAACACAACGAATAGCAGGTAAATTTTGGTGTAAATCAGCACGAGCTTTTAGCTTAATCACTTCTTGCTCAAAGCCCATAGCTATCATTTGCTGATAACGAAGTGCAATTCTCTGGTGCAATGTACTACGTTCTTTGGGTGTTATTGCCAATTGTAGAACATTGCCGCTGAGCTTATCACCTTTTATTTTAGTCAATTGTGTCAAAGTGTTACCTGTCAATCGATACACTTCAAGCGCTCTAGTTAAGCGTTGTGGATCGTTCGGATGTATCCGCTCCGCTGAAACAGGATCTATTTCCGTTAAATGATCATGCATTGCCTGCCAGCCGTTTGCTAAAGCTTCACTCTCAATCACATTACGAATTTCTTCATTCGCTGTCGGTAGCGGAGAAATACCTTCAATTAAACTTTTGAAATACATCATAGTACCGCCGACCAACAATGGAATGCGATTGTTACTTCTGATTTCAGCAATTTCAGCTAAAGCATCCCGACAAAAATCTGCTGCTGAATAACTTTCACTGGCATCACGTAAATCGATAAGTCGATGAGGGTATTGAGCTAATTCAGCCTTTGTTGGTTTGGCTGTACCAATGTCCATATCTCGATAAATAAGTGCAGAGTCGACACTCACTATATCGCAAGGTAATGCATCCTGCAGTGCCATAGCCAAAGCAGTTTTACCCGATGCAGTTGGTCCCATTAAACAAATAACAGGTGGCTGATTTGACTCTGAGATACTTTGAACTGACACGAATACTAAACTCTTATCTAATGAAAACTAAGTTAACTGCTTAATATGTGATGTAAGGTCAAGGGGGATAGAATTCAAGAGCAATTGCTGACTTAGTTGATCATTAAACAATTTTATCGACAGCTTTAGCAAACTATCAGTCTGTGTTTCATCATAATCTGGTAAAATCATCGCTACTGCAAGGCTTTGAGAAAGCTCCCCTTGGCATAATTGCTTACCAACATTTTTACTCTGCTTTTTAATAAGCTCATCAATAATAGTAACAAAGGCCTGACTTACATCTTGTTCACGTAATAATGCGGGAAATTGCCGTATTTGTATTTTATTTTTACTATGTTTTACAAAAATAACACCAGCTTTGGAGAGTATTTCTTGCTCCGCTATTGCGAGATTTAGTTGTTCATCTGAAAGCCTCACCATCACTGGCAATAATAATGGTTGGCTGACTAAACCTTCATTAGTCGAATTTGATTGATCGATGTTTTTTTGCCAGCTCTGCTCCACAAGTTTAGCGAATGTGCTCGCCGCTAATTTAAACAGTGATAGCACCCTTACCTTATTCTCAGTCTTATAAAGTGCATAACCTGGTTGATGCAAGCTTATAAAGATGTTCGGGTTTGACAAGCAATACTCACTTATTAACTCATGTTCGAGGGCAAAACCTTTATTAGCGGTCGATATTATTGGCCCCTTACTTAAAACGTCAACATGAGGCGTCATTAAAGATTGATAATTATTCGCAGCCACAGGAGAAAGACTATTACGGCTAGTTTGCTGAGAATTACCACTATAACCATAAGCTGATTGACGACTACTCGTATCATTAACATGCTGTAGGGGTTTAACATAATCTGCACGTGGGTAGTTTACTGAAGAATCGCTAGAGCTAGATAAAATCTTGCCTTGTCCTTCATTCTCGCCACTTGTTGAATAAGATTGCTCAGGCACTAGTGCCATATCACTATCGGGGGTAGCAAATAATTCTTCGCCAGCTAATGCCGACGTTAGTGCTTTATGACAAACTGAGTAGATAAAATCATGAACATAACGACTTTGGTGAAAACGTACTTCATGTTTTGCCGGATGCACATTTACATCCACTTCTTTATGATCGAGCTTCAAAAACAATACAAAAGCAGGATAGGTATCTGGTGGTAATAAATCTGCATACGCTTGGCGAATAGCATGGTTTATTAACTTATCACGCATCATCCGACCATTGACATAACTATAACAAAGATCATTTTGGCTGCGCGAAAAACTTGGTTTAGTTAACCAGCCAGACAGTGTCATATTGTCATGGGGGCAGTCTACCTCGACCGCATGCTCAATAAATTTTGGACCACAAACCATTGCGACACGTTTAGCCTGTTGTACATGAGTACTAGCTATACGATATTGGCGGACCGTATTTCCATTATGCGTTAGCGTAAAACTGACACAAAAATGAGCAAGCGCTATACGCCGAACCACTTCATCAATATGATTAAATTCTGTTTTTTCAGTTCTTAAAAACTTGCGCCTAGCCGGAGTATTAAAGAATAAGTCAAGTGCTTCGATGCTAGTGCCATCAGGGTGAGCCGCAGGTTTTACATTCACCGACATATCGCGACCTTCAGCAACAGCTTGCCATGCCGTTGTTTGATCTTTTGGTTTAGATGTTAACGTTAATCGGGAAACTGAACTAATACTTGCTAAAGCTTCACCACGAAAACCTAAACTATCGATAGCTTCCAAGTCATTTAAATCTTTAATTTTACTGGTTGCATGACGACTTAACGCTAAGGTTAGCTCATCTTTGACTATGCCATGTCCATTATCAGTAATTTTTATTTTTTTTATGCCGCCTTTATCAACATCTATTTGAATTGATGTTGCACCAGCATCTAAACTATTTTCAATTAATTCTTTAATAACAGACGCTGGGCGTTCGACCACTTCACCAGCAGCAATTTGGTTAGCCAAGCGTGCCGGTAATATAGCAATACTCATAAGGGGTTATCCGGTACGGGGAATTTTTAAGGTTTGACCAATTTGTAGAGAATTGGACTTTAAATTATTGATAGATTTTAACTTACTCATAGAAATATTATAACGTTTAGCCAATACTGAAAGTGATTCACCACTGCGTACTTTGTGTTTTTTATAACCGACAGATGCAAAATACGACCCGGTTAAAGGATGAGCCAAAAAGTGGTTTTTAATGCCTTTATGAATTGCATCAGCTAAACGCTGTTGATGTTTAGACCAAGTTAAATTCTTCTCTTCTCTATGGTTAGAAATAAAACCGGTTTCAACCAAAATAGAAGGTATATCTGAAGATTTCAATACACCAAAATTACCATTTTGTGGAGTTTTCTTGTGCATTTTAGTGATTTTTTTCAGTTCTTTTATTACGTTGTTAGCGACACCAAAACTCACACCTAGGGAGTGCTCTTTACTCATATCAGCGAGGGCAAGCGCTAAATGACTATCCGAAGTATTTTTGATTACCCCGCCACCACCGCCAAGTAACTCTGATTTTTTCTCTCTATTTGCTAACCATTTGGCTAACTCAGATTCGGCTCTACGTTTAGTAACAACCCAGACCGAAGCACCACTAGGTCCAGGGGTGTAAAAAGCATCCGCATGGATAGAGACAAAGAAATCAACGTGCTTTTCTCTGGCTAAACTAGTACGACGGTTTATCGCTACGGCATAATCACCGCTACGAATCATAACCGCTTTCATGCCTTTTTCTTTGTTAATTAGTTTTTGCAATTTTTTAGCTATTGCTAAAGTTACTCGCTTTTCATAAGTGCCTTTACCGCCAATGGAGCCGGGATCTTCACCACCATGGCCAGCATCTATGCCAATAATGATATCGCCGATATTACTTTTAGGTTTTGACTTTGCTTTGCCTGCTCTGTTTTTATCATAAAGATCAAGCACCAAACGATGGCCATATTGTCCCGCTGGCGCTAAAGGAAAAACAGTCAATTGATATGATTGCGCTAACTCTAAAACTAAGCGGGTTTTGCCTTTATTCACGCTGGAACGAAAAAGCTTTACCCGAGGATCGTTAGCGGCAAGGTTTTTCAAGGCTACGGTATTTTTAGTATTGGTAAAATCAATAACCAAACGGTTTGGTTTACTGAGAGTAAAATATTTGTATTCTGGCTTTTGCTTAACATCAAAAACGATACGCGTATTTTCTGGTGCCGGCCAGACACGAATACCATCAATGCTATTAGCCGCGAAAGCATTTACCGAATATAAACTCGATAAAGTAATAACAGCTAACAAACTAAATACGCGTAACTTTTCTATCGCCAGAATAACTCTGTGATACATCCAACTTACCCCAATTTTATAATTTTATAATTTGTGCAAGTGCTGTCATCATTTGTTCGCCATGAGTTGACTCTGCTTGCAGCTTGATGATTCTTTGTTCATCTTGATATTCTATATTAATGATTAAATCTGCTTTAGCCAATAGCCCTGAGCCTTTTTCTGGCCATTCAATAAAGCAGCAGCAATCATTATTAAAATAATCCCTTATACCCATATATTCTAGTTCTTCAGCATCCGCAAGACGATATAGGTCAAAGTGGAAGATCCGCCAATTAGCTAATTCGTAAGGCTCCACTAAAGTATAAGTTGGGCTTTTTACATTACCCTCATGTCCCATACCTCTTACAAAACCTCGTGTGAGGGTGGTTTTACCTGCACCTAAATCACCATTAAGGTAAACCACTAAGACTTGTTGAACGGTTGTACTTTTCAGTACATTGGCAAGCCCAGCACCAATGGCAATGGTAGCGGCTTCATCAGGTAAAAAATATTCTAATTGCTTCATTTTGCTTTTCTATATTTGTGACGACGACTGTTGTAGCGCTAATGATTTTGCTCTTTCCCATTGAGCATTACTGCAAGGGCATAAATAAATCAATGGCTAGCAAACCATGTTGATCATTTCTATTGGCTATAATATCAGCTGACGCTCCATGAATATAGGTTGCCAAACATGTTGCGTAAAAATATCCTCTCTTGGCATTACTAACGTGCTAATAATGCCATTGAATACGTCGTCCATACCACTCTCTATACCAACCCTGAATTTCATAAGCTATTAATAACAATTGTTCACCATCAGAAATAAGCCCTCCACCCCTTTAAGAAATTATCATCATATAACTTGGTAATTGCTTTAACTGCTCCACAACGGTCGCTTTCAACATCACTCACTGTCAACAATGATAGTACCACAGTACTATAAAGCTTCCGCTTCTTTCGGCTGCGGTATCAATATCTACTGTTCATTAGAGCATATATAAAGATGCCTTTACTTCGCGCAACCTTAGCCTCATTTCCCAGTACATGTTCAGCACTATACACTGACGTCACGGGCTGATTTTGTGATAAACTTAGCGACAATTTCATGGTTAACCTCAATCAATGATTCAACAAACGAACTTCAACTGGCTTTATTTGTATGACAATGTCTATTATTAACTATCAAGAATTAGCTGATAAAATTAACTGCTGGGGCAAGGAGTTAGGCTTTTCTGATTTAGGTATCAGTGATATTGACTTATCCGCCCATGAAAGTGTATTAGAGCGTTGGCTAGCCAATAATTACCACGGTAATATGGATTACATGGCACGCCATGGCTTAATGCGTGCACGACCAGCGGAATTAGTGCCCGGAACTATTAGAGTAATTAGTGTACGTTTAGATTACCTGCCCCAAAATGCTAAATTTGCTAGCATTCTAAAAGATAAAAACAAAGCTTATATAAGCCGCTACGCTCTTGGCCGTGATTATCACAAATTAATGCGTAAACGCTTACAGCTGTTAGGTAAAAAAATTGCAGAGCACTGCAGCGATTTTAACTGCCGACCATTTGTTGATTCTGCGCCCGTTATGGAAAGGCCTCTAGCAGAAAAAGCGGGATTAGGCTGGGCTGGTAAACATACGCTATTAATCAATAAAGAAGCAGGTTCATGGTTTTTCCTAGGTGAATTATTTATTGATATCCCACTGCCGGTTACTCGTAATGAATATAGTGTTCGGGCCATTCAAGCCGTTGAAACACAAATTAAGACCAACGATTGTGGCACTTGTGTTGCCTGCATCAAAATCTGCCCTACTAAGGCTATAGTTGAACCTTACACTGTTGATGCACGGCGTTGTATTTCTTATTTCACCATAGAATCACCCGAAGCTATTCCTGAAGAATTACGCCCTTTAATGGGAAATAGAATTTATGGCTGTGATGATTGCCAATTAATCTGTCCGTGGAATAAATACGCTAAACTTAGCCTGGTGGATGACTTTCAAACAAGAAATAATCTCGATGACATCAGTTTACTCGAGTTGTTCGCTTGGTCAGAAGAATACTTCCTCAATACATTGCAGGGCTCACCCATTAGGCGTATTGGTTTTCAAAGTTGGCAACGTAATATTGCCGTGGCATTAGGCAATGCCCCCTATAGTGATATGACAGTTAAAGCATTAACTGAAAAACTATCTGAGGCAAGTGCACTCGTTGTCGAACATATTAACTGGGCATTAGAACAGCAAATTAATAAAAAGGTAGTCTCGGAGAAAATTGCAGCAGAGCAAGGTAAAAATCATAGATTAACACTGCGCTTGATTCGCTCCGTTGAGAAAGGCCTTACTAGAGATGCTTGATCTTCTCGTTACCTTTCTTAATAGAATAAGTCTGATTGAGCATATCAATATCTGCTCTTGCTTCATCTAATTCATGCTCAATGCTTAACAGTTTTTTAATAACCTCATTTTTCTCGGTTATTGCTTTTTTCTCACCTGCTTTAGTCTCCTTCAATTGCTGCTGGGTTTTTGACAAAGTAGCCATCAAATTTGCAATATCACTGTTTTTAGCAAATTTTTGATCGTCTCTAGCATTGACAAAATCATCATCGGCTGTACTTAACAATTCCTTCGATTTAAAGCTTACATAATTAACAACCAAACGAATGACAAAAATCAAACAAGATAATATAAAAACAACAATATATTGATTATCATTAATTGAAGTTAAAGCTGCCGATACTTTAGTCAAAAAATCTCCCTTAGCTGTTATAAAGTGAGTAAATAATTGATTATGCCAAACAAGCCAAGTAAGGATATAGATAACGATAAAACTAGGTGCGGGGTGTTGATTCTCAGTAAAGGTGAGTATAGATTTGAGGGTTTTCTTATTAATCACAAAAAGTCCTTTCTTAAAATTGATTAGGTATACAGGGTTAATATTACATTAAACTGCTATCAGAATCTCTATCAATAATGCTTAATAGTTATGGTTACTGTTATCTTGTCGCTGATGACACAATGTAATAACTTGCTGCTTTTCTTGGTTATTAAAACTACGCCAAGCAATAATTTCATCAATATGACGAAAACAACCAAGACAAATATCATCTTCATCTAAGCAGCAATTTCTAACACATGGGCTGTTGATTAATTTTTTTTGAATATTATTAGTCATATGTGTTCCCATTTATAGCTGCTCAGCACCTGCAAAGACTTATAAAATAAGCATCTAAGCAATTGCAGTTGCATGTTCAGCGATAGCTTCAACAGCCAGTATAGTATTATTTAGTAAGCTGACTTGCACTTTATCATTGTTATCTAGCCCTTGAATATTCAATCTTCTTATCCAAATATCGCATAGGTCTATTAAATTCTCAGCAGCAAGTATTTTACCGTTAACCAATAATGCCTTAATAGCCATTTCTGCGTCAGTAGTATCATCAATTGCAATGGCTTGTTCTAAGCAACTAAGTAGTGAGGTGTTTTCTGAGGTATATTCTTCTAACATATAAATAGCCAATTCGGCTGAGCCTTGGTTTTTCAGATAACGCTGAAAATCAAAGCTTGATGAAACTTCGCTTGGTGCTAGCAAAGCACTTTCATATTGCTCGCTATTGACAGAAAACTCATTCAATGCATTTACTTGTACTGTCTTTTTCGAGCAGGCTTCACTACTTTCCCGTTCCTTTAACCAAGGTGTCATTGCTGTTATTAATTCACTTACTGCACTGTCAGCAGCTAACTGACCGACAAGCCAATGACTGTACTTTGTTGTTTTATTCGTTAAATCATTCAAGTTTTCTAAGTTAAAAACGCCTCTAACTAAAGTAGTTTTTTCCGAGGTTTGTTTACCCTCGTCAACCATAAAAGTGGTAAAAGGTTGGTAATCGAACTCAGTCATCAATATAACAAACCTACCACTTTGCCAGTATTTTTTTAGCATTATCTCGCAGCTCACGAACGTTATTTGTAAGCCCATATTTTGTAATAATTGTTGTAAACGTTGATATTTCATCGGTTCCTTTACAGCCAGCAGCACCTCTATAGGCATGATAAAATATTTAGCTGTTAATTTTTCACAAGCCGGGGCTATATTCGATAAATTTCTGGGTATCGACAGCACCTGATAACTATTTTCTTGTTGATTATTAATAACAGCTAACGGTAAAGTGAAGTTAAACAGGTAGCCCTGATCCATTAATTTTGCACTAATATCATTACCATGTTGATATCGCAGCAGGGTATTGAAGTACTCGCTTAGTTCGTCCAACTCCATACTGTCATCATTAAAGTTCTTTAATGATTTCGGCAGCTGAACTACTTCCTCAGTAGTGGTTACGTGGCCAGTGAAACATACCAGCTGTTGACCTTCATTTTTATCCGTCAATTGTAAACTTAGCTCAAGTTTCATCTGTTTATGTTGAGCAAATAATAATCGAATATAAGCTTTAAGCATTTCAGTGAAAAGCTCAGCATCCAAATTGACCTTAGTAATAATCCTTTCATCAATAGTCAGTGATATGCTGTTTTCAAATTGAGACAATTTATTACTGAGATTAAATAAAACGCTCTGGATCTGGGCGACTAAATTTACATCACTAAGAGTGAGTACTGCATCACTGCTTTTTAGGTAACGATAACAGCTAGCTCGGTTTAATTTTCTTATTGAATCCCTAGCTTGAAGATGGGCAAGAAACAAATAGTTATTTTCTGCCTTATCTATAGAGTTCATTGTCGTCGTCAATGCAATTCGCCCCAATAAAACTAACTGTCTTAGTGTTGCTAGCTGAAGAGCTTTGCCACGCTGTTGCTCAAGTTGTAATTGCGATTTTTTCTTCGCTAATGCATTGAATTCAACTAAATCTAATTCTAATTTTAGTTGTGCATATTTGCTATTTTCTTTAAGCACTTCATCCGTTAGCTTTTTATTTTTATCAATTAAAGCTGAGTAGTCTATTTCACTGAAATCACTGCTATTTATTTGTTCAATTTTATTAATTAGTTGCTCAGACTCAACACTGAGTACAGAGCTATTCTTAAGTGCTGTAAAAAAGAGGGGATCACCCGTGCTATCCGAAGGTTTCTCAGCTTCTAGGGCTCGAATTATACATCTAGTATTATATTGACTCGTGGCCTTTATCTTTGCTCGAATAAACCATAAGAGAGCAACAACACAAGCTAAAATAAAGGCAGAAACAATGAACTGCCATAATGATAATCTATTTAATACCGCCGTTTTATTATCACCCGTTAGATAATTTTTGACAGTGGGATTGTTACCTTGGCTTTCGTTTGATAAACCATCAAGAATACTCTGTAATTGTTGTTGCTGCACAACAAGTTGCTGCTGATAGTCGCCCATTAAGCTTAATTGGTCATGCCATTTAACTAATACCCCGGACTTTAATATGAGATCTTCTAACCGGATAAAGTCTCTGACGATGTCGGCCATATTCTGACTATCACCTTGCTGTTCGGCCAATAATTTTGAGTAATCAGCAACAAACATCTCATCTAATTGATTGCTCTGCTGTGCAAATGCCCCGATTGGTGTTTGTAAACTCAATCGTTTAAACATAGTAACAATGCCCATTAATCTGCTCTGTAACTGCAGTAATAACTTTTCTGGTAATGAATCAATACCTGGTTTATTTAATTCAATTAGTATCGCATCAAGTAAAGTATCAAGCTGAATTAAGGCTTTATTTTTTAATAACTCATTTTTAGTTTGGCTAGACTCAATACTAGTTACGAGGTTGGTAGCTATGTTGTTTTCAGAAAACCACTGTTGGTAAATACTCTTATTTGTAGATGTTAATAAAGAGAGTTTTTTGCTTTGCAATGACAGTGATTGTTGCAAAGTTATCAAGGTATGTGCATTAACACTTTGCAATATTTCATCAATGACTTTATTTGAATTAATAAGGTAAGTTTGTTGGTGAAATTGAGTCTGTAAAGGAACTAATTGCTCATTGATTAGTGTCTGGGAGTATTTATATTGTTGTAACGAAAACCATAACGCAGAGGCAAGTGCTATAAGCACAAGCAAAAATAGGGCTTGAAAATATAGGGTGAAATACTGATGGAATGGTTTGCTTATTCCACCTTTTTGATTAACTTTACTCAAAGCTAACTTATTAGTTTTTTTATCTGTTTTAATGCTAGTCATTACTGGTCAATTTAGTTCAAATCCCTTGGACTATATTTTATACCAATTAACCTAGTAAGACATTAAGCATTACAACTTTCCTACGCTATTTTTTACTTACCCATGCCCATTCCATCTGGCATTCTATTGGTGCTTGCCCAGACTCATCTTCAATTGTTACTTGAACAAACAAGCTGCCTTTTTTTTCTTGAGAAATAAGGGCTATTTGATCATCTGTTATTCGTGCTACAGCGGTTAAACTGCCTTGCATACGTCTTTGATAATTTACCTGCATATTTTTAAGAAGGGGTAATTTT
Source organism: Colwellia psychrerythraea (assembly GCF_000764185.1). Lineage (GTDB taxonomy): Bacteria > Pseudomonadota > Gammaproteobacteria > Enterobacterales > Alteromonadaceae > Colwellia > Colwellia psychrerythraea_B. The sequence continues at coordinate 27,422 of NZ_JQEC01000002.1, forward strand.
GAATCTGGTACATTCATACCGAATACTATTCCAGTAGCAGATTCAGCCAATACCGCTGCTGCTATAGCATGAATACCACCGATGTGATTTTGTACCGATTTTTTATTAGCGAGAAAAATCTTCGTCTTTTTCGTACTAATTTCTTGAATGACAATGCCAGTGGTGCCAGCAAATTTTACTTTGCTGGCGAACAGTTTAGTTAATAAAAATGAACGTAAAAATTCTGGAGCTTTGTTAACCTTGTTAATGATGGTGCTGAACTTATTGGCCATATATTTATCTCTTTATTATTCCCCAAAAGCGTGTAATTCATTATGCACCCTAACTGGTCGGATCACTATCTTTTATTTGTTCAGCTAAGAGTGCAATTGTATCTTCACTAAATACCATAATGCCGTGTTGACGTAGTAGCTTAGTTGTTACACCTTCACCAGCAATTTTTTGCTGACTAAAAGATCCGTCATAAATAACTTGACTCCCACATGATGGGCTTGATTCTTTTAATAACGCAAACTTTATTTTATGTTTCTTGCATAAGTCTAATGCCTGTTTAGCCCCATAATTAAACTGCTTGGTAACATCAATATTCTCAATGGTGATAACTTTATTTGTCTTAGGGTTTATTTCGGCAGGGGCCCTTGGCACAGGTAAGCCAGAAATTACTTCAGGGCAAATAGCAACCAAACGACCTTCTTGTCGCCATTTTTCTAAAGTGGGATTAGTGAACGATTTTATTTCGCCATTATAACGAACTCGCTGCCCTAAAAAGCAGGCACTGATTAAAATTTTATCTAGTGGTGGTGTGGTTATTTTCATTTTTTTACACTTGTATATTGCCGATTACTGACTTCAGGTGAATTAACTTTTCCGTACTCAAAACATCTTGCCCTTCAATCCAACAGGATTGGCTATTACATTCGAAATTCAAAATATAGTAAGTGTTGTTCCAATTAAAACGAATATTTTCTCTATCAGCACCGATTATCCTCTCTTGTATAGTAATCTGCATATTTGGTAAAAAAAGTAATTCAATGAGTACATCGATATTCTCTTGATACCAATCATTTTGAAATTTCACATTTAAGTGATCTCTTTGATCCGTTATCGATTCGATGCTTTGTTGGGCTGCTTCAGACTTCATATTGTTCAGTTTTTCTCTCTTTTAGAATATAGTTAATTATACGACTAACGTTTGCTGTTAATCAGTGGTTTTGATAAAAAAAATCAACGACAAGTTAGCTTATTTTTCATATACTCAAAATAGAATTTTATCTTTGTAACTCAAATATCTTGCGTGTATTTACCTTAGTTACAAAACCTTTAAACTAAAGAGAGCGAAACTATGAATAAACTTATGCTTGCTGTTGCTACAGCAACGGTTATGATGGCATCTCCCGTATTTGCTGGCGATGCAGCCGCTGGTAAAGCAAAATCTGCTATGTGTGCAGCTTGTCACGGTGCTGCGGGTATTTCTGCTGTACCAACTTACCCAAATTTAGCGGGTCAAAAAGAAGCTTATATTACTAAGCAACTTAAAGATTTTAAATCAGGAAAACGTAACGACCCTACAATGAAAGGTATGGTTATGGCACTTTCCGCTACTGATATAGAAAACTTAGCAGCTTATTACGCTAACATGAAATAAACTTCGCTTTTTCAAGTCCTATTAAGCCCCAGTTTAACTAAGTTAAACTGGGGCTTTTTTTATCTGATTTTTGTTCATTTTAAAAACTACACAATGCCCGTATTAAGCCATCACGGAGCGCTTTGATAAAATAATAAAATGCTTAATAATAGGCTAGTTTGGTATCAACTTTGATTTATTATATTTTAGACATAAAAAAACCTCCTGAAGGAGGTTTTTAATGTCTAAATCTTAATTGCTGGTTAAACCAATAAGGTTTAACTATTTAAGCAACTTAAGCTTTACGGCGTGCAGCGCCAGCTAGACCTAAAAGACCTAAACCGAAGATAGCTAAACTAGTAGGCTCTGGGATTGAGTTACCAACAAAGTGAGCTGTACCAACTTGAGAAGTTGAAGCTCCGTGGATACTTCCAGAGAAAGCTAAATCAGCACCAAAATCTAAAGTGTTAGTATCAAAATTACTTGCAACTAAACCACCAACAACGTCTAAATAAGTATTAGTAGTGTCAACAACACTACCATTATCAAAATCATGAGCTGCAGAGCTAGAAACTAGGTCTAACCAAAGAGTACCATTTGAAGCGTCAGCATAAGTACTTGAACCGTTCAACGCTGCGCCGTCATTTACGTAAAATCCTGCAGTACCGCCAGTAAATAATGGAGCTCCTGCGCCAGTAGTCGCAGTAACGAAGAAATCAGTGTAAGAGAAAGTAAGTTGAGTACAAGTAACACAGTACTGACCTGCATTTTGGCCGTTTAATTCATTAATAACACCAAAACCTTGAACTTTATCACCAATAGCTAAATCAGCTGTGTTGTCAAAGATAGTGCCTGCTGGTAAAGAACCATTACCGCTAGCTACATAGTACTGTTTATATTTTGCAGCTGCAAAAAAATCAGTATCAAAGCTAGTGTAATCTGGATCCCAAGTAATGCCACCAGATTGGATTTGTGATGCATCAGCAGCAAAACTGGCGATAGCGATTGCAGAAGCTGCTGCAAAAGTTTTTAATAAATTCATTGAAATATCCTTTTAGATGTTCAGTATAGTTTTAAAATTCTAACCGTAATAAGCATTTGTTGTGCCAAGTTTAAGTTTTTATTTATTTTCGTTATAAAACAACACTTAACGTATGGCATACTTTATGCGGTTAACAATCAAATAACAGATTGTAAAATTTACTGACAGTTATTATTCAACATTCTAACTCTATTGTGACTTATCTACTTGTTGTCTTAATTTAGCAATCTTCACATTTAGTTTACTATCATGTGCACTTAAGCCCGTGAGGATGACTTTAGCTTGTTCTGGGCTATTCACAGCAATATAGGCTTCAGCCAAACTGACTTTAGCACTAACATCTTTTGAGCCTTTATTTATAACTTTATTAAGTACCTCGATACCTTGTATATAACGTTTGTTAGCGACTAAAATTACGCCATAACTTTCCAATATAGAATTGTTATCTGGGGCTAAAGTAAGTGCTTTTTCTATGTTGAGCTGCGCGTTATTCAAGTCACTACTCTGGTATTGCTGCCAAGCAAGGTTATTTAATGCGGGAACATTATTGGGTTGTGCGGCAACAACCTCTTCATAAGTTTTAATAATTTTAGCTGAGTTGCTATTGTCGATATTGTTAAAACCATAAAGCTCCGCAAGGAGCATTCTCACTCTATTATCACTCGATTCATTAACAAGGTACTGTTCAAGTACAGTCTCAGCCTCACTGCCTTGCTTAGCAAATTGTAATGCTCTCGCTAAGTTAATGGCATTACCACTTCTAGGTGTTTGTTGATAGATATCGCTATATAGCTCAATTGCTTGAGGGTATGCTTTCTCTTGCATCGCGGCTTTTGCCTTTGTCGCCATGACTAAATAGTTACTGATACCATTAGCCTCAAGTACTTGTAATTGCTGTTTTGCCGCCTGAATATTATTATTAGCTAGCTCAAGGTAAGCCAACATTATCATCAAGTTACTATCATGAGGAAAATCGATATTGGCAACTCTAGTCATTGTTAACGCTTGTGGGTATTGTTTCAATTTATCTAACACACTTATATATCCAACTCGAATAATATAACTTCTAGGTTGAACTTTGATAGCTTGGTCATAAGTTGATAACGCCTCTTCAAACTGACGCCCCTGCTGATAGCTCTCAGCTAATACGGACCAATAACGAGCTGGTAAATTTTTCTCGAGCTTAATTGACTCTAATAACTCAATAGCTTCAGCTATTTGACCGCTAATGCGTAAATTTTGAGCTAAACCGATAACAAGATTTTTATGAACCACTTTGTCGTTAAGTTTACTTTGATCATTTAATGCACTTAAGAATGAAATGGCTTGGGTAGCCTTATCCTCTCTTGCTTGTAATACACTATATCGACGAATAGCGTTATGATGATTGGGATTACGTTCGATAACTTGTTTGAAGCCAGAAATTGCCTTGCTCATTTCCTTATTATAAGCGGCAACCGATGCTAAATTATATAGCGCGCTAATACTGTCAGGTTCTAACCTCAGCGCTTGTTGAAAGTACCCTTTAGCTTCAGCCACCTTTTCCAACTGCATAGCAATAAGACCACTTAAGATATTTCCCGACACTTGATAACTTTCTGACATTAACCACTTGTTTGCAATAGCTTGTGCTTTAACGATTTCACTGCCATTAATATACTGGCGTGCCAAGGCGAACTCTGTATCGTGCAGACTAGGATCAATACTAAGTGCATGTTCTAACGACTTAACCCCTGATAAGTCTCGCTGACTTAATAGCAGTGCACCACGTTGAACTTGTATATTTGCATTACGAGGTGAGACCTGTGTCGCTTTATTTAACAGCGATTGCGCGCTAGCAAAATCTCCTGCTTTCATTAACTCAGAACTGGTGATTTGTAATAAGTCCGCATCACTATCGCTATTTTTTATTGCATTTAATTTAGCTACAGATGAAGAAATATCATCGGTGTGACCCAGTTTTATTTTTATTGATAACAAAATTACGTTGATAGGATGTGTTGCGGGTAACATACTCTCTAATCCGATCAAATAGTCATACGCTTGCTCCATTTCATCAAGTTTATAAGAGCTAATGCCAGCAATCATCTTAGCAATAACATAACTTTCATCCAAGCCAAGCGCTTGACTAGCAAGCTCCCTCGCTTCAATATAGTTACCATGTTGGTATTCAATTTGAGCTTTATATTGCAAGGCAAGTGCTGAATTTTTAAAAACCTTTAATAAGCCATCATTTACCTTACTTGCCTGCTCGAATTCCCCTGCCTTAATTAAGGTATTAACCTGAAAAAACTTGATATTATAATCAAGTGGGTAAGCCGTTAAATAATCAGTAAACGCAGTATTTGCTTGCTCATAATTACTCAGGGCAAAATGTAAATACCCTTGCAATAACGAGGCTTCTGAAAAATCACTGTGCTCGGTCAACAAACGAGTATTCACTTGTAGAGCTTGTGTAAAGTTTCTTTCAATATACAAAAGATAAGCTTGAGATAACTGACTAAAAGGTAAAGTAGGATTAATCGCAGCAGCTTGAGCAAAATAATCTTGCGCTTTAGATATTTCACTATTTGCAAGCGTACTAATGCCAGCATAACTTAGCAAGGTTTGGTAGATCTCGTCATTAAGTTCGCCACTTAATGCAACTAACTGCTCAACCTTCTTAGGTTTATTGAGACGAGATTTTACCTGTGCTAAAAGCATTGCGGTTTGAGCATGTTCGGCGCCAAGCTCTACTGCACGGTCTAACTCTTTTTCTGCACTAATATAATTACCCTGTTTGAGATATGCTGTACCTAAACCCAAGCGAGCATCTGCATTTTTAGAATCTAATCGAACCGCATTTTTATAATCTATTATTGCATTAGCTAACTTTCCTTGTTGGCTATATTGATTGGCACTAGCAACTAATTGCTCTGGCGTTTTTTGCTCACTACAAGCCGTTAAGTTAAGTGCTAACGTTATAGCAGATGTTAGTATTATTTTATTCATGATAAATCCTTTAATGAAATTTGAGACTTCTGCTTTATTGTTATATAACTATTAAGCGCTTCTATCGGCTAAACTTAGCAAACATTACAAAACGAAAACGACTGCAAAAGCAGTCGTTTTATATCTAACCTAAAGAATTATAATTGTGCTTGTAACTCAGATTTTTTCTTAATTTGTTCATCTGTTTGTGGGGTGGTTTTGCTTAATAAGTCTTTTGCTTCATTGACTCGACTATTCGCAATCAGTGCTTCAACATAATTAAGCTGGATATCAACATCCTGACCTTTAGCCAAATCAAAAGCGATATTAGCATATTTTAATGCCCCTCTTTTATCACCAGAGTTGAGCAACACTTTACCATAAGTATCCGCTATGTTGGGAATATGAGGCGCTAATGCAAAAGCTTCTTTAGCGTGCATTAAGGCTTTATCCACTTTATTCTGCTCTAGATACAACCAGGCTAAATTATTATGCGCGATAATGTTTTTTGGTTGCTTTATAACAATGTCTTCATACACAATAATGGCTTTATTGGTATCACTTTCTAAATGAAGGCCCGCCAGCATAGTTTTAATTCGGTTTTCATTTGGGTTAATGGTTAAATAATGCTCTAGCATTTTAACGGCTTTTGCTTCCTCTTTATTACCCATATAAGCAGCCACTGCATACACCACATTTTGACTGCTCGGGTATACTTGGTATAACTGATTTAACTTTGGTATAGCTTGCACATAGTTTTCTTCTAATAAGAAAATTCTGCCCAAAAAACCCTGCTTTAAAGCATCATTGATATTGCTAACCGCTAAAATTTTATAAAGAGTTTTAGCCGGAGTTATTTGCTTGCTATTAAGCAGTAATTGCATTTTAACCAACTGTAGTATTAAATTATCTTTATGATAATCCAAACCACGTTGCACTACATTTAACGCGCGCTCATTATTACCATTGCTGGCATGTAAATCTGCCAATAACACTACCGGCTCTATATGATATGGACTTGCCTTTAACCAACTTTCTAATAATGATTTAACTTTCTTATTATCATTTTGTTTCTTGTAGCTAAACGCAAGCAATTGCCAATAACGTTTTGGTAGTTTAGGTGTCTCAGCTAAGGAAATAAGCAAATTATCAGCCTGTTTGTACTGTCCTAAGCTCACCATAGCTTCGGCAACTAATATGGCTTTTTTAATATCACTTTTATCTAGCTGGTAGGCAGCCTGTAGGGTACCCAGCGCCATTTCATTTCGGTACACACCAAAGTAATGTCTCAAAACTTTATTATTGCTCGGCGCCAATGCAATTAAATAGTCAACTCGTTGTTTACTCAACACTTCGTTTTTTTGTTGGCGAGCTATTCTTAGCTGTTCTGTCAGTGCAAAGAGATTATCAGGTTCTATGGTTAAGCTTTGTTCTAATGCCTGCTCAGCGTCTTCATATTTTTTCTCTTTAATGGCAATGCTCGCTATTAAGTTATACCCGCCGGCTTTTTCAGGGTACTCCTGCCGCCATTTAGTCGCTATTTCGTGGGCTTTTTTAATGTCATTACCCTGTAGGGCGGCATAAGCTAATGCTAATTCAGCCTCAATAAATTTAGGATCTAACTTAACCGCATCTTGTAAATTTTGAATACCTGATGGATCATTCATCATCAACTTTAAAATACCTTGTCTAGCATTCTCACCAGCATCCTTTAGGGTGGTACTCTCATTTTGCACGAGTAATTTTCTTGCTTCACTCGTTGCGCCTAACTCTAATAATTTATAACTCAACGAGGTCATAAATTGAGCATCTCCACCTTGGTTTGCCTCAAAATCACCAACGGTTGCACTTATTTCATCAATTAAGCCAAGCTCTAATTGAGTAACAGCTAACATACGTCTAGCCTGATGATCTTTGGGTAAGTATTTAACAACCGAAGTTAAATGATGGTGACTCTGCTGCCAGTTTTTTATATAAAATGCACTAGCCCCTGCTACTAACTTTAAATTAAATTGATTAAAGTTTGCCGACAATGCCATTTCTGCATGTTCACTAGCCTTATCAAACGCTTTACCATTAAATGCCACCATAGCTTTAATATAATGTGCGAAAGGTTGGTTAGGAATTCTTTTCAATATGCCATCGGCAAGCTTTTCGGCCTGCTCATATTGTTCAGATTTAAGAAATGCATCTGCTAATAATAATTGCACGATGCCAGAACGAGGCTGTAAATTTAAGTATTGCTTAAAACTCAATGCAGCTTGGTCATAATCTTTAGTCACCATAGAGACCTGACCTTGCAACATAATTGCATCGACCTGTTGTGCATCTATGGTTAAAACACGCAAAATGAGTGTTTTAACTTCATCATAATTATTTTCTGATAACTGCAGGTAGGCCAAAGCCAGCATACTATATAAACTTTGTTTGCTAAGAGTCTCTGCTAATGAAGCACTTTCTTTAGCAATGTCAACTTCCTCACTTCGCAGTGAGGCTAACGTTTTATAAGCTAAATAATGACTTTGTTCTTCATTGGCAAGTTTTGCTGCTTTATCACTTAATGCTAAAACATCAGCATCACTATCAGTTAATGTATATGCTCTAGCAAGCAAAGGGATAACTTTATTTGCAGCATAATCAAGTTGGTGTGCTCGTTCTAGTTCTTTAACTGCCGAAACTCCGTCACCTAAATTTAAATAAGTACGACCTAATAAAAACCGAGCTTCCGCATTTTTGTTATCGCCTCTAATTGCGTTTTTCAGTTCTATAATGCTTTCGTTGACTTTATTTTCATTTAGATAACTTTTAGCATTGGCCAAATGAGATTCAACAGAGACCTGTTCACTACAGGCTGTTACCGCTAGAGCGATGCTTAAACATAGAGAGGCTTTTACAAATTTCATGTCGAATTTCCTGTTGCTGTTATCATTATTATTGAACGAGTACTGTAAAGTACTGCATTAGCAATTTAGCCTTAAAACTAACAAACAATAAAGCCCATTAACAATTAAGCTAATGGGCTTTATTTTTAAGCTCTGGTATTGAGCAGCTGAGTCGATACACTCAAGTTGTTATAACATTCGTGATCTGTCACTAAGATAAGTACATCTGCCCAATTATCAATATCGCTAATAGTTTCTTGGCCTGCACAATGCCAGTTTGGCACAAATGGATCATGGTAATTTACTTCAACACCCGCTTTGTTAAAATGCTCAAGAATGGCATCAGCAGGGGATTCTCGACAATCATCAACATTGGCTTTGTATGCGACACCAAGAATACCTACTTTTTTACCCACTAAGCCACCTTTAGTATCGCCTAATAATGCTAGTGCTTGCTCGGCAACAATGCTTGGACGTTTATCATTTATAGTACGTGCTAAACGAACAAATTCGCCAGCCGTAGTATTTTCAACTAAGAACCAAGGGTCAATTGGAATACAGTGTCCACCTACTCCTGGTCCTGGCGTTAATACATTCACTCTTGGATGACGGTTAGCTAAACGAATAACTTCATAAACATCAACTTCAAGCTCTGCACAAATTTGTGATAATTCATTAGCAAAAGCAATGCCCACATCACGCGAGGTATTTTCAACTAATTTAATGCACTCTGCAGTAGTTAAGTCTGTTAAAAATACTTCACCTTTAACAAAACTTTGGTAAACCGTTTTAACTTTTTGCTGTGCAATGGAGTTCGCTGCACCTATGATCCTATCGTTGTGTACAAGCTCATGTAAGGTTTGTCCCGGAATAGCACGTTCTGGACAGTGAACAACATCAATAGTTAAACCAGCATCCGTGAAACGTTGTGCTACCGCTAAACTAGTTTGCGGCGAAATTGTTGACTCAATAATAACCGTTTGGCCGTTTTTAGCCACTTTAGCAATAGCATCAACTGCACTAAATACATAACTACGATCACAGCTATTATTTTTGTGCGGAGTCGGCACCGCTACTAAGTAAGTTTCACTTGAAGGGATTTCAGTACTAGCGATTAAGAACCCCTGTGAAACCACCTTGGTAATAAGCTCTGGCAAACCAGCTTCATCAAACGGACATTCCGCTTTATTAATGGCCGCCACTTTATCGCTATTTAAATCAACACCTGTCACCTTGTAACCAGCTTCAGCTAATAAACTGGCAATAGGTAAACCCATATAGCCCATACCGATAACACTTAAAGTTTCGTTCTTAGCTATAATTTCCGCATCAAGGGTACTTGGTACTGAATTAGTAATAATATCGAGAATAGTTTCAGCAACATGACCATCACCAAAAGGATTATCCCAATTAAAGCTATCCACATCACTGGCAAGCCACTTCTCTGCTGCGGCCAAAGCTTTATCAGCATCACGGCCAACTAATACGTTAGCACCCACTTCAATAGATTCTGGTCGTTCAGTATTTTCACGTAGGGTAATACAAGGTACGCCTAATAAACAAGCTTCCTCTTGAATGCCACCTGAATCAGTTAAAATCAATTGCGCGTGTTTTTGTAATTGAATGAAGTCTAGGTAACCAACAGGTGGAGTTAGTTTTAAGTAACTTGGTAATTCAATAGAAAACTCTTTCAATTTAGCTTGAGTTCTTGGGTGGATTGGCCAAACAATTGTTTGACTGTATTTGTCATGTAACTTATCAAATAATGCTAATAACTCTAATAAATTCGCCATAACATCAACATTCGAAGCTCGATGAGCGGTAACTAAGAAAAACTCACCTGAAGAGACACCTAAATCAGCCAAAATACTACTAGTGCTGGCTGAAATATCTAAATGCTGAAATAAAGAATCGGAAACAGTATTACCAACAGTAAAAATTTTATCACCATCAATTCCTTCTTTCGCCAAAATAGCATGTTGATTTGGACCTACGGCAAATAAGTACTCACTCATGTGATCCGTAAGTATACGGTTAGTTTCCTCTGGCATGCTGCGATCATAACTACGTAAACCGGCTTCAATATGACCTACCTTAATGTCTAACTTAGATGCAGCTAGTGCACCCGCTAATACCGTATTAGTATCGCCTTGTACTAAAACCACATCAGGCTTTTCTTGTAACAAAATGGGTTCCATTTCAATCAAAATATTACCCGTTTGATTGCTATGTAAACCCGAGCCAACACCCAAATTATAATCTGGCGCTGGTAGCTCTAATTCTTTGAAGAAAATACTATCCATCTCTTGCGAATAATGCTGATTTGAATGGATAATAAAATAGGCAATACCACGTTTTTTACATTCACGGATAACGGGTGCCATTTTGATTATTTCTGGGCGAGTGCCAACGATAATCCCTATTTTCATTTTTCTTCCTTATGTTTCTTAATTAGCGTTATTAATTTAGCTTTATTGATTAAGAGGGTGAATACTTATTTTATTGTGCAATTGTAAAGCATTTTATTGATGCAAGTAACAGCAGTTAAGAAAATTCCTTAACGATCTATTAACTTTTTTATTTGACTAAAGCCCTACAGACTAATTTAACCAGCTGATTCTGCTTATCTCGTTGAGAAAAAGTATGATCTGTCTGACTAATTGTTTGCACATCAATAGTATCTCTAGCCGTTATATCACGCCAATGCTTATTACTTTTAACTAATAACTTAAATTCATCTGCGGTTAAATCATTACCACTGAGCATGATATTACATTTTCCGGTAAACTCATCTAACCCCTGTAGCATTTGTGTTACGAAGTTGTCCGCCGTGTTAGTATTTTGACTGACTTGACTCTGCTTATGAAAACTTTTAATTTCACCAAATGCCATCTTCCCTTTAACCTTGCCTGACAATAGTTTATGCCAAAAATCTTTACTCACAATACGTTTAATATAATAGGATCGTAGGTAAGTTTTGGCAGCTGTATGTGTCTGCCTTACCCAGGGGTTCACCAAAAATAAATGCTTTATTTTATCTTGCTGGGCAGTTTCATTGAGGTAAAGTAAAATAGCTGATGCTGCATCACATAATCCCCATAAAGCCAAATCAGTAATATCATCATGGCGTTGTTTAAAGGTATCAATAGCAGCACTAATGTCATTTTTAACGTTAGTAAAAGGGCTAATCTCCCCCTCACTATCACCAGCTCCAGTATAATCAAAGCGAAATACGGTAATCCCCCGCTTTGCTAGGGCTCTTGCTAAATAAACAAACAGCCGGTGACTACCAACACGCGTTTGTGGGCCGCCTACAACGATGATCAAACCTTTTTTAGCTTGTGTTTTATCACTTGGCAAAGCTTCAACCATAGGTAAATGTTCTATAGCAATTAACTGTTTTCCATTACTATTAAAAATAACCCCTTGCTCAATCATCAGCTGATTTCACTTTTAGATGAGTGCACAGGTGAAAAAACTATTTGTGAAAAAATAACCTGCTCTTGTCTTAAATACGAATCAGCTATTTGTAATTCTGATGCTTGCCAAAACTTGCCATCATCAACTTTTTTTATCGACAATCCACTATTTTTTTTAGTTAGTGCTTGTTGCTGTTTAACTCTGCCTGGACTCAACTCTTCAGATGCTGCTTGCCATTCAAACCAATAGCAACAACCATTAAAGTCAGCTAGTTTACTCAGACTCTGCCCAACTATTTCTTCTAATAAATCTGCATGCATTTGATAACCAGCAATCTCAATAATTTTTTGCTGGTTTGCTTGAGAGTGTATAGACTGATCGTTTTGGACCTTATTGTTTTTAGTTAGCTGAGCAGCTAGCGCTAGACGTTTAAACTGCAGGACAAAACGTTTGCCATTAAAGTCAGGCTGTAACAGCATTACCCCATCAACTTGTTTCAATATTTCATCCGATAATAATAATACTGCAGACAAGGGTAATGATAGATAAATCCCTAAAGTGGAACTCGCTTTAATATCTGTTAATTGCTGAAGTATGTCTTGCTGCCACAAAGCCAAGTTAGCATCAATCAACTCACCGGCACTATCACCTGTGCCATAGTGGTCAAAAACAATAGTTTTTATACCTTGATGATAAGCATTGATGGCTGAACGGGTAGTATGGTGCCGAGTTTGGTTGGCTTGTTCAAACAATGGAGGAATAAATAATAATTGCGCAAGTATTTGCTCTGGCGTTCTAATAATCCGACATAATGGACCTTTAGCGCCTTGATAAAATTCGACCTGAGTTGATACCTTAGTCAAAACTTTTTAACTACGTTCAAGTACTAGTTCGGTTAAACTGCTAACCGAGGCAAAGTTCTCTGCGCTGATATCATCATCGTCAAGGGCTATATCAAAATGCTCTTCTATTTCACCAATCAAAGTGACTAACGCCATGGAATCAAATTCCGCAATAGCGCCAAATAATTCAGTATCTGCGTTCCAAAAAGTATCATCATAATTAGGCATAATCGCAACAAGTAACTTTATTAATTGCTCGGTTGTTGTCTCGCTTATTTGTTCGGTAGTATGTGCTGAAGTCATTGCTTACTTATTTTTCCTGTTAATAAAGTCACTAAACGTGGTATTAAAATATGTCGAATAATAACTAACTTACCATAAATACTATTAGGATTAAAAACCTGAAAACTTTGCCGTGTTCTTTTCTCGGTTAACCAATCTTTTTTATAGGGTTCCGATCCCATACCAAATTCAATACTGCTGACTTTGTCTTGACTGATAACAAACTCAGACAAAGCTAAAGATAGAATAGAGCCAACAGAGTATTCTTGATATTTTGGTGTATAAGCCAGTTTAAAAATTGATGCGGTTGTTTGTAGCTGTCTGCTATTATTCTGAACCTCGCTATTCTCTTGTAGACTCCTAACATCATAAGTCGATTGTAAAAACCACAACTGCACTGCCGCTGGCTCATCATCCACATACAAAAGCCCAAAGCGTAACTTATTTTCAGCTAAGGCTGCTAAACAAACCTGTTCGATAAAATCGAAACTAAATTCATCACCTTTCCAGCTATGCTGGTAAATATCTTTATAAGCAATAAGTGCAGAGCTGAATTCATCAATACGGGTAATTATTTCAATGCGGTACTGATGTGCTTTAGCAAGTTTTTTCTCACGCCTTCTGATTGTATTGCGTAACTGGCTTGGCCTCTGTTGATAGTAACTGGCAAAGTCAGCTATGTCTTCTTGGTAAATATTGTCCGTTTGAGAAAATATTTTTTGATAGCGGAAATACTCAATTATTACCTGGCTAACCATGCCTTCTTCAAAAGCGCCAAGTTGCATACTTGTCCACTGACAATTCTGATCTATAGAGGAGAATAATTGATGCAGGTTTTCTTTAGTGGCAGGCATGAAGAATATTGGTTCAGCAATTGATGAATAAAAACTAGTGAGCGAAATAATTTCTGTTTTAGAAGATTTTCCCTTAACAATATGCACCAGAGGCCAAGCAATAGCTAATACCGACGTTTGTCCTTCAAGTTTTTGATATAAACAATGCACTATCACTTGGCTATTTTCAGGCAGCATAAACTGCTCAGTAGCAGTCAGCCAAGGCAAAGTTAACTCAAATAACCTCACCTTAGGTATTGTCCCTTGATACTGATTAACAAAGTCAGTCAATGCAAGTTCACCATAAGAGAATCGTTTGCTCTCAGTCATCAAGCGCTCAGCCATCAAAGCAGACTACTCAGCTAGCAACAAAGCTAATACTTGCTCTGTTTTTTCCTGCATCAGAGCTTTATCGCCTTTAGACTCAACATTTAAACGCACCACTGGCTCAGTATTACTGCTACGTAAATTAAAACGCCAATTGCCAAATTCCATACTAATACCATCGGTTTTATCAATCACTTGTGCTTGCTCTTGATAGAAGTCGAAAACACGCGATATAGCCGCTTTAGGATCGGTAATTTTATTGTTAATTTCACCTGATGACGGGTACGCGGCAATCCGCTCTTTCACTAAACTTGATAACGGTTGTTTACGTAAACAAACGAGCTCGGCGATTAATAACCACGGGATCATGCCGCTATCACAGTAAAAGAAGTCGCGAAAATAGTGATGTGCACTCATTTCTCCACCATAAATCGCATCCTCACTGCGCATGCGTTCTTTGATAAAGGCGTGACCGGTTTTACTTTGAATTGCTTGGCCACCGGATTTTTCGACAATATCGATGGTATTCCAAGTTAAACGTGGATCATGAATAACTTTTGCATCGGCCTTATTACCCTCAACTTTACTTAAAAAATTATCGGCCAATAAACCAACAATATAATAGCCTTCAATAAACTCGCCATTTTCATCGAAGAGGAAACAACGATCAAAATCGCCATCCCAAGCAATGCCCATATCAGCGCCATGTTTAATTACCGCATCACGTGTCGCAGCACGGTTTTCTACTAATAAGGGATTGGGAATACCATTGGGAAAACTACCATCTGGCTGATGATGTACTTTGATAAATTCCACAGGAACATTTAAGACATTAAAAGCAGCCTCGATAGCGTCAAGTGCTGGCCCTGCCGTACCATTGCCCGCATTGACGACTAATTTTAACGGGGTGATATTTTTTTTATCAATATAAGTGAGCAAATGCTCCGTATAAGGTTTAGTAATATCGACGGTTGTTAAAGTGCCTTTTACTGCAACATCAAAAAAATCGTTTTTTTCGGCTAATGCTTGAATGTCAAACAGCCCGGTATCACCACTGATAGGTTTTGAATTTTCACGAACCAACTTCATACCATTGTAATCGATAGGGTTATGGCTTGCAGTAACCACAATACCGCCATCACATTTTAAATGACTAGTGGCAAAATAAATATGTTCTGTACCTGCTAAACCTAAATCGATAACATTAGTACCACCGTCCATTAACCCTTGTGCTAAAGCTGCCTTTAGTTCTTCACTAGTCAAACGGATATCCCCGCCCACTACGACATTTTTTGCCTGAGTATGTTGAGAAAAAGCACGGCCAACGCGATAAGCAACATCGGTATTTAACTGTTCGCCTAACTTTCCGCGAATATCGTAAGCTTTGAAGCAGGTAATTTTTGAGGGGCCTGACGTTAAGGCTACTTTAGAAGATGACATGGGATAATCTCGTCCTTGGTAATAAGGTAAATAGGATTTGGTAAGGTAATAATGAAGTTCAATTTATAACGAACTAGCTGATATTTTCTCTTCTAACTCAGCTAGCTTTGCTTCAAGTTCACTTAATTTAGCGCGTGTTTTGATCAATACTTGTGTTTGTACATCAAACTCTTCACGTGTTACTACATCAAGCTGTGCTAGTTTATTTTGTAAAACTGTTTTAGCTTTATCTTCAAAATCACTAGCCATATTTTTTAAGCTGGGCGGGATTGAATCAGTTACTTGTTTGGCGATTTCTTCAATCTTTTTGGCATTGATCATAATAATTTCTCATCGATTTGCATTTGATATCATTGTAACTGTTTTGCACTTGACTAAAAACAGGTAAAATCTAACACACAAAAGTTTATTCGAATAAAGTAGTTAAAAAAGTAATGAAACTAAATCCCGGACAAAATGAAGCGGTAAAATTTGTGAGCGGCCCATGTCTAGTACTGGCAGGCGCTGGCTCAGGTAAAACCGGGGTTATTTGTCAAAAAATCGCTTATCTCATTCAAAAATGTGATTACAAAGCACGAAATATTGCTGCAGTAACCTTTACCAATAAAGCCGCCCGTGAAATGAAAGAGCGCATACAAAAAATGTTAGGTAAAGATCTTACCCGTGGTTTAACCGTTTCTACCTTTCACTCACTAGGCCTTGACATTGTTCGCCGTGAAATAAAAATCCTAGGTTATAAACCTGGTTTTACCTTATTTGATGATCAAGACTCGCTAGCCTTACTAAAAGAATTAACCATAGATGAACTCGATGGTGATAAAGATTTACTCAGTAAACTTCAGAGTAAGATTTCAAATTGGAAAAATGATTTGTTCTTGCCTGATGACGCTATAAAATCTGCAAATGATGCTGACAGCGTTGAATGTGCTGAATTTTATCAGCGCTACCATAAACACATGAAAGCTTATAATGCTTTAGACTTTGATGATCTGATCCTTATCCCAACACTGTTACTGAAAAATTACCCAGAAGTACTAGCACGTTGGCAAAACAAAATTCGCTATTTATTGGTCGATGAATACCAAGATACCAACGCCAGTCAATATGAATTAGTCAAACAGCTTGCCGGTGAACGCGCACGTTTAACCGTTGTAGGTGATGACGATCAGTCCATTTATTCTTGGCGTGGTGCTAAACCGGAAAATTTAGTACAACTGGGTAAGGATTATCCAAGCCTAAAGTTGATTAAGTTAGAACAAAATTACCGCTCCAGTGGCCGTATATTAAAGTGTGCCAACGTACTCATTGCCAATAACCCACATATCTACGATAAAGCCTTGTTTAGTGAGCTTGCCTACGGCGTTGAACTAAAAGTTATCCAAGCAAAAAATGAAGAAAATGAAATTGAACGTGTTATTGGTGAGCTGATTGGTCATCGCTTTATGAATCGCAGCCAATATAAAGATTACGCGGTACTTTATCGTGGAAACCACCAATCACGTTTACTTGAAAAAGCGCTAATGCAAAACCGTATCCCTTATAAAATAAGTGGCGGTACTTCATTTTTCTCTCGCGCTGAAATCAAAGACATCATGGCTTACCTGCGAGTATTGGTTAACCCTGATGATGATAATGCTTTTTTACGTATTGTTAATGTGCCTAAACGTGAGTTAGGTCCTGCTACGTTAGAAAAAGTCGGCACTTACGCAAATATGCGTCAAATTAGTATGTTTGCTGCCAGTTTTGAGCTCGGTTTAGAGCAAACCTTAACAGGTCGTAGCTTAATGAAGATGCAAGCCTTTACTCGGTGGGTAGTCGATATTAGCGATCAAGCTGAGCGCGGTGATACTGCCGCAGTATTACGCTCAATGATTCGCGAGATTAATTACGAAGACTTCCTTTACGATACCTCGCCTAGTGCAAAAGCGGCCGAAATGCGCATGAAGAATGTTACTGAGCTTTTTAGCTGGATTACACAAATGCTCGAAGGCAGTGATGACCAAGAACCGATGACCTTGCCAGAAATTGTCACTCGATTAACTTTGCGCGATATGATGGAGCGAAATGAAGAGGAAGAGAGTAACGACCAAGTACAATTGATGACCCTGCATGCTTCTAAAGGCCTCGAGTTCCCTTATGTATTTCTTATTGGTATGGAAGAAGGTTTATTACCTCATCAAGCCAGTATTGATGAAGGCAGTGTTGAAGAAGAACGTCGTCTTGCTTATGTAGGTATTACGCGTGCACAGCGTGAGTTAATATTTACTTATGCCAGAGAGCGCAGACAATTTGGTGAGCTTTCTCGCACTGAAGCTAGTCGATTTTTACATGAATTACCACAAGATGATTTAAATTGGGAACTGGGCGCCGCGAAGAAAAAAACTGTCGAGCATGTTGAGCAGTCCAATAAACAAGGTATGGCCGGTTTACGTGCCCAACTTGCTAAAGCCAAAGAAGCGAAAAAATAAGTTTTCTAATATTACCCAAAAAAGCCACTCGACATGAGTTCTAGTGGCTTAACAATATAGCCGCTGCAATGATAACCCCTACGACAATAATACTAGAAATAATCCTGTGGTTATTTTTACTCTGGCTAGCCAACATAGCTTGCATTAGCTGCGTTTGTTGATGTTGGTTTTCACGACTTGTTTTCAAATAATCGTATACTAAGTCTGGCATTTCAGGCAGCTTTTCATTCCAAAAAGGCAAGTTAGCTTTAATTTTACTAAAGACAGCTTTCACGCCCATTTGCTCTTTTACCCAGTTTTCTAAAAATGGTTTCGCCGTTTGCCATAAATCCAGTTGAGGGTAGAGTTGGCGACCCAAGCCTTCAATATATAATAAGGTTTTTTGCAGTAACACCAGTTGCGGTTGTACTTCCATATTAAAGCGGCGGGCAGTATTAAATAAGTTAACCAATACTTGACCAAAAGATATTTCGGACAGTGGTTTATTAAAAATAGGCTCACATACGGTGCGAATAGCAAACTCAAATTCATCGACACTGGTATTCGCCGGTACCCAACCGGAATCAACATGTAACTGTGCTACTTTTCGATAATCACGATTAAAAAAAGCAACAAAGTTTTCAGCTAAATAACGTTTATCTTCGCGATTCAAAGTACCAACAATACCGCAATCTATCGCTATCCATGTTGGATCATCGGGGTTAGTAGCATCGACAAAAACATTACCAGGATGCATATCCGCATGAAAGAAACTATCACGAAACACTTGAGTGAAAAACACCTCCACGCCACGTTCCGCCAGTAGTTTCATATTGACACCCTGCTGGTTGAGAATATCTATTTCGCCAACGCCGATGCCATAAATACGTTCCATTACCAAAACATTTTTAAAACTATACTCACTATGAATTTCAGGTACGTAAAGCGCTTTGTCGTACTCACTACCTTGTTCAAAATTACGTTTTAATTGGATAGCATTAGCGCCTTCACGGTTAAGATCCAATTCATCTAAAATAGTTTTACGATATTCTTCCACCACTTCTTTAGGGCGTAAACGTTTTCCATCAGGTAACCAGCGCGCGACAATGCCGGCAAATAATGACATCACTTTAATATCGGCCAATATGGTTTTACTTATATTGGGCCGTAATACCTTAATAACGATATCTTTCTCTGCATCATCTCTCAGTAATGTTGCCGTATGCACTTGGGCGATAGAAGCAGACGCTAATGGAGTAAGATCAAAGTCTTTAAAGTGCTGCTCAAATACTTCATCACCCATGGCCGCAATAATAAGTTGCTTGGCTTTTTCGCCTTCAAATGGTGTTACTTTGTCCTGCAATAAGGCTAATTCATCCGCTAATTCTGGTGGTAATAAATCACGCCGAGTAGACAACATTTGACCAAACTTAATAAACACTGGCCCTAAAGCTTCTATCGCTAAACGAAATCTTTGCTCTTGGGTTTTATCTTTATGTTGATTTCTCAGCCAAAATAAACTTGCCCTGCCAACTTTTGCATACCAAGGCAATAGTTCTGCGGGCACCATTTTGTCTAAACCAAAGTTCAAGAAAGTTTTAACGATTTGATAAAGACGTTGGCTACTCACGGCGGTTATTATTTCCTATGCATTAATTAGTCGAATGGTGAACTAAAATTTAGCTACTTGTCAGCGACAGTTGAGAAGAGTTTATCGATACGTGCAGACAAGGTATCGACCTTATTGGCGATGTCTTTTGCTTGTTGATTAAAGGCAGTTATTTGACTAGTTGTCACCACAAGACGTTTTTCATGTACTAGGTAATCGCCAATATCTGCTTCTATTTTCTTACCTGTAGCAAGTATTGATTTAGTAATTTTATTACCAAACTGTAATAACTTATGGGTGGGTACATCACCAAGGTGCCTAGCTAACTCTGATTGCCAGTCTATTGCAAGTGATTGAACAATGTTAGCAAATTGTTGTGCTATTTTGATATCACCGTTTACATCCAATTCATCTTGTTTGATTAACTGCGTCAGAGACTGGTTAGCTTTTAATTTTTTAAGCGTGTTAATGCTAGTAGTTATAGTGCAGTCACTAGACTCAACATGCGTTCTAACAATGATACTTGTTGAACTAGATACAGTATTTACCGTAAAAGATAGCGGAAATGAAAATTCTGCCAACTTTAGCGTTAGCGTTTTTTGGTTTATCGATGCAAATGAGGTTGATTTATTGTTATTTAAAGCCAAAGCTTTATTAATAATCAATTCAATGGCTGACGTAGCGGCTTGTGGTAATAATAGACCTTCGCTAAATAAGGTACTCAATTGGGTGCTAACTTGCTCACTCGATTTAGTAGAATTAGGTGTTAATGCCTGCTTATTGGAGCCTTGCATGATTAAAACTTATAACCTTTATGTAAAGCAACTACACCACCGGTTAGGTTTTTAAAAGTGGTTTGTTCAAAGCCGGCGTTTTCCATCATAACTTTTAAGGTTTCTTGGTCAGGATGCATGCGAATAGATTCTGCTAAGTATTTGTAGCTTTCGCCATCTTTCGCTACCAGTTCACCCATTTTAGGTAGAATGTTGAATGAATAAAAATCATACGCTTTATTCAATAACTCATGTTCTGGCTTTGAAAACTCTAACACTAATAAACGGCCACCTGGTTTTAAAACTGAATATATAGAACGTAATGCTTTATCTTTATCAGTTACATTGCGTAAACCAAAAGCGATTGTGACAATATCAAAAGTATTCTCTTCAAAAGGTAAATATTCAGCATTTGCTTGCACATATTCTATATTTTGTACTAAACCTTTATCGCGTAATTTATCACGACCAACATTTAACATTGAGCTATTGATATCAGCTAAAACAACTTTACCTTCACGGCCGACTAACTGTGAAAACTTAGCGGTTAAATCACCAGTACCACCAGCAAGATCTAGAACCTTATTACCAGGGCGTACGCCACTGGCATCAATGGTGAACCGCTTCCACAAGCGGTGAATGCCAAACGACATTAAATCATTCATCACATCATATTGTTTTGCCACCGAATGAAAAACTCCTGCCACCATAGAAATCTTATCGTCTTTTTCTATGGTTTTATAACCAAAATGCGTGGTGCTTTTACTTTCGGCTAAGTTATCGGATGAAGTATCAGTATCTGCTGTTTTCGGGCTTGTCGGTAAGTCACTGATTTGAGAGTTTTGATCTGTGGATGACATGATATTTTCACTTAAGACATTATTAAAACGATAATTGCCGATAGTTTACTGTATGCATGCTAAATCACCAAATACACTACCCGATTTTTATTGATCTAAGTAAACTAATCACATCATAAATTAACAATAAAAGCTTAAAAGGCAATTATTTTCGCCCGAATCGATGTAATAAAGAAACAAACACGAAATAAAATTACACTTTCACTTGTAAGTATAGAGTATATACTCTACACTTATTTCGTTCCCTTATGCGGACGCTTGTTGTAATAATTGAATATTCTAGCTTTCCTCATAGCTAACTCACCGATAGCCTTTGCTATCGGTTTTTTTTACTTGAAATAAAGTAAATCCATTTAGGAAATAAGGGTTATATACTGAAGGTCTGAGCTGATATAGCCGTTAAACTAGCAAGCGCATTATTCCGGCCTCTTTCTTTCGCTTTATATAAAGCTTCATCCGCGGCCGCAATAAGACTACTGGGATCACTCCCTTTTTGCGGAATGAGCGTGCAATAGCCAATACTAATGGAGACTACAGGTCCAACCGGAGAAAACTCATGTTTAATGTTTAATGCTTCAATGGACTTTAGACAGCGCTGTGCAATTAGTTCAACATTATGCGTATCAAGTAAAACAAAGGCGAACTCTTCACCACCATACCTGGCAACCATATCAACGGCACGATTAACCTGCTCTTTTAGACAAGCACCAACCTTTTTCAAACATTCGTCACCAGCCAGATGACCATAATTATCATTGTATGCTTTGAAAAAATCGATATCGATTAACAAAAAGGAAACCGATGACTCTTGTCTGATGGCTCGCAACCATTCTCTATCTAAAAACTCATCCATAAAGCGACGATTGGCAATACCTGTTAAACCATCAATTCTTGATAGCTTTTTTAATCTCTTATTAGCTTTATTCAGTTCATTGGTTTTTTCAATAACAATACTTTGCACTAAAAAAGCTTGTTTGGTAATACTACGAATATAAACAGTGATAAAGAAGGTAAAGATAATACCGGCACTTAAAACAAACAAAGGTAATATACTTCGCCTTACCGAGATATAACTTTGTGTGGGCGAGCCGATCAAGCTCCATTTTCGTCCCAAAATTTCAGGCAGTGCTTTTGTATAGCTAATATCTTT
This sequence comes from Colwellia psychrerythraea, assembly GCF_000764185.1. Lineage (GTDB taxonomy): Bacteria > Pseudomonadota > Gammaproteobacteria > Enterobacterales > Alteromonadaceae > Colwellia > Colwellia psychrerythraea_B. Next base: position 49,923 of record NZ_JQEC01000002.1, read on the forward strand.
CTTAATGGTAAAGCCAGTTGATGAACTATGGCTATAAAGTAAATCAACCTTGCTTGGCTCAGTATCATCAACCACTTCAATAGCTAAGCCCAACAATTCATCATTCAGGGTTGAGCTAGCAAATATATCAGCGATTCGATATACCCCTAGAATAAAGCCCTGTAGGTTTTGTTTACGCTTAGCTAAAGTACTTGGCTGACCTTTATATATAGGTAAAAAAGCTAAAAAAGCTTTTTCCTTACTGTGCTCTTGCACTAACATAATGCTAGCTGTGGCTTGTGCTTTGGCACTGTCGCGGGACTTCTCTAACGTCTCTCGTCTGGTAACATTAGATGCTAAATCAAAACCAAACGCAGTCTCATTGCCCACTAACGGCTCAACATAGTAAACCGGAAAGTATTCAGCTCTTTGCTGGGCGACCGTCATATAACCTTGCGATTTTCGCTCAGTAAACTCAAAATCAGCAAAACTTTTTCTTAACTCATTTTCAAAAGCTTGTCTTTGAGCATGAGGGACACGTGGCACCCACTCTAACGCTTGAATATCATTATGACGGTTTAAGGTTTTTCTCGCTTGCGTAGTAAATGCATGAAAATCGGGGGTTGATTCTTGGCTAAATAAAGTTGCTAAGGTATATAGTGCCTCTATATTTATTTCTATTTCGCGAGATAATGAAGCAGCACGTTCATCAATATCTTTTTGAAATTCACTAACAATAGCTTTCTCTTCTATATTGTATAGGAACCACCCACTGAATAATGAAAATAATATACCGCAAATCATGACAAAAATTTGCATTGCTGCGCTGTTAGCTTTTAAAGCCATTTAAGATCCTTAGTTAACTTCGTCCCTACCACTATCTATATTATGAGGTCAACAACCGTTATATTGTCAGTCCATAATTAAAAAGTACTTTTAGGGTGATGGCGTTTAGCTGAGAGTATTCATGAGGGATATTAATAACATATTGGTAAGAGCACAAGGTCATAGCATTAAATAACCTGAACTCTAGATAAGCAGCATTTACTCAATATTCTCCTTTATCCAATCCTAAGCGTTAAAACGTCGATAAATAACTAGTTATTCATAAACCTTTGGCCTTGATAGTCGAATAAATTTAAAAATTGATAGAGTATATCGCTATTTAATCCGATAAATTTTATTTTTAATAACCGTAAACTGTTGTTTTTACTTAAACATCAAGCACTCATTATCCAGAGTTCAGATTAAATATAATTAACAATAACACCATGAGTAATTAAAACTCTTTTGTGCATTTAAATTACTCATGGTTGAATTTTGCTAAGGTAATATGTTTTTATTCAGTTTGAACTGTACTAGGGTAATCATCAAGACATTGTGTTAGGCAATCTTCCACTGAGCTTTGGATGCTTACAGAGAGCTCTCGACTTATCTTTTGAATGTCATTTTCTGATACTTGCAAACTTGCTTGAACATCAGGGTTTGATATCTGCGAGTTATCCTGAGCGAACATACTCATAGCACTTTTATCTTGGACAGCTTCTACTAGCGGGACCAAAAACGATTCTAAATCCTGGCTAAATTGTGATAGAACTTGTTGCAGTTCATCATTGTCAGTTTTTTCAATATTAACCTGTAACTTTAAAGCCGATAATGTTTCATTCAATCGTTGAAAGTCATCCGATTGAGGCTGTACTAATGCATCACCTATCTTAGACAACCCTTGTTGTAATAAGGATATTTGACTGGCGATATTAGCGATTGGATTATCACTATCACCAAGGTTTTGATGACGCACATAATCAGCTTTTATTTGCTGCCAACGGGTAAGTTGCTCATCAGTTTGTGTTTCTCTAAGCTCAGCTAATTTTAATAAATTCTCTTCAGCGCCTACCGTTAAGGTTTGCGCTTCACCACGATAATGATCCTCAATAAGTGACTCTACTTCGTCATCGGTCATCACAGGTACAACTTTTTCGACCATTTTGTTCATGTTACGATAACTACCTTGCAGCTTAAATGGTGGCTCAGTGCGGTACTTATCATCTTGTGCTGCTGAAGCAATATACTGTTCATTAGCTTTTAAAACGGTTTGCTGAATTTTGCGCATACGCTGTATCACCGCAATGATTTCATTTACTTCAGCTTGCGAATAATTATGTTTTAATTCGGTGGTTGCTAAGGGCTCACCATCAGCCATTTTAACTAATTGATATAAATCACTCATGTCTCGGGTAGCAAGCGGAGCGATATAAGCATTACTGGTTAAACTGTTCTCAATAAAACTCAATGAAAACTCTTGTTCTCGGCCACTTAAGGTATCACCTAAATTATAAATATCGGCACGGTTTGCCAGCATATCAGGAATACTGAACGCTTCTCCCGATTCGGTATAAGGATTACCTGCCATCACTACGGCGAATTTTTTACCGCGCATATCATAAGTTTTACTTACCCCATTCCAAACACCATCAACTTTTCTGGAGCCATCACAAAGCGAAATAAATTTTTGTAAAAACTCAGGATTAGTATGTTGAATATCATCCAAATACAGCATGACATTGTTACCCATTTCAAAGGATAAATTGATTTTTTCAATTTCATTACGTGCTGTTGAATTTGTTGCTTGGTCGGGATCCAACGATACTTGCTCATGACCAATTGACGGACAATTGATCTTAAAAAACGTCATACCTAATTTACTAGCCACATATTCAATTAACGTTGTTTTACCATAACCTGGCGGAGAAATAAGTAATAATAAACCCATTAAATCAGAGCGTTTTTTACTGCCAGCAGCGCCAATTTGTTTTGCCAAATTAGCACCAATAATTGGAAAGTAAACATCATTGATGAGCTTATTACGTACAAATGATGATAAAGCACTTGGTTTGAATTGCTCTAGTTTCAAACGTTGCTTTTGCTCGGTTAATACCTGTTGTTTTTGTTGATTAAATTGACTAAATGCAACGACGTCTTGCAAGCTAAATTTACGTAATCGCGTAATAAATTCTTGATAGCTGAATGTTAGTTTTCTGTCATTAATACGTGAATGTTGACCTAATAAATCATTAACCTCACCATGGGTATCAGCACTTGATGAATAAAACTTCAGCTCCGCTTCTAGTGTTATCAACGTAGCTGCTTCGATTAATAGCTCAATATCCGAAGTGAGCTGTTGTGAAACAGAAAAAGACTGTAACCAAGCAAGATATAACTGATATTTTTGCTGTAATGTACCGCAAGCATTAACAGCAGAAGTAACTTGTTGTTGTAAGCTCTTATGTTTTAATTGGTTTTTTAACTGCTTTACTAATGCTTCAGTGCTGTCCTTAACAACGAACTCAGCCCGAGCATTACCTAGCTCTTCAATTAAATAATCAGCGGCTAATGACGTATCGCAGAAAAGCCATTCTTGTTCCGTAACTAAGGCATTAAAAGCATCACTTAGCTCTTGGTTTAACTGTTGACGCAGATCACTGTGACCAAAAGTCTGTTCCATTAAATGCAAGTTATGACAACGATTTACCAGATCATTAGTGCCTTGCTTATCAAGTTTGCTAAAATAATAGATCACCGCAAGTCTTCGCTCTAGCGCGCCATAAGCAAGTAGGCCGATTGATTCACGTAAAGTTAATAGTTTACTTAAGATCAGCGCTGCATCGGCGTCATGAACACCTTTATCATAACCTTCTTGGTACCTTGGCTCTGCAGCTTTGCGAACTAATTCAACAAGACTGTTATCTTTATTAGCACTCGTTAACTCAGCAATGGCACTAGGTCCTTTAGCTTCAGCAGAAAACAATAAGCTAGCTGCTAAGTATTCCCCTCGATAAACCTCACTATTTTCTGAAATTAATGCCTGTTGCCATAAATGTTGTGTACCAGCAAAGAGTTGCTCGGGTAATGATTCAAAATAATCACTACCGCTGATGTGCAACAACATGGCGTCATCGCGAGGTAATAAAGTTAATTCGAGTGCTTGACGATTTACTGAGAATTGATGCTCACCAATTTTAACCAAGCTGCCATCAGCTGAATAAATATCGGTTTTATCGCGTAGGGCGCGAATACCTTGTTCTTTGGCATTCTTAAGCTGTGCCTCAATATCATCAGCGCGAACATTATCATCTAATTCACGCAACTGTTCGATAAGTTGTCGTAATTTAGCGACCATGGCATCGGCGGCAAAATAACTATTTAATGCGTCTTGATCAGACAATGATTGACTACGTCGACTTACACCAGCCAATATACGCCCTGCCGCCGTCATTAAGTTCAAGCAGCGACGTTGTTGGGCATCCATAAGTTGTTGCTTATGTTGCTCAAAGTTATCGTAAATTTCATCGCGTTTAGCGAGGATCTCAGCATAAAAATCATCATAGTCACTAAATTGACTTTCAAGATCTTCTAGCTGGATCAATAACTGCGATAATTGTTGTTCACAGCGTTGCGGAGTATCGCTAGCATTTAGTGCGCTAGTAACACTCTGACTGAGCAATTTAAAACGTGCACCAAATTCTGCTTTTGCCTCTTCACTACCTACACTTTTTGCAGCTAGATCAGCGCTGGCTTTAACGCGATTGATTTGGCTGAAAACACTAGAGATTTCTTCTAAGATGCGAGTACGTTGCCTACTATCTTCTATTTCTAGAGACAACATAGTGTGATTGAGTAATTCTAAGCCGGTAACCAGTTCGTCAATGGCTAAACGAATGGGTTTTAACACACTGATTGATTCAGCTTGTTCAACGGCTTGCGCGAGCTGACTGATCTTATTTTGATAAGGAGCTAACGCGGCCTCTTTTTGTAAGAAGTCCGCCGTTGCTTGGCTTAGTGTTAATGAAAGTTGCTCAACTTGCTGGGCAATATCTTCAATTTTAGCAAGATCAATATAACGTAATTCTTTGTGAGAAATTAGCTCACCTTTAAACGCCGACAACTCAGTAAGTTGTTGCACAAACTCTGTAGCATTATCAAAGTCAGCCTTAGTCGATATTTGCGCTAAGCGGTTAAATTTTTCTTTGGCTTGTAACATCACCTCATCAGATTTCGCCTTAATACTGGTTACTTTCTCAAATTCATCCAGAACTAACTCTGAGGTCAAGATTACTTGTTTAAGTAGCGTATTTAATGATGCTAATTGCGGATCGGTTAACCAATGATATTTATCAAGCAGTTGTCCTGACTCTTTAACCAAATCATTAAAATGATAAGCACTAGGCTCTTTAATTGCCATCAGCTTGGCAACACTATACAAATCTGAAATACCACGAACTAATTCAGGGTTGCCTATTTTGCCAAAAAAACTATTATCTTCTGGCTGCTCACTGGCATATTCCTCACTACAAAAAGGTGTTTGCCATATTTGCATGGCATGTACCCGTGAGGGCTCAGCCTCTGCACTAAAAACCACGGCACGGCCGTTGTTATAAAAACTTTGCCCGTGACCATAAATAGGGTTTTGCAAAGTACGGGTAATAAGATTGTAACCAAACAAGGCATACTGCCCTTCGTTTGGCTCATAGAAGGTATATAAATAGTCTTCACCATTGGGTGATTTAACTACTCGGTGTAACTGCAAATCTTCAGCGCTGTCGTCAAAGCTTTTATGTTCACCACTTTGTAAATAGTAACCACCAGGAAAAATAATACCGTGATCTTCTGGTAGTTGAATACAAGCATGAGCAATAGCATCTTGGCGTAAAACGTTTTGAGTTTTACAGTTAAATATTAGATGACGGGTTTGCTGCTCACGATAGGGCTTAATCTTTAATAAAATGAGCTCCCCTACTTTGGCGAACTGAATATCAGCGTCATCTAGCGATTGATGTTCATCATCAACCTTTTCAGAATAGATGCCTTGACCATTTTCAGTATTATTCTCTACTTTTAAGGTAATTGAACCACCAATAGATTCAACAAATAAGGTATCAAACAAGTTAAAGTGTGGGTGTTTACCTTGCTCTTGTTGTTCACGAGTAACTTTTTGCCACTCAAAATCAAAGTTTTCCGCCTTTTTAATATCTCGTTCACCACGATTATCAATGTATTTAACTTGCTGATTTGCATCGATGCCCCAGCGAAACACGCGAATATCATCTATACGTTCGCCAATTCTAAAAATAGCAAACACATTACTACCTTGACGATAAACATGAGTAAGAAAGGTTTTTTTGTAATAAGTATAAAGCTCATCAAAGTCACGGACAAACTCAGGTTCAGCTAAAAAACTAGCTTCAATAGGTACATCAATTATTTCAACATCACCGTCACTATCTTTAATTTGATGCAAACTAAAAACATCCGCAACGGTAATGTTTCGTTTTAACCCTAAAAATACGTTATAGCCAAAAAGTAAGGTATCACCTATGGCAGCAATATCTCTAGCAACACAGTTATGCTCGGTGCGTACTCTTACTCGAGCATCCACTTTCATATCAGTCGAACCAAAGGTAGCAATCCTATCAGCATTAAGTTGCTTAAGCTGGGTATTAAGATCGCTGCCTAGCCCATCTAAACGACGCTGAATTAGTTCAAACGAACCACCTTCAGCAACAGCCTGATTAGTGACACTTTCCTGATCTGCCATGTGAAACTCCATGAGGTGAATACAGCCATCACCTTTTAATGATGATGGCTGTTTCCTTTAATTTTATTTAAGGTTAATTTATACCAAGTGCATTAATTAGTATTAACTTTATTGAAGCTGTATTCGAGTAAATAACACTCTTTGGCTTAAGGCCTACTTAGCATCAGAGGTTTGTTTACCGGCAAGATTTAATAAACTTGCTAGTGCACCTTTTTGTGAATCATCGGCATTATTTAACGTTGATAATAACTTTGTCATGCTGATATTTTTGATGGTTTCACTTGATGCTGCTGCACCGCCAAGTACACCTTTTAGATCTTCAACGATATTACGCTCACCATTGAGATGATCTTTAAATAAAGCTTGCACTGTCTCACTTTCATTAACCAATCCATCAAGTGATTTACCCACAGTAATTGATTTCATAAATTGGCGTAAGAACTCCCCGTCACCACCCATAATGTTAATATTGGCATCTTGTAAAGCTGTACCTAATACTTCAGCTTGCTTCTCAGCTAAATCAACACTGTTATCAAGTTTAGCTAAGGTTAATTCTCGTTCTTGATTTAAACGCAAACCAAAGGTCTCAAATTCACGCGCCTGCTCAGACATAGCATTAAGCACTTCTTGTTTTTCACGTAAACCGGTAGCTTCTGCTAGGGATTTTTCTTCAATACCTTTAGCTTCTGCCGTTAGTTTAAGCTCTAATGTTTTCGCTTCAGCCTCACCTTGTCTTTCTTGTGCATCTGCTTGGGCTAAAGTGACCTGTGCTTCAGCTAACCCCATTGAAGCGGATTCAGCCTGATTACCTTCTGCCAATATCTTCTTAGACTCTGCTTGTTTACTCGCGGCTTGTAATTCAGCTTCAGCAATAGTTTGCATTTTACGCGCTATATGTTCAGCAGCCTGCTCTTCCGCTTTTGCTGCTTCAATATCCTTCACTAATGCTTCTTCAGCTTCAGCCTGGGCTCTGATCACTTGCTCATCTTTCAATCGGTTTGCTAGAGAAACGACCCGTAAATCCTTAATCAGCTCTTCTTCTTGCGCAACACTTTTTTCAACTGAAATTCTTTCTCTTTGCACTTCGGCAATATTTTTCCTTTCTACCTCAAGCGCCTTTTCTTTATCTATACGTAAGGTTTCTACTTCTTTTTCTCTGTCTATCTGCTCTACTTGGCGTGCTCGCGTTACTTTTTCTTCTTCAATAGCTACCGCACGTAATTTATTTTGCTCAGCAATATCAGCTTCACGTTGTTTATTCTGCTCTGCTACGGCAACTACTTGCTCCGTAGCAATACGTGCCTGTTCAGACTTACTCAGCTCTTCTTGCACAACTTTAGCAGTCTCAGCTTCTTCACGTGCTCTAACTGTTGCTATCTCTCGCTCTTGTTTCGCCTTGGCATCTGCTAACTGGCGATCAAGCTCTAACCCTTTTTCATCGGCTTCAATATCTTGACGCTTGATGCGAATTTCTTCTTGGCGCTTTAAGTCATTCGTTTCAACACTTTGCTGGGCGGTAAGTTCGGTAATACGACGAATACCCTCGGCATCCATAATGTTGTTTGGATCTAGATCATGAATTGATGTTTGCTCTAAGAAATCGATAGCAACATCTTCTAATACATAACCTGATAAGTCTTGTCCTATCACTTCTTTGATCTTGTCTCTAAAGCTATTTCTCTGGGTAAATAGCTCAGTAAAATCTAATTGTTTACCAACCGTTTTAAGTGCCTCAGAAAACTTAGCTTCGAACAATTCTTGTAAAGTTTCAGGATAAGAAGAACGTTCACAACCAACTTGCTTAGCAACACGCAAAATATCCTCTTTGGTTTCATTAACACGAATATAAAAGGTAATAATGATGTCGGCTCGAATATTATCTTGGCAAATAAGTCCTGATCTGCCTTTTCGTTCAAGCATCATGCGCTTGGTTGAGATATCCATAACTTCTTTTTTATGAATTATAGGAATAACCATACCGCCGGTAGTACTAATTTCGGGCTCTGCACGTAATTTATTAATAATAAGTGCTTGTCCCTGCTCAACTTTGTTATAAAATTTTGCGACCATAATCAATAGTGAAAAGACGAATAATGCGCCTAAGCCAATCGCTAAATAAAGTGGTTCCATTACCATGTGTATATCCTCTTATTAAACTAGTGCCACAGCTTTGTGGCGAAAACTTTGTTGTTATTAAATATGTTGAATGTGTTTCAAACTTACGCTGACAAAAAATTTTAACGGCTGTTGATAAAGAGTTACAGCAACTCTTCAGGAAAAGGCGCGACAATATAACTATGACTGCCTTTACTATATTCAATGAGTAGTACCTTATCTCCCATGCTGAGTCTGTGCTCAGGATCACAACGCACATCTAATAAGATTTCAGCACCTTCGTTAAGTACTTTTGCTTGACCAAAAGTTTCAGTAACTTTACCTGTAGCTATAGTGGCATCACTACCAACTAAGTTATGACTTGAGATGGTTTCAATACTAACGAACATGCCTTTGAGGGGACGGATAAGGAAACCGGTAATAGGTAGGGAGATGAAAAAAATCAGTACAGTACTTACACTGCCAAGTAGATAATACAACCAAGCACTATCAAGCAGAACAAAGGCATAAAGCTGTAAATAAATGCTAATTAACCAACTAATTAAACAGATAATACTGATGACTAAGGTAAAGGGCACACTGGTTAAACCAAAAGTGAGTAATAGCCCAGCTAAACCACCAAAACCTGCGCTTAGATCTGTATCAAGATCTGCCTCAACGTCAACATCGAGATCGGCATCAGGGGTAAGGTCTAAATCTATTATCCCCAACATGCCAACTAGCCAATAAATGGCAACAATACCAAGTAAAGTGGAGTAAATAACGGTAGGGAATTGGCCAGCTATGTATAGCAGTTGTTCCATAATTCATCCTTAAAATACTGATTAACAATCATTATTATGTGAAGCGAAGATAATAATTGTTGCAGTTAGCTTTATTAAATTTGTCTGTAGCTGAAACTATATCAACCATACCCTTGTGACATAATATGTCAAGATGAATTGTATGCCCGCTATTTTTCGACAAATAAATTACCACAGTTATTGACATAAAGCTGCCTAAGTTTCAGTTAATTTATGGTGTAAGATAAATTAACTAGCTTGATGATTTATTTAATTAAAATCTATATGATGGTTATATTTATAAAATTAAATACGATAAGGGTGTTTAACAGATGAAATGTACCAGTTGTAATATGGGGGAACTTATCCCTAGCGTCCTCGAAGAACAGTTCAAGGCACATAACTGCTCAAGCTGTCATGGTGATTGGTTACTAATTGAAGATTACCTCGCTTGGAAAGAGCGCAATCCAGAGTTTAATGTTTCAGAAAGTACTCACGGTGCAGCTGATGACTCAAAATCAGCCTTATTATGCCCAGTATCAGGGTTGATAATGCGTAAACTTCGTTTATCAAAAGATACCGACCATCGTATTGATTACAGCGCCAGCGTCGGTGGTGTCTGGCTAGACAAAGGTGAATGGCAATTGCTTAAAGAGCAAGGTTTGGCTGGCTCTTTAAATGCTGTTTTGACCAGTCATTGGCAAAAAAACATCCGCATTAATAACACTAAAGATAATTTTGCTGCGATTTATAAAGACAAGTTTGGTGATGAGAGTTACCAAAAAGTAAAAGAGCTTAGAAAGTGGTTAATTGAACAACCTAATAAAGCTGATTTAAGCGCTTATTTGTTAGCTGTAGACCCATATTCCGCAGAAAAATAATTTATTGCTAGATCTAGATAAACTAGCAGCAAAACATCAAAAATTATTCAGGGGTTAAAAATATATTATATTTTTAACCCCTTTTTTAATTCTTCTTCGTTTAACTGATAAGTAAGTAATTTATTTTACTTACTCCAATTGGAAGTACAGTGTGATCACACCTCTTTAATTTAACTATTTGTGAGGAAACGAGATGAAAAAAATAACAATAATTACCCTATTAGCAGGGGCAACTACCTTTGGCTTATTTGCCTTTATGGCATTTTTGGTTAGTAATGATCATTTAAGCTTCATTGTGCCACCCGATGATATACCTATTGATATAGTGCGTTTACCTGATGAAAAACCTGCTCAAACGAGAGTACGCCCTAACTTACAACCACCAACGCCACCGCCACCTATGCCAAGAACAAGCGTTCCTCCTGAGGTAGGTGACACTAAGCCAACATTGGTTTACAACCCTCCCGGACTTATAATATCGGGTAACAATGGCAATACATTCTCTTTGGGCAATAAAGCTGATGCAGATGCAAGACCACTGGTTAGAGTAAATCCTAAATATCCTATTGGTGCTGCTAGAGATGGTATTGAAGGTTGGGTAGTGTTAGCTTTTGATATTAACGCCATCGGTGAGGTAATCAATATTTCTATTGTCGACTCTCAACCGAAGCGAACTTTTGATAAGGCAGCTAGGCAAGCGCTTAAAAAATGGAAATATCGAGCAAAGTCAGTTGACGGTAAAGCTGTTGTACAGCAGAATTTTACCGTGCAACTTGACTTCTCTATGGCTCAACCTAGTTAAACCAAGTCAAACCAAGCGGACTAATTTATAGGTCACTTACCTGCAATAAATACTGTAGAGGTTAAACATTTATTACAGGTAAGCCCTAGTCATAATGAATAAAAATAGATCTCGCTTGTTATTGAAATTATCGCTTGTACAATATTTTAATCCGATTGCTATTAGGAAATAATTTGAAGCTACCGTCAATGATAAGAGGCTGGTTAAAGCCCACCATTACTGCTGAAAAGTTGTTGATGGACTATGTATCTACCGGTAATAACCGATGTTTAACTTTACTGGTAGAGCAATTTAACGGATCGCTTTATCATTATCTTTTAAGCCTCTCGCATAAAAATTTAGCCGAAGATGCCTTACAAACTACTTGGCTAAAGGTAATGAACAACAAATCACAAACTCACAGTAATGTTAAAAGCTGGTTATTTACTATTGCTAGGAACACATTAATAGACGAGCTTAGACATCAAAATAAATGGCAATACCAAGAGCTAAATGATGAACATGTGATTACGGTTAATTTATCTAAAGAATTAGAGCATACTGATAAACTAGCCAAGTTCAATGAAGCCATAATCATTTTGCCTTTTTACCAGCGTGAAGCTTTCATTTTTCAGCAAGAAGGTTTTTCCGTAACTGAGATTTGTCAGTTAACTGATGAGAATTTTGAAACGGTTAAAAGCCGCTTACGATATGCCCGTAACAATCTAAAGAAAATGTTAGGAACCAGTCCATGAGTACTGATAAATTTGATAATGAAATAGCCCAGCTTTATCAACAAAGAAAGCAGCAAATTGTTGTCCCGAAAATGAAGCTACAACAAGAGCCTAGCCGCCATAAATACTCTCCCCTTAATTTACTCACGCTGTTCTTGGCTGGCGGTATGGCATCATTTGGCATTATGGCTATTGTTAGCCATTTATCAACCAGCCAAATCAAGGCTATTGACCCGGCAATCAATAGCCAAGCTATTAAATTTATTGAACTCGCACCAAACAAACCAACAGAAAAAACACTCGCGACAAGTAAACCTTTGCCGCCGTTGCCAATTGTTACTTCGCCGGAAACGCCGCGGATAATACCCGTTCAAACAAAAACTAATAACCATGTTATCAAGCCTGCCAAGTTAGCAGTAGCATTGATACAATTAGTAACGGTGCCACAACTGAACGAGCCAAAATTAATCATTAAACCAATCTATAAAGTGCTGCCTGAATACCCGCTTGATGCGAGAATCAACAATCAAACAGGGGAAGTTAAACTGAGTTACCAAATAGATACCACAGGCAAGGTAAGTCATATTAATATTATTTCGAGTAGTGTCGAAAAGGGTTTACAACGCTCTGCTAAAAAAGCTTTAGCTAAATGGCAATATAAGCCCAATGCACAGCTGTTAGGCCCTCATGAAATTATTTTTAAATTCACTGCACCCAAAGGCTGAGAATAAAGCTAAATGCAAAGCTAAGCTCACCACACAAAAAATAGATAGCTTGTTACAAAACTGTTAATGCATAAGGTTTACTCTAACCTAATAGCACTATATGGTTTCCAGCAATGCTATTAGCTAGCTGCAACCCGCAATACAAAAAGGAAGTGTTTTGTCCCTATTTATCCAATCGCTCAACCACCAGATCATCGATGGAGATAATCATCGTCATTTATTAATTGATTTAAACTTATCCGTAGCTGCGGGCGAATGCGTAGCATTAATGGGCGATAGTGGCAGTGGTAAAACAACCTTGCTCAATTTAATAGCAGGTCTTGAGCCCATTCAGCACGGTAATATTGCAGTTGCCGGTATATCCTTAACACAAGCCAGTGATAAACAACTTAGTCTGTTACGCAAACAACATATCGGTATTATTTTCCAACAATTTAACTTACTGTCTAGCTTGTCAGTACAAGATAATATTGAATTCAGCGCCAAACTTGCTGGTCGCTATGATGCTCAACATGGTTTAGCCCTAGCAGAACAACTGGGTATTAGCAGCTTATTAAAAAAGTATCCCGCAACCTTGTCTGGAGGGGAAATGCAGCGAGTAGCCATTGCCCGCGCGCTAAACAGTAAACCCAAATTGCTGCTTGCTGATGAGCCAACCGGCAATTTAGATGAAAAGAATAGTAGTCAGGTAGTAGAGCAGTTAGTCAAACTGGCTAAATCTAACAATACAGCTCTGCTCATGGTAACACATAGTGCTGATGTCGCCGCGAGTATGGATAAAATCTACTGTTTACAAGAGTCTTCTATCAGCTTAGTTAACGGTTAAGTCGATGCAAAAAAGTCCGACCTCAACAAGAACTAGCGAGTTTTTCTTGGTATTAAAAGCGCACCTTGCTGAATACTTAAATAAGCCCTTATTAAACTTAGGCTTTATTTTAAGTTTAGCCATAGCCACAAGCACTTTACTGTGCATTTTGGTATTAAATCATGCCAGTGAGCAACAGTACCAAGAAGCCAATAGCCGGTTAAAATCTCCGGTGAGCTTTTATATTGTTGCCAATAAAGGCAATAATATTTCTATCGATGACTTTAGTACCTTAAAAGCTCAAGGCTTTCATCAACTTTCGCCAACACACCTTTTTCGTAAAACCCTCACCTCAGGTAAACAAATAACTTTTAGAGCCATTGATATTCTCCCACTGGTATTGACTATGCCAGACAGTTTTACCACTGATCGCATTAACCTAAGCAGTGACTACGCAAAATACCTTGGCTTAACGAAAACTTTAACTGAGCCCTTAACTAATCCTTTAGCTAAGGTCGTAACTGACGATTTATCCCCTGACATAACACTTGATTTACCAAAAGCTATAAATGATAACAAGCAAGTTACCTTAATTGGTGGGCAGTTATTAAAAGTTAACGACAACCAAATCAATGACTGGGGTAAAGTTGCCTTAATTGACTTACCACTTGCTTGGCAGCTATTCCCCGATATCGAAGGCTTTAGTCATTTAATGGTGGCGACTATTAGCGATACTGAAAAATCACGTTTGGCCGCAGCCTTACCTGGCTATTTATCCATACAAGAAGCTTGGTCACTTGAAGAGCGGGAAGGTTTTGCTGATGCTTTACATTTAAATTTATCGGCACTGGCCATTTTAGGTTTTATAGTGAGTTTATTTATCGCTTTTCAAGCTGCTAATCAGGCATGGCAAAAGCGCGGCGAATTAGCCGCAAAGTTACGCTTACTCGGCGTAGAATTAGCCAGTATACAAAAAGTCATGCTGTGTGAAGCTTTTGCTTTAACCTTGCTCGCCAGTATTATAGGCATCGCCATCGCTTTTTCCTTGGTTTCTATATTGCTGCCGATATTAGGCATTACCTTAGAGCAGCTTTATCAGCTAAGACAAACCGGACATTTTCAATGGAACTTGCTATATAGCTTCTGGGCATTCGGTATTTCTGGCGTGGCCGTTTTTTTGGCACTATTAAAACAGTTTAAAGTTATTAGTTCAGCGAAAATTGCGCTAACAGCCCGCATTGTTCCTCAACCATTTAACTACAGAGCAAGCGCAGTAGTTGGCGCCACTTTACTGGCTGTTTTTCTGCTTTGGCCTGACGTTTATGCTCAACACTCCTGGCATCAATTAATGATCAAGTATGGCCTATTATTAATTGCCAGTGTCGCCTTATTACCTAATATACTGAGTTACCTACTAAAGGCCATGTCGTATTTAACCCGTTCATTTCGTCTCAAGTTTGTTGTTAAAGATGCCCGCCAGCAAGTCGGTAGACGCTATTTACCCTTAGCGGCATTTTACCTAGCACTCACTGCCAGTATTTCAGCTGCGCTTATGGTCAACAGTTTCGAAAAATCTTTCACCGCCTACCTAGATCAGATCCTTAGTTCAGATCTCTTTATTAGTTATAACCACAAACAAAAAGACAAGGTTGAAAGCTGGCTTAATCAACAAGACAATATCGATGAATATGTGCTATTTAAGCAAACTACCGCCAAATACGGTAATGATACCCTAGCAGTTCATGCCCTTATGTCAGTAAAACAACAAAACAGTTTATTGTTTAAAGCGAAGTCTCCCAAGCAGAAACCCACTGGACAATTCTTTTGTTATATCAACGAACAGCTATCTCTGAAAAAAGGCCTAGCCTTAGAACAGGAGTTCACCATAAAACAGGGCAAACAAGCACTTAGCTGTACAATAAAAGCTATATTTTATGACTATGGCAATCAAGGCTACTCGGTAAAAATTCCGTTTAATACTAAGCAAGCTCCCCTTACAGGCTGGCGAGAACATGGTTTTGGTGTCTACTTTAATGACAGTAGTCATTTGAGCAAACAAGCGATTGCCAAGCAGATAGGTCTTGATGATGAGCAAATATTTGTCCCTGAACAAATCAAAACAATGGCATTAGCAATATTTAAGCAAACCTTTGTACTCACTCAGGCAATCGCTTTTGTTTTACTGACTATTGCTTGTTTTGGCCTATTTTTATCAGCCAATAGTTTAGAGTTAGCACGCAAACCGGATTTGCACACCTTAAGTAGTCTCGGTTATAGCCGCATTGAACTATTTAGCCATATGTTAATGCAGTGGCTATTATTAGCTTTTGGTATACTTTTACTTAGCTGGCCGGTAGCTGGCTTACTGGCTAAAGCCTTGGTAGCAAAAGTGCTACCCGCATCATTTGGCTGGTCAATGCCGCTAGTATTAGATGTGGCACCATTTTTCATCACTAGCTTTACCGGGCTAATTATACTGCTGCCTGCATTAGCCATTCCCTTATATAAGCTCAATGTGAGAGCCAGTCTGTAATGATAAATATTTGCTTAATACACTCCTTAAAACATAACTTAAACAATTGCCACAAACAGAGCTTAAAATCGCTATTAATATTGTTAGCCTGTGGCCAATTTGTTACTGGCTGTAGCGAAGAGCCGGATCAAAAACATAGTCCGCTAAAACTGCTTGCTGATGATAACGGTCAATTTGCTAGCCCTTCAATGACAAATAAAATAATTTTCCCACAAGCCCATGCTCCGCAAAAAGCTTACCGCCAAGAATGGTGGTATTTAACCACGACCTTAACAACCGAAGATGGCCAGTCATTAGCAAGCCAATGGACCCTTTTTCGCCGTGCAGTTGGCGATAAACATTGGTACTTCGCCCATGCCGCTTTAGCCGATGCACAAAGCCATAACACAGCTTATAGAAACGGTCGCGAAGAGCTAGGCAATGTCAACATAACCACTGAGCCTTTTAATGCCACAATAGATGACTGGCAATGGCAATCCTCATCTAACTTGCTGCCGGCAAATCTCGTTTATGGCTCAGCTGTTGGTTCAATAGCGAGTGAAACAGATTCCTTAATAAAGGAAAATACCGTTGTGGCTGCAGCAGAAAACCATTGGCAGGTAGAATTAAACCTTTCAACTAAACAAGACTATTTTCTGCAGGGCGAAAATGGCTTTAGCCTTAAGCATCCCAAGCTAAATATCGCCAGCCACTATTATTCTCAGCCCTTTATTGAAGTAACAGGCAAAGTTTATTGGCAAGGAAAATGGCAAAAAGTTACTGGTCAAGCCTGGTTCGATCGTGAATGGGCTTCAAAAATGTTAGGCCAAGATCAGCAAGGTTGGGACTGGTTTTCACTGCGTTTAAATGAAAACACTGCGCTGATGGTTTTCCGTGTTCGCTCAGACAGCGAAGATTACTTTTATGCCAGCATAATGGCACGCGATGGCGAAATTCGTAGTATTGCCTCGCACGAGATTAACCTAATCAGCCACAACAATAATGCCACTAGTGATTCACCCTACCCGCAATCATTTTCATTAGTTATCGCTAAAGAAAACATCGATATCAAGGTGGAAGTACTTAATGAGCAGCAAATCATGCGCTTTGGTATTGAGTACTTTGAAGGTATGGTGAATTTTAGTGGTAGTCATCAAGGTGAAGGGTTTGTCGAAATGACTGGCTATAGTGATAACTAAGATAAAATAACTCAACAAGTTGCTTCTACGTCTATATGCTTGCCATTGCAAACAATGGCCAGCTGTTGTTTGTATAAAGATAACACGATAAAATAATTACTCTTATTCTAAAAAGCCATTTTTGCCCATGCCTATATCAACAGAACAGCTTAATACCATAGAAAATTACGATGATGAAAAACGTTTAAACTATCTACTACAGCAAGTGGTTAGTAATAAAGAAATTTGGATATTAGCGGATGAACATGGCTGCATGATGCTAAATACTGATGATGAAGATTGTGTACCGGTATGGCCTAATGAAGAGTTTGCACAGCGTTGGGCTACGGGTGAGTGGCAAGCATGTAAGCCTCAGTCGATCTCCTTAACTAAATGGTACAGTCGTTGGAGTTTAGGCCTAACCGATGATGAACTTGCTTTGGTGGTATTCCCTAATCAAGAAAACCAAGGTTTAGTGTTATTTCCTGAAGAGTTCGAAGAGTCTTTGTTAAAAGAAACTAATAAACAAAAACGAAAATAATCAAAAAAATTGACTAACAATCAATCATTGTACCTGCTAATCACTTTGTATATATTGTCTCAATGGAATTAAACTTACGTACAACACAAGATGTCTGACTTAGCCGTATTAGAGAACATACAACTTTTTGAATTACAGCCAGGAAAGAGCTTAGACCTGCAAATAAATCATCCTATTTCGCTGCGACTTAAATTACCCCTCATAGGTTATGAACTCGGTAAGTACATCATATTAAAATATCCAAAAGGCGCCAGTACCTCTGAATATAATGATGTTTTGATTGAAGGTAATGTACTCATTGTGCGTTACCTGATGGAAGGCAACAAAGGTGAATGTTTTGCTTTTCGCTCTTCCATCAAAAGCATTACTCAATACCCTGAAAAAATGCTCTTTATCGAGTACCCTAAAAAAATAGAAAACCGTCAATTGCGTTTGCAACAAAGAACCAGCATTCACTTACCTGCGGTAATTATGTTGGAAGATTCAAAAGACAATAAAACCACAAAAATTAACGGTATCATAGGTGACATTTCAGCTAAAGGCTGTGGTTTTACTTTTAAAACAAAAAGCGTAAATGCAAAAGTAAATAAACGTGATATTTATGTCTGTTTACAAAGCCCATTAGATGGCGAAGTAAAAATATCAGCACGGGTCTGTAATAGTCGAAATGATCAAGGGGTGGTCAGCGTAGGAATACAATTTATTGATGAGAAAAAATTGGTGCCTCAATTGCTAAGCCAACTTTTTATTGATAATTCACAGAGCTAATTATTACATTTTAACGCTAACGCCATACTCTAGTTAGCACTTAAGGAAAACTATGGAAATCCGTATTGGGCAGCTATCACACCCCGCAGTCATAAACTTGTTAGAAGAACATCATCAAGACATGTTAATACACTCACCGCCGACAAGTGTGCACGCTCTTGATTTATCTGCATTATCACAGATAGGTGTTACCTTCTGGAGTGTATGGAGTAACAACGAACTTGCCGGTTGTGGCGCTTTAAAAGAATTGGATAGTAGCCACGGTGAAATAAAATCTATGCGTACCGCTAAAAACTTTTTACGACAAGGTGTTGCTAAATTGTTATTGGAGCATATGGTTGAGCAAGCGAGTACCCGAGGTTATCAATATTTAAGTCTAGAAACAGGTACTATGGCTGCGTTTTTACCCGCACAAAAACTCTATCAGCAACTTGGTTTTGAGGTTTGTCAGCCCTTTGCTAATTATCAACAAGATCCTTACAGCACCTTTATGACCAAAGGCATTAGCTAATTAAATACTAACTGTTATGTGAAAGATCACCCTCCATAAGACCGCTTAATCACTTTCCTTGCTCATTACCGCGAACCCGATGATAACTATTTAGGCCGTTTCTTCTCACAACAGGCAACGTTCAGCCAAGCTCAGATTATTAGTCGATTAGCTTGCTAAACAGCTGACCTAGATCTTAACACTCAAAACCACAGTTTAAGCTATAATAAGAAGTTAAAGTCATTTACAAACAATGATTTTAAAGCTTAAGGAGTAAGCTATCAAACTATATGAATTACCCTTCGCACAAATACTATTAATTAGTGAAAGTATTGCCGAAGTTATAGTTAATGAAGGTGTCGAGTTAAACCTTACTATGGTGCACCAATTTCATGATTTTTTACTTGGCCACCTTGTCAGCCCATTTTCATTACTAATTAACAAAGTTAACGCTTACTCTTATAATTTTGATGCGCAAGTCAATATTGGTAATCTAACTGAAATTCACGCCATCGCAGTAATTGCTTATCAAAATGCTAGCCACTTAAATACAGAATATTTAGCAAAATCAGTGCCCCGAGCCGTAGCGTGGAATGTCAGTATTCATTCAAACCGCGATGAAGCTTTAAACTGGTTACAGTTAGAGCAAGCACGACTTAATAAAGTATCAACCAGTCCAACAAACCACTAGCCTCTGCCCTATTTACTGTCAAACACTTCAGTTGGTATCAACAAATACTGCTACCCCCTTTCATATACTCTACCCAAAAGAATTATTAGTAATAAGTTATTTGTACTTGAACTTAACAAAAAGTTAGTTAAAATAACATTTGAACGACATTCGAATAACATTTCACATAGGTTTATTATGGCTCCAGCTCCAAGGTTTAGTGCAGAAGAACAAGAAAAATTGATTATATGCGCGGCAATTAAAGCTATAGAGGAGAGTAGCCTCTTAGATTTTTCTATGTCTGCAATTGCCAAATTAGCCGGACTGTCGATGGGCTCGGTTTATAAATTCGTACAATGTAAAGAAGATGTACTAATTGCGCTAGCCACCCGTATGTATCAAGAGCGCCAAGATGTATTTAAAAAAGTACTCGCTTTAGACTTAACTACACCAGAACGAATAATTGCCGCCAGCTTATTAGATTTTGCCAAAGTGCAAATGTACAACTTTGATAATCAGCTCGAAAGCATTGTTAATACCGAGGCGATGATGAAACGTTGCTCTCAGCGTTGGTTAACACAAATGATGACTTGCGGAGAACAATGCCAAACGATGTTCCAACAGTTTTTACAAGCAGCCGCAGATTCGGGTGAATTGACCTCAGGTAACCGAGATATTGAAGAAATCAACTTAGGTACTTGGTCGTTATCAATAGGGTATTTTCAAACTGTACGTTTGCATCATTGTAGAAACAATAATATTGATGAAACCTCAACAGAAGAAATGCCTGCTTTAGCTCCGGATGATTTGCATATCCGCAGCATGCAACGATTAGTTAATACTTATGATTGGCAGAAAAAAATAAGCAATGACGACATCAAAAAAGTTTGCCTATGCCTAAAAAACTCAGGGCTTAGGTAAGTATAAAAATACCATACCAACATTGATTTACTATCATTAAACAACATCGCCACAATACGGTAAAAGCGTTTAGTTATTATCTAAAAACATTGCCTAAACGTTTTAAATAAAAGAGATAAAGGAACAATCATGAATATAACAAAATGGCTTTTAGTGATTATCATATTAGCCGCAACAATTTTTGGCTTACATAGCTATAAATCATCATTGCAAGAGTCGGCAAAAGCGCAGGCAGCTAGTATGCCAGAGCCTGCGGCAACAGTGACTTCAGTGAAAGTTAAAAATATTAGCTACCAAAAACATATGCAAGTAAGTGGTGAGGTACAAGCGTTTAAATTTTTAATGCTCAATAACGAACTTGCTGGTGAAATTATTCGCTTAAATGCAGCCTCTGGTAGTGTCGTTAATAAAGGCCAGGTATTACTTGAGTTAGATCATAGAGATGAAGATGCTCGCTTAATGGCCGCTAAAGCAACATTGATGTTAGAGAATCAGACCTTAGCGCGTAATATTGAGTTACATAAAAATCGCACTATTAGTGAAGAGCAAGTAGATCAAGCACGCGCAGCAGTGCAAATTGCACAAGCCGATATTAGTGTGATAAAAACTGCGATCGATAAAAAAATATTAACCGCCCCTTTTACTGCCAAAGTAGGTATTCATACCTTAGAAATTGGTCAGTATTTAGATAAAAATAGTCAGGTACTTGAACTAGTTGGTGTTAATGATTTTACCTGGGTTGATTTTAACCTGCCGCAACTTTACCAAGAGCTGGCTTTAGGCTCGACAATAAAAATTAGCCCTATGAATCAAACAGCTGAGTATGAGGCAAAGATAATAGCTATCGACCCGCAGTTATCACGTATTTCACGCCATTTAAAATATCGTGCACAAATACCCTCTGCGACTTTAGCATTAAAACCCAACACCTTAATTTCAGTGATAGTGCCAATTTCTAAACAAAAAACACTCGCTTCAGTACCTGATCTAGCGATAAAACGTGATGCTTTAGGTAGTTATGTATTTATATTAGAAGCGAGTGATAAAGGAAGCTATCGCGCGAAACAAGTACCCGTCGAACTGGGTGAGCGACAAGGCGAACAAGTAATGATCCTTAGCGGCGTTGCCGCTGGTCAGCTTATTGCTAATAAAGGCGCCTTTAAATTGTATCCTGGCATGAAAGTATACCTTGCCAGCGAAATTGTCACTGCAAGTTCTGACGTAGCAGCTAAAACGCCTGTTGCTGATGTTAGTGCAAAATAATAAGGGATTATGATGCAAGAAAGTAAACCATCTATTATGGACATATTTGTTAGGCGACCTGTCGTTGCTATCGTCCTATCTATTATTATTTGTATTGCCGGCCTATGGTCAGCAAGTAAAATTCCGGTACTGCAATTTCCAAAAATTGAAAGTGCCTCATTAGTTATTGATACCTATTATATCGGCGCTTCTGCTGATGTAATACAGGGCTTTATTACTGAGCCAATAGAGCGTGTTGCTGCGACCGTGCCTGGTGTTGAATATGTCGATTCAACCAGTACTTCGGGTAGCTCTAAAGTTACCGCTTGGCTAAAACTTAATGAAAACTCTACCTTAGCACTTGCTGAATTAACCGCCAGGTTAAGCCAAATTCGCTTTGAATTACCCCAAGGTGCACAAGACCCTATGGTATCAGTGAGTCGTGCCGATAGACCTTTTGCGGTATTTTATTTAAATGTCCAAGCCAATGGCAATGACTTATCACGCATCACTGATTATTTAACTCGCCAAGTCAATCCAGTTTTAAATGCCATTGAAGGTGTGCAAAGAGTTGGTATCGAAGGCGCAAGAACACCAGCAATGCGGGTATGGTTAAATGCTGAAGCATTACAAGTATTTAACTTAAGTGCCAGTGATGTTTACCAAGCCTTAGCAACAAATAACACCATAGCGACTATGGGATATGTAGAAAATAGTCGGCAAAAAATTGATATCGTTGCTAATACTCAGCTAAGCAGTGTTAATGAATTTGAACAGTTGGTTATCAGTAAGTTAGATGGCGCTAATATTTATTTAAAAGATGTCGCCAAAATTGAACTCGCCGCAGAAGATAGCAGCGTTACCGCCAGATTAAACGATAAAGATGCCGTATATATTTCTATTTGGCCATTACCTGGCGCCAATGAAATTGCCATTGGCGATAGGTTATACGAGAAAGTAGCAGAGCTAAATCAAACCCTTCCGTATGGTATTTCTATTGATTATGCTTATGACGGCACTTTGTATATGCGTGATGCGTTGAGTGAAATTTTTACTACCCTAGCTGAGACTGTTATTTTAGTAGGCTTAGTTGTGCTGTTATTAATGGGTTCATTTAGAAGCGCGATAGTGCCATTAATCACCATACCTATTTCTATTTTAGGCGCCATAGCCGCCATGTCTATGATGGGCTTTTCACTTAATTTATTAACCGTGTTAGCTATCGTACTATCGGTTGGTTTAGTGGTTGATGATGCCATTGTGGTGGTTGAAAACGTTGCTCGTTTGATGCGTCAAGGTATGTCGAAATTTGATGCGGCGCTTATTAGTTCACGCCAACTGCTTGTACCTATTATTTCAATGACTTTAACGCTAGCGGCTGTTTATGCGCCTATTGGCTTTTTATCTGGCCTGACTGGTGTTTTATTCAAAGAATTCGCTTTTACTCTAGCTATAGCGGTCATTATTTCCGGTATTGTCGCCGTTACCTTATCGCCGATTATGAGTGCTTATGCCTCCCCTAAAGGAGGTGAGGAAGGTTGGTTTACTAGCAAAGTGAATCATCTTTTTGAAAAAATACAACGACGATACGCTAAATTATTAACGCAGATATTCAAATGGCAAGGGCAAGTATTCCTAATTGCCATCGTTGTATCGCTGCTGACAGTGCCTTTTTATCTACACTCGAAAAAAGAACTAGCGCCAGTAGAAGATCAAGCCATGGTTATGTTTGTTATTCAATCACCGCCTGATGCGTCACTCGAATACAACGTCGCACAAATGAATCCTGTTGTTGAAAGCTTACAAGAAATTGAAGGTGGCAAGAAAATTTGGCAAATAATTTTCGGTGGTGGTGGTTTTGGCGGTTTGGAATTAGTCAATGCTGATGAACGCGACTATAGCGCCCAATCATTAGTGCCACAAATTTATGGAAAATTAGCACAAATACCTGGGCTAAATATGTTTCCTATTTTACCGGCCTCATTACCGAGTTCAGGGCAATTTGAAGTGGAAATGATTGTTAAGGCATCAGCTCCTTACAGTGAAATGAAGCAATATGCCGATCAACTGGTTGGTGCAGCCTTTGCTAGTGGCCAATTCCTTTACGCTGATACCGACTTAAAAATAGATCTGCCACAAGTCGAGTTACAACTAAATCGTGAGAAAATTGCTGATTTAGGTATGACTGTGGGTCAAATAAGTGAACAGCTAGGCATTTTATTATCGAGTAATTTTGTCAATCGCTTTGATGCTAATGGTAAAGCGTATCGCGTTATACCTATCGTTAATGATGAAGTTCGCAGTAAAACCGAGGCTATTTTATCATTAAATATTAAATTACCTACAGGTGAACTATTGCCTGTTTCTGCCGTGGCTGAGTTAAAGTGGAAAACAGTACCTAGAGCACTCGGTACTTTTGCTCAGCAAGCTTCATTTAGAATCTATGGTGTTGCAGCCCCAGGTTCAAGTAAAGAAGCAGCTTTATCAGCTATTGAGAGTAAGGCTAAAGAGATATTGCCGTTAGGTTACTCTATTGATTACGCAGGTGAATCGCGTCAGTTACGCCAAGAGGGTAATACCTTAATTATGGTATTAGCTATCTCGCTATTGATTGTATTCTTGGTATTGGCCATACAATTTAATAGCTTTAGAGACCCGTTAGTTGTGCTGCTAGGCTGTGTACCGTTAGCATTATCTGGCGCCTTGTTAATCCCATACATGGAGTTAACCACCATTAATATCTATTCACAAATAGGTTTAATTACCCTAATTGGTTTAATCGCTAAAAATGGTATTTTAATTGTTGAGTTTGCCAACCATGCACAAGAGTTAGGAGCGAATAAACTGGCCGCGGTCACTGAAGCCGCAACGACACGTTTACGCCCTATTTTGATGACTACAGCAGCAACAATATTAGGCCACTTTCCGTTAGTGCTTGTTTCTGGCGCGGGCGCAGAAGCGCGTAATAGTATTGGTATTATTTTAGTTGCCGGTATGTTTATTGGTACGCTCTTTACTTTGTTTATTTTACCTAGCTTTTATTTATTATTAGCTGAGAAAAGACATAAGTTAGACGAACATGAATTTGAAGTATCAGAAGAGGCGCTCAATAAAGTTTGTTAGATAAAAACTGTACTGGCCTTACTAAACTTTGGCTACTAACGCGGTAAGTTGTACCCGAAAAATCAAAAAGCCACAGAGTGATTAATCTTTGTGGCTTTTTTTATTAATTAAAAATAACTAACTAGCAGTTCTGACCACTATTGATTTAATAAATAACAGCATCAAAAATAGTTAAAACTCAAATTTTTTATATGCAATGGACTGATCGCCATTTTGCGATGGCACGCTACTATCACCACGGGCAGAAATGAACGAACTATATGTCTGTGGTAAGCCGCTATAAGCGGATAAAACCAAAACGCTTTTCGCCTGGTTATCCAGAGACTGATTAACTTGCTCACCATAATTCAGGGTAATGGTTATGTTTGCACAACTGATGCCTCGACAGTGATATTCGTAAAAGCCATTCCTACTACGTTTATCATCCTGATAACTTAAGCTGTAATCGCCAACCTCTATTGATTGTAATCCTGACTCAACCGGAATATACAATTTAACATCGCTGAGCTGAGAATTTTCATCATTCACTTGTTCAGTAATAAGTTGCGCGTTCACTTGTAAACCATTGGTGTTGAATTCTTTCGATAACACGGTAAATACTGGCGCGATTTTATTTAATGAGGTGACAGCAGTTGTCTGATATTTCCTTTTACTCCAAGGGAAGACTTCGACATTTTTTATCGGCTGTGAGTTGTTTTTTCCCAGTGATGAAACTAACGAATCTGACAATATTTTTGCGGTCCTTCCTGTGGTAATAAATGCTTCGTTGTGTTGGTTTTGTACATACTGAATATTCAAGCGTTGTGGCAACCATGAAGTAAAGGTAGCTTGGGTGCTAGTCCAAACCACTGATGCACTAGCACTAAATGCAATGATGACGGTCACTAACCTAGACAGGTTATTAGACTGAGTTGAGTCAAAGGTTAACAGTGGTAACAGCGCTATAACAATAAACGCTAACACCACAGCAATAGCCACTGACATACCATAACCCACCATTAACTCTAATACGTAGGCAATTGGCATGAACATAATTGCGATGACAAGAGCCAGAGTTATTAACGAGGCTATTTTTAGGGGCGAAAATTGTGGTTGTGCAACTGTATTAACAATGCCTTGTTGTCCTGTATTGTTCAATTCTTTAGGTAATTCATTACCGGTAACAGCTCTAAATAGTAGTAAAGTGACCATGCCCATTGATGCTGGAATAAGGAATAAATAACTCACCCCTGTTAAGTAAATACTCGTTGTTAGACTTAACACGCTCAAGAGCAAGGTCACTGCACTAACGACATTAACTGCGCTAAGGTTTCGAACAGTTAAGCGACCTACAACCAGCCCACAAAGTAAGACAGCAAACCAAACCGATAACTGCATTGGTAATTGATTAGCGTGCCAAGGCATTTGATGGCCACTAAACAGTCTGACTAACTGTAATACCAAATACCCCATCAGGCCAGAGCTAACCAGAACCAACAAGCAAGCCAAAAGCCCTTTCGCCTGTTGTTTAGCGCTCAACTGTAACCGCACTTTAAACAAATACCACAGCGCACTAAAGACAACTAATAAAGCGATTGACCAAGCAAGGCTAGTGCTCTCACTCCATTTCACCATCCAAAGGCCGGCGATATCGCTATAGACTAGGTTTCCTGATGCCACTTTACTTAAATCCACATCTTTGATCTGCGTTAACACGCCCCAAACATTGTCACCATGATGCTGCAAGCTGCCTCGATCGAGATTTTCAAGATTATCTAATGGCGTATGATAATGAGGTAACCTGTCTGCATGAGCAAAATTTAGTCCTTGTAAGCCATGTTCTTTAAATATGGTTAAATCGGTATCGTTAGGCAAAAACTTATAGACTTCATAAAACAGCGAACTACTTAAAGGCGCGGGCGTGGTTTTACTATATTGCTCAACAAGCCAACCACTATCTTCTCCCGTTTCAAACATAACGCTTTTACCGGTACTACCACGCGCTTCAATATTGATGGCCAGTGTTAATTGCTGAGCAAGTGGATGTTGTTCCATAAAAGCTTGTGCGCCAAATAGACCAAACTCTTCCCCCTCATTAAACAATAAAACAATCGAATTAAGTGGAGGCTCGGTAAGTGTTAACAGTCGTGCCGTCTCCAAAAGCGTACCCACTGCGGCGCCAGCATCACTGCCACCCGGGCCCGCAGGTACAGAATCATAATGAGCCGCTAATAAAATCCCCTTAGCTACGCTACTACCTTGAATATGGACAATGATATTTCTGACTTTAGCGCAACGAGCGAATCCTCGTGAAGAGTCTCGACAAATAGTGGCCTCTTGAATTTCAGGCTGATAGCCCAACTCAGTCAAAAGACTGACAATGCGTTGCTCTACAACCCTATTAGCCAAACTATCTACCGGGTGTGGTACTTGCTCCTTAGTAAGCTGTTGCAAATACTGGAATGCTCGCTCACTTGAAAATACAGTGTCTGGCGCATTCGCCGGAACGGGATCAATAGTACTGGTATATTGAGTTTTCAGAAAAGTGGCTAAGAAGCTGAGCACAACTAAAGTCAGCAATAGCGGTTTGAAGTTCAAGGGGCTGTTCATCTTATTATTCTTTTTATAAATAATTTTCCCAATACATTAGCATAAACTTGGTTGGCACCTATCGAAATATCTCCCTCGATAAACAATAAATAAAACTATATTTATTGTGACATAATTGTTCAAATAGCTTATTAACCATTTGCATTTTTCATTATGAAACTACATCACCTTGATGGCCATATACAAACAATCTTGCTCGCAGAGTATCCTGACAGGTTATTATTACTTGATGGCTGTTGTCGCTCAGATATTTCACTGCTCAAGCATTTCATTACCGACTCCTTGCAACGCCCTTTTAATGATTTAACGTTAGTAGTGGTAACACATATGCACCCAGACCATGCCGGTGCTGCTAATAAACTACGTAAAATTACTGGCTGTAAAATAGCGACTGCCAATGTTAATGGCCAGTGGTATTCTGGTTTAGATGGGCGACTTATGCATCTTACTGACATGTTCCTCACTAAGTGGGTAGCTAAGCGAATGAAAAGACCCCGTCGTAAAATTTGGTATTCGAGCCAGTTGATTGCGGATTATAAACTTGATGATGGCGAATCATTGCCAGGTTTTCCAGAATGGATTGTCCTATCAACTCAAGGCCATACGGATAGGGACTTGTCTCTACATCACTTACCTAGCAATAAAGTTTATGTCGCCGATTTAATGGTAAAAGTTAGAAATAAATTTATTCCGCCCTTCCCCATTTTTTACCCCAATCGTTACCGCGCTTCCCTGCATAAAATAATCGCATTGCAGCCTGATAGCATTATTCTTGCACACGGTGGTGAAGTTAACTTATCGGTTAAGGACTATCAGCAGTTATTGCAATTAGCACCTAAAATACCAAGAACCCATTGGCGCAGCGTTAAAGCAAAGTTATTAAAACTATTTAAGAAATAGTAATATCAGATCAATTTATTGCTTCCGGCCATAAATTTACACGCCACGGTGGCATCCTTTTAGTTAAGGCATCGAATAAAGTCCAAGTGGACTCAAGCAGATCCCTTTTGTATTGCTAGTGTAGCAAATTACGATGTAGCCGAGTTTATTCCTACTAGGGCAGTAAAAGCATTTGAAGCGATCAAGAGTTACGTATAATCAACTAATTATTAAGGCCACTGTATGAATCAAGTTAAGGGTTTTATTTTTTCAATTGCGATAGTAATTATTATATTTATAGTTTCAGCGTTCGCTGCGGGGTTTCTTGCTGATTTAGCTAGCGTTTGGAAAAAACCCATTATTGGCTCTGTTGCTGCATTTTTTGTAGTTATTTCTGGTTATGCCACAGCACCTAGCCATAAAAAAATAGCCGCAGTTACTTGGTTAATTGTAGGCGCCATTTCAGCTTGGATTTTAGCGGGTGATTCCTACTACCCAGAAGATTATGAACATGCATACCAACTTACAATAATTCCTTTACTCGCAACCTATCTTAGCGGTCTATTGGCATTATCGATATGTCTGCTGTGGCATAAAAAAACAAACAAGCACACATAACAATTGGCAGGGTTTATAAATGGATAGTTCATCGATAATGATTTGGAGTGTTTTATTTGGTGGTATAGGCATTGGTTTTTTCTTGTATGGAAAAAAGCAGGGAGCTATTGTGCCATTATGCACAGGATTGGCACTTTTTATTTTCCCATATTTCATGACAAGCGTGCTTATGCTACTAGTCGTTGGTATTATTTTAATCGCCATCCCCTATTTTATTAGATTGTAGTTTACCCAAAAATACACTGCCGCTTATGATGTCGCTTGGTTTAAAACAAACTGCATCATAAGAATAATAAACAATGAGATGTCTATAACAGTTAACAAGAAAATATACCGGCACTTTATAGTTACTCGATCTTGTTTTGATCTTACATCCCCTTGGTAGACAGTACTCAACAAAAAATAATCAGCCCTAAATGGGCATTATGTATCTAGGAGTTATCTTGAATTCACGGTTTAACAAAAAGTCTTTAATTCGATGGAAGGTCTATATAGATCGCTCAAAAATGTATATTGGTTATGTACAGTTTTTGCTTATAATTTTCGTATTTATAAAGTCGCTAGGCGATAATCCCGTAACAGAGTTTGTATTTACCAGCCCTATGGTTGCCGTACCTATCATTTTGATGATATTTGTTCTTTTATCTTTGGCAATTGGTTACCTTGATTCAAGGCTTGGATTTCGTGAAGAAGAAATAAGAAACCACTCTAAATCTAACCCTGTTTTAATGGATATTCAAAAGTCACTTGCCGCGTTAAATGATAAAGTCGAAAAAATGGAACAGAATAGAAAAAAGGAAAAATAACAGATATTTGCACTAGTTTTTATTTTACTTCGTTATACCTTCAATCAACTATCAATTAGCCATTATAGCGATGTAGTATTTCATGAAGAAATTAGACGAATTAGTGTGGTGATGTCGCATATTAGGTTACCGATTGAAGCCCATCGAGTAACTGCTTTAATAATCAAATTTAATTTTCAGTATGGTGATAGTTATGTTGCTCATCGGTGCTTTTCTACTTATTTTTATTGGTTTTATTCATTCATATTTAGGTGAAAAATTCATTTTGATGCGTTTATTTAAACGTGATAACTTGCCCAAGCTACTTGGTAGCGATTGGTTTACTAAACGTATTTTAAGGTTTGCTTGGCACCTAACAACGCTAGCTTGGTGGGGATTTGCAGCAATATTGTATTTTCTTTCTAACCCAAGCGGTAATATTCGTACAGAAATTCTCATCACAATTGCTGTCGTATTCACAATAAGTGGACTTGTATCATTGCTGTTTTCTCGTGGTAAACACTTATCATGGTTGTTCTTTTTCGGCATTGCTTGCACTAGTTTATTTGGCGTAATATAAAGTTAATAGCATTAAATTGACTAGGAGATTTAAATGGTTACGGTTAGACAAGCAACAGTGTCAGATATCGACAAAGTTTATGATTTGATTCTTGCTATAGCCAAGCATCATGACCAAGAACAATATGTGAAAACCAATAAACAAGAATTAATAAATTCAGGTTTTGCTACTAACCCATCTTTTGGTGTGTTGTTAGCA
Source organism: Colwellia psychrerythraea (assembly GCF_000764185.1). GTDB lineage: Bacteria > Pseudomonadota > Gammaproteobacteria > Enterobacterales > Alteromonadaceae > Colwellia > Colwellia psychrerythraea_B. The sequence goes on from NZ_JQEC01000002.1 coordinate 80,414, forward strand.
GAAGTTAATGGTAAAACTGCTGGATATTGTTCATATACATGGAATTATTCTATTTGGCTAGGTTCGAGTTATATGAATATTGATGATGTCTTTGTCTGGGAAGAGTTCCGTGGACAGCAAGTAGGTGAAGAGTTAATGTTTAAAGCAAAAGAAGTGTGCTTAGCTAATGGTGCTAGTCGTATTAAATGGGAAGTTGAACAAGATAACCATGGTGCAATAAAGTTTTATCAGCGTTTAGGTGCCAATATCGATATCAAGGGCCTTTTCCGATGGGATGTTGCACCTTAGCTTAACAGGCCAATCAAGACAATACTTGTAGCTGTTGGCTACATTTTCTGCTGCGAACAATTTTACCTAACCATTAACGAATCAATAAACTAGCCGGTTATTTCGGCTTTATAAAGACCTAAAGGATAAATATGCAGGCAACCTTCTTTACAAAAACAGCTGATGACTCTTGCAATCACATTGAAGAAATCCCAGAAGAGACTATCCTCGGTGGAGGGCAATTTACTAAAGATAATATTAGCGAACTACTCAGTTGCTTTAAAAGTGGTAGCTCTGCTCAAACTGACAACCTGTGGTTGTTATCTATTAGTTTTTCGGAGACTTTATCTACCATCGACGATGAAAGTCTGAAAGAGATAGCTGGACATTGGTCTGATGAAAGTTCATGGCTAAATACTGACGTAAATACAACAGACTTAGCCGGCCATTTATTGGAACTTAAATATGCATATACCAACTCCGATGAAAGGATCTGGATATTGTTTGACTAAATTTTTATTACAAGCGGCTTAACTGGCCAAAATAATAGTTACTATGATTACGTTTAAATCAAAAGGTGAATAATATGGACCAAGCACTGCAAACGATGATTAATAATATGCCTGAAAAAACAGGTAAGACGCTAGCAGAGTGGCTTAAAATATTAGATAAAGAGAATGTCGAAAAACATGCAGTGGCAGTCACTTTTTTAAAAACGACACATGGTGTAAGCCATGGATTTGCCAATACTATAGTCACGTTATCTAAACAAAAAAATGAATTGCCCGAAGATCTAGTTGCAAATCAATACAAAGGTAAAGAGTCACTTAAAGCACTATATGAAATGCTAATTTCAACGGTAGAGACATTTGGTGATGATGTTGTCATTACGCCAAAAAAGGCTAGTGTCAGTTTAATTAGAAAAAAACAATTCGCCTTAATAAAACCGGCAACTAAAACAAGAATAGATCTAGGCTTAAAACTACAAGGTGTTGAAGTACAAGGTAGGTTGGAGGGATCTGGGCCATTTGGAACCATGTGCACACATAGAATCCAACTACAGAGCATTGCTGATATTGATAATGAAGTTATTAAATGGTTATTAACTGCCTATGAAAAGTCAGTATAAAAATCACCAGAAATAATTTCAGATCAAAGCACAAGTTTACCTGTGGATATTCCAAATGCTACACCAATAACAACTAAGAGCCTAAAAGGATAAATTAGTCTCAATTTTTACCATACCTTTTCTAATGAATAAACCATGTAATGTTACTGAACAGTCTCAGTAATTCAGCTGTTTGACTTATAATCCATTGATATTACGAATAATTATATTAAATCCTATATTGGATATAACTGAGGTTGCTCAGTCATATCCAAACTCTAACAAAAATAAAATATTTGTTGTTTCTAAAGCTTTGAAACTATGGGATATTAATATTGATTTAATAAATATTATAGGGCGAACATTACTGAGAAGCCTTCATAATAAGCGTTAGGTTTTTAAAAATTTTATCAACAACAAGGAGAGTCCAAAATGGATTATTTTGTAGGCGCACTGAAAAAATATGCTGACTTCACAGGTCGAGCACGTAGAAAAGAGTACTGGATGTTCATACTTATTTATATGATTATCCAAGTCGTTTTCGCAGTACTTGGATTAGATGTTATTTCAATGTTAGTAGGCCTTGGACTGCTAATTCCAAGTCTTAGTATTGGCGCTAGAAGATTGCATGATACCGGACGCTCTGGATGGTGGCAGTTAATTTATTTAGTTCCACTTATCGGTGTAATAGTGATGATTGTCTTTTTAGTACAAGATAGCCATGATGAAAATGACTATGGTGTTAACCCTAAATCGGGTGTTCCTGCGTAAGGCTTAACAAGGCACTCGCTCAAACGGAAAAACTACAGTTAGGCTAAACGGCGCGCAGCGCAAGCCAACTGTATTTTTCCGCTTTGCTTAGTATTTTTCTAAGTAATCAATCGAGGTAAACATGGATAGTATCGATATTCAAAAAAAATGAAGAAGTGCCGAAAGAATATCAAATAGGCATTTTACTCACTGTTTTTTTCTCCTTCGTCGCTTATTTTAAGCAACTATTATTTGCCTCTTCATAGGCGTTTTATGTTTCAGGAATACACTGCATGTTTAAATATCTTCTGCCAATTCTAGTATTGATACCTTGGCTAACTCAAGCTGAAGCTATTGAAGTTTTAACGGTTGACCGATCAGTATCAAAGAACCTCCAACTGTCTTTTCCAAATGATAATAATATTAAACCCAAAAAAAGTGACTTCGAAATAATCAACTATGTGCTGATGAGTAATGAAGTTGGTGAACGGTGGAGTGTTATAACACTTACTAATTTATCATCAGGCAATAGAGAGTTTACTCATGATCACTTAATAGGATTATTTGCTGATGGTAGTCGTATAAGTCCTCTTGAATATAAATTAAACTTTAAGGGCCAAGAAACTCAGTCTATTACAGTATCCTTTGGAGTGCATAAATTTCCAATACTAAGCATATATTCGAGTAATGAATGATACGCTAGTCAATCTCATTTTCTGTCGTCCCCCTCCTGATCAGAGTTGGTATGCGCCGTAGCTAGACTGAGATAAATTAATTAGCAGGTTTATGTCAATATTAGCGAAAAATCCAAAAAAACGTCACAAATTGCCTTATAAAATATGACCATTTTGTGTATCGGAATTAGGTAACACTTAAATCCTACCGACTGTTATTCATATAACAAGAAGTTTTTGCCGCTTGATGAGTAAGGCCATCAATTTTAAAAGAAAGGTTAGATAGCCACTGCTGGAAAGCTCTAAGAACAGATTAAACTATCGTCGATAGCCGTTTTATTATAAGAGAAAAACTCAATTATGATCCCATTCAAAAAATTCATAGCTAGCAGCATTGTTATATTATGCATATTGCCAATGTTTGGTTGTGGCTCTGACGATTCAGTCAGCGATACCGTCGACGATACGGAGCTTTCTTTAACTGAAAAAGTTCAGGTGATCGATAGTTATCTCAAAGTTCTTAACGAACAAGATCGCTTTAACGGAGCGGTTTTGCTAGCACAAGAAGGTGAGCCTGTGATGACGAAAACTTATGGCTACACAAATGCATCCAAAGATAGTTTGTTGACAATAGACTCATCTTTTCGCTTGGCTTCGGTTTCAAAACAATTTACCACCATGGCAATCATGATCTTAAAGGAGCGTGGACTATTGAATTTTTCGGACATAATTAGTCAACACCTACCAGAGCTTGATGACATGAATATTACCATCGAACACTTAATGCACCATACTTCGGGTATACAAGATTACACTCACTTTCCTAAAGCATATATCACTGAACAAGATGCGGATTTTATGACCATACCGGTATTCTTTGAGATCATTCAAGACCACCCATTGAATAGAGAATTTGAACCTGGCAGTCAATGGAAATACAGTAACACAGGCTATATTTTATTAGCCGAAATAGTAGCTCGTGTATCAGGAATAAATTTTGCAGAGTTTATGCATCAAGAGATATTTTTGCCTCTAGAAATGTATGATACGGATGTATATAACTTATTATCCGATCCCAATGAAGGACGATTACTAAATCGTACTGTGGGCATAAATAACGAGCAAAATGTGACAATGACCTTTCTTGACGGCATTGCTGGTGATGGTGCCATTTTCTCAAGTATTGCCGATTTATTAAAATGGGATCAGGCGATAAGAAATGATAAGTTAATTACTGCCGAAACAAAGTTGCAGGCTTTTACTTCTGCCGTTTTAACTAATGGTAGCGACACAAATTATGGCTATGGCTGGTTTATGAGCACTACTGGCAATGATCAATATGTTTCACATAGCGGAGGCTGGCTTTCGGCTCGTACCTATATTCGAAGAAATTTAACGACTGGTGCTGTCATAGTGATACTCGATAGCTCTAAAACAGGAGAGCTCTCATCTATCTTTGATAAAATTACCACGACTCTTGAAGGGGAAGGCTTCTAAAAATTTAGAATAAAATTATATTTCTCAATTTTTTTAGTTAGCTCTACTTTTATCACACTTCGGGGACGAAAACGCCTTAGATTTAATGCACGACTTTATATGGACCTTAGATATGGTCCTAATGTTCAATTTTGAGATTGGGAACAGAATCGTACGTTCAATATTTAGTAGGACTACCCCTGTAGTAAAAATTAACATAAAAAACATTGACTACCATAAAGCGGTTTGATTTTTGGCACAAGTCCCTGTTGCTTGCTTTTAAGGTCAACTGATCGCTAAAAATTAACATTAAGTTTAATTTTTTTTCCATATGTTTTCTAATGAATTGTCTTTAATATTGCATAAAGCCCCCCGTAGTAGGCTTTATGCTGCTAGGTAAGTCATCAATTATTATCGTGCTATTATCATCTCATATTCAACCATCATATCTGGCATACCTAACCGTTGCACATACCGTAATGTACCTCTAGCGGGTTTAACTTCTACGTCACTTAAAAACTCTTCCCATACTGTTGCAATTTGGCCAAATTGAGCTGAATCAACGTCATTGGTAAAAGCCCAATCTGTGCGAATAATGTCATCAAGAGTAAAGCCAGAATATTCTAAAAAATTCTGCATCTGGTTGAGGATTAGCCGGGTTTGCGCGACGGGATTCCCCAGGTACTGAGTAACAAAATCAGGGTTACAATCGCCATGATAGCTTTCCTCTGTTATTTCAATTGTTATTAAATTAGCTAAGTATTACGCGGCTACGTTTATAATGATTTTACCGCAGGCTCTTTGTGACTCACTTAAGGTATGAGCTTGCTTAACCTGCTCTAATGAAAAAATTTTGTCGATATTTACTTGAATTTTACCACTATCGATTAGCTGACTGATCTGCTGAAGATGTTTTGCATTAGGCATTACCCACCAACGTTGAAAGTTAACCCCTTGCCGCTGGGCAATATCAGCATCAAAATCATCCAATAATGAGATTAAATGGCCACCTTTGCGTATAACTTGCAAGGAACGCGATAAAATATCATTTCCACCTACAGCAGCTAACACTGCATCTACATCCTCAATCGTATCTTCAAAACGCTGACTACGATAATCAATAAACTCATCAGCTCCCAATGCTCTGACATAGGATTCTTTAGCTGCCGATGCCGTTCCTATGACATAAGCGCCACATGCTTTGGCTAGTTGCACCGCAAAACTGCCAACCCCACCAGAAGCATTATGAATCAATATCTTATCACCTGACTTTAATTGACAGCCTTGCATCAGAGCTTGCCAAGCGGTGGTTGCCGCAAGTGGCACTGCTGCTGCCGTTAGCATATTCAAGGAGTTAGGTTTAGCCGCCACTAAAGCACCGTCTACCGCAATATATTCAGCGTATGCACCTTGCCCAGAAATAGGCGCGTAAACAAATACCGCATCACCTAGGTTAATATCTTTTACCTCCTCACCCAGTTGAGCAATCTCTCCTGAGACATCCCAGCCTAATATTAACGGTAATTTATGCTCGCCGCTGTCTTGTAAAAACCCTTCGCGTACCATCCAGTCTACTGGATTAACGCCTGCGCCATGCACCTTAATAAGTACTTGATTAGGAAGTATTTTAGGCTTCGTAATTTCACCTACGATTAATTTTTCAGCACTACCATATTGTTCAATATAAACCGCTTTCATGTGTATTCCTTAGCGTTAGCTTTGAGTTAAGTTGTGGCCTTGTTGAGCCGATAAGGCTACTTTGCCAAAACCAATTCATACCGTCTAATTGATGGTTAATATAAGATTCATTGATAATATCAATGCAATTGGTAATACTAATTATCCCTAATGATTAATACGCAACATAATATGGCTAATCTTGATCTGAATTTAATGGTTATTTTTGATGTAATAATGCAAGAGCAGTCTATAACCGCCGCTGCTGAAAGACTGGCGATGACTCAACCTTCGGTCTCTAACGCCGTTGCTCGAATGCGTCATGCATGGAAAGATCCCTTATTTGTAAAACAGGGTCGTGGTATACGTCCGACTCCCTTTGCAGAACAATTATGGCGAGATATTGCAGTACCATTGGATGCGATTAAGCGCGCAGCCGAGCAACAAATATTTGATCCCGCTACTCTTAAACGTACTTTTCGTATTGCCGTTACCGACTGGATGGCTGATTTATTTTGGTTACCTTTGCGGAAAATTATTGAAGCAGAAGCACCACAGGTTAATATTCATGCGGTACCTTACACGGTTAATGGTGAGAATTTATTATTGAATGCCGATGTCGACATGGTGCTAGATTACTTTGAAGGTAGTTCTGGAAAAGTGCAAAGCCAGCACTTATTTGATAATCACTTTGTTTGTGCCATGCGCGCCGATCATCCACTCGTCAAACAAGATCTCAACTTACAATGTTTTGCCTCAGCCGAACATTTATTGCTATCACTTTCTGGTGAGGCTGCTGGAGGTGTTGATAAACTCTTACAGCAGCAAGGGTTAAATCGTCGTATCTCGATGACAGTTAACCATTGTTATAATATCCCCAAGTTATTGATCAATAGCAATATGATAACCACTATTCCTTTGCCCGTTATTTTAGAGAGTGTCGACAGTGGTCAACTGATTATTAAAAAGCCGCCTTTTGACCTTGCACCTGGGCCTATATCAATGACATGGCATACTCGACATCAACGCGATTCGGAAATATTGTGGCTTAGAAATAAAGTGCTAACAGTATTAAAGCATCATTTACACAACAGTATATGTATGCCACCTTTTTGATATATTGTGGCTTATGGCTATCGATGTATTATGTCGGCTTTGTGGTAACAGTGAACATAACCGGTCAGTCCAATTTATTTATGCACTCCTCATCATTTATGAATATTCACAGATATAAAATCGACTTAAAATGATCTAGATCAATAAAAAAGAGCAACTACTCTAGAAATAGCTTTACTTTTATAGAGCTGTTGCTCTATAGTATACTTGTTCTTAAGCGAACACTTATTGTAATAATTTTTCAGCTTCCCCATAAGCTAGTATGCCGGTGTAATTCTTAACTATTTATTAGTTCTGTAAGTATCATCGGCTTTTTTATGTCTGAAATTCATTGAACATTCCAGCTAAACCTCAGTGATAACAATTAAGTAAAGCCCTTTAAATACAGCACTTCCCTGACACCATCTACAAAATTTTCTACTGAAAATAACTTTCTCTTACATTTTTAACAAAAAGTTAGCGTTTTTTTTCACTAACGCCCCCATGTTATACCCAAGTTATTTGAAGATGTGTTTCAGAATGCCTGAACGAGCAAGGTAAATTATTTACCCTAACGTATTCACTAGTCGCTTCACTTTTATTATTACACGCTATAAATAAGGAATATTATGTCTGAACAACTATCTGCTAGTCAAGTTACCGGTGAAGTTGTGGCTGATCTAAAGCCAGATAAAAAAATTGCCATATTGTTTGAGCTTATTCAATTTATTAGCCCTTATAAAGGTCATATATTAGCTGCCTTTATCGCCCTTATTTTTACTGCTGCGGTAATGTTGTCAGTTGGCCAAGGCGTTAGGATGCTAATTGATGAAGGTTTTGCTCAGCAATCCATTGAACAATTACAGCAGGCAGTGTTATTTATCTTAGCTATCACTGTATTAATTGCTGGTGGTACATTTGCCCGCTTCTACCTTGTTTCATGGTTAGGTGAGCGAGTTAGTGCTGATATCCGCTTGGCTGTTTTTAATCATGTTATTACTTTGCACCCGAGTTATTTTGAAACCAATGGCAGTGGCGATATTATGTCGCGTATCACCACCGATACCACTTTACTGCAAAGCATTATTGGCTCTTCATTTTCTATGGCTATTCGTAGTGCCTTAATGCTTATTGGCGCATTAGTTATGTTGTTTGCTACCAACATAAAATTAACCCTGATTGTTTTATTGTCGGTGCCATTTATCTTAGTACCCATATTATTTTATGGCCGAAAAGTAAGAAAACTATCGCGTAAAAGTCAGGACTCTATGGCCGATGTTGGCAGTTATGCTGGCGAAGCCATTGAACATATTAAAACAGTACAAAGTTATACCCACGAACAACATGAAAGACACGCTTTTGGCGAGGAAGTTGAAAAGGCTTTTCAAATTGGTCGTAGTCGTATCAAGCAACGTGCTACCTTGATCGCTGGTGTTATTATTATTGTTTTTGGTGCCATTACTGGCATGTTATGGGTTGGTGGTAGTGATGTAATTCAGGGCACAATGAGTGGCGGTGATTTAGGCGCTTTTGTCTTTTATGCCATTTTAGTTGCTTCTTCATTGGCAACTATTTCCGAAGTATTAGGGGAATTACAACGTGCCGCTGGTGCTACTGAACGTCTCATTGAAATTTTGCAGGTTGAAAGCCATATTCTACCACCAGTAAAAAATACTATTGCAGCCAAAAACCTTAACGCTGAAATTTCTTTTCAGCAGGTAAGCTTTAATTATCCTTCTAGACCTGATCAAGCTGCAACCCAAACACTTAATTTGACTGCTAAGCAAGGTAAAGTATTGGCCCTTGTTGGCCCGTCCGGTGCAGGAAAAACTACACTATTTGAATTACTGCAGCGATTTTATGATCCACAAGCTGGTAAAATTACTCTTGGCGGCACCGATATACGCCAACTTGATCCAAAAGATCTGCGTCAACAAATGGCTTTAGTTCCACAGCAACCGGCCTTATTTAGTAGTGATGTTTTTCATAATATACGCTACGGCAAGCCCGAAGCCAGCGATGAAGAAGTGATAGCTGCAGCTAAAAAAGCCCATGCCCATGAATTTATAAGCCAATTACCTGAAGGTTATAACAGTTTCCTTGGTGAGCGGGGTGTTAGACTTTCAGGCGGGCAACGTCAACGTATTGCTATTGCTAGAGCAATATTGAAAGACCCACATATATTATTATTAGATGAAGCAACAAGTGCACTCGATAGTGAAAGTGAACATCATGTACAGCAGGCTTTAGAAGAGTTAATGCGTGGCCGCACTACTATCATCATCGCGCATCGGTTATCCACGATTAAACATGCTGATCATATTGCAGTCTTAGATCAAGGTCAGTTAGTTGATATCGGTGATCACCAATCATTATTACAAACCTGTGACTTATATCAGCGATTAGTTGAGCTACAGTTTAAGCAGGTAATAGCATCCGTATAAAGAAGTAAGCACTTTCTCATACTGATTGGTATAACCTAACTTCTGAACCAGCAGATAACAAATAAGGGAGAAAGCATGATGCTTTCTCCCTTTTTATTATTACATTAACCTAAGGTTAAATTAGCACTTTTATTAATTCTGAAAGTCTTCGGGTAAGATGTTTTCATCTTCATCATCAAGTTGAACATCTGAGCTATTTTCAACTTCAGGATCATCTGCTTGCTCAAGCCAATCACAAATAACGGCATCAGCTTGTTCTTTGCCGGTGTATTTGAGTGATGAAAAGGCTTGTACTTTAATGTCAGCATCTAATGACGCTAAGGCTTTTTTCACCGCTAATACTTCAGCGCTACGCTTGCCCTGTGATAACTTGTCACACTTAGTTAATAACGCTAAGACGGGTAATTCACTGTCTACTGCCCATTGAATTAAATCCATATCTAAATCTTTTAATGGGTGACGAATATCCATTAATATTACTAAACCTTTTAAGCATCGGCGTTTTTCTAAATATTCACCCAATGCTTTTTGCCATTTTTTCTTCATTTCTAATGGCACTTTGGCGAAACCATAACCAGGCAAATCAATCAGACGTCTGTTCTCTGCTACTTCAAATACATTGATAAGCTGAGTTCGACCCGGAGTTTTACTAATACGCGCCAAACCTCGTTGATTAGTTAGCGTATTTAAAGCACTAGATTTACCTGCATTGGAGCGGCCCGCAAAGGCAACTTCAATACCAGAATCAGCTGGTAAACGACGAATATCAGGGGCGCTAATGGTAAAGGCGGCTTTAGTTAAATGTATCTTTGTAGAAGACAAGGGCTTAACTCGTTTAAAATTTTCGTCATTATAGCGTTTTTCTTCGACAAATATTATTAAAAAAATGCACAAAACCGTTAAATTAAGGTTTTTTTTGTCTGATTTTTTATTATCAACTATTACACGGCGCTATTATTCGTGTAAAATGCCGACACATCCATCATACTTTTTTATCATTTTTTAATTAGATAGCTATTATATTATTCGAACAGCTACGTAATTAATGACAAGCAGAGAGCAACTCAATGAAAAAAATTATCTTTTCGCTATTCGTAGCTTTAAGTTCAGTAAGTGCTGTACAAGCCGCAGATGCTAACGCAGGTAAAGAAAAATCTGCCACTTGTAGCGCCTGTCACGGTCCTACTGGTGTTAGTGCAAGTCCTATGTTTCCTAACCTTGCTGGCCAAAATGATGCTTATATCATTAAGCAATTAAAAGATTTTAAATCAGGCGCACGTACCGATGCCATGATGGCGCCTATGGCGGCGAACTTATCTGAAGCAGATATGGCTGATTTAGCGGCTCATTTCTCAGGTTTACCTAGTGCCAACGAACAAGCTGCTGCTTCAGCAAGTACCGCCTCTAGCACCGATGCTACGCCAGTAAGTGCACCAGCCGCGGGCAATGTTGACATTGTTTCTTCTTCTCCAGCTGCAGCAATTTATCCAGGTGATGTCGCTGCTGGTAAAAGCAAAGCAGTTGCTTGTGCCGCTTGTCACGGTGCCGACGGTAATAGCTTAATACCAATGTACCCTAGCCTTGCGGGTCAAAGTGCTAACTATATAGCTAAACAATTAGCTGATTTCAAATCAGGTAATCGTAACGACCCTGTGATGGCGGGTATGGTTGCGGCGTTAACTCCTGAAGACATAAAAGATTTAGCTAGTTTCTTTGCAGTACAAAGCACTAAAGTAGGTACTGGTGAGTCAAATGAAGCAGGCCATAATTTATACTACGGCGGCGATGCTGCTAAAGGTGTTACTGCTTGTATTGCTTGTCATGGTGTTACGGGTAAAGGCATGAAACAAGCTGGCTTCCCAAGCATTACTGGTCAAAGTAAAGATTACTTGAAAAAACAACTTGCTAGTTTCCGTGATGGTAGCCGTGGTAATGACAATAATGGCATTATGCGTAATATTGCTATTAAATTATCAGATGCTGATATTGAAGCCGTTGCACAATACATTACGTCATTAAAATAACAATGACTTGGTTGCTTCATTAGCAAGTTTCTAAAAAGCAGCGTATATCGCTGCTTTTTTTTTATTGAATTTTTATAGCTAGCAATTAAAGGGACAATAACATTAATACTTCATTATTTGTCGCTTGTCAGCAGTGTGACGCCTTATATGACAAACCACATTTAAAACAGGGACAATTAGCCAAATGTAACCGTTGTGGCTGCACGCTAATAGAACGCAAAGTCGACTCTATTGAGCGCAGTTTTAATTGGTCACTTGCTGGCTTGATATTAATGTTACCGGCCATTTTATTACCTATTATGGGCGTTACTTTGGCAGGACAATTTCATCAAGCATCGTTATTTGATTGCATCCTAGTTTTGATTGATCGCGGTTTCTTTATGATTGCCTGCTTGGTATTTCTCTTTGCGATTGCCGTGCCTATAGTTCGCCTATCCGGCGCACTATATCTATCTTATTGTTTTAAGTTTAAGCGTTTAAAACCTTCATTATTAAGTTTCTTCCGTGCTTATCATCACCTTGACCATTGGGCTATGCTCAATGTATTTATGTTAGGTATTGTCGTTTCTATGTATAAATTGCTCGACGATACTGAACTATCGGTCAACCTTGGTTTACTGTCTTTTAGCTTATGGTTAATTTGCTCAACTATGTCAGCCGCGGCGCTCGATCAGGATTATATATGGGACAAGTTAGAACGTGCTTTTCCTAGGAGCTGTGATGATGAATACTGCTAAAAGCGCAGGACTCGCTTTATGTCCTAAATGCCATAAACTTAATAGTCTTGTTAACGAACATCAGCGCTGCAGCCGTTGTCATGGCATGTTTTATCAGCGTAAGCGTAACTCTTTACAGTATACCTTGGCTTGGAATGTTGCCGCTTTAATCGCTTTCATTCCGGCGAACCTTTATCCTATTATGATTGTTTATCAATTGGGTATACCAAGAGAAGCAACCATTTTATCGGGTATTGGTGAGTTTATTGATTATGGTTTATATCCGATAGCCATTATTATTTTTACTGCCAGTATCATAGTGCCCTTATTGAAAATTATTGGACTATTTGTGCTAGTTTATAAAGTGCATACTGGCATACGTTTAAAACCAGACAAACATAGCAAATTTTACCATGCACTTGAGTTTTTAGGACCTTGGTCAATGCTTGATGTCTTCGTTGTTGCGTTAATGGTTACCGTAGTAGAGCTTGGCTTTGTTACCTCTGTAGCCGCAGGCCCTGCGATAAATTATTTTACCGTAACGGTAATTTTCACCATGTTTGCAGCTAACAGTTTTGATCCTCGTTTATTATGGGATAAAAAGCAGAATAAGAAAGCGGGATAATACCGCAATAGCATTAGTACCAAAAATTTGCCAAACAATCTGCCAAGAAATCTACTAGGCACTTTACCAGAAGGAAAGGGATAGAAATGACCGATAAAAAAGATATTGCTGCCTCTGAGCATAATCAAAATATCAATAGCCATGCCGAAATTGTGCCTAGACAAGGCATTTCTATTATTTGGTTTGTGCCATTTATTGCCTTAATTTTTGGTTTGTGGCTGCTGATAAAAGTGGTTTCTGAGCAAGGAACCTTTATTACCATAGAGTTTGATAATGGCTCTGGCATAGTGCCAAATAAAACAGAAATACGTTATAAAGGTTTAATCACAGGTCTAGTGAAAAAGGTTGTACCTTCAGATGATTTACAACGCGTTATTGCCGAAGTTGAAATATCTAAAAATTTTAGTGATTACCTAACCCAAAACACTCGTTTTTGGTTAGTCAGCGCTGATATTTCTCTACAAGGAGTTTCTGGATTGGATACGCTGATATCAGGAAGTTATATCACTATTTTGCCTGATACCAGTACAAACTCTGATAAGCAGGATCACTTTATCGCCTTAACTGAAGCACCAACTTTAGATATGTCGACCCCTGGTTTACATCTAACTTTGCATACTGATGTATTAGGCTCGATCAGTGAAAACTCTCCAATTAGCTTTAAACAGATTCCTATTGGATATGTCACTGGCTATCACTACATAGAAAGTAGTAAAAAAATTGCCATTAATATATTTATCAAACCTGAGTTCTCTCATTTAATAAAAGAGAATTCTTTATTTTATAATACCAGTGGTGTGCAAGTTACCGCTTCCCTTTCTGCGGGCATAAAGGTCAATACCGACTCTTTAGCTGCTATTATGGCGGGTGGTATCTCCGTTGATACTTTAAGTTATCAAGAAGATTTAGCTGTGGCAAAAAATGGTCGAGCTTTTCCTTTACATGCTGACTTTCAATCAGCTGAAATGGGTCATGAAGTTGAGTTAACTTTAAATTGGAATTCTGGCATAGATCACAATGCGGCAATTTTATACCAAGGTCTGACTATCGGCGTTATTGAATCATTTAGTAAAATAGATCCAGTCAGTCGAAAAATCACCGCCACAGCAAAAGTTAACCCACGTGTAGTGCCTTATTTAACGGATCAGTCACAATTTTATATTGTTTCCCCACAAATTAACCTAACGGGATTATCGAATGCTAAAACATTATTAACCGGTAGTTACATCAGTATCAGGCCTTCGTTAGCAGGAAAACCCCGCAGCAAATTTACTGTATTTAGTAATAAACCCCCCTACAAATACACCGAACCTGGTTTACACCTAATGTTAACCAGTAACGATCGTAGTTCGTTACAAGTAGGTAGCAATGTTTATTACAAACAACAAGTCGTCGGTAATATTCAAGCCATTGAAACCACTGCTCCTGAGCACCATTTAATTCATATACATGTATTGCCAGAATTTAGTCATTATGTGAATCATAACAGTCGCTTTTATAATAATTCCGGCCTTAAAATATCGGCAAGTTTACTGGGTGTTGATATTCAAGCCCAATCATTACAAAGCATTTTAACGGGTGGCATTGCTTTTACCAGCCAAGGTAATAACCAAGACAATCAGAAAAAGCTGATTAAAAATGGTGATAGTTTTTCACTCTATGCTGACAAAAAATTGGCCAAACAAAATATCAGTTTCACCCTAAACATTGCCGCAAGTGAACAAGTCAGTACCAATACCCGTGTTTTATATCGAGGCATTGAAATTGGTGCCATTCATCGAGTAAACAGCCAAGGTGATTATCAACAATTACAGTTAGGCTTATTGCCTAAATATCAGCATATATTAAAAGCTGATACACAATTTTATTTAGTTAAACCAAGCTTGAGCCTTTCCGGTGCTAGTGATACTGATGCTTTGTTCGGCGGTACCTACATTACCTTTAACCTTGGACAAGGTAAAAAACAACGTCAGTTCACTCTATTTAATAAACCACCGGTAAAGTTGGCCAGCGCGTCAGGTTTACAACTGACTTTAACAACAGATCACGCCAGCGTAGCAACACCTGGCAGCGCTATTAGTTATCGAGGCATAACAATTGGCCAAGTAGATAATGTCAGTCTAAATAAAGCAGGTGATAATATTAAAGTTAGTATCACTATTGACGAAGAACACCGAGGTTTATTAAAAAGTACCAGCCGTTTTTATAATGCTAGTGGTATAAGTATCTCAGGTGGTTTAAGTGACTTTGTCGTTAAAACTGAATCTGTTGATGCCATTTTACGTGGGGGTATTAGTTTTTATACCCCAGACAGCAAGCTGAGCAACTCGTTAACCAAAGGTATACCGGTAGAAGAGCTGACAAGTTTCACCTTATTCAAACATGAAGAAGACGCCAAAGGTGCTGGTCAAGCCATTAGTATTCAATTTAATGATGTGACAGGCTTAAAAGTTAATACCAAGGTTGTCTATCAAGAGCAAACTGTCGGCACTATTGAACGTTTGATTTTCGATACAGAAAAAGTAGGTGTCACCGCGCTAGTCTTATTGAATGATTTAGGTCGTCAATATGCTATGCAAGGTACAAAGTTTTGGAAAATTGAACCTCAAATTGGCTTAGTTGGCTCTAAAAATGTTGCCGCCTTACTCGATGGTGCTTTTATTGGTTTATTACCTACTCATGATATTAAAGCTACACCACAACATGAGTTTCATGCGCTGGAGTTAGCACCTACGGTAGAGCAGTTAGCCTATGGATTAAATATTAAATTAACCACAAAACGACTTGGCTCTGTACGTGTCGGTAATCCTATTTTATATCGTCAAATTAAAGTCGGTAAAGTCATTGGCATTGATTTATCACCCACGGCTGATGAAGTTAATATTTTTATCAATATAGCTAAACGTTATTCGCCACTTGTAAACGAACAAAGTCAGTTCTGGAATACCAGTGGTATCAATATCAAAGCGGGTATTTTCTCAGGGGTAAATATTGATTCTGAATCAATAGAAACCCTAATTGCTGGAGGTATTGCCTTTGCAACTCCTGAGCTTGATGAAGAGCTTGATAAAAGAATAACTAGCTTACCGCTGAGCTTTGTTTTGCATCAACACGTTGATACAGACTGGTTAGAATGGCAGCCTAAGATCGCCATAGACAAGGAACATTCTGCAGTTGAGTAAAAGCGCTAATTAATTGCTTACATTTAAATTAACAACAACACTATAATTTGGCGACTTTCTCATTTATGTTAACTTAATATTTTTTAAGTACATAAAAACAACAAATGAGTAATCGCCTCAAAGCATTATTAGCTACTTGGCTGCCTGAAAAAGATTCTTGCCAATGGGTGCTGGCCAGTATCATTGAAACCCAGAGATCTTCATACCGTAAAACCGGCGCTATAATGCTCATTAACAGCCAAGGTAAAAGTTATGGTTTATTAAGCGGTGGCTGCCTTGAAGCTGATTTAAAACGCCAAGCGCAAAAGTGCTGGTATAACAACACCGACATTACCATCTGTTACGATATGCAAGATGATAATGATATAGCTTGGCAGCTCGGTATCGGTTGCGGCGGTTTAGTAAAAGTATTACTGCAGCCCATTAATAGCGAGAATGATTACCTCGACTTACTCACCTTAAAAAGCCAACTCGATAACCGTAATGCTTGTTTTTACCACATTGATACCGTCAATGCTCGAAGTACTCCCCAAAGCCCCGTTCAAATTAAAAACCAAGTTTTATCCAAGCCAAACAACTCTCTCGATCTGGTAATAGCGATTAAACCTGCGCCTGCTTTAGTTATCTTTGGTGGTGGATTAGATGCTCAACCACTCGTTAAAATTGCCAATACCTTAGGTTGGTATATTTGCTTAGTGGATAGCAGAACTGCATATGCCAGAGCTGCCTATTTTAAGGAAGCTGACACCGTAATCAACGAAGGTTATGCTAGTCTAGAGCAAAATCTGCTATTACCCAAAGCTGATGCCATTGTAGTAATGCACCATAATGTATCCCTCGATGCTCACGCCCTTAAACTAGTAAAAAGCCAAGCTAACTTAGCATGCGCTAGTTACTTGGGTTTATTAGGTCCTCAACATCGCACCGAATTGGTATTAGATAAAGCGCAATTGAGCAGCACTGATTTTCCTAATAAATTAAGCAATAAATTAGCTAACCCTATTGGTTTAGACTTGGGTGGCGATCTACCTGAATCGATTGCCCTAGCCATTTTATCGCAAGCCCATGCAGCAATAGAACAAGCGTCAGGAAAGTCATTAGGTTTTTTCCATAGTGAGCTAAACAGCAGTAATAACACCGACAATATCAACAGCATCAAAAAAATTGTTAACCATGCAAATTAATTTAATTTTATTAGCAGCAGGCAAAGGCCAACGCTATCAAGCGTCAACATCTGGCCAAGTGGGCTGCGCCACCATTAAACAGCTCGCTGATATTGGCGGTAAACCGATGATTGTTGATCGTGTTGAGAAATTAAAGCCCTTACTTATAAACCCTGATATTAACAATATATATGTCACCTTAGGCGCTAATAAAAATGTTATTAAAGCGGTATTGCCACAGGATATTTCGGTGATTGACAGTCAGCATTGGTCTCAGGGCATGGGACATTCTTTGGCAGAATCTGTGCAATCTATTAAGGCACAGAGCAGTCATGTGCTAATTGCCTTAGCGGATCAAGCGATGATCAGCACAGAGCATTACCAAAATTTACTCAGCGCCAGTAAAAAACAACCTAATAAAATTATTGCCACCCTGTGTGATGAACAATTGATGGCGCCCGCTATTTTCCCGGAAAAGTACTTTCCGTTATTGATAAAACTGCAAGGTAACAAAGGTGCAGGTTTATTATTAAAAAGTCATGCTTTACAAACAGATGCAATCGCCTGTACAACGGCAAAATTCGACATTAATACCTTGGCTGATTTAGAGCAAATCAGACAACAGCTAGACCATTCTAAACAAGAGAATAACTTACACCAAAACACACCTTCACACTGTCAAAACCTGGAGCCAGTATGATTAAAATAATTTTAAACAATAAGCCTGTTGAGCTTGATGTTGATCCACAAATGCCACTGCTGTATGCGCTTCGAGATGAGTTGCAACTCACTGGCACCAAATTTGGTTGTGGTGCAGGACAATGTGGCGCCTGCACTGTACATGTTAATGGCAAGGCTATGCGCTCTTGTGTAACGCCAATATCAGCCATTGCAGAACAAGCTATTACCACAATAGAAGGCCTAGCAGATAAACAAGGCAACTTAGGTGAGAGTGCCGTGCAAGTTGCATGGCGTGAATTTAAAGTACCGCAGTGTGGTTATTGCCAAAGTGGCCAAATGATGAGTGCTGCAGCTTTATTAAAAGCCATTCCTCAGCCGAACGATGAACAAATTATTGAACACATGCAAGGTAATATCTGTCGTTGTGGTACCTACAAACGCATAAAAGCAGCAATAAAATCAGCAGCAGGAAATACAACTGATTTAGCTGCAAATAACGCATCGCCTAACACCTCACCTGCCAATACTTTACCTAGCAACTCTTTACCTACCAATAATAACGGTGTGGAAATTTTTGATGCCCGCAAATTTACCCATGATAGCAAAGGAGCGTAACCATGAATTCTATTGAAAATGTTAGTCGTCGTGGTTTCTTAAAAGTTGCTGGTATTTCGAGTAGTGCTTTTGTTTTAGGTATGAGCTTACCTATTACTAGCTCACAAGCTAAATCATCAGCCAGCGCAGTAAACCACGAATTAAACTTCTTTGTTAGTATTGCTAATGACTCCATGGTGACTTTAGTGTGTCATCGCAGTGAAATGGGACAAGGCATCCGCACCAGTGTGCCACAAATTATTGCTGAAGAATTAGAAGCAGACTGGCAAAAAGTGACGGTTGTACAAGCAAAGGCTGATGCAAAATACGGTTCACAAGGCACTGCTGGCTCAGCTTCCATTCGTAATCACTTCACCAGTATTCGCCAAATTGGTGCCGTCGCACGTGACATGTTAGAGCAAGCTGCCGCTAATATTTGGCAAGTACAAAAAAATGCGGTTAAAGCCCAAAAACATTTTGTTGTGCATAATGCTACTGGTGAAAAAATTAGCTTTGGCGAACTTGCCAGTCATGCTGCAAAACTTACAACTCCCGATAGCAAGACCATTAAATTAAAAGCCAACAGTGATTTTTCACTTATTGGTAAAGACGTCAAGTTAATCGATTTAGACGATATTGTTGCTGGTAAAGCGCAATATGCTCAAGATATTCAGCTGCCCGATATGCTGATAGCCACGATTGTCAGACCACCTGTAGTTGGCGGTAAAGTTGTATCCTTTGATGCCAGTGAAGCCTTAAAAGTAAAAGGCGTGGTTGATGTTATCGCACTAAAACCACGCAGTATTCCGGTAGGTATCAACCCTCTAGGTGGGGTTGCAGTGTTAGCCAACAATACTTGGGCTGCCCTTGAGGGTCGTAAAAAGCTAACCATTAAATGGCAATTGGGTGATAAACAAAAACACAACAGCAGTGAATTTAGTAAACAACTTGTCAAAAAAGTACAGAGAAAAGGCGAAAAAGTTGCCACAAAAGGTGATGTTTATAATCATCAGTATAATGAAAATAATACTTTAGAAGCAACCTACACTGTCCCCTACATTCATCACGCGCCTATGGAAACACCTGCAGCTACCGCGGTTATTCACGGCAAAAAATGTACTATTTGGGCCGGTACTCAAAATCCACAATGGGCCAAAGGTACTGTTGCCCGTGAATTAGGACTAGGTGAAGATGAGCAAGATAATATTGAGCTTAATGTCACATTAATGGGCGGCGCTTTTGGCCGTAAATCCAAGGCAGATTTTATCGTTGAAGCCGTTGAATTAGCTAAGACAAGTAAGCGGCCAGTGAAAGTTATTTGGAGTCGTGAAGATGATATTCAACATGGTTATTACCATTCAATCTCAGCCAATTACTGCAAAGCCGAGTTAACCGAGCAAAGCAGTGCTGACCATTGGATAAGCCGTAATGCTTATCCACCAATTGGCTGGTTGTGGAACCCTGAAGCAAAAGTACCCAGCGATAATCAACTAGCACTCGGCTTTGGCGATATTCCGTTTGCTTTAAATAACTTAAGCATTGAAAAACACGCTGTCGATTCTTTTGTTAGACCTGGCTGGGTTCGTTCAGTCGCCTGTATCAATAACGGCTTTGCTTTAGGCTCCTTTGTTGATGAGCTGGCAGTTAAAGCGAAGATTCCTACTAGACAAATGTGGTTGAACTTACTCGGCGTTGATCGTCATGTCGATCCTAATAAAAATGGCTTTAAGTACTCTAATTACAATTTAGACTTAACAGCGCACCCTATTGATACAAAACGAATAAAAAACCTAATTAATTTAATTAGTGACAAAGCGAAAGTAGAGCAAGCATTACCTGAAAACCAAGGCTGGGGCATAAGTTTTTTACGCAGTTTTGGCTCCTTTGTTGCCGCTGCCACTAAGGTTTCAGTCGTTAACAATAAAGTCACAGTGCTTGAAATGCATACCGCGGTAGATTGCGGCATTGTTGTTACCCCAGATAGGGTGAAAGCACAAATGGAAGGTGCCATGGTATTTGGTTTATCCATTGCCTTAATGGGTGAAATATCAGTAAAGGATGGACAGGTAGAGCAAAACAATTTTCATGACTACCCAGTAACTCGCATTAACCAAGCACCTGAAATGCATGTACATATTATTGAGTCTGACAAACCGCCAGGCGGTATTGGTGAACCAGGAGTGCCACCAGTAGCACCAAGTATAACTAATGCTATTTATCATGCGAGTAAAACACGTATCCGTGACTTACCTGTGAATAAGGTTTTTACCGTTTAAGGTTGTTCGTCTGCTATTTTTTATGCTGAACCCATCTCAATAAAAAGGGTGTTAACACAAACTGTGTTAACACCCTTTTATTGATTAAGCTGTTATTTACTTAAGTTGAATAACCTACGCTCTAAAACAAAACCCATGATACCGCTAATCAATAACATTACCCCTATGACTTGCAACCAAGCATTAATTGCCCTTGGCTGCTTTATAGGTAAATCATGTTTGGCTTTGGTAAATAAACGCCTACCGCCGGCAACCGCTTCTTCAAAATAGTATCCTTTATTTTGCGGAATTAATTTTACTAAGACATCACTGCGTTGCGCCATGACAATTTTAAGTTGCCGTGTTTTTTCATCTTTTTCATTACGATCTTTAATATCAATCAGTTCACGCCACTTCCAAAATATATCACTTGGCTCACCTGCTAATACCACACCGTCAGAGCGGTATTCATACAAGGTTTCATTAAAAACTTGTTTGGTATAACCGATATAAAACAAAGTAACCGCAAGCACTATAAAGGTACTGGCTATATAGAGGAAATTACGCTGCCGATTTAGCTGCTTAGTACTCGCTTGTTGATATAGCTTTTCAATATCATTAATCACCAAAAGGTTATTTTTTATATAGTTTTCATCCAAACTTTCTAACAACTGGGCAACTGAGAGTGAAAAGGCACGGAGCAGTTTTCCCAGTACTTCGCTAGAAGGCAATGACTTATCATTTTCTAACTTAGATAAGTAAGATTGTTCAATGCCAGCTAACTCGGCTAATTCTGGCTGACTTAAAGCTTTCTCTGCACGTAATTTTTTTAATTGTTCACCTAAGGTCATCGAGAGTGTCATGACTAATATTCCATATAAGTTGATTAATAGTTAATCTGTAAAGTTATAAGTAAAGCGCCGGCAACTAGTTACTTGGTTTTCTACTCGTTGCTAGCAAGCCTAACGGCTTTGTGCTAACTGCATAGTAGATAAGGCTATTCTTGGTTATTCCTCAAGAAATAACTAGCTGAATATTGATGAATATCATCACATAACAAAGAATAAACTGGCTGATGGCTAAACCCCTTGTTAAAGGGCGGCTATTAAAGCTGACATAAAGATAATGAAAATACATTTCACATTGATTTCACACCTTCACTTTTATGCTTATCGTCACTAATGAGAACTAATGTAATTAAAGGCAATAAACCATGTCTAGTCATATCACACCCAGTTATATTCAATTAAGCAATATCAGCCAATCTTTTACCCTTAATAATGCAAAAATTATCCTCTTCGAACAGCTTAACCTCACGATAAGACAAGGGCAATCTTATGCCATTATGGGGCCTTCTGGTGCGGGTAAATCTAGCTTGCTGATGTTGATGTCTGGCTTAGAGCAGCCGAGTTCAGGACAAGGCAGCTACTTTAAAAATGATGTGCAAGGGCAAGAAGAGTTTAGCTTAGATTTTTTGCGCGCTGATATTGGTTTTATTTTTCAGCAATTTCATTTACTGCCAGAGTTAACCGCGCTAAATAATGTTGCCTTACCGCTAAAGTTACGTGGCGACAAAGAAGCCATTAACAAAGCAAAGCTGATGTTAACAAAAGTGGGTTTACAAGACCGTATGAACCATAACCCCAACGAATTAAGCGGCGGCGAACAACAAAGAGTGGCCATTGCTAGAGCATTAGTTTTTGAACCCCGCTTTATTTTTGCCGATGAACCAACAGGTAACCTTGATGAAAATAGTGCAGCTGATATTGCCAATATTTTACTTAGCTGCTGTAAAGACAGCAATGCCGCCTTAATCATGGTGACGCACAGTCAAGTGTTAGCCAATAAAGCCGAGCATGTTTATAACTTGAGCCATGACGGCTTAACTCAACTAAAAAATGCACAGGGTGATGCGCTAAAAGTGGAGGTAGCATGTTAATAACAAATAAAAGCTTATTAGAAAATACTAAATTGGCTTGGCAGTTTTATCGCCAAGAATTTCATTTACCTCAACAAAGGTTATTACGCTGGACACAAGCGATACTATTAATTTTTATGCTAGCTTTATCTCAGTCTAGCGCGAGTGTTCAGCAGTATTTAACACAAAACTTGCAAGGATTATTAGGCGCTGATGCGCAAATAAGTCAGCGGCAGCCATTGACCAACCAACAGGTCAATGATCTATCTATGCAAGTTGATCAAATGGTAGCAACCCAGCAGATTAAAATTAATTTCAGTCATCAAAACAGTTGGCAATATATTAGCTTGAAGGCTGTGGCTGATAATTACCCTTTACAGGGCGAGTTGCTAACAGCAACTTCACTTGACGGCAATTCAGAGCAAAGTTTAACGGGTCCAAAACAGGGTGAAATTTGGTTTGATAGCCGCTTATTTGCTAGCTTTAATCTAAAAATTGGCGATACGGTGGAAATTGCCAAACAAGCGTTTGTCTTCACTAAATTACTTAAACATGAGCCTGACAGGTTAATGGAAGGGCATAATGTTGAAATGCGCGCCATGATTAATATTCGTGATATGGCAGCGCTTAACTTTGGTGAAGATCTTATCCATTATCGGTATTTGTTAACCTTAGATTCAACACAGATACCGACCCTGCAAGACTGGCAGCAACAACAACTTCCTGCAGCACAGTTTATTCATAAACAAGGCAACCACCCACTCGCATTGTTTTGGCAACGGACAGAAAATGTTATCGGTTTAGCCTCCATTATTTTGTTCTTTATGGCAGCCATTGCTATTGAGCAAATTTCATTGAAACACCAAAACAAAGAACAGTACTTTTCTGCTGTCTGTATGAGTTTAGGCGCATCAAAAAACACCGGCATTATTGTTTCAATAGTAAAATGGTGCTTTTCGCTGCTACTATTAGTACCTTTTGCCCTACTCGCCGCTGCCGTTTTTCATTGGCTAATTATTCATTATTTAACTGCAAGTTTTCCAAATTTACAGTGGCAGTGGCATTACGGACTTAGCCTGAAAACTTTGGCTTTTGTTAGCCTCATTTTCGCGCTGTTTTATTTACCGGTTTGGTACTCATTACTTAAAAGTAGTGTGGCAAAATTATTCAATCAGTCAAAAAGTACTAACAGTAATCTGGGGCAAAAGCTGGCCACTGTTGTGGTATTAGTTATTGTTGCGTTAGCCTATTCAGATAATGCCTTATTAACTGCGATGTTAGTCGGTGCCATGATGGTCACCATTTTATTAATATTGCTCTTAAGCTGGTTGGTTTTAACCTTAGGAGAAAAGTTAACAAAAAATTTATCAGGTTTATTACCCTTTGTATTTTTTATGATGAAACAACGTTTAGTCAGTAAAAGTACGCAAATATTAGGTGTTGGCTTATCAGCCTTTTTATTACTTTTTACCCTTATGTTGATGCATGATTTAGGCAAAACTATGTCTAATTACCAGCGAGATCATGATGGTAACTTAATGGTGTCAAAAGCAACCAATGAGCAACTTAGTTATATTAAAAAATGGGCTCAAGATAACGGCGTTAATATTCGACAACATAAGAGTTATTTGCACGCTAAGCTTGTTGAAATTAATGATAAATCCTTAGCTGAACATACTGACAAACCAAGTGATAGTATGGCGACCTTTTCCCGTGAAATAAGAATTCACTGGAACAACCAGCTGCCAACGAATAATCGACTTTTGCAAGGCGATTGGTGGCAAGCGGATAGTGAAAATTGGCAACAAATCTCGGTTGAACAAGAAGTATTGACAGATATGGGATTAGATCTCGGTGATGAGCTTAGTTTTATTATCGCTGGTCAAAGTTACAACTTTACCATTAGTGCCAGTCATGAATTCAAGCCTGGCAATGGCTCTATTACCTTTTGGATTCAAATGCCAACGGCAGCACTAACCCATATTAAGGCCAACCATTACAGCATGGCGAGCCTAGAAGTGAGTGAGCAACAACAACCTCTGTTAGCTGAACTTTGGCAAAAGTTTCCCACCTTGCGTATGGTCTCATTGCAACAAATGACCGAACTATTCGACAATCTGTTAGCCATGATAACTAAGGTGATATCCGGCTTTTCAATGCTCATTATTTTATTGGCTAGCATCGTTATATTGGCATCTATTAACGCGGTTGAAGCAAACGAACAGAAGAAAAATAGTATCATTATGAGTTTTGGTTTTAACCGCACTACCTGTCTAAAACTTAATATTATTGAATGGCTCATCACAGCAATGATAGCTGCTTGTGGCGCTATTGTAGGTACTTATCTTGCAGGATTGCTTATTTACCAGTCACAATTCTCGCTGACTTATCAGCCTGACTTTTCTTGGTTGTTCGCTACCTTATTAATTATTTTAATCAGTGTTATCTCGTTAGGTGTTTTTGCCAGCAGAAAAAGTCTTAACAGCTCTATTAGACAGCTAATGGCAGAGTAAAACCTTAGCGACAATAAATTAAAGCATTTCACACTTGTTTCACACTGAGTTTGACAAGCTAAGCACAACTAATGAATGGATAGATAAAAAGTGAGACTGCAATGATAAATATAAAACAGCAAGTGAACAGCCTGATTACTTTTAAGTTAAGCACCTTAATACTAATTACCTTAATGTTAATAACGCTGCAAGTTAGCGCTGCTTCGGTAAGTAAAAAGATTTTAATGGTGGTCAGTGGTTATGGCCAAGAAGAAAAATCCGCAGGTTATGAATTTGATGAGTTTTCTAAAGCCTATTTAGTCTTTAAAGCCAATGGCATTAGTGTTGATATTGCCAGCCCAAAAGGCGGTAAAGTGACAGCGAGTAAATATGATGCCACTGCTGCCTACAATGCTAAAACTCTGGCTGATAAAAACATTATGGATAAATTAGCGCAGACCTTAGCCACCAGCGACATTGATGCCAGTAAGTATAGTGGTATTTTTATTGTAGGTGGTAAAGGTGCTATGTTTGACTTGCCTAAAGATAAGGCGTTGAAAACGCTAATTGCCGATATTTACCAGCAACAAGGTACTGTTGCCGCGGTATGTCATGGCCCCGCAGCCCTAGTTGATGTTAAGTTAAATGATGGTAGTTACTTAGTGGCCAATAAAGCGATTAATGGTTTTACCAATACCGAAGAACAGCTATTTGGTAAAAAATGGCTATCTAAATTTGATTTTATGCTGGAAGACAAATTGATTGAACGTGGTGGTAAGTTTCAATCCAGTGATATTATGTTAAGTCACGTCGCTATTGATGATCGTTTGATTACCGGCCAAAACCCGAGTTCAACTGTTGGTGTTGCTAATGCACTGGTTAGCAGCTTAGGCATTAAACCTGTACTAACTGAGCAATACCAAGACGACAAAACCTTAGCCCTAGTGGCAAAATTATTAGCTGGTGATAAATCGGTATTAAATACTTTAAGTGAAAACCAGCAAGATTATCACTTAGCCTTAGTGGGCATGTATGGTTTTTATTATGCAAAAATTGCCGAAAATAACCTACAAATATCGAATGCCTTAAGCCTAATGATAGCGGCACAAGCTGAGATTAATAATCCCATGTTAGATATGAAAATTGCCAAGGCACAACAACAGCTGGGTAACTCAGAAAAGGCCAAAACTACCCTAGCTCAGTTATTACTTGCAAAACCTGATTACCAACCAGCCAAAGATATGTTAAAAACATTATAAGAATTAGTAACTAACTTGGAAGTAGCAATATGACATCAACATCACTACAGATCTTAATCATTGAAGATCAGCTCGATATAGCGCGTAATATTGCTGACTATTTAGAGGCAAAAGGCCATGTGCTTGATTTTGCTACACAAGGGCAGCAAGGCTTAGAGTTAGCATTAAATAATCACTATGATCTGCTTATTCTGGATTTAAACCTGCCAGTAATGGATGGCTTAGTTGTTTGCCAACAAGTTAGAGAGAAATCTGCCCGTCATATTCCTATTTTAATGCTTACCGCCAGAGACAGTATCGACGATAAAGTCTCTGGTTTTACTGTCGGTGCGGATGATTACTTAACCAAACCTTTTTCATTACAAGAGTTAGAAGTGCGCTGTTTGGCACTTTCCAGAAGGCATTTATTGCAAAACGAAAACATCATTAACATTGGTCCACTACAGCTAGATAAAAAACGCCAAACGGTGCAGCGTGCTGGTCAATTACTCAACTTGCATAGTATGGGTTATCGCATTTTAACTGTGTTAATCGATGCTTACCCACAAGTGGTAAGTCGTTCGCAGTTATCACAACAATTGTGGGGTGACGAACCAACGGAGTCTGATGCACTGCGCTCTCATATTTATCAGTTACGTACAGTCTTAGATAAGCCATTTCCCTGTGCTCTGTTAAAAACACGCCATGGTGTTGGTTTTGTTTTGGATATTGAAAATCATGACAAATAAAACAAGTATCACAACGAACACTAAGGTTAACACTAAGAAATACCACAGTTTAAGCCGACGTATCGTTGCTCAATTTTGTATTTTCACCTTAATTTTATCATGTCTTTACGGTTTATTAAGTTTCTCACTTATGTACGACTTAGAAGACAGTTTTATCTACAATGCTATGGATGACGAAGTTAAATTTCTCATTGAAGGTTATCAGCAGCAAGGTCAGTGGCCAAAACCTCGCAGTAATAATATGCAACTGCATTTCTCTAAAGATAGCTTACCCGATGCCGTAACATCAGCATTAGTTACTCAACCAAATCGTGGTGAATTTTTTGGCGAAAATGGTCTCTACTATCATCTATATGTCCTACCTGATTTTCAGGAAGTTTATTTGTTAGCTGAAGTGAGCGGCATGTTATTGGTTAGGCCAATGAGTGGCAGTTTGTTGAAATTTTTGTTGGCTGCTAGTTTTGTGTTGATGTTATTAGCCTGCATTATTGCTTGGTTATTAGGTCGTAAAACCGCCAAACCACTGCAGCAACTTGCTGATCTAGTTGATGGCGTCGCGCCGGAGCATATTCCTGATAATTTTTCTGAAAAATTCCCCGCTAATGAGATTGGTATTTTAGCCAATACTTTGCAACAAACCATGGCACGAATTAAAACAGCCTTAGCGCGAGAAAAAAGCTTTACCCGTGATGTCAGCCATGAGTTACGTACACCTGTTGCGATTATTAAAAATGCCGTAGAAGTTTATCAAAACTGCCAAAACCTTGATGATAATACCGATAAAAAGGCTGTTGCGGCCCTAATGAAACGTATTAGTGATGCCAGTATGCAAATGGAACAAACGGTAGTCACTTTATTATCACTTGCTCGAGAAGAACAAACTTCCATTAAAAAAACGGCAGTGAACTTGATGGCACTCATTGAGCAAGCCGTTATCGACCACAGCTATTTACTGAATGATAAAGCCGTTGAAGTTGTTGTTGACGATAATACCAATAGCAAAATTTATCTTCAGCAAGGCATGTTAAAAGTATTATTAGATAATTTAATCAGCAATGCTTTTCAATACACAGATAAGGGGCAAGTACAGATTAGTTACCTTGATAATCGTTTGATTATCGCTGATACCGGCGCCGGCATAGAAGCTGACATTGCTGACAAAGTTACCGAAATTTCGGTAAAAGGCAGCCAAAGTACCGGTTATGGTTTTGGTTTATCGATAGTGAAACGTTTATGTGAACATCAAGACTGGCAACTTAAGGTAACCAGCAGCAATAATGAGGGAACTGAAGTTTCAGTATTATTTGATTATTAAATGGCTGCTAACATTACCGTCAAGTTACTTTGTCAGAAATTATTCACTGAAAACTTTAGACCGAGTAGTATTGGCTAGCCAAACACCAAAGCTCACCAACACCATAGCAACTACTAAGGCCGGCTTTAATGGCTCATCAAAGAAAAATAATGCACTTATGCCCGCGAGTATAGGCACTATGGCCATCATGCTACCCATGCCTGCGGCACCAATCAATTGCACCGCTTTGGTATATAACAACAACTGAATTGTCGCCGCCAATACTCCTTGGTAAACGCTTTGTAATAAGATATCTTGCCATAAGCTCATACTGACATTTTTTGGTAAAAACACGAGATAAATAGGCATATAGAGTAGAAAAGTGATCACCGACAAAGACACTGTTGCTTGCCATGGGCTAATTTCCCAACGATTAAGTAACACTGTAAATAATGCCCAACATAAAGCTGCTGCAGCCATGGTTAAATGCCCCAAAGATAACTGCCCCTGACTACTGAATTCCTGCAAAAATAAAATGCCGACACCTAAAGTAATAACAGCTGTGCCGAGCCATTTTGTCATTGGGTGAGATTGCTTATTAATAAATACCGACAACACAATGATGAGCACCGGCATTAAGCCAGGTAAAATCACCGCCGCTTGCGAGGCTGGTGTTAACTCAAAACCTTTAAAAACAAACAGCGCATAAGCAAAACCACCAATGATGCTAAGCATAATTAATTTTGGCTGAAATAGCTTAAACCTATATTTAAACCACCAAAAAGGTAATACCAAGAAGGCACAGGTGATATAACGTATGGCGATAACATCATAAGAGTATAATTCGCTAATGCCGCCCATACGTGACACTAAAATAAAGCCGGACCAAATGATCACGGCAGCCAGTGCTAACAGATATCCTTGGCGTTGTAGTTGTTGCATGTCTTCTCTTAAAAGTGCTTTTTAGTTTGATGTAAGCACTATAACCTCGCTATACTTTCATTAATAATGAATTATTATGAATAATAAATTCTCAAAATAAGAATGGATAGTTTTAATGGAATTATCAGACCTAAAAATATTCTGCTGTGTAATAGAAGCAGGAGGCATCAGCCCGGCTGCTAAAGCGCTTAATCGTGTGCCCTCAAATATCACTGCAAGAATTCAAAAGCTTGAGGCTGAATTGAATAAGACGTTATTTATTCGAGAAAAAAATCGCTTACGCGCATCACCCGCGGGTGAAAAGCTGTTTAGCTATGCTAAAAAAATATTAGCTATGGCCGAACAGGCTATCGATGAACTAAATCAAGATAAACCTATGGGAACATTGCGTTTAGGTAGTGTTGAAGCTGTTGCCGCTTCACGATTATCCGGGGTGTTAATGGAGTTTCATCAGAGCTGTTCCGAGGTAGATTTAGAGCTAACTATCAGTCCAACAGGTGATTTAGCCGATAAAATCTTGGCAAGTAAGCTAGATTTAGCACTGGTTTGTGATCCTATTTCTGATCAACGGGTTGGCATATTACCGGTATTTCAGGAAAAGTTAGTCTTGGTTTCAGCATTACGAGACGATGTCATTCGCTCGCCAATCGATTTAGGTAACAAACCAACCATACTGGGGTTCTCCACCCAATGTATGTATCGCTCTCGTCTAACCCAGTGGCTTAAACATGCTGAAGTCATTCCTAGAATTGTCGAAATTAACTCATATTTTGCTTTATTAAATTGTATTACTGCCGGTATGGGCGTCGGTTTAGTGCCGGAAAAGTTACTTGATTGTTACCCTTTTGTCGATGGTTTAACAAAACACCCGTTACCCGAAGAAATCAGTAAAACCACTACTTGCCTGATGTGGCGTAAAGATTCACTCAAACCAAGCATGACAGCATTTATAGATACTCTGATGCTGCACTCAAATATTTAGTGATAGGAAGTTTTTGCTGGGCGATGCTACCCTACTGGCAAGGTTCGTGCCTGGCCATAGACTTTAATAAACCTGCCAAAAGTACTCAATATACCAGCAAGTAAAACTTAATAAGAACTATTTGCATAAACAAGGTATGATATCGGTCATTTTATATTTAGAGTCTTTAATTATGCTGCCGCTAGCGCGCATTTTGATAATAGAAGATGACTTAGCACTTAACCAGCAAGTCACAGCTTTACTAACTAAGCATCATTACCATGTCCATCAATGTTTCGATGGCGAACAAGGCTTGTCGACTGCATTGTCATCTGATTTTGATCTAATTTTACTTGATGCTCGATTACCTAAGCTTGATGGTTTTTCTTTATTATCTTCATTAAGACAACATAAAAATACACCCGTTATTATGGTTACTGCCTGTGGTGCCGAAGAAGAAAGAATACAAGGTTTTCGCCAAGGCGCAGATGATTATTTAGCCAAACCTTTTAATATTACTGAATTACTTTTTCGCATTGAAGCAATTTTAAGGCGAACCTTAGTTGGGCCCGCAGAGTTAACTAAGCCAGCCACACAGAAACAACTTGAGGTTGATCAGCTACAACTTAATAAGCATGACATGTCACTATATTATGCCAAACAGGCCATCAAGGTAACGGCTATTCAATTCAAGTTACTTTGGGCACTCGTCACCCATCAAGATGAAGTATTAAGCAAACCTTTTTTATACCCTTTAGTACTCGA
Organism: Colwellia psychrerythraea; assembly: GCF_000764185.1. GTDB lineage: Bacteria > Pseudomonadota > Gammaproteobacteria > Enterobacterales > Alteromonadaceae > Colwellia > Colwellia psychrerythraea_B. Next base: position 111,504 of record NZ_JQEC01000002.1, read on the forward strand.
CCGAGAGTTTAGTTTGTACGATCGCAGTTTAGATATGCACCTAAGTCGTATCAGAAAAAAACTCATCGCCGCCGGTATGTCGGCACATCGCATTGAAACAGCCCATGGTCGGGGTTATTGCTTTAAATAACCTGCTGATATTTAACTTAATGACCTAGTTCTAACGTCCCTTGAACTAGCCATAGAGATCTCCCTATGAATAAACAGTTTTTTTGGAAACTTTCTTTAATTATTGTCGCCGGTTCAATGGCTTTATATTGGCTAATTGATTTTTTATCCAATCACACTGAACTGCGCATGAGTCATATTGCAACAGAGCATCAACAACAGATACTTGCCTATGCGAATAAAACTGAACAACTTTATATTCAAGGCGACATGATTGCCCTATCGACCTATATGAAAAAAATTCAACAGCAAGAAGATACTTGGGCTTCAGTAGTGCAATCTAGCCTAATGCCTTTAGCAGACACTAGCTTATCAAAGCGCTATATTGATGAATTTACTTTAGGGAGAGACGTCAGTTGGAAGATTCATTTATATTTTGCCGATAACCCTGTGATGGGTGTTGTTTTTTCAGATAAAACAGGCCATTTCTTAATGCAGTTACCAGCAAGAATGCGGCCAGGCAGTTATTGGGGCATAACCTCTTTAGTATTAAAAATAGCCTTACCTTTGGTTCTACTTAGCCTATTAACCGCATTATTGTATCGGCATATGATGCAACCATTACGTCAGTTAGAGCAAGCGAGTAGAAAGTTAAGCCAGGGCGATTTTTCTGCCCGCGTTCGAAGACACCTTGGTAGTCGACAAGATGAATTCACGCGTGTCGCTGAGACTTTTGATGCCATGGCGCAGCGCATAGGAAAAATGGTCTCCAGCCAGCGGGCGTTCATTGCCGACTTTTCTCATGAATTACGTACGCCGATAACACGTATTGAAATGGCGCTTGCCTGTGCGCAATCAGAGCTTAACAGCCAAGAAATGTTAGCCCGTATCGCCATAGAAGTTAAAGGTATGCGTAAACTATCTGAAGACTCGTTAACCCTTGCTTGGTTAGATAATGAAGAGCCAAAGGTTAATGATGAAAACTTCGACTTGGTTGACTTACTCGACAGTATTATTGACGATGGCAACTTTGAGTTCCCTGATAAAGTCATCACCAGAGAATTACCTGACTCATTGCTCTTTTGTGGCAATAGTCGTTTGCTTGGCCAAGCTTTCGAAAATATTATTAGAAATGCCCTGCGTTATGCCAAACATGAAGTGTTATTAGCACTGACTACCCATCAAGATGAACTAGTACTAAGTATTACCGATGATGGTGTCGGCGTAGAAGAGCAACACTTAGCGGATATCTTCAAGGCTTTTTACCGTATTCCAACCGTGCAAGTACAAGCAGTTAACCCTGGTTTTGGGCTAGGTTTAGCTTTAGCGCAACGACAAATAATAGCTTGTCATGGCCAAGTGTATGCAAAAAATCTAGCGAGCACATGTTTGAAAAGAACAGGATTAAAAATCACCGTCTTACTACCGATAACAGACGATAAAGGTAACCGCCAAATGTAACAATTGTAAAAGTACTTTAGTTTTTCTGATAAATGTAGAGAATACACGCGAATAAGAACTATTATCATTAATTTTATTATTAAAGCAGTATTAAATAGCTCTCGATATCAGGGTTTAGCAAATAATTACATCGGTATCATTCCAGCTATCAAGCTCAAAGATGAAGAGAAAAATCGAGATAGACTAATTCCAATTGAAAAATCTTGGCAAGTGCTGAATTTTCTATATCAACAAAAGAGTTTCAACTGCTAAATAGTGAGTTTTCCATCACTCTCTCTAAATAATAAAACAACAATTATTAATTACTTTAAAACATGAGTGACATGAAATGAAAAACTTAACTTTCTATAAACACAAACGAACATTATTAGCACTGGCAATTACCACGTCATTTGGTGCTAGTGCACAGGAAAATAATGCGCAGTTGCCTTCTACTGAAGATAAGTCCGCTAAAGAGCAAGAAATTGAAAAAATTGTTGTTACCAGCAAGTTTCAACAATCACTAATCAACCGTATTGCTATTACACCAAAAGAGCTGCCGTTTACCTTAGATGTTGTCGACAGCGAACTGCTAGAGCTTCGTAATTTTACTCGTCCAATTGAAGCGCTAACTACATTACCTAATATTGCCCGTACCGAAGATCGTAATGGTTCAGGTACCACCAGCTTTCTTTCTCGCGGATTTGCCGCACCTATTCTGGTAGATAACCGTGTACAAAATAACTTCAGGGGCGCAGGCGCACGTGATGACTCGTTCGTAGAGCGCTATGAAATACTTAAAGGTCCTGCTTCTATCGCATCAGGTCCAGTTGGTGCAGGTGGTATTATCAATACGGTAACAAAATCACCCGAACGTGAAAGCTTTGCTAGCGTGAAGCTGCGCGCGGATCAATTCGGTAGTACTGGTGTTGATTTTGATGCCAACATAGGTGAATTAAACAGCTCAGATACCGTCTTACTTAGAGTAAGTGGTGCTTATAGAGATTATGAATTCGACGCTGATCACGTTGGTCGTACTACAACCGCTATTCGCCCAGTCGCGATAGTTAATATCAGTGATGATACTTCAATAAAAGCCAGTGTTGCCTACCGTAAAAATGAATCAAATCCAAATGGCGGCTTTCCAGTCCCTAATGGTGAAATCCCAGCTGGTATAGATACAGGCACTTTTCTTGGCTTTGTAGACGGTGAAGTAAACTCTGAAGATGTTCTTTATAATGCCGAACTTAACCATGAGTTTTTAGATAATTTAAAATTAACTGTACGTGGTAGCAAGCAATCAACAGATATGGATTATAAACATGTTGGGGGTATTTATAGCTATGATGGACTTACCACGGGTGATTATACCTACCTATCTGAAAATGCAGCGAAAAATGAGTTAAATGCGACTTTCATCGATGCACAACTTGCTTACAAAGCTAATTTTTGGGGACAAAATCAGGATTTTGCTATTGGTATAGCTCACCAAGAAGATGATTGGACACGTGAATTCGCAGAAAATTATCGCTGGGAAAAAATATCACTAGATGAAATTGCCATGCCTCATTACGGCTGGGATGATGCAAACTACGGTGAGTTTCAACTTTTCCAATCAACAGATGCAAAACTTAAATCAATTTTTGCTGAAGCTGCACTTCGCCCTAGTGAAAACCTTACCATTACCGCAGGTATTCGTTTTGACGATTTAGAGCAAAATAACTTTCGTCGCAGTGCATATGGTTACAATGACAGTGATTTAACCACCAGACTTGGTGCTTCATATTCAGTGACGGAAGATATAAACGTTTATGCAAGTTTTGCCCAAGCATTTGTGCCTCAATACCGCGTACTAAAAGACGGTTCGCCAACACAAGCTGAAACATCTGATGGTATAGAAATTGGCGCAAAAGGTTCATTGTTTGATAACAGAGTTTCATTCCAAGCAGGTGTTTTTTCAACTCAACGTAAAGGGGTAGCAATTACCGATCCTAATGATCCTGATTATGCCATTATTGCTGATGAAGTAGATGTTCAAGGTATAGAAATTTCCACGAACACGATTATAACCGATGCTTTAAGCTTTACCTTTAATATTGGCTATACAGATATCGAAAGTAGTGACGAGGTGCCAGCGCCAGTTTTCCCTGAGGTAACCGCAAGCATGTACCTTAACTATGAATCGCAATCCGGTACGTTAGAAGGTCTAATAGTAAGCGGCGGTTTCCGTCATGTCGGTGAAAGTCAAAATAATATTATGACTGAGCATACTTGGGACGGTTATAATGTTGCCGATCTAAACGCCAGCTATCCTGTGACTGAGAACATTAACGTCTCTGTTGGTATTTTGAACTTAACAGATGAAGAATACATTGAAAATACGCAAGTGGCTGGAGTTAACAAATTCCGCTATGGTGCGGTATTAGGTGCTCCACGCACTGTTACTATGACACTTCGTTGGAATATGTAATACCAAGACCATCACGTTAGTTTCCACTCAGAGCTTGTCAGCTGAGTGGGAAGTTAATTAATGGAATTGATATAAGAGGTTTGATAAATGGTAAATACCAACGCCTTAACGGCAAAAGATTGGTATGACCGTGGTAATGAAATTAAGCGCGCTGGCAATTTTGCTGGCGCGCTTGATGCATTTAAGCGTTCTATAAAACTTAATCCTGAAGCGGCAGCTCCTTGGATAGGTTTAGCTAAGTTACTTGATGCCAATAGCCAATTTGAAGAAGCGAGGCAATGTTTTTTACTTGCCGTTTCGGCAGAGCCTAATCACTTGATGTCACGTCAAATGTTAGCAACAAGCCATCAAAAGTTAGGTTATGTTATCGAAGCAGAGCGTGAATATTACAATGCGATTAAGCTTGAGCCTAATTCATATATTAGCTATTTAGGACTAGGGCAATTGTTCGAAGATATTGGTAAACCAGAGCAGTCTGCCGATGCCTATCGACAAGCAATGAAGTGTGCACCTAACAAGCAAGATGCACTTGCTAGCCTGCTTGAGTTAAGTAAGTTTGTTGATATTGCTAAAGAAATTGTACAAGCTGAAAGCATACTTGCTAAGCTTAAAAATCGAGAAAAAGCCCTCGTAGGTTACGGTTTAGGTAAGGCTTATGAACAGCAGAAAAACTATGATGCCGCATTTGAGGCATATAATGTCGCCAATATTGCTCGAAGGGAAGATTCTGGCACATTCAATCGTGAAGCTTTTGATAGCCGCATAGAAGGAATGATGCAGCTATTTTCTACCGAATTTTTCAAAGCCCGTCAGGGCTGGGGAAACAGCTCAAAAAGGCCAATATTTATTGTTGGTCTACCACGTTCAGGGACGTCACTAACTGAGCAAATACTCGCCTCGCACCCTCAGTGTTTTGGTGCAGGTGAATTGAATGTGTTAACTGACTTGGCAACAGGAACACCTGATAGGCTTGGTAACGCAAAAATATCATGGCCAGAAACGGCCAGTTATTTGTCAAAACAGCAAATTGATGAACTAGCTGAAGATTATCTTGATGGTTCGGGAAAACGCTCTCCAGATACCGCACGTAAAGTGGTTGATAAACAACCTTTAAATTTTTGGCATCTAGGCTTAATTGCCATGGCTTTCCCCAATGCACGTATTATTCACTGTACGCGAGATATTAGGGATTGCGGCTTATCAATTTTTACTCAAAACTTTAATGAAACACAAAGTTGGTCTACTGACCTTGAAGATATTGCCTACTATTGGCGAGGCTATAAAAGACTTATGCAGCATTTCAAGCAAATAAGTGGCTTAGAGATACTCGATGTTAACTATGAATACACAGTCTCTGATATAGAAAAACAAGGGCGCAGTTTGTTAGACTTTGTCGGGTTATCCTGGGATGAGGATGTATTAAACTTTCATAAAAGTGAACGTGCAGTGCAAACCCCGAGCCGCTGGCAAGTAAGACAACCCCTGTACCAGAGCTCTAAAGCGCGCTGGAGAAATTACCAATGTTATCTATCGCCATTGATAAAGGCAGCACAAACTGAATAGTTTTAACTAAAAATATATTACACACTGCCGATCAATAAATATCTCCACCCGTAACCTTGTTATTGGCACTATTGCTTCAATTGTATCCTTCAATCTAGCTTTTCATAAAGGGTCAGATAACGAATCAGCTTAGATGACCTGACGATAACTTAACTAAAAGCGAGTGTTCTGATAAAACACCTGCTTTTTTACATCCCTAATAGAACGCCCCAATAAACACTTTCTCAATTGAGTGAATAAAATCTCATATTATAAAACACTCAATGGTTGACAAAAGCGACTATTTGAATGAGTATATAGCCATCTAAACACCTAAACATCCAAAAACAAACAAAGAAGAAATATTTTGACGACGCAATCAGAGCTACAAACCAGATACAATGATATCAATCGAGGTGTCTACTTTATTGGTACTACACCACCTAAAAGTGATACACCACTTGATAAAGTGAGCGAGATTGCCGAAAAGCTACTTGATCGCGTCAGTGATATCGACTTTGATGGCCTTATTGTTTATGACATTCAAGATGAAAATTCACGCATTAGTAAACCAAGACCTTTCCCGTTTAAGTCAACCCATGACACGAGACTTTATTCTTCTTTATTGAATAAAAAATCAAATCATCCGGTAATAACTTATAAAAGTGTTGCTCAATCTAATAGCGATGATTTTGATCAGTGGGCAAACGAAGCTTGGGAAAAATATGGCGTAAAAGATGTTGTGTTAGTTGGAAGCCCATCTAAGGATAATGAAATATCTTTACCTTTGGCAGATGCTTATAAAACCTTGGTAGATAACCAGCATGACTTTTTTATTGGTGGAGTAACTATTGCTGAGCGCCATGCCAGTAAAAAAGATGAACATCAGCGCTTAATTGCCAAACACCAACAAGGTTGTAGTTTCTTTATATCTCAAGCAATTTATAACCCGCAAGCGACTATAGACTTACTTACCCGCTATGCTATTGAATGCCAAAAACAGGATGTAAAACCACAACGTTTGATCTTAACCTTCTCTCCATGTGGCAGTAAAAAAACCCTAGAGTTCATTGAATGGTTAGGTGTTAATGTGCCCGAAGCAACCAGTTTACGTATTCTTAATGCCGACAACCCTTTACATGAGTCAATTCAAAACTGCGTTAAAAGTCTACAACAGATTTTAGAGGCAATTCAGCCCTATGATCTACCACTTGGCTTAAATATTGAGAGCTTAACTAACCGCAAAGAAGAAATAGATGGCTCAATTTTGCTGTATAAGTTATTACGTTCAAAAATGGATAATTTCTTAGCTAAAAAGGAATTGGCTGCTTTAAGCAAATCATAAGACTGACTAGGAAAACTCATCGTTATGATGAGTTCTTTATCTCGCTTTACTACCTTAAACATGTGTGACTTTAAACATCTGCTATCTTAAAAATTTCCTAGCAGAGCATCACTAAAATTAACTCTTTTGTTAACTCTTCAGTTAATTAAAGAGTTAACAAATACAGCACGAGTTCAATGTATTGCTGCTGTGACTCAAGAGCGCCTGTTTCTACTTTGTATTTACCATTAACAATAGCGGTAGGAACACTCGTTATGCCTTGTTGTCTTAATACCTCTGTCGCTTTATTCATTTTATTTACGCCCGTTTTGACACTAAAACTATTAAATACTTTATCAAAACGTTGACCATCTACACCCAGTAATAGAAAGATATTCTTAATGTCTTTATTAGTGTTAAATGTTGCTTTATTAACATGAATATAATTAAAAATCGCAGCGCTAACTTGGTCTTCAAGCTTTAATAATTTAGCCGTTAATATAGCCCTAGATAGACCTTGTTCAATAACAAGGTCACGGCCAGGCATACCATCGATATGGTTTTTTATAAAAGGTATCTCGGCGGGAAGTTCGGCTTTTAATGCTGTGATAATGGGCTCAATCCTATAACAACCCGGACAATAAAAAGAAAAAAACTCACGTACTTCTTTATTTAAATTATCTGAATTAATTGGCGTAGTTAACTCCTTATAGTGCGTGCCCTTTACAAAAGTAATTGCACTCAACGACTGACTAGCGAACAGTGAAAATGTAGCAACTACAAATATAACTACAGCTATAAAATTGACGTTATTTTTCATGGTTTTCCTTTAATATTTATTTCTTAAAAATAGCTTTATTTAAATAGAGTTATTAAAAACAGATCTATTTTTGCGGGGTGATTTGTTTTAGCTGGGCTAGTAAGTGTTCAGGGTTTAATACTCCTTTGATAACACCACCATTGGCTAATATCATGGTGGGTGTTGCTGATATACCAAATTCCGCCGCTAACGACATTTGTTTATCAAGGTGGTGTTGACAGTTTTCCTTCACTGATATGGAGGCTGCAGAGAATCGGCCTTGCATAGCTAAAGTCATATTTTCTTGTGGGTTTGCAGAACATAAAACAGCGACAGTTTTTTCATAAGATGTAGAGTTTTTACCTGCTCGAGGTAACATCAAATAATTTACTCTAATGCCTAAGGCATTATATTGCGTCATGTTGCTATGAAAGCGTCGACAATAACCGCAATCGATATCAGTGAATAAAGTAACCGCAAAAAGCTCCTCCCCAGCTGCCGGGAAAATCAATTGTTCGCTTTCATCAAATTTGTCAAGTCTTTTAAGCCGAGCCTCTTGCGCTAGTTGCTCACTAATATCTATTTTTAGCTGGGTATCCATCACCTTACCAAGATAAATATAGCGCCCATCTTCACTAGCCAAAAAACTGCGTGCGCCAATATTTACGGTAATTAATTGCTGGTTATAAGGTGTAATAGTGATTTCTGATGAGTTATGAAAAAAACCTCTAATCTTTTCTTCAACCTCTGAGGCAATAGTGTGCTTGATAGAGTTTTTAACAATTGGACCCTGAATATTATTTTTCTGTGCTTGAGTCGAGTGCACCAAAGAAAATAATACCAGTGATAAAATACTGCTAAATTTCAGGATTTTCAGAATGACGGATGTAGTTTTTATGATAATTTTTTTCATCTTAATACCTAATAAATGACCATCTAGCACGAGATGGTAAACGTTAGGGCTAAGATAAAGTTGTTGGTGTGTAAATGCTAATAAGTATATCTATAACTAGCTATAATTACCTATAATCAATTTAAATACAATTAGTTATGAATTAATGACTTTCCGTTTATTTAGATAGTTATAACTTAATAACCAAGGGGTAGACTCTTGTTTCAAACATGCAGATACATCGTCGCTAAGCACTTCTTTGCTTTCTGTCATTTTATTTACTTGTTCACATAAGATGTCAGCAGTAGAGAGTTTTTTTTCACTTGCAGCTGCAGACGGCTCACTCTGCACAGTTTGCTTATAATAACCTGCCAATAGTTTTTCTTTGTCAGTTTGTAAGCCTTTATCATCGATTAGTCGCTGTACTAATCTACCAATACGTTGTTCACTTACTTCAATAGAACAAAAAGATGCTGAATTTTCTAAACTATTGGCGCCGGTAATGGCATAGTTTAAAGCATCAAAAACTAAACCTTGTTGTGCGTACATACGACTCATTAAATCCGCCGCAGAAGAATAGTGATATGAACTTTTATTCAAAGAGTCTAACAACTTAAAGGCTACATCTTGCGCTCTGGTATAGTTTTTTTGTTTAAAGTAGCTTTCAGCCAGCATGAGTTTGCTTTGCACCGAACTAGGATCTTCCAATAAACTAAAATCAAACCATTGTTTAGCTTGGCTATAATGTCCCTTTTCAAATGCGACAACCCCCTTGGCGTAGGCATTAATCGCAGGAAGGCTATTGGTGCCTTTAGCTATGTCACCTTTAACAAGCACATCGTTTTGCTGAGTAGACCATTGTCCCAAATAAAAGCTAAAACAAGCCAACATGGTAATGCTTGCCGCCATCGCTAAATATTGAAAACTATTTTTTCTCAATGCATTAGCTTTCACATTAGACAGTTCAATTGGAGCAGTATCAGCACACTGTTCAACTATTATTTCTTTTGTCGGAGCCACCCATTGATAACCTCTATTAGGTTGGGTACGAACAAGGTCTTCATTTGTCAGTTTTCTAATCTCACTAATCACCTGAAATAAGGTGTGATTTTGTACATGAGTAGTTTGCCATACGGCTTCAAACAGTTCAGCTTTGCTGACGATAACCTGTCTATTTTCAATTAAGTAATTGAGCAGTAGTGCAGTTTTTGGTCGAATACTCACTTTAATATCATCAATACTTAGCTGATATTTTTCACTATTAAATTGAAACTCATAAAATTGATAAACTGACATCTTAGTGCCCTTACTACCCAAGGAATTATCTGCACAATAGCATTTATTGTTACCTACTTATACTGAGGCTGATTTTTTAACTCATAACTGATAAGCTCTCCTTAGACCCACGATATTTCGTGCATGCGTTATTGCTGTTTAATATTACTAAAGTAGATTCGAATATGGCCATAGATATAAAAGCGTTTTTAGCTGACTCCCAACTACTGCTCAACGCCGTCGGTGAAGGCATTTATGGCTTTGATATAGAGGGAAATGCTGTTTTTGTAAACCCTGCCTCAGAGCAAATGACCGGATGGACTTCAGCAGAGTTACTCGGTAAAAACATCCACAAATATCACCATCACAGCCATGCAAACGGTGAGCCGTACCCAAGCGATGAGTGTAATATTTACAATACTATGCGCGATGGCGTAGAGCGTAAAATTACCCATGAAGTATTCTGGCGTAAAGATGGTAGTAGCTTCCCGGTAGAATATACTTCAACACCTGTATATAAAAACGGTGAACTCATTGGCGCTGTGGCTGTATTTCGTGATGTTAGCCAGCAACGACTTGCCGATAGCAACTTACGATCAGCACTAAAAAAAGTACAAGATCTAACTGAGAAACTGCAAGCAGAAAACAGTTACTTGCAAGATGAAATAAATGAAAGCTGGCATGGTTCAGGTTTAGAAGGCAATAGCCCAAAATTTATTGCCATGTTACAGCAAATTAAATTAGTTGCCAAAACAGACAGCACAGTGCTTATTCTCGGTGAAAATGGTACCGGTAAAGAACTCGTCGCCCGTAATTTACATCAATTGAGCCAACGTCAAAATACCCCGTTAGTGAAAGTAAATTGTGCAGCATTTTCGGCTAACTTGTTAGAATCAGAGTTATTTGGCCACGAAAAAGGCGCTTTTACCGGAGCAAGTGAAAAACGGCGCGGTCGCTTTGAGTTGGCCGATAAAGGTACCCTGTTTCTTGATGAAATTGGCGAACTATCACCCGATGCGCAAAGTAAATTGCTCAGAGTATTACAAGAAAGAGAATTTGAACGAGTGGGTGGCAATAAAACCATCAAAGTAGATATCCGCATTATAGCCGCAACCAACCAAGATTTACTCGCTATGGTTGAGCAAGGTAAATTTCGCATGGATTTATATTACCGCTTAAATGTATTTCCTATTGTAATGCCGGCATTAAGAGAACGTATTGAAGACATTCCTTTACTTTGCCATAGTATTTTAACGCAACTGAATCATAAACTTAATAAAGATATCAAAGGTATAACTAAAAAAAGTTTACATAAATTAGCTGACTATCATTGGCCTGGAAATATCAGAGAACTGCAAAACATTCTCGAACGAGAAGTCATTTTATCCAACTCGTACACCCTGCATATTCAACAAAAATTTGATAAGGCGCAGCCTACTGCACGTACTCTCAATAAACCATTAGTTGAAATAGAAAAAGTTTATATCATTGAAGTTTTAAACGACTGTAATTGGCGTATTGGTGGTAAAAATGGTGCAGCGCAAACACTAGGTTTTCCAGATAGCACCTTACGTTCACGTATGAAAAAATTACAAATCTATCGCCAGCAGTAAAAATAGACAATTAAGATTCACCCGCTAAACACCACACAAACCACGACATATCGCCACAACATGATATATCGTGGCCCAGCATTCTCTACCCATAATATTTAACTATATAATACAACAAGTTATAAAGTTGAATTTTTGGCGCGTTTATTGATATAGGGTAGCTACTAATTATGACCCTGTAGTAATCAATGAAGTTTAATATCAAAGAAGAGCACCTCATCATCAAGCCCTATAAAGCCGAGGGCGGTGTCTATGTAAGAGAGCAAAAAGGCTTTTACCAAAAAATTCGCCGAAATATCGGTTGCTTACTGATGATGATGTTTATTGTCATGCCTTGGATACAATTTAACGGCCAACAGGCGATATTATTCGATGTAGTTAGTCAAGAGTTTCGCATATTTGCAGTTACCTTCTGGCCGCAGGACTTTATCTTGTTAGCTGGTGTATTAATGGCTGCTGCCTTTGCCTTATTTTTTATTACCACCTGGCTTGGCCGTGTCTGGTGCGGTTATGTTTGTCCGCAAACAATTTGGACCCTAGCCTATGTTTGGATTGAACACCGAACTGAGGGTACACGTAATCAACGCATAGCCTTAGATAAAGCGCCGTGGACAATAAACAAAATTAGCCGTAAAAGCCTCAAACATATTTGTTGGCTGCTGATGTCCCTGTTCACCGCAACGACCTTTATCTCTTACTTTGTCCCAGTGGTTGAATTTTATCGCGGCCTGTTCAGCTTTGCTTTAAACGGCACTGTAACTTTCTGGGTGTTCTTTTTTGCCGTATGTACACATGTAAACGCCGGCTGGATGAGAGAACACCTTTGCATTCATTTTTGTCCGTACTCTCGCTTTCAGTCGGCCATGTTCGACAAAAATACTTTTATGGTGGCTTACGATAGCAAGCGTGGTGAAAACAGGGCCCCTCGTAAACGTAAAGATGACCCCAAATCACTCGGTTTAGGGGATTGTGTCGATTGTAACTTGTGTGTCGATGTATGCCCTGCTGGCATAGATATTCGCAATGGCATTCAATATGAGTGTATCAATTGTGGCCTATGCATTGATGCCTGTGATCAAACTATGGAAAAATTCAACTATGCAAAAGGCCTTATTAGTTATACCAGTGAGCAAGCATTAGCAGGAAAAGAGACCAATAGATTAAATATAAAACTTGTTTCCTATGCCTGTTTAACTCTAATTTTCAGCGCCTTACTGGTTGTAGCAATAGATAGCAGAATTCCATTAGAAGCTAATGTAATACGCGATAGAACAGCTTTGTACCGTGTAAATTTTGAAGGGGTAGTGGAAAATACTTTCACCCTAAAAATTCTTAACAAAAGCCAAGTGCCACTACATTTTGACCTTAATGTTGAAGCCTTAACCGATACTGAGTTAACACTTAACTTACCTAAAAAAGTATTGATTGGCGCTGGTGTTATGCAAGAGATCCCCATCACTTTAGCTGTTGATGGTTATGAGCTTAAAAAGAAAATTACTCATTTTAACTTTATTATTCAGGCTATTGAACAACCCGATATCACTTTGAAAAAGAGCTCGGTGTTCTTTCGTAACTAAGCATCTAAATATGCCTATAAAACGGTAGTGGCTCGTCACCAACGAGCCCGAGACAATGAATAAAGGCACTGGGAACAAAGCTATTTAGGTGAATATCTCCGTCGAAAGACAGAGTTTGTTGTATTTTTTCGAGTCTATTTTATTGCTATAGCGCACTAGCCTGAGCAGTTTGAGTACACTGTGCTTAAGGTCTGTTAAGTCATTATTTATTAAATTATTAAAACTAACAACTACCCGAATGCAAATGAGAATTGTTTTTATCTGTGATTTATTGTTACTATAGTGCTCTCATAATTTTAGCTAAAAGGATCTATCATAATGCCACTTTTCAGCATTAAAACAGTTATATTTACCACGCTAGTTACACTCACTTCTTTGCAAATAAATGCCCATGAAGTTTGGTTAGAGAGAGACGATAATGGTCCGGTAAGAGTCTATCTAGGGGAACCTGGAGAGCCTGAAGTAGGTAGTGAAATTAATAAATTAGCAGGCTCACAAGTTTTTACTGATGATCGCAAAACCGTTGCTACACTTGCACAAAAAGAGGATCATTTTGAAGCACTAGTCGACAGAGCCGGTGATGCTCGTTTATTTAGTGATCAAGTTTGGCAACCTTGGCAGATGGATGATAGTACTTGGTGGAAATTTTGGAAAAGCAGTGAAGAAAAACTGCAAGGCGGAATTTTACAAGCCCGCGTTGGCCGCAATGAAACGTCGGCAAAATTAACTTACGAACTAGTGCCTGTTTTTGCCAATGGCAATGTTTTTACTGCCACCTTTGAAGGTCAGCCATTAAGGAACAAATCAATATCATTGCTCACACCAAGTAAAATGCATCATAACTTTACTACCAATAAATTAGGTCAAATTGAGATTAAATCTCAAGAGAGTGGCCGCTTTATTTTGACCAGTGTGCATACTGTAGATAAACAAACCATACATTCTGGCAAGCAAGTAGACAGCTTAATGTATATCAGTACTTTAAGTTATGTAGCACCTTAAAATACTGTTAGTTAACCTGATCTCTGGATGATGATCGCTTGATGTTTAAGTAAAAACAACAACTTACAGTTAATAAAAATCAGAGGAGCCGCAAGGCTCCTTTTTAATAGGGTTAATGGTTTTAGTTCACGAGAAAAAATAAGCGCCGTTGATAATATCCTACGATCTTTGTCGATTCCAACACCTTCCCTGATTTACCAGCAGCTTAAAAGTTATAATTTGTCATCTATTTGTACAAAATTGTTTTCAACACTAACACTTACTGTTAACATCCGACCAGCCAAATACAAATCACTATCATTCTTATTTATATCGTTATCATAAAGGTGTTGTTAATGAAATTATCTCTCGTCGCGAGCGCAATAAGTGCTGGTTTATTATTCTCTAATACCGTCAGTGCGTATGCTGATACACAAGTCGTTGCTGATGAAGAACAGCAAATTGAAAGAATTATTGTAACGGGTCAAAAAATTGCCCGAACACTGCAAGAAACCACCACCAGTGTTGCAGTTATAACCAGTGAACAATTTGAGCAACAAAACATAAAGAACTTTGCCGATGCGTTAACTTTTACTGCCAATACTTATGCAACACCATCAAATGGTTTTAGTATTCGCGGCATAAATGGTGAAAATGTTTCTGGTGGCGGAAATAGTTATCTAGCCAGCGTTTATGTTGATGGTGCTGCCTTACCAAGACAAATGATTAGTGGTGGCGGCTTTTCAACATGGGATGCTCAGCAAGTAGAAATTTTACGTGGTCCGCAATCAACACTACAAGGCCGTAATGCGCTTGCCGGTGCTGTGATTTTAAATACCCAAAAACCCACCGATGAATGGCAGGGTATTTATCGCTTACAAGGAGGTGAATACGGTGAAAAAGAAGCGGCAGTCGCTTTTGGTGGTGGTATTATCGAAGAGCAACTTGCTTTTCGCTTAAGCGGTGAACACAAAGAAATAGACGGTTTTAACACCAATATTACCCGAAATGAAAGCAGTGATTACAAAGAAGATGATACCTACCGATTAAAGGTTTTGCTTACCCCTGATGCTATCCCAGATCTTGAAATGCAGTTGAGCTATACCCATGCTAAGCATACCCGAGGCACTTTCGGTGTTTATGAAGCTGAAACTGGCAGCCCATATGATCAGCGTTATACCAATAACAATGATAAACAAGAACAGTTTTATGATGCCGACTTAATCAGCCTAGCAGTAGATTATGAATTAAATGATGAATGGAGTTTGACCGCTGTTACCGCCTACTCAGCAGTTAATTCAGGGTATGACTGGGATGGTGATAATGGCCCAGAAGACTTAGGTACCCGACTTTATGATACTGATATTGATAACCTAAGTCAGGAACTACGTTTTAATTTTGATTATGAAAACTTGCAAGGCATTATTGGCGCTTATTACTCCAATGAAAAGCTAAACACTGCCGTCTCTGGGACCTCTTATACCAGCTTAGCCAGTGTTGGTTTAGATAGCCAATTTTTACAAAATAGTTATGGTTTAGATGCGGGCACGGCTGATTTAGTGATGAGTCAGTACAACGCTTTTGATCCAGTGAGTTATTTGAATACTTCAACTACTGAAAGTGAAGTAACGAGTTATGCAATTTTTACCGATTTTGTTTATCAAATAACTGAGCAGTGGGATATATACGCTGGTTTACGTTGGGATCACGAAAAGCAACAAAATGCTGGTGATGCCAAACTTACCCTATTAAATGGCCAATTGATGCCCGACCCTGCTAGCTATCAAGGCACGCCTTACCAAGGTATCATTCCTTTAGTTACTGGCTTAAATCAATATATTCTCGGCACAGTGCAACAAGCCAGTAATACTAGCCCGCTGGTTGATGCTGACTTTAATACTCTATTACCAAAAATAGGTGCCAGCTATCATTGGAGCGAAGATTTAACCACTAGTTTTACCTTTCAAAAAGGTTACCGTTCCGGTGGTGTTGGTACCAATGATGCGAGAGCAACGACATTCCAATACGATGCTGAGTACACTGATAACTATGAGTTATCTTTGCGTTCTAGCTGGTTAGATGGTGCTTTAATAGCGAATGCCAATATATTTTATGTTGACTGGAAAGATCAACAAGTGGTGGCACAACTATCTGAGAATACTTTTGATACCCAAACCAGCAATGCCGCTAAATCAACGGTAAAAGGTTTTGAAGTTGAAGTTAATTATCAATTTAATAATCAACTGAAATTTTACTCAGCACTGGGTCAAGCGAAGAGTGAATTTATTGACTACATCTTAGAGATACCAGGACAAGATAAGATTGATCTATCGGGTCGTAGTTTTGAAGAGTCTCCAGAGTGGACTGCCACTGTAGGTGGCACCTATGTTGCGGATAATGGTTTTTTCGCCGATGTTAATGCCAACTACGCCAGTGACACCTTAGCTGACATTAATCCATATGCCCGAGGGTTAAACGAAGACGATGAAAATTTTGACAAAAATAATGACAGCCGAACCTTAGTCAATATGCAGCTAGGTTATGAATGGCAACAAATCGGGGTCTATTTAATTGGCAAGAATATTTTTGATGAAGAATATATAGCAACGAGACAAACCCATTATATTACCTTAGGCAATCCAAGACAGGTTAGTTTAAGTGTTAGAGGTAGCTTTTAGTTAATTCAAGGAAGAGTAGTTAGCTCGATTATTAACACTTAGCTAAAATATACAATCAATAATAAAAAAGGAGCCAATTGGCTCCTTTTTTATTGTTCGCTAGATGATCAGAATATACCTTAGCTAATCACCTCAACTAATGCCTTTAACTGATGACACTAGCTTCAGCTATCGGACTATCAATAAAATCGTTATGACTTATTGGCTGCTCGTCTGCAGCACGCTCTACGCTACTAAATAACTTTGATGAAACTAACCAACAACATAAGGCTAAACTTAACAGCATTACTTCGACAATAAGCACATCAAAATGTCCTACTTTGAACATAACAATTATTTTTTGAGGCAACATTAACCAATCCAAAACTGGAATTAATGCTAAAGCTATTGCGGTAACTTTTAAGAAAATTTTCGCGAATTGCTGTTGCGCTTTAATAGCCAATGAAAGCACTAAGCTGGCAACTAAACACGCAAAGAAAATTTGACCAATTAAATCACTGCGATCCAGTAAATCTACTGGTAATAACCTAGCACAAATAAAACCTACCGCCGTAGCAAAAATAGTACCGATAAAGCCACCTGTAGTCATTGCCTTAACTAGCTGTATGCCAAATTTGTTTTGTTTTTCGCTGCGTAAACTGACTCTTTTTTGTAACCACATTAAGTTACCAGTTAAAATAATGTAACAAGTACCTATGCCCAAGACAAAAAATAATATACGTAGTGAATAACCGGCAAAGTCACCAAAGTGCAAACTGGCAATAACCGCTAGACCACCGCGGATATCATTATCATAATTATTTTTGGTCAGATAAAGCTCACGACCCGATGCGATATGGTAAGTCACTTCTTTACGGGTTGAAAACTGACTTTTATCATCGCCACGAAAAGTCACCGAAGCACTTTCATCGCCAAAATGGTCAATAGAGATACGTGTTATAGCGACCTCTCCCAAGGACTCTTTTGCCGTTAGGTATAACTTATCAATGCCTTGTACTGGCACAGCAATATTAGTTTCCTCTATATGAACATCGACCACACCCGCGGCTTTAAATAACTTAGCTTGATCACCACCATACAGAACAACCGCATAAGATATTTGATACACAATCAACAAGTTAAATACTAGCCCTGAAAAGGCATACATAATGTGAAAAGGTAAACCCATCACGCCAATCAAGTTGTGAGTATCAAGTAATTTATCTTTTTTACCGTCTTTACGATATTGAAAAAATTTACTGATTATTTTGCGCCAATGTATGACGACACCACTTAATAATGCAACAAAAAAGAACAAGGTCACTACACCAACAAAATACAGACCCACTTCTGGAATATGTAAATTATAATGCAGTTGATATAGAAAATTTCCCCATTCAAAACCATTACCATCACCCAGTATTTTACCGTCTGGTGAAATGACAAGGTGCTTATCTATATGGTCATCTGCCATGGCCTCGAGTTGGCTGTCTTGTTCACCATCTAGATTCCCCTGGGTTACTATTTCTTCTTCAAAATATATATTACTACTGGGCTGTTCTGCCGTTGGCCGCTGTAAAATAAAATAGCCATGGGTATGCACTTTATAATCTTTTGTTACTTGGCTAATAAGTGCATCAAAAGAAAAATTTTCGATATCATCACTAACAGTAAAATAAGGGTCACGTTCCCAAGAAATAATATCTTCACGGAACAAACTTAATGACCCGGCAAAAAATATAATAAATAAAATGGTAGAAATAATTAGACCAACCCAAGCATGGGCATTGGTTAGCGATTTTAGGGCATCACGTTTCATCAGTAGTTACCGCAGTGAAAGTAGTAGAAGGTTGAGTAAAGCAGAAGGAGCAAGGACGATAGTTAACTTTAACCAAGCCTTTTTCGCACTAGTAAAAGAATAAGCCCAAACTTGTATGCCTACCCATATAGGGAAAGCGCATAATAAACCAATAAGCAGCATGGTATCTTCTTTGATTGGTAACAGTAGGTTAAGGTTTAACACCACAGAGATCGATATTAATAAGCCTAATAACAGGCCCGCAAAAGTACGTGACCACATCAGACATTACCGCCAAAATTAAAATTTATCCAATTGAAAACAGGCGAAGAAAGCGCAATGAAACAAATTATGGCAGTGCTCAAATATAAGTACTGCCTTTTATAAGCGCTAATCAGTGTAACAAGTGGTAAAAAACAGCAGATCAATGACAAGCTCATTATCAGTGCGGATACGATCGGCAAAGCAAATAATAAAATAGCCACTACCAAGCCGATTAATAACAGTGCTATGGGCCAACTCTTTTGAAAGGGTAACGGTTTGTTTAAAATCTTTTGTTTTGGACTTGCGCCGTACAAGAGGCAACAAGCAAACCAGGCGGGGATAAAACTTAAAAACATAGTGTTCTCTAACCTTTAACTACAAATAGTAACTATTAACATTATCATTTGTAATTATAATAAAGCTAGACAAGCTTTTAAGCAACAGCTTGTTTGTTTATGCACTGTTCTACTAAGAAAAAAATCACCTTGAGCTACAATACCTAAGGTGATTTTTTGTTTTTCTAGTTCAGGTTATTTAGTTTGTTCAGCGTTTTCCTGATAACTTTGCCACTGAAATATTTCATCAAGCGATGTTTCAAATATATCAGTTAAACAAAAAGCTATTTCTAATGACGGAGAATACTTACCTGCTTCTATTGCCGCTATTGTTTGTCGAGTAATACCTAACGCTTTGGCTAGTTCTTGCTGGGTCATCTCATCTTTTTCAAAGCGTTTTTTTCTTAACTGATTACTAATAATACCTTTCGCTTTTTTACTCATATTTTTCACCCTAACTCTTTATTTGAATCATTCATATAAAGTATTCAAATTTACTTCTAATAATAATGACTAAAATCATTTAAGCCTACAACTAAGCTGCTTTACGGTAATGATAGATTTGTGAGGCACGTGCAATAAACTCAACCAATATACCTGAAAACATCAAACCGTGAATTAAGAAGTCCAATGGTGGCACATTAGAAAAAAATGGGTAACTGCTGATAACACCTTGGCAAAATATATGAATAATCATGACCATAATGCAGAAACTGAGGTTATAGTAAGCCCAAGTACTCGCTTTGTTTTCAATTACTTCATCTCTTTCATCAATCAACGAAATATCTTCATCATCACCGTTTAATTTTCTAATAAAGGCTAACAACGAAAAAGCAACCACAGCAAAAATAATGCTAGCGATAATTGTGCTCCCCCATAAACCAACAATTGCTCCAGCATTGCTAGCAAAATCTCCTTCAAGTTGACTAAGACCATTAGTATAAAATATCGCTATAAATACGGTAAAAATTAAACTAATCCAAGCTGCTTGTTCACTAAAATTACTATTTTTAAAAATCATACATTCCCTTATCGAATAACCAATGTTAAATAAACTTAACATAGAGTAGGTTAATGAAAACACCATGTCAAATATTATTAACACGGAGGTGAATTTAGTTAACATAATCCAGTTATCAACATAGCTGGTTAGTCAGTTAGGTTTTTCAGCTAATTTTACTATACTTAACAAATCCGTCCTTTATGAATAGGTAAGGATTATGCATTTTGATACTGGCATTTTGGTACTGGTATTTGTGGTGTTATCACTAATAATTGGTGCTATTACCCGTGATGTATTAAAAAACACCCCCATCCCCTATTCAGTTGCGTTATTGGTTATTGGCTTGGCGTTAGGACTGATCCAACGCAGTGGTGTCTTCCAACAATATATGCCCTTGATGAATGAGACTGTTTTGCTGGTCGCTGAAGTAGACCCGCACTTAATTTTGTGGTTATTTTTACCTATTCTTATTTTTGAAAGTGCCTTCGCCATGGAAGTGCACTTATTTCGGCGTATTTTTTCACAAATAGCGCTACTGGCAGTACCGGGTTTGATGGTGGCAACTTTATTGACCGCAGTATTAGCAAAATATGCCTTTCCTTGGGATTGGAGTTGGCCATTGTGCTTTATGTTTGGTGCCTTAATTAGCGCCACAGATCCCGTTGCTGTGGTGGCATTGTTAAAAGAGCTCAGCTCACGAAAGCGGCTGGAAACCTTGATTGAAGGTGAGTCTTTATTCAACGATGGCACCGCCATTGTCTTTTTTATGCTATTCCTTTCTATGGTGGTAAGTCCTAATGAGGCAAACATAAATCCAATACTTATAGCTTGGGATTTTTTACGGGTGGTGTTTATTGGTGGTCTTATTGGCGTGTTTTTTGGTTTTATCGTCATTCACTGGATTGGCCGAGTATTCAACGATCCTATGATTGAAATAACGTTATCCATTGTCGTTTCATATTTAGCCTTTATGGTTGCCGAAACGTTGCATGTTTCCGGCGTAGTGGCTGTGGTGGTTTTAGCGTTAATGTTTGCCAGTTTAGGTCGTACTAAAATATCTCCTGAGGTCAGTGGTTTTTTACATCACTTTTGGGAAATGATGGCTCATATTGCTAATACTATTATCTTTTTACTGGTCGGCACGCTCATCGCCGGCCGAGTACAACTTGATAACAACCAAATGTGGCTAGCATTGCTAATTTTATATATCAGCGTGCAAGTTATTCGCAGCTTATCGGTCGCCTTATTTATGCCATTGCTGAAGCGTATTGGCATAGGTATTACTCGTGAAAAAGCTATCGTACTTGTATGGGGCGGTTTACGTGGCGCGGTTTCATTAGCTTTAGCACTAACCGTTGCGCAAAATGAATTAATTCCTCGAGAAATAGGCGATCAAATACTTTTTTTATGTGCCGGCATTGTCGTGCTCACCATGTTAATTAACGGTGGTAGCATGGGCTGGTTACTAAAAAGATTGGGCCTGAATCGTTTGCCCGAGGCTAAACAAGCCACTGTTGATAAAGCGAGTGGCGAGGTAAATAAAACCTTATCTGCTGTTTTACCCGAGATGATGGCCGACGAGTTTTTAAAAGGCGCAAACTGGCCACAAGTTAAGAAAATATCAGGTATTCAAGCGATCAGTAGGCAAATTCAAGTTGAACAAATTAGTGAAGAAGACTTAATCACTGCTTATCGCCGGCGCTTGCTCGAAACAGAGCGTAAACATTACTGGACTCAATTTGAACATGGAACCTTGGGTGAAGGGGCAACCAATAAACTAGTTTCCTCGGTTGAACATGCTCTTGACGGCACGCCGACCATAACCCCACGTACTGAATTAGAAAATTTATGGCAAACACCGCCATTGTTAAATGCTTTGAAAAATATCAAAACAATGAAGAAGTTTGCCTTAAAACTTAGCTTTAACCGATTGTTTTTGAGTTATGAAGTGGCCCGAGGTTTTATACAGGCACAAAGTGAACTTAAATCCCATATTGATGAGTTAGCGCCCAACGATAGCGCCGCAGAAGCAGTGCATATTATGGTCGAAGACAATAAAAAAACCACACTGTCTTATATCGCCAGTTTACGAGAAGCTTTTCCAGAGATCATCCATAGCCTAGAAACATACTCTGCTTGCCGGTTATTGTTATATCGTGAGCGAGCGGTTATATCACAGCAACTTAAACAAGCGGTGCTTGATAAACCCGAAGCTGAACGCATGATAATAGCGGTAGAAAAACGCATGTCTGCACTCAATAAAGCGCCAAATATTGAAAGCTCAATTTCTGGTGAGCAGCTTATAAAACAGCTGGCATGGTTACAACAACTACCAAAAAGTGCGCAAGATAAAGTTAATAACATAATGCATCATAGTATTTATAACCCCACTGAAGAAATAGCTAAAGCGGGTAAGGCTTTTTGTGCGCTAGGCATAATCACCCGTGGTACGGTCGAATTAGTACGAGAGCAAGACGGCAAAACAATAACCAGTGTTTTAGGCATAGGCGAAACGCTTAGTGCAATATCCTTACTCTCTGGTTTTTCTGCCGAGACTATTACCGCGACTTCTTTGGTCGATATTATTTGGTTGCCGGGGGAAAAAATAAAACCTATTTTAGCCAGTGAGCCTGAACTATCTCAGGCTATTGGTAAGATGATGCAATAGAACAAGGTTTGATATATAGCTCACCTGTAATAAAGCTTAGTGGCAAACCATGCTTTTTAAAACCAATATAGGCTTGAACAGTATGGGCTGAATACAATAAATACAAACGATTCATAAGATTTTTCCAATTATTCATTTTTCATTAAAGTGCCCATCAACTCAAGCGGGTTATTTTTCATCAACTTACCATCATGGTAAAATACCATCAGCTCAAACGGTCCATCATTAAGCGCTTTTACCGCAATATTATCTGGGCTAATAGTATAACGTCCCAATGTAGACTCAGTTGGCCATTGAATATGGCTATAGGCTAAATAAACCAGCTGAGAGCAGACTATTTTATCGGTAGTTTCAACATCAAAATTAAAGTCGTAAGCTTTACCTATTTGCCGTAACGCTAATAAAATCGTCTCGCGTAATTGCGCTTTAGATAATAATTTTTTACTTCTAACAATAGCGACATCATCAACATTTAAAAAGTGCGCTAAGCTGCTCAATTGCGTACCACTACGTAGTGATTCAGCAATCAATTCGCCTGCTTGTATTTGCTGCTGGTAAGGTTTTACTAATGCATGTTGCCATAAACCTATGCTTTTGAGTTCTTGTTCTGTGCCTATCCAAACGGCAGCGTGGCCCCAATGACCTGGAATCATGCTATCGGTTAAACGAAAAGGTGTTTTTTCTAATAATATATCGCCTATTTGTAACTGACTGGTAAGTGCTGCTGCCACTTGTTTATCTTGATAGAGTAAACCTTTACGTTCCTCATAATCACCAACAGCATTACTAAAACCTTCACTGAGTCCATTTATGGTTGCACGGCCAATGTTTTGTAAAGTATCACTGGTTACTCGACGACGCACTTTACGTCTATAGTTTGCGGCGTCAAAGAAGTCCATCTCCAATAAAACAGGGAAACTTTTAGACTGTTCTACCACATTAATGAGATAAGCTAAGTTGTCATCACCTTGCGCCAACTGTTCAATAACATCTTTGCCCTGATTATATTCTTGAATTAACTCGGTAGTGTAAGACAATAAATCTGAATCAATGAACATCTTAGTTAGACTTTCCAGTAAGTACTCATCTCGGTCATAACCGCTATCAGCGTTATTAAGAAAACGTCTTAACCTGTCGTTTTCACTAATAACCGCAAACACAGTGCCATATTCATCGTATAACGAAACTAAAGTTGCTAAAACAATCATATTGCCCTTGAGCTTAATGCTGTTTTTAACCTTCAATTTTTCATGTTTTATCCAACAGCCATGTCGAACTGCAGTAGCTAAAATTGGCCGCATCAAATCAATTTCTGTCTTAATAGCTTGGCTTAACTTATCAATTAACAACGGCGAGAAAGGTTTATCTTGGTCGGTATACTGCGTTAGTTTGGCAAGGTTAGCTGTTATTTTTTCACGAAAAACCAAACTGCGTTCAATATTATGCTGCAACTGGTAAATAGTTAAGTCCATCTTGGCATTAGCGTCTGCTAGCGATAACTGACTATATTGCTTACATTGTTTTTTAGGGGTATTGCCTTTAAAAAAGGCAGCAGGATTGAAGTTAACACCGGTAGAGCAACCCGCCAGCATCATAGTAAAAGCAAAACATAAAAATCGATTTAACATTTTTTGCTTATTTAATGAGGAATATAGCAAGGCTGATGACTCTTTTTATAATTGAGATTCAATAGGAAGAATTGAATACAGACTTAAATTAAAACGTCGCCACCAGCTGGTTTCAGGTTGTACGTCATGCACAATGACTTTACCATTAACTTTATCTAACCACACAACCTCATCATCTTGTAAAGTCACTTGATAAGCCGCCTGTTTGATATTTTTATCAAATAATTCTGTGGCTATATATTCTGCCATTTCAGGAATTTCACATACTACGCCCAGCTCAGTATTAATTTTGGCAGAACGTGGATCAAAGTTAAAAGAGCCGATATAAACTTCCTTGCGATCAAAAATATAGGTTTTTGCATGTAAGGCACTTTTTGCTTCTGCGCTCCGACTCAAAGAACGACTCGCTTTCGATTTTGCTCTCGGTTTTAACTCATATAACTCAACACCACCTTGCAACAGTTCATATCGCTGTCGTGCATAACCTGATTGCGCCATAATTCCATCAGTAGAAGCAAGTGAGTTAGTGATCACTCTTACCTTAATACCTTTATTTACTAGCGCTATTAAATGTTTAGTTCCTTCATCACCAGGTACAAAATAGGGTGAGATTAATTCTAAAGACTGGTTAATTTTATCTACATGGGGTCGTAGCATTGACAGCATATAAGTGGTTTCTAACTCAGACTTACCTAGAGTCTTAGCTGGGCTGTCATAAATAACATGGGCTTTGCCTTGATAGATTCTCTCCTTATTATTGCCAGCTAAACCACTTTCTATGCGCTGGTACATGGCTGAATTTTTTAAGTCTTGTGCGTAATCAGAATTTTTAACAGATAAAACATAATCAGCCAATGCTTGTTTTACTTCTTCCAAACTATTTTTCTGGAATTTATGGTCATCAAAAACATAACCAGGTATCGCTAACGGACTATTAAAATATATATCAAATTGCTCATTTACTTCTGCGACTACAGGGCCAACTGCAATAATATCTAAATCTGCATAGTTACTTCTTTCATTGGCTGAAAAATAATTCTCTTCGATGTTGCGTCCACCAACTATGGTGTATTGGCTATCAACGGTAAATGATTTGTTATGCATACGCCTATTAATACGTGATGTGTCTGTTAAGGCGGCAGGCGCTTTATAACCACTTGAGGAAAAAGGGTTGTAAATACGTACTTCAATAAATTCATGATGATCCATAGCAAAAAGTATTTTTTTGGTTTTATTATCTAGGCTTAAATCATCGAGTAATAATCGAACGCGCACACCTTTATCAGCTACTTCAAGCATTTTATGCATCAGTAACTTACCAATAATGTCAGCCTTCCAAATAAAATACTGCACATCAACCGAGCGTTCAGCTTTTGATAATAACGCCATGCGAGTTAAAAAAGCATCGGTACCCTCAGCAATTAAATACATGCTTGAATGTTCGGTATTTTCTACTTGAAGTTGGCTGGCCGTTTCCCCCAACCAAGTCTGCCCAGTGTCGGTATAAGCTTTACTTTCTATTTGCTCAAAATCTGTCGGCAACATGGAACAAGCAGAGAGAATAACAGTAAAAAACAGATAAATAATTACTGAGTAAATACGCGAAAATGACATAAATCTATCCTTAAAATTTATTGTATTAGCCCAAAGTAGCTTTAAATATCAACACCAAGAAATCCACTATATGATAAATGGTTAGGCCATAGATGTTGCCTAGACAGAAGGATTTAGGACAATTATTAAAGTAATAATTTACCGACATTGTTGTGATATAACAAGAATCCCGGCAAATATTTACATAAATATATTCAGTAAAAACCTGTTTAATCCTTTGGTTTTTAAAAATAAGTTGCAAATCTCCTGATAACAATATTATCTTAGTATTCAACTATAATTAATGTCGCTAACACTTTAGCAAACGACACTTACTTCTAGCTCGCCAACACATTTTATTTAAGGGATAAATAATGAAATTAACAAACACACTCATCAGTAAAGCCATCAGCAAGGTAGTTATCACTGCGGCTATTGCGGTATCACTTACCTCGGCAGCTTTTGCTGCTGAGCAAACGTTAATTAAAAATGTAAAAATTTGGGATGGTACTTCAAAAAATCTAAGTAAAACGCAAGACGTTTTAATTGAAGGTGAGTTAATTAAATCTATTGGTACAGGTTTAAAAGTCGCTGCTGATGTTGAAGTGATTGATGGTGGTGGCCGAACATTAATGCCAGGCCTTATTGAAGGACATGGTCATTTACAAATGAATGGCACTTCTTTAGCTGACATTGAAAATAATAGAAATTGGGAAGAACTAGCGGTTCGTTCTGCCGCTAAAGCTAAAATGGCACTGATGAGTGGTTTTACTAGCTGGCGCGATGCTGGTGGTATGGGTGCTGGTCTGAAGAAAAGTATTGATTCTGGAGTGACTGATGGCCCACGTATTTACCCTGCAGGTGCTTTTTTAGGTCCTACAGGTTCTCATGCTGATTTTAGAAATTTCACCACTCCAAACGAAACATTTAATGGCCCTCAATCATCAGGAGCTCGTCATGGCATGACGGTTACTGCAGATGGCGTAGATGCGATAAAAGCTGCAGCGAGACAAAACTTTATGCAGGGCGCAACCCAAATAAAAATCATGTCTAGTGGTGGAGTAGCGTCTGCATTTGACCCTTGGCAATTAGATGCCTATTCAGCAGAAGAGATTCGTGCGGCAGTTGAAGTAGCGGATGCTTATGGCTCTTATGTTATGTCTCATGCTTATAGTAAAAAATCCATAATGCGTTGTTTAGAAAATGGCGTAAAAACTATTGAACACGGTTTTATGTTTGATGAAGACATTGCCAAATTGATGGTAGAAAAAGGCGCATACATGACCACTAATATGCATGCTTTTTCTCCATATTTAGGTGATATCGAAGCAATTAAATCAAGCCCTGCTGCGTCAAGAAAAGCAGAGTCTGCAGTAAAAGCATTTACACATTACATTGATAACGTAAAGAAATACCAACCTAAATTAGCGTTCAATGCTGACTGTGTAGGTTTTGGTGACTCTTGTCTTAAGCAAACAGACCATGAGATTTATTTAAGTGCTAAGTTCTTCGGTAATCACTTTGCCCTTAAATCTCTAACATCTGTTCCCGGTGAAATGGTTGCTCTTTCAGGCAACACGCTAAACCCATACTTTAAAGGCCCTTTAGGTGTAGTAAAAGCAGGCGCTTATGCAGATGTTTTACTTGTTGATGGTAACCCATTAAAAGATATTACAGTGATTGGCGGAAACAAAAAGTGGTTTGATGCTAAATCAAGAAAAGCTGATGGCATTAAAGCTATGCGTCTTATCATGAAGGGCGGCGTTGTTTACAAGAACACCTTATAAGATTTATTGAATAGGCTCTAAAGCACTTTTTTTGAAAGTGCTTTTTACTATATTTTCTGCCCAGATAAAAATTACTTTCAATATTTTATATAAAGAATGGAATCCATTTATGTTGACTCACAAAACTATTCTTACCGTTGTCATCACTGCTTTGTTAGCAACATCATCTGTTTACGCAGAACATAATTCAGTAAAAGATAAAGGCACTAACTTTGGTGGTCCTGATGCTGTTGATAATCAAATAGCTGAAGATAATAAAAAATCGAAACCAGATTTTAAAACACAGTTAGAGCAAAATAATATCAACATGGGTGTCGATTACTCTACCGTATTCCTTCGTGCTAATAATGTTCTTCCAGGCTCTGATGATAATGCTAGCAGTGGTATGGTGCGATTTTACGGTAGTTGGAATCCTGTAGGTGTTGGCACTAAAGAAACCGGCGGTTTAGTATGGAAAGTAGAGCACAGACATTCATATACCGATACTTCAGTTAAAGACTTTGAATTTGGCACTGGTGGCTTAGGTTTAGTGACACCTCCTTTTAGTGACCAAGGATTTCGTGTTACCAATCTTTATTACAAACAGAAGCTAATGGATGGTAAAGCCACGGTCGTTGCTGGTTTTCTTGATATTACCGACTTTGTTGATGTCTTTGCTATGGCGAGTCCATGGACGGGTTTTATGAACTTTGCTTTTAGTACCGGCACCACAACTATCGCCTTACCTGGCGATGCGGCACTGGGTGCTGCTGGCGGTATCATGCTGACCGATGAATATTATATGGTTGCTAGTTTGGTCGATATGAATTCAGATCCGACTAATATCCTTGATGGTATTGATACTTTTTTCTCTGACAATAACTACTTTAAGAGTGTTGAACTCGGTTGGACAAAATCACAAGGTCAAATCTATGTTGATAATATTCACGCCACCCTTTGGCATGCCGATGAAAGTATTGAGCAAGGCTCAACTAAAGGTTACGGCGTTAACTTTTCAGCTTCACGTTTAATTGACGGCCAATGGTTACCTTTTGTACGTGCCGGTTACTCACAAGACGCTGGTACCCTAATGGAAAAATCTATTAGCGCTGGTTTTGGCTATTATGGTTTAGGTGGTGAAGCAAATAACCTTGGTGTAGCGATGAACTGGGGCCAAGTTGCCGGCAGTGACGACCAATACACCACAGAAGTCTTTTACATCATGAAACCGCTCGATTATTTAGAAGTTACCGCTGATATTCAATATATTGCGAACCCGGCATTAAATGCCATTGATAGCAGTACACTGATTTATGGTTTAAGAATGCGAGTAGCGATCTAATTATAATGCCGCCTTTGAGTAAAGGCCCCACCAAGCTCTACTCAAAATGCATGGTCATTTACGAGCTAAAGTAATTTGATGAATACAATAAAAATAGTGCTACTTTCTCACCTTTACTGGTTGCCCGCAGTGTTCAACAAGGCGCCTTAAATTTAACTACCGTTGGGTTGATTTAAACCGTTGTAGCTTTAACTCTGAGCAATGTGTTCTACAAGGAAAAAGCAGCGGCTTTAATACTCGTTTATTACTCTCTCTTTAAATAAAAGCCTAAAATTACTTTCAGTGGTTCACCAAGGAAGTTACTACTGAGAAATATACTTAGCTAACATAGCAAAACACATAAATACTACTAAGTACCTTAGATAATTGACTGGTATTTTAAATAAACAATGTGAGCCTAACCAAGCACCAATAAATTGCCCAACCATCATTGTTAGCCCAACCATCCAAATAACTTGCCCTGCAAAAATAAATACAATGAGTGAGGCAATGTTAGTGGAGAAATTTAAGGTTTTGGCAATAGCCGTGGCTTCAAGAAACTTCTGACCACGTAATGCTCGCCCTGCCAAAGTAAAAAACGAGCCGGTACCTGGACCAAATATGCCGTCATAACAGCCAATGATTGGTACAACAAATCTTTTATAGTTAACCGAAGATACTTTTGCCGGTTTATTATCTTCATCAATCGTCGGGGTAAATAAAAAATAAAGTCCAATAATGGTAATGACAATTGGAATAACCATTGTCAGCATTTGTGCATCAATAAACTGAATGATTAATGTACCAATAGCAGAGCCAATAAAAGCACAGAGCATAAGGTATTTCACCTGATGCCAGCGCACTCGCCTGCCACGTAACATCATCACGCTAGCCGTAGCAGTACCCATACATGATTGCAGTTTATTAGTCGCCAGCGCTGACAGCGGCGGCATGCCACTCATCATTAAAGCTGGCAGCGTCAGTAAACCTCCTCCACCTGCTAAGGTATCAAGAAATCCGGCAACAATAGCGACGGTAAATAAAAATAAGGCAATCTCAATGGTTAAACTGGCAAATTCCAAGATGCATCCTCAAAATAGAATTATAGAATAAAGGCGATATAAATAAGCAACCGAGACTTTAAGCAAGTGTCGCGTAATTAGCAAGACAGCAAGCCGATAATCAATTTCAAAGAGATAAATGGAAAGCAGAACTAGTGGACTTAAGAATCAAAGCTCTAGCGGTGATCAGGGTTAGATTTTATATCGACAAGACTTCATCAAGAGGTAATAAGAAAATTGGCTAAAATATGTAATTAAGGAGAAAAAGAAACTTCCTTTACCCCCTTTATTTAGTTTGTTAGCGCTAATTGTACCGATTTACTGAAAAATCAACGTCTTGCTCCTTATTCAAATCGACAATAATTGTTTCGCCACCAAAACCATGTTTATTACATTTGGCTCGTACTATTACCTTAGAAGTTGCTAATGGAATTTGGATTTTACATCGACTACGGGTAAATGGTTGCTCATTATCGTGAGGGTGGCCAAGCGTACGGTATGCAAGTGGATTACCCGCTAAGTCTATCACCTCCCAGCCGTCGGCGTAATGTTCCCAGCCTTGATCATTGTGGCGAACCGACGTATCAAAACACCAATTACCGCTAGATCTTTGAGTGGCGACAACATGGACAACCTGAGCAAAATCTAAGGAAGGGGAATAAGTATCTATATCAAATTTTGATGCAAACACTGATGGAGTAAAGACTGGTAAAAAAAACATCGATAATATTAATAGTAGTTTCATCTAATTCTAATTCCCTCTAATAATTTTTATGTAGAGGTCTTAGTAATTCCATCTACTTGGTTACTTTATAATCTACCGAAAAATGATTTAATTTCAATCTCTTAATTTCAATATTTTAGTTTTTGTGGCTATACCCACGGTTCATAAAATTCAGATGACACACTTCAACCCCCCCTTAAGCAATAAAGATACTCATGCTAGCTATTAATGATAATACAATGGCTAATTCGGGAACTATTTTTGCTCGATAGGTTAATAATAATATCAGTAATAAGGTTGCGATAGTGAGCGCACCAAATAACAGTGCAGGGCCGATAGACCAACCATACATATCGACACTTAAATAGCCGGTAAACAACAACAATAACCAAGCAAATGGCCGGAAGAATCGCACTGCCAGCATAGAAACTTCAGATTCTAACACTTGCTCTCTGTGCTTAGTCATGGCTAAACAAAATAACACCATGATAGAGAAACTTAAGCTGGTTAATACTAACATTAGCACTTCTCCTTATTCACTTGCTGCAATGGCAGTAGGCTTTCATTAGCCACTTGTACTGGTCGATTAGTTTGTTTTTCTATTTCTCTATCATTATTTGCTCGTTTACTTATCTGTAATGTTTTAAATTTATAGGCGGCGAAGGCAAAACAGCCGCCAACAAGCAATAAGGTTAAATCAAATCCCGCTAAATTCCAGTCTTGTTTGTTAAGGCTGTTGAACAGATGTTTGTCTGTAGTGAGTGCATTCACTAATGGTAGCCCTATATACACTAGTGTTGCCAATTGTAATTGCTCATACCACGCTTTAGCTGCTGGGCGGAACATCGGATAGATTAATAATATTGCCCAACTAATAAACATTACATTAGCTTCCCAATTAATTCGATTAGCCATATCAAGCGGCAACAAACGATTAGCATAAAAGTACATGGCGATGGCAATAGGCAAACCAACTATAGTACCAATATTAAGTTGCTCAACCAGTCGATAACCAAAGTCAGGACCATTGGTCTTTTTCATTTGTTTTGGTTTGCGTTTAGTTGTCCACAAAATTAAGCCTGAAGCAATCATCGCGCTGCCAATGAGACCAGTAAAAAAATACACCCAGCGGGCAACCGGGCCAGAAAATTGGCCTTCATGTAAAGAGAAGAAACCATTATGTATCATAGCCGCAACAGTATACTGCTTATGTTTTGATAGTATGATCTCACCTGTTACAGCATTTACTGTTATTTCATCGTCAGGGTTATAAGTGATATCAGTTTCGTGCCGAACAAAAAGTGCGTGGGCATTAACATCATTAGCAGCAAACATTTCAACATAACTTAATTCACTCGCCTGCCAGGTGGTTTTTGCCTGCTGGTATAAGAATGAAATATCTAACATCTTCGCGGCTTGGTTTGTTTTGTCTAAATGCACTGTTCTCGGATATATCTCTTTGCGCATTTCCCTATATTCATCTTCATTGGTTTGTAAATTAGTACTGAGCACCATGTAAGTAAAAAGGAAAAACAGTAAACCACTGTAGGTAATCATAAAGTGAAATGGCAGCGCAATAACACTTAATACATTGTGAATGTCTAACCAACCAGGCAAACCTTTTTTGGCTCTAAAGGTAAAAAAATCGGTGAATATTTTTTTATGAATAACGACACCCGTGATAACGGCAAGCAACATTAACATGCTACAAAAACCAACAATCCAATAACTAATATTGGTTGATAAATAATGTAAACGATAGTGCATTCGGTACAGTAACCGGCCACCACCAGTTGCCCTTCGCTCAACTTTATCCCCCGTATTTACATCCAATACTTTTATTTTATATTTGCCACGTTTTTTACCCGGCTCTGCTGGATGTCGCCAACCAACACGCAAGTTTTGATCTCGTATATTGGGTAGCATGATATCCCACCCATCAGCCCCCTCTGCGTGTTTTTCTAAGTAAATTTGGGCGGTATCAAGTAATTCTTCAGTACTTATTTGCTGTACTACAAAAGGTCTTTCTGGCTCCATCCAACGGGTGATTTCTTGATAAAAATAGCCTAAGCTACCGGTTAAAAACATGAAAAATAATATCCAACCAACCACTAAGCCGACCCAAGTATGAAACCACTTCATTGATTGTCTAAAATTATCTTTCATTAGCTAGCCACACCATTAAACTGCATCAACAACCAAGTTGCTACAACAAAGGAAATGGATAATTTGAGCAAACCTAACCATGCCTTTGTTGCCGTTTTCACTGAAAAAACCCACATGGCAACACAGGCGTAAACGATGAAAGTTAACATCAAACCTATGTGAATGGCTTGGTATTTGCCAACACTTGTCATAAGTAATTGGCTGATAAAAAACGAGCTTGCAGTCGCTAAGATATAACCACCTAAAGTAGCGGCTAATACTCTGGATAATACTGACCATCGTGGGCTAGAGAAATTGAGTTTATTGACAAGGTAAGGCACTATGGTTCCATGCTCGCATTGGCAAGCGCACTAGATAAAACAGTAAGTAAGAATTGCTGTTACATCTGCACATTCTTAAACATAAAAAGATTATTGCTAGCATAGCAAAAAGATAAATGTAAATCATTACCATTTAACTTACACTGGATGATTACTTGATAACTTCATTCTTGATCAATTATTTACGCTTTCACATTTGTTTGCATTTTCAAACAAATTAACCTTTATGAGTAATCGGAGCATATTTTGTTTTGCCAAAGTAGCACTAAATTTCAGGCTATATATCTAAATTTAGCCTTACTTCTCCCATACCTAATTTTATGCAAACTATGCACACTCAGAAAACGGAACCGCGGATGATACTGCCATAGAAAGATTCAGGTCGTCGATCGTAACGTCACTAAAAAACTAACCTCTTCTGGCATCGCAATCGCCAGAAATTGGCTAAAGTGAGACCTAGCCGAGTGCTATTAAACCAAGTAACCTGAACTCTGGATAAGCAGATTTTTCGATTGCGGTCATGAAATAGACTCATTTGAGTGTTAGAATAGTTGCAGAATTAGCTATTTCCCCTCCAATGAGAATTTTGTGACTCTTCAAGAAAAAAGTGTACTGTTATTCGATCTCGATGGCACCTTAGTTGATAGTGCCCCTGACCTTGCCTTAGCTGTAAATAAAACCCTTCGTGATTTAAATAAAGAAGAGTTTGATACACAAATTATTCATCACTGGGTTGGCAATGGTGCCAAGGTCTTAATTGAACGGGCATTATCTGGTTCATCTAAAATCAACGAACAATTAGACTCGGCACTTGCTCAGGATGCATTAACTATTTTCTTAGCGCATTATCAACAATGTTTATGCGTAGAATCAATTCTGTATGACGATGTAAAATCTGGCTTAGTTAGCTTAAAAAATGCTGGCTATCGCCTAGCTATTATTACCAATAAACCGACGGTATTCATTCAACCAATCTTGAGTGGTTTAGGTATCGATAACCTATTTGAATTATTAATTGGCGGCGATACCTTACCAGTGAGAAAGCCAAACCCAGCGCCGCTAAATTATGCCTTAGCGCAGCTTAAAGTTACCGCTGATCAGTGTGTGATGATTGGCGACTCGCGAAACGATATTTTAGCTGCAAAAGCGGCGAATATAGACAGCGTTGGTTTAACTTATGGTTATAACTATGGTGAAGATATCAATCAATATCAGCCAGAGTGGTGTTTTGATAGCTTTGCAGAGCTACTAGCAGCGCTGCAACGTTAATCTAATCTGGTTATCCTAGCTTGCTTTAAAGCAGGCTTTATAGGTTTTTTGCCAAAGCAATAGGGTAGTCACGCTGTTTGGCTAAGGCAATTGCCTTTTCTGTTACTTCAACTGAAGAGCATTGCTGACTTATAGGAAAATAATGTTCAGTTAGAAACTTACCTAGTTCAACCTCTGCTATTAATCCACAATCTACTAAATTTTTTAATATGGCATCCGCAGCAGCCAGCGCTGAAGAAGCTTTAACAATTTCAGTGCGGGCATAATGTTGACCATAAAAAGAGACGTCTGCTGCACGTAAGTCTGCATCTTCTCCAGGAATTTGTTGAGCGCCAAATAGTGGCTTTGCTGCGGCTTCTGCGCTGCTAAAAGTCGGGATAAACTGGGCAATATGTTCAATAGATCCTAAGGTTCTATTACTGATCAGCTGCTCAGGCCATTGTTTATCAATCTTTTCGAGAAAACGTTGTGCTAATTTGGGTTGAGCACTTTTTTGACAACTCGCCACTAAACCTTGATCAAATAGTGTGATGTCTTGGGTCATACCATGTAGTTGAAAGTAACCATCGGGATAAGGGGTTAGTTGCGCCATGCCTTGAGGGGTACCACGCTCACCATAAAAAACCACTTCAGGCCATAAACCTTGGCATTTAGACCAATGAGCAACATAAGCGGCTTTAAACTCCACCATACGTTGCCGCTTAGCACTTACCATGTCATCAATTTCACCACTTTTAAAACCACAGGCATTAATAACGTAATCATAATGATTATGTTCAATCACTTGGCTGTGTTGTTGCTGAGTCGAGACTTGCCAGCCTAAGCAATTTTCTTGTTGAGTAATGGCGATAACTTGGCTGCTAGTTTTAAGGTGACAGCTGGGCAAACGATCTATCGCTAAATTGCTAATAGCTGCAAAACGAAATGCAGATAAACCATATTCTTGCACCAGTAATAGCGGAAATTTAAGGCTTTCTAAGTCAACATTTTGTGCAAAAGCAACTAACCAATCACTGTCATTTTGTGCCACACTAGGTAGCGGTAACTCAAGTAAAACATCAAGCTCTGCTCGGGAATAAAATCTAAAATAATTTTCTGGCTCACCTAGCACTTTATTCCTGACATCTTCTGCCACTAGATCTGCATATCTAGCTCTTAGTTTCTTTAATCGAGGCAATAGATCTGTAGGTTGACCATGATCCGTTTTAGGCAAGGCAATAAGTGTTGGCCGAATATTAACGCTGTGCGGGTATACTTTAACGGTATCTATCGATTGTTGTAATAACGTGAGGCACTGTTGATCACAAATTTCACGGTACAAATTACCACCAGCATGCAAATGGCAAATAGGTGGGCCATTAACTAAGCTAGGGCCTTTTTCTATTAGCGTGGTATCTAACCCTAATTCAGCAAATCGCAAAGCTATTGTAGAGCCAGCAACTCCACCACCGATAATGGCAATTTTGGCTTTTGAACTGAGAATTGGCTGATGTACTGCTCGGCTTGCTTGGGCTTTATTCATAAAGGTGACAATAAAATTGTTTTCATAGCAAACATTTTACTATCCTGAGCGTTACTTTCGTAGTACTAAATCATAAATAATTGTTGTTCGCATGTGTCTTTCTTTTTACACCGCTTAAAATTGTCTTTATTTAGGCCATTTATTACTGTTATTCCTCTTTTCTGACAATTTTTGATGTTTGCTGCTGATTATAATGCTCAATACAGCTATTACAAATACAAGTCTTTGCCTTAAACTCGACAGGAACTTGCGCTAGCAGTGCTGCTGGCACTTTGGTATTCATACACCAGCAACCCTTGTTAGACTTAACATCGCAACGATTACTTTGTTTACATAGAGGACAAATACTGTCATTCACTCGTTTAATCATAGTTGCTCAGTTCACTGGAATAGACTATTGCTCTTACAACATTGAACTAATTACTCATTGCAGTGTTAAAGAAAACTGACTTCATTATACCAAAAATTTAAATTCAGGCATAAAAAAACGACCCGAAGGTCGCTTTAGCCATATACTCGATTTATAAAATAAAAAGAATATTTAAGCTGAAAAATCATTCGCTTTAGTTTTACGGCTTTTAGCCATAAAGCCTAAGGCTATTAACATAAGTAATAAAGTTGTTGGCTCAGGTACGCTAGTAGGTCGGTTAACACTTACTACGCCATCTACTACATCGTTTGCACATGACATAGCCCAGCTAAATGCTAATTGTGAAGCATTTTGAAATGCATCAATACCATTTACGTTAAAGCTAAAACTAATCAGGTCATAATTATCACGATTAGGTCCAGTATTTTGTCTATCTACAGACCAAGCGCTTTGTTGCCCTGTACCTATAGTATTACCTGCTACAACCTGACCATCTTGAACCTGGCTAGAGTTATTATGATATTCTTTAGCGGATACCGTTGAACCTATCTCAGTAAAAGTACCAGTATTATTCCAGTGATCTTGACTGTAATATTGGGTACGTTCTCTATCAGCATCGGATAATACAAAAGCGTAGTCAAATGGAGAGCTTGCACCGCCAGTACCAATAAGAAGATCGCCTAAGACGATATTACCATTGCCATAGCCAGTACTATATTCATTATTGTAATCAACAAAGTTAGTATAAATATCAACAGTAATTAAACCATCACTTGCCCATTGAACATCCATTTTATCAATTTCATATTTCCAACCACCAACAGCATCATTATTAGCATCATCGATCGTTGTATCAACGAGAAAGTCAGCAGCAAATACGTTAGCAGATGAAAATAACGCGGTTATTGCAAAAATTTTAAATACATTTTTAATTAAAGTCATAGTCTTAATACTTTATCACTTTCAAATTTAGGGTAAGGAGTTTGTGTTTATTCAACACAAATCATTAGTCGACCAATGTTAAAGCAATTATTGTTCCAACAATTCAATGTCGCCATTTAACAACACCTTAGACATATTACGTTGCAACACCTATCGAGTAAAGCATTCTGCTGTAAAAAAACCTGACAAGACAATTAATAACTTTAACGAGCTATATAAATATATTTTTCAACAAAGTTACTATCAATGTTACTATTTTCCCAATGAATATCTTTCAATAGATTTACACTTAATTCATATGGCGAAGAACCTGGCTAAGTTAACTAGGGTTGGTAATGGCCGTATAAACAGATCATTAAAATCGGTATCACATGAATATAAAAAACAGCCTTCTGGCGACACTACTCTCTTTGACCTTTATATCCGGCTTCACTTTCGCAAGTGAAAGCCTTGACGCGAGTTATGAAAAAGCCTTAATCGCTTTTCAAAATGAAGAGTTTTCCAGTGCTATTATTCATTTAAAGAATATTATTCAAGAAAACCCTCAGCACATGCCATCCCGTGTATTAATGGCACAAATACTTATCATGCAAGGCAACGGCTCCGCTGCACAAATTGAGTTAGACCGAGCACGCGATGGTAAAGTTGATAACGACCGATTAATAACCTTGTACGGGCATGCTTACATACTGCAAGGCCAATACGATAAAGCATTAAAAGTCGCTAAGCTTGGTCAGCGAAATGAAAAAATTGAAAGTGAATTGTTACTCATCAGAGGGCAAGCTTATATTGGCAAAAAGCAATTTAAGTTAGCCGATAAAGCATTTATTAGCGTATTGCAGTTAAAACCCAAAAATCAAATGGCTTTGTTAGGTCGTGCACAAATCGCACTACAAGAATCAAAAGTTAACCAAGCTCTGAGTTACATAGACTTATCTCTTGCGAGTGTTAAGCCTTTCGTTAATGGTTGGGTGTTAAAATCAAAAATATTGCACCGCTTAGGCGATCGCCAAGGTGCATTACTTGCTATCAATGAAGCACTAAAAATTAATGAAAAACACCTTTCTGCACGTTTAACTAAAGCGATGCTGCATATAGAATTAAAAGAATATCAACTGGCAGTGCCTCATGTAGATTATATTCTTAGTGAAATACCTAATGAGCCTAGAGCTGGTTATTTGAAAGCTATTATCAATGCCAGTCTACCTAGTACTGATAAAGATGCTTCAGATAACGACAAACTCTCTGAAGTCATTGCCACTTTGTCCGCAGTACCGTCAGAAGTAATGAGAAATACCCCAGATTATTATTTTCTAGCTGGCCTAACCAACTTTCAGTTTGGTAATTTAAATGATGCCCATCGCTATCTAAGCTATTACCTAAATTATGTTGAATACGATATAGACTCTGTCCGTATGATCGCCAGTATTGAAATAGAGCAAGGTGACTTAAATTCAGCACGCCATTTATTGACTAAAACTAATGTCGCTCGCCCAAACAACCCTGATATTTTAACACTACTTGGCTTAACTTATTTGCGATTAGAAGACAGTAGCAAGGCCCAGTTTTACTTTGAAAAGGTGGTTGATAGCTACCCTAATTCAACGATTAGCGTCAGTAATTTAGCCCGTAGTAAAATGCAGTCGGGTGATTATAAAGCAGCAATAAACGCACTGTCAGCGATTAAAGATAACGAAATTAATGGTACTCAAATCAAGTTACTACTTATTGAGTCATACCAAAATACAAAAAAATATACTTTAGCCATTGATGTCGCCAAAGATTTAATCAAAGAATTTCCTGAAAATAGTTTTTTTCAACAACGTATCGGCATGCTGTATGGTTTAAACAGACAACTGCCCGAAGCTAGAGCTGCGTTTGAACAAGCCCTAGTGTTAAATGAAGCAAATATTATTGCTATGGTACATTTAGCGCGTATGCATAATATTGTTGGTGATTATGATAAAGCGCTGAGTTTTCTTCAGGCTAAACTCGCCTTATTTGAACATAACACCTTAATAATGACTGAAATATCTGACAGTTATTTATTTAAAAAAGATATTAAAAATGCAAAGGTTTGGATACAAAAGTCCTATGCGCAAGACCCAAATGACTTTTACGTGGTATTAAAGTTAAGTCGCATTCTAACCAAGCAAAATAGGCTTGATGAAGCCATTGATTTAATCGATGGTTTTATTGGCCAACACCGGAGAGAGCCAGAGCCGTTACTCACTATTGCGAAGCTATATCAGCAACAAAATAAGCACCAACAAGCTGTACTTGCCTTACGGGATTATGTAGAAAAATCTCGGAAAAAAGCACCTGCCCTTATCATTCTTGCCAAAGCACAGTTAAAAGCCAAAGATAATGCGGGTGCAGTAAAATCGTATAAAAAAGCCATTATCGCTAATGATACATTTCTTCCTGCTTATTTAGGCTTGGTAAATCTGACCATTAAAAATAAAAATGAAGCTTTTGCCTTAAGTCTAATCTCATCGATTGCTGACATTACACAGAGTAGCAGCTTAACATTGGTACTTAAGGGTGACCTATACCTTGCCTTAGGTGACAGTAATCAAGCCATTAAATTTTATCAAAACGCTTTACGTAAGTCGGATCAAAAACAAGCCATTCTTGGTTTATATCGAAGTTATAAACAACAAGATAAAACCAGCAAGGCGATAAAGCCTTTGAAAAATTGGTTATTAAAATACCCAGATGACATGCTGGTGGCTATCGCTTTAGCAGACAGTTACAAAGGTAGTAAACAGTTACAAAAATCCGCAGAGAATTATCAACTATTGATGACAAAGTTTGGGCCATTACCCATTCTATTAAACAATGCCGCTAGTGTTGAATTTAGTTTAGGTAATACCGAAAAAGCTAAACAATATGCCCAGCAAGCCTATGATTACTTGCCTGAAAACGTCGCTATAATTGATACCCTAGCCTGGATAAAAAGTCGATTAGGTGAACATAAACAAGCTGTTGCATTATTTCGACTAGCACTAACAAAAGACTTTGATAATGCTGAAGTTAAATATCATATCTCAGTAACTCTTTATGCTTTATCGAGAAAAGTTGAAGCTAAAAAACAATTAATTGAAGCCGTTGATAGTGAGCAGAACTTTCCTGAGAAAAAAGCCGCTGCGGCATTATTAAAAACCTGGTAATTCAAGGTTAAAAGTTAACTAGGTTCCCTTTACAGCTACTTTCTTAAAACAAGTTAGTAGCTTTATTGAAATTTTTATACTGCAATACGGTCTTTTAAGCCAGAATCCACAAAAGACTGTAACCTGAATGAACATTAGAACTGAATTAACCTTCCATCGCAAAGCAGTAATTTCACTTTTATTATCACTCTTATTTTTAACTAACAGTGCCATTGCCAACACTATCTCGAATGTCGGTCCCACTCTCAACCAAAAAGCGCCGATAATATCAGTTCTGAATACTCAACTCAAAGCTGTCAATATTAGTCAGCTAAGTGGTAAACAAGGTCTCATTATCTTATTTTTCCGCTCTGCCGATTGGTGTCCTTTTTGTAAAAAACACCTCATTGAATTGAACAATCAAGCTGAAGATTTTACCAAATTAGGTTACGGCTTAGCCGGAATTTCTTATGATAATACTGATATATTGAAAAAATTCGCAAGACAACAAAATATCAGTTTTCCATTATTATCAGACCAGAATGTACGAACTATGTCAGCCTATAATATTCTCAATAAAGAATATTCGCTAGGTGATGATAATTACGGTATTCCGTATCCAGGGGTAGTAGTCATTGATAACCAAGGTAAGGTAATTCATAAACATTTTTTCAAAGGTTATAAAAAGCGCGTCAGATTTAGCGATCTGTATCTACAGCTAAAAAATGTAGATAAGTAATAGTTATTTCTCTTTTCAGTGAGGATTTTATCAGCCTTGCTGTTATTGGTATAAACCACTATCTACAAACGCTTGAGTAAGCTGCTGGTATAACTGGTCTATGGTAGGCCGCTCACTAATATTGCCAAAAAGCGTAGTATGAACTTGCGCTTTTACTCGTTCTTTTTTATCCGATAATTTATAACATAGGTTTACCGGTTTTATCATCTCAGCTAACAACACATCAATAAGTATAAAAGCCTGTGCTAATACTATTTTTCCACCGCCTTTTTTTAGTATAACCCGCTGAGCGGTACCAACAATTTTCTTGCCATTTATATTGATATTGTAATCACCATCACAGTAAGAGAACTCGGTCGCATGTGTTTGGCTAACTAAGTTAAATTGACGAAAAAATCCATGCAATACTGTGCATAGGTTTTCATAAGCTTGGGGGATTGAGTACTGTGTATCGTTTGGCCAAGTATAAAGGTGAGATAAATTAATAACACCCGGACATTGCGGCACTGGTGCACCACCCGTTTTTCTTGAATACAGCAACCAATGCTCATTTGATAAAGCTTGAATCAAATTCTCAGATTCTGGCCACTTTTTCCCCGCAGGCAATACTAAAGTTGCTTGCTTGGCTTGCCAGAGCATCAGACATTGCTTGAGTTGGCCAGATTGTATTTGGGCAATAAGCTGGGTTTCTTTATCAAAGACATTATCAACAGAAACCTGTTTATAACGTAGTAATTTATCACGATTCATGTTCATTTTTTACGCTATACTTACCCATATTTACGTCGCTACCTTTAAGCGTCTTCTTCGTGCATTTGACCATCAATTAGCATCATTAGCTCAGCAGACTTTTCATCATGTTTAGTTAAGCAATAACTGCCATCAAACATATTCTCTAAAAAGATAGTCTCCCCTTCACTGGTTTGTAATTGTTTTAGCACCTCTGGTGGCAGTTCGACTCCCACTCCCCCACCAACTGCCTGTATTTTCAGTTCAATCATAATAATACTCCTAATTAAATACCAGACATATCAGATAAAGTTTCTATGCCTTCAACATTAAAATTATAGCTGGCTATTTTTCACTCACAATATTGATTATTTACCCGTATTCACGATATTTAAAGCTATCAGCCGCTAACAAACGCCATAACATTAAATATTACAGTAATTACAATTCTTAACATATTAGGCGGTTTATAGCAGGGTAGTGCTAGTGTCTAACCTCACGTTTTGCTGTAGCATACTTAATCATTAACTTATGATGAAAAGCAATAAAAAACAAAGCGTAAGATTGTTTATTTGTGCAATTTAACCAATAGAGATGACTTGTAGTTTTATCATTTACCCACTATATAATAACAGCGAAGAATGGCTTTTTTTCATATGATAAACCGTAAGATACTATCTACTTTGACTTAAGAGTGGAGAAAATAATTAAGTAATGCTATTCGCCGTAAGTAACCCGTTAATCAACAACCTTAAGGGAAAACATGAAAACAAAGATTATTGCATTGGCTATTGCCAGCACATTAATACCTCTAGTAGCTTGCGCTGGTAGTGATCACGATAACGTTTCTAATCAAGTTATAGAAAAGCAACGTGCTATGTTAGAAATAAAAACGGACGGTAAAGGTTTCGGTCCGCAATCACCACGCGATCTTAGCTCTCATCAAGGTAGCAATGCCCGTATATTTGGTGAGGCACCTGCATATCAAGACATGAATCTTTGTAATATCCACTTTCATAAAAATGCTGAACATAAAGGTGGTGAGTTTAACAAATATGCAGGAAATGGCACTGGTACTGGTTATCAATCGGGTTTCGTTTACTCAGGAAAGCTAAGCAGCAGTGAAACCAAAAAGATTGACAAAGACATTTGTCCTAGTCCACACGGCGGTCTATTTCCTGGTGATACTATTGAAGTACATTATGTTCACTCAACCGCTCTTGCAAAACCTGGTCATACATTAGGTGCCTGTTTAGGTGAATCTATCACCAATATACAAGCCCGCGTAGAAACACAGGTTTATGTGCTAGTGAATGATAAAAGTGCTTTAGACTTTGGTAACTTAACTAAACATGCGGTAGTGAATGGTAAACATCAGGCATTAAACATTCCAAATAACACTGGAACAGCAATTCAGTATGCCGGTTCTACTACTGGACCTAGTTACAATGAAAAAGCCTCACCATTTCAAATTTCTTGGAGTGTTCGTCCTAAAGTTGCAAAAGTTAATATTGAAACAGTGGGAGAGTGGTGTAAAGGTAACGCCTTTAAAGAAGATCATGC
This sequence comes from Colwellia psychrerythraea, assembly GCF_000764185.1. Lineage (GTDB taxonomy): Bacteria > Pseudomonadota > Gammaproteobacteria > Enterobacterales > Alteromonadaceae > Colwellia > Colwellia psychrerythraea_B. The sequence goes on from NZ_JQEC01000002.1 coordinate 155,115, forward strand.
TCATGGTGTAAGAAACTTAGTGACCAATCCAAAATTATTGTCACAAATGAAATAAGTTATAGAAAGTTATTAATACTTTCTATAATATTTTTCTATACAGTATAAAAAAGGGGAAGTGCAGTAATGCCCTTCCCCTTTTAATGTGTAAATATTTCGTGTTTTATTTGCAATAAATTATTATAACCAAGGGCGAACTTGTTTTTTATAATTGATAAATTCATCCTTAAATATCTTAATTAGTGCTCGCTCTTCTGGCATGATTTGAAAACGTTGAATATACGCAACATACACGGCAATTAGAGCTACTCCCCAAGCTGACTCCAAATAACTTGTCCAAGCAAATAAAAACGCAACAAAACCGACATACATAGGGTTTCTGGAAAATTGATAAATCCCCGAAGTAACTAACGAACTTGCCGTATCAGGCTTTAGTGGATTTACCGTAGTTTTAGCCAATCGAAAAGAGACTGCGCCAGCCAAAGCGAAAAAAGCACCGCTAAGAGTAAAGACAGCTACCAAAGCCATTTTTATGGTACTAGTAAGGGTAATCAGCGGTGTTAAGGTACTTAACCACCACATGCCAGCGGCAGTTAATAAAGCCACTAACGGTGGTGGGATCTTATTTTCTAAAAATTTCATTATTATCCTTAATGAACAGTTTTTGGCTTTGATCGAATTAAGATATTAAGCGCTATGACATTGTAATGCTATAGCTTGTATTTTAGCTACGGCCTGCTCAGGTGATATACCGTGTGACTTTTCTGCTTCAGTTATTGCTGTAACTACGGCAATGCTTTCTACGCCTGTTTCGACCACTTTAGCTGCGCGTTCAAGGGTAATACCGCCAATAGCCACTACGGGGGTTTGTTGCTCATTTTCAGGTCGTAAAGCTAAAACTTGCCTTAAGTTATCAAGACCTTGAATTTGCCCGGTCATGTCTTTGGTTTTGGTGGGGAAAATAGCGCCAATGGCTAAATAAGAGGGCTGTAATTGCTGCGCTAATAAGAATTCATAACAGCCATGAGTACTGATACCTAGGCGTATACCCGACTGTTGAATAGCAACAAGATCTGCTTCAGCTAGATCTTCTTGGCCAATATGCACGCCATAAGCGCCATGTTTAATGGCCAGTTGCCAATAATCATTAATGAACAAGCGAGTACCATAGTCTTTAGCCAACTCTACCGCTTCAATGATTACTTGCTCTAACTCGTTTTCAGCTAAATTTTTCACCCGTAACTGAATAATCTCTAAACCTAATGGTAATAAGCGTTTTAACCAATATAACGAGTCAATTACTGGGTATAAAGCAAGTTTTTTATCGTTAAGTTCTAAAGAGTTAAATGCTGGTAAGTTATGGTATTGCACACTTACTTGCTCAACAACTTTAGGAAAAAATTGAGCCTCACGTGGCCAACCTTGCTGCTCAAATGCACCATAATATTGATGACAGTGCAATTCACTTATTTGCTCACTAGCGCTTAAACCCTGATTGACAAAGGCTTTGGCTAGGGTAAAAGCATCGCGAATTAAATAACCATGAGCTAAAAATGAAGAGAGTGCGGTAGCAAAGCTACAACCGCCACCATGACTGTAATGTGTATTTACACGAGGTGAACTAAGTTGATAGCTAATAACTTGATGTAACTTTTCTTGGTTATCTTGTTTTTCCTCACTGAGCTGGTTAAGTTGGTGATAACAGTAATCAATGGCTAAGCCATTATCTTTTTCACTATGGCCACCTTTAACGATAATACTAGTGATCGAGTAATCATCATAAATTTTCTTTGCAAGTTTTTCGACTGCTGCATCTTGAGCTACCTGATCAAAGCGCGCTAAGCTTTTTGCTTCCATCAAGTTCGGTGTTATCACGTCAACTTGCCGTAATAATGGCGTGAGTTGTTCTAAAGTTATAGCGCTGAAGCTACCACCAACACTGGCTTGACCAACAGGGTCATAAACCACAATCAAATTGCTATCAGTTTTCTTGGCGTTTATTATTAATTGCCTTAACCATACTACTTGCTCAACATTAGCGACTAAGCCAATTTTGATGACCGATGGCGGTTTGTCAACAATTAACACTTCGAACTGGTGCTGTAAAATATCAATCGGAACGGGATTTACTGAGATTAATTTCGATGAATTTTGTACTGTATTAGCCGTGATAAGGTGACAGACTTCAACGCCCAATCCATGCCCTGTTTTAATATCAGCAGCAATACCAGCGCCACCAGAGCAGTCACTGCCAGAAATGGTCCAGATTATTGGTTTTTTCTTATTAAGCTTAGTCATCAATGTCTTATACTTTAAAAGTTAAAATACAAATAGCTTAAAGGCTAAGTTAGTTGACACTAATGCAAGGCGAATACGCGGAGCCTAGTTTACTAGGTGTAGCATATTCAACGCCGCAGTAGCGTTAAATAACAAAGTCATTTAACTATTTTGGTGCCAAAACGGTGTATCAAGTGTCGGCGTTGAAGGGTGGGCGGTCTGTCTTTGTTGCATTATACCAGCGACATAACCTTGCGCACCTGCTTGCAGTGCTTGGCCAAACGCTTTTGCCATCAATACCGGATTATCTGCTAGTGCCACTGCACTATTTAACAATACGCCGTCATAGCCCATTTCCATGGCTAAACAGGCATCCGATGGTTTGCCAATACCTGCATCTAAGATCAAAGTAGCTTCAGGTAAACGTAAGCGAATAGTTTCTAGATTATAAGGGTTCATCAGCCCTTTACCTGTACCAATTGGCGATGCCCAAGGCATGATCACTTGACAGCCTAAGTCATATAGGCGCTGACATAACACAAGATCATCAGTGCAATACGGCAGTACTTTAAAGCCATCAGCAATGAGTTGTTCTGTAGCATTCAACAATTCTATGGGATCTGGCTGTAAGTTATAATCATCGCCAATAACTTCCAACTTAATCCAGTCAGTTTTAAAAATCTCACGGCTCATCTTTGCTAAGGTTACCGCTTCCTTAGCTGTTTTACAGCCTGCAGTATTTGGCAGTAAATGGCCATTAGTTTGCGCCACTATTTCTTGTAAATAATGCCAAATTTGCTGACCCGATTTTTCAGCTGGATTCTGTCTTTTTAGCGACAGCGTGACAACTTGTGAGCCACTGGCCAGAATCGCTTGTTTCATTACGTGTGGTGAAGGATATAAAGCACTACCAATAAGCAAACGACTATCTAGATTTTGTCCATAGATATTCAATGACATTACACTTAACCTCCCTGAATCGGTTGTAATACATCAAGGCTGTCGCCATTTTTTACCATAGTAGTGTCGTAATCTGTTCTACCGACAAAATCACCATTAAGCGCCACTGCAAATGTACTTTGTTGCGGCTCAATAAAGTGTAAAGTTAACGCTGAACTGACACTAATATGTGTTTCATTACTTAGTGGATAGGCTTTTCCGTTAATATGAATGTTCATAAGATGGCTCTTGTTTATTTATGCTTACGGACTTCTCTACAGGTAACAGCTCTGCATAAGGTAAAGGGCTATTACTAGAGTTTAGTTGATTAGCGATAACAGTTAGGGTTTGTTCAAGCACCACGGGAGCAATTAAAAAACCGTGACGAAATAAACCATTTACTTGAATAAGTGAATCTTGCACGGTAATTTTAGGCTGGTTATCACTAAAGGCTGGCCGACATTGACTCACGTGTTGACGGATATTGGCTTCAGCAAAGCCTGGATGCACACTATACGCAGCACTGAGTAATTCCATTGCTGAACGAACTGTCATTGCCGAGTTATCATCACTTTCAATTTCAGTTGCACCCACCACATAAAAACCTTTACCTTTTGGCGCGATATAAAGCTGATATCTTGGGTGCATTAATCTTATTGGTCTTGAAATGTTGACATCAGGCGCGAATAGCTGAAAGAGTTCACCTCGAACCGATCGCAAATCAACCAATGGAGCGCAAGCACTCGAGCTATTTTTACTGGTTGCCCCTGTACCTCGACAATCAATGACTAGATCAAAATGTTGGCTGTGCTTATCGCCACATTGAACATAACTTACCGTACTGCCCTCTGTAGAAGTATTGATTTCAACTACTTCACATGCACTTAACCAATTCAGCTTATTGCCTGAGCTATTATTACCCGAAACTGCCTGCTGACTTTCTTTCTCAAGTTGTTTACGCAGTGCTACTAATAAACGGCGATTACCCAGCTGCCCTTCTTGAGGAAGATATAAACCTTGGTTAAAACTTCGGCCAATTTCTGGCTCTAGCGCCAATAATGCTTGTCGATCTAATCTATGTAACTCATGCTCTGGATAATTACTACTAAGATGTCTAACAAAGCGTTGATAGTCACCTTTATCTTGCTCATGACTTACCATGATGGCACCAGTTTGTTGAAAAAAAGTATATTCATCCAAACTGTCGATCAAAGTCGGCCATAAACGTAATGACTCAAATCCCATACTAACGATATTGGGCTCACAATGAAGTGATTCTCCTAATGGCGTTAATAAGCCAGCAGCAGCATAAGCTGCACTGTTATGGGCGAGTTTATTATCTCTATCAAATAAAGTAATACTTACGCTTTCTGGCTGTATGTCGCCAGGCTGTTCACCTCGAAGTAAAGAAAGAGCGAGTAATCGCCCCATCAATCCTGCGCCAACAATGGCAATATTCATCTTTTATCTTCTGCCTATTTTCACATTATTGTCATCCCCGAAATTTATTCAGGGTGACAATGGATATCCGATTAAAAACTTCGGATACGACGAAATAAAGCTAATCAGCTAATTGATAGATTTCACTACCCGTAGCTTTAAACTCAGCAGATTTTTCTTGCATCGCTTTTTCAATAGCTTCGTCAGACGTTATCGTTACGGTTTCATCAAGCAATTGAATTTTGATGGCATTTTTATCAAGGTTAGCAGCGTATTCTCGTACTTCTTGTGAGATTTTCATCGAACAGAATTTCGGTCCACACATAGAACAGAAATGCGCTACTTTACCTGACTCTTGTGGCAAGGTTTCATCATGGTAAGCTTTAGCTGTTTCTGGGTCTAAACCAATGTTAAATTGATCGTACCAACGGAACTCAAAACGCGCTTTAGACATAGCATTGTCACGAATTTGTGCACCTGGATGACCTTTAGCCAAATCACCGGCATGGGCAGCAATTTTATAAGTCATCAACCCTTCTTTAACGTCTTCTTTGTTTGGTAAACCTAAATGTTCTTTTGGCGTTACATAACAAAGCATGGCACAACCGTACCAACCAATGTTAGCGGCACCGATACCAGAAGTAATATGGTCATAACCTGGGGCAATATCCGTAGTTAATGGACCTAAAGTGTAGAAAGGTGCTTCACCACAGTGCTCAATTTGCTCTTCCATATTTTCTTTAATCATATGAAGTGGCACATGACCTGGCCCTTCAATGATCGTTTGTACATCATGCTGCCAAGCAATTTTAGTTAATTCACCTAAAGTATGTAATTCAGCAAATTGCGCTTCATCGTTTGCATCAGCCACAGATCCTGGACGTAAGCCATCACCTAAAGAGAATGATACGTCGTACTGTTTTAATATTTCACAGATATCTTCAAAGTGAGTATATAAGAAGTTTTCTTTATGATGCGCTAAACACCATTTCGCCATAATTGAACCACCACGCGAAACAATACCGGTAACACGTTTAGCTGTCATAGGTACATAACGTAAAAGAACACCCGCATGAATAGTGAAATAATCGACACCTTGCTCTGCTTGCTCAATTAAGGTATCACGGAAAATTTCCCACGTTAGGTCTTCTGCTACGCCGTTTACTTTTTCAAGCGCTTGGTAAATTGGTACTGTGCCAATTGGTACAGGCGAGTTACGCATGATCCATTCACGTGTTTCATGAATATTACGGCCAGTAGATAAATCCATTACCGTGTCAGCGCCCCATTTTGCTGACCATACTAGTTTTTCTACTTCTTCTTCAATAGAAGAGGTCACTGCTGAGTTACCAATGTTGGCGTTAACTTTAATTAAAAAGTTACGACCAATGATCATAGGTTCACATTCTGGGTGATTAATATTTACTGGAATGATCGCGCGACCGCGAGCCACTTCATCACGAACAAATTCAGCGGTGATTTGCTCTGGTATGCTAGCACCAAAAGATTGACCTTTATGTTGTAGCAACAAGGTTGCATCTTTTACTTCTTCACGTTTTAAGTTTTCTCGAATCGCGATGTATTCCATCTCAGGAGTGATGATACCTTGGCGAGCGTAATGCATTTGCGTGACGTTTTTACCTTTTTTAGCGATGCGCATTTGAGGTAAATGTTCAAAACGAATACTGTCAACACCTTCATCGGCAAGACGTTGCTGGGCGAACTTAGAGCTATTAGATTCTAAAAATTCGACATCACCACGCGCATCAATCCATGACTCACGCAGGCGTGGAATACCTTGGTGTACATTAATTTCAACATTTTCGTCGGTATAAAACCCTGAAGTATCATAAACACATAGCGGTTCATTTTTTTCATAAACGGCCTTGTCTTTACTACCACTAACTAAAGTATCCGATAAGCTTATTTCACGCATACCCACTTTGATATCGTGGATCTTACCTTGAACATAAACTTTCTTGGAATTAGGAAAAGATTGATCGGAAACATTTTTTAAAAATGCTTCTGCCGCCTCACGTTTTTCACGTCGTGTTTGTGGCTTTTTAGTTTGTTCGTTTGTAGCTTGGTCGCTCATGGTCGCACCTTGTTTTTGTTTTTCTGCAGCAAAGCAAGAAAATGATAAAAATAGGCGGAGTTTTTAGCTAAAGAAGAGGGTCAAATAGTATAGTTTATCCCCTAGGACTCAGGGTTTAATTGCTCTCTCTTGTTTCCTACGCAGATATTAATCTGATCAGGTTTTACGGATCCCGCTTACGCGATCTCAGCCTTTGGCACTCCGACAAGTGTTGCGCTTACTAATGTTCTTACTTGATTCAATAAGCGCAGACAGATTCTAACGTGAGCTGAGCAGATAGTGCAAGCGCTAAAATAATTAGCTCTACAAATCAGACCACTGACAAAGCAGAGCACAAATAACCATTGCCTCTGTGAATAAGCTAGGTAATATGAGCAAAAACCTACCCTTAAGACACCGCTATGTTAACAATACTTTCTCCTGAAAAATTTAAAACCATCCCATGGAAAAACGGGTTAGGCCATACCACTGAATTAGCCATTAGCGAAGGTGGTAGTTTAGACAGTTTTGATTGGCGACTCAGTATTGCCAGCGTGGTCAATGATGGTGACTTTTCAAACTTTGCCGGTTATCAGCGTAATTTGGTCTTAATCGAAGGTGAAGGCTTAACATTAGATCATCGTAACGGTGATATTGATAACTTAACTAACTTACTTGATATCGCTCATTTTGATGGTGGCTGTAATACCCACGGCGCACTCGTCAATGGTGGCATTAAAGACTTCAATATAATGACTAAGCAAGCCTCATTTTCTGCAGAAGTTAACTGTTATGTTGAACAACAAAAAGTCATCATAAACTTATCAACTGATAGCTTAGTTTTTGCTTACAGTCTCTCGGATGAAATGATGATCAACACCTCTGACAATGAAGTTGGTAAAGTACCTGTTGCACACCTTGCCAAATTACATGTTAACCAATCCGCCAAAGGCACTGAGCGATTAAACGCCGCTGTTACCGGAAAAAACATCCTAATAATTGAGCTAGAGCCAAAAAAAACAATTAATTTCTTAATGACCAGTTAATAGCTTTGTAACTTTAACACCACGTATATTGCTTCAGCTTGTAAATTAGTTTTTGCTCGTTTAATGGCTTCAGACATAATTTTTTGATCATAATTGTGGCTGATAACCTCATCAATGACAGCGTCATAATCAGGATGTGATTGAGGTTAACAGGTGTTAATTTTTCCATGCGTTGTCCTTACGAGGATAGGAAGACACTTAACTTAGCAGGTTAAGCATCTTTAATTTCCAGTCATTAAGCTGAATACTAAGCCGCGTGCAGGTAGTTTCTTACTTTTCTCATTCTTACCAAAACAAGTAATATTAATAACCAAAAAGTCGTACCTGCATTGAGACGCTCTGCGAGCGCTTCGCTTTCACCGTCAATGACACTTACTACTCGAAAGCTAGTAACACTCGTTGTTGATAACTCACCATCACTTACCGTGACTTGTATTTCAATTAACTCATCTAAAATAACTTCAGGTAGGCTTACATTGACCATTGCGAATGTGGCATCATCAAAAACCACTTCAGGACCTGAAACTTGCTGCCATAGATAAGTAAGCTCATCACCATCTTCGTCATTAGCTTGTGCAGTTAGGCTAAAGCTTGTCTCTTCTGCATAACCATATTCGGGAGTAGTAATCACGACCACGGGAGCATGATTAACAGCATCTATCACAATAGCACCAGGATCTTCTACTGAGCCATTAATGATAAGGTCTACATCATTAGGACCACCATCTTCTATTATTAACTGGAAGCAGTTATCCCCCTGGTTTAACCCTAATACATAGCTTTCATCATTAGCAGCAGGACAATTACCATTAATATCAGTGTGTGCTGAACTAATGTTATTGTTTTCATCTTCGACAAAGGTAAACCAACCATCACGCTCATTATACTTACGGTAAATGGCGCCAGCAGGTAAAAAAGTATCAACAGCCATCGGAATAACAACGGCAACAGAGCTACCTTGCTCAGTTAAACCATCAATTGTAAAGTTATACAATGGCGTAACCGCCAACACACCTTCATCATGGGTTTCTGCGGCATTATCACCAACAAGCTGCGCTAAATCATCTACCGATAAACTCGCTTCATTACTCGTGACACCTTGGGAAGAAACAAGTGAGCCAAGTGACATGATTAATCCTGCAGTTGTTTGCATTGGCTCAGTATTTTCACTGCTTGGCAAACGTGTGGTATTGCTATCGTTATCTAAATAATCAGCAATGCCATCACCATCACTGTCGCTATAACCTTCATCACTATCATTAATACCATCATGGTCACTATCACTACTGCTGACTAGCTCAGCTAGTTGCTCAACCACAAACCGCACAGTTTTTGTCACCGATAACGACTCTTGGGTATTATTTTCAACGACACTGACCTCAAAGTTATAAGTTCCTTGTTCAAGTGTGCTGGGTTCAAGATGATACGTTAAAACATCAACAGCATTAGCAAAAGTACCACTGGCATCTGTCCAAGTAATATCATGCTCATCATTGAAGTTAACATCGCTTATTTGTAGCGCAAACGTTACCTCACCCTTATCAGGATCAATGACACTCACCAATTGATCGTTTTGACTCATCGTAAAACTAAGCAGCGGTGCAATATTGCCTTCAACAAGGATCAATTGGCTTTGGCTTGTATCACCAACAAAGACATTGTCGACTTCAGCTAAATGGAGCACCAAGTTATCCGCTGTTTGCAGTGCTGTTGGTATCAATAATGACAGTTTACCTGTGGTACCTTCATCAATAATCAGCGAATCAGTCTCAAGTTGTTCACCATTTAAAGATAATTGATAACTAATCGATACTGGATAATTGGGTGCATCTCCGCTTAAATTAACATCGATATTATAGACACCACCAGACTCAACCAATAACGTGTTTCTAATGCTTGCCTCTGGATAAATAGTAACAGGTACTGTAGCTATGCTTTCATTACCCGCCATATCAGTCGCTACAATTTGTAGCTCATGAAAGCCGGAAGGCAGCATGGTATTCTCAAAAGTCGTTACCAAAACATCACCATCAACAATGTCTACCGCAATAGCGTTAACCAAATAATACACGTCAGTTAAGCGACCTTCAGCATTGACCGTTATTGCTTCAACTGTTGTAAAAACAGGTGCCGTTGAGTCTATAATCACTACCGCTTGTATAGCCGTACTTTGATTACCCACACCATCAATTGCAGTCCAAGTCACTGAGTGAGTACCAATTGTTAACCCTTCGGATAAATTTGATGTCACTGTAGGTGACTCAGTAGAATTATCAGTAACACTAGGTGAAGGTAGTTCTACAATAGTTACCTCACCCTTGGCCTCAAAGATAAGCTGTTCCAACTCTGCAAATACTGGTGCTTGAGTATCAACAAATGCAACCAACGGCTTGTCATCTTCATCATCTAAGATGCCATCGTTATCGTCATCAGTATCGGCATTGTTACCTATATTATCGCCATCGGTATCAACTGATTCTGCGGGGTCTAATGGGAAGGCGTCCGATGAATCTTCAACGCTGTCATTATCATCATCACTATCGGCGTTGTTGCCCATTCCATCATTGTCGGAGTCTAACCATTCTGTAACATCTGATGGAAAATCATCTATTTCATCCGCAAACCCATCACCATCAGAATCCTGTCCAATAATTTTCTGCACTGTCACTTGACGGTTCCTAGTTTGCCCTGGGTTACCTGCACTATCCGATACATTATAACTTAAGAGGTAAGTACCTACTGTTGAGCTATCCACCGAGCCAGCAACAATAACATTATTAGATAAATCACCATCAACATTATCAATGACGCTATAACCTGCTTCAATATAGGTCTCATTCCAGCCCAATATTGCCGATGTACTACCCAGTAAAGTTAATACTGGTGCGCTTTGGTCAATAATCGTTACGGTTGCCCGTGCCGTACCTAAATTGCCTGAGCTATCAGTAGCGCTAAAGGTTATCGTGGTTATACCAAGAGGGAAGAGTGAAGGAGCATCATGACTAACTGCAATATCAGTGTCGACATTATCACTTGCGCTAGCAGCGCTTAAAAAGTCATTGATGTCTATATCTGAATCAAGTGTTCCATTAGCGTCTACTGCTGCCACGATAATATTAATGGGAGAAATAATTACCGGAGCAGCAGCATCTTGCACCGTCACTTGACGATTTTGAGTCGCGGTAAAGTTACCTGCAGCATCTTTAATTTTATAACTGATGATATAAGTACCTAGGGTTGAGCTATCAACAACACCATTAACGACCACATTAGCCGATATATCACCATCAACATTATCAATAGCGCTATAACCTAACTCGCTATAAGTCTCATTTAAGCTCAGCGTTATTGATGTATTACCCACTAAACTTAGCGCTGGAGCATCTAAATCGGTAACCGTGACCGTTGCTTGGGCGCTGCCAACATTGTTAGCCGAATCAATTGCGGTAAAATATACCGTGGTTACACCCAGTGGAAATATATTTGGCGCGTCATACACAACAGCTAAACTGCCATCAACGTCATCATTGGCATTGGCTGAATTAAGAAATGCGTTTATTTCTGTATTTGAAATTGGAGTACCAAAGGCATCAATCGTCGCGATAATGATATTGTTTGGCGCAATAACGACGGGAGCAGAGACATCTTGTACTGTCACTTGACGTGTTTTGGTAATAGCCGCATTACTAGCAGCATCAATTACGTTATAACTAATAATGTAAGTACCCACTATTGAGCTATCAACTGTACCACTAATCTCAACACTGCCAGACAAGTCACCATCAACGTTATCTAGCGCACTAAAACCGGGTTCAACATAGTCTTGATTTACCATTACATTAATGGATGAATTACCAAGCAAATAAATAATAGGTGCTGCAATATCTCCTATGTTGTTATCCAGTGGTGAGCCATCTTGCTCATCAGGAATACCATCACCATCATCATCGGTATCAGCATTGTTACCAACACCATCAAAATCAGTATCTAACCATTCTAATGGGTTTAAAGGAAACTCATCACCTTCATCAGGATAGCCATCACCATCATCATCGGTATCTGCATTATTACCAACACCATCTGCATCGGTGTCCGTGGTTTCGTTTGGATCGAGCGGAAAAGCATCGCTGCTATCATCAACACCATCGCCATCAGTATCTAGATCACTGATACTGAACTCAACAGCACCAATATCACACAAGCTTTCTTGAGGACGACTTATTCCTCTAATATCAAACTCTTGATGGCAGTCACTTTCGGAAATAACATCAACCGCAGGACCTTGAAGAGTTGGTAATACCGTTAATATATTACCACCATTGTCAGCCAGAGTTTGTTCAGTAATTTGTTCAATTGTTAATGCCGAAGTAAAGCTTGTAGCTGAGTCAAAGGCTTGTACAAAACTTAAACCTGTTTGGCTGACAAAACCGTTAAGGCTATTGGCACCTACTAGGTTATAACCTAAATCATTGACATCATTAACAACATAGATGTTATTGGCCTTGGTGCCGGTATTACCAACAAATAAGTTGAAGCCTAAGTTATTTGTTGAACTTGTAGAGCTAATCGCGCCTGCATCGTTAGTCGACTTATTATTAATAAAGCTAGAATGTTTAACAGTCAGTGGAAAATCTTCAGCTTGCTCAATGCCATGGGTTTGCATAAAAATGGAATTGTTAACATTTAAGATATTTTGGGACTTCACCTCTCCAATATTTTTAAAGACAGAGTCATTTATGGTTACGGTCAAATTCGATTGATCTGAAGTTGTATATAAAAGGCGTTCGCTTGAGCGGTTTTCATTAATAACTGAGATACGGTTGAACTCGATATTATTATCGCCACCACGCACTTCAAACATACTGTCATCGGTATAAGCGTTTGTGGTGCTAAGATCAGAAATCGTTATTTTTTGACATTGAGTATCAAATATTTTGACTAACGGTGAGCCCGTCGTAATATTGATCAAATTAATATTATTCATCTCAATTTGGCAATTAATATTTTCTCGTAAATTAATCGACGATTTACTGCCAATAATATCAATATTTTTTACTGTCGCGTTACCACTACTAATATTAAGGGCATATTGATTGCTTTGCATTCGCGATACACCCGTTAAGGTAAGTCCAGCAATGGTATAATCTTGGCTACCTAATGCCGTAAAAATAATCACACTAGCATTATCACCAATAATATCTGTAACCGTTTGGGTAATACCTAAATTATCAGTTAAATCTGGACTGCTTAAATGATCAACATCACCACTTAAAATCGTTTTAAATTTATGAGGGTCTGCCTCAGTTAATAGAGTTGGATTCGCAGCGGCATTAAAACCGCCATACAAAGAAACGTTACTCGGTAATTTAAAGGCTACAAGATCATTATTAAAAACATTGTTATCACTTTCATTTGGGTAATATAGCCCTTGCGCTAACCAAATTTGTTGATTGGTATTAGCTACAACTAAGGCGTCTTGCAAGGTACGAAATGGGCTTTGCCAAGATTGGCCACATACTTCATTTGCCGCATCACAACTTGAGCTGCTATCAACATAAATGACACCGTTAATATAGTTATCAGTAACCATACCGCTCTGTTGACATTCACTATCACAACTATCCGGTATGCCGTCCAAATCTGAATCTGTTAAGCCCGCTAAACTAATATAAGGGTAAGCATCATTAAAATTCGTTACGCCATCGTTATCAATATCAGCGTCATCACCGTTTACCGTCCCGTCACCGTCAGTATCAACAACAAAGTCGCCGAATGAGTAGGTAAAAATAGCTCCGGCATTAGACGCTTGGCCGTCATGTAAATAGTCACCCACTACAATTTCTGAAAAATTATCGCCAGTGATATCATCAATTACAAGTAGGCTTTCAGCAAAACTGCCTCGACTCAAAATATTTTTATTATTTATTCGTCCTATAATGTGCTTTTTACTGGTTGAGTAAAAAATAATATCGCGTACGGATCCTGAGCCATCATCACCTTCATCAGTAATGACAAGATCAATACTGCCGTCACCATCAATGTCAGAGATAGAATAAAGCTGGTCTGCAAAGCCGCCTAGTGAATAGTTACCGGCAATTAACTGCTCAATTTGATTACCGTCTTTACCTGATGCGAAAGTGATAAAGCGACGTTCTTCACCGTTTACGGTTAATTTTGTTCTATTTGAATAAACAAAATCATTGATGCCATCATTATCGATATCGCCAATTGCAACCATCTCTTCACCAATCTCTTGATTAGTTTCTTGACCACCTACCTGATACAAAAGTTGATTATCTGCACCAGAATATGCATAGATTCGCCCTTCTCTATCATTTTGCCCATCGAAACTTGCAGCACTGACAATAAAATCAGCAATTAAGTCATCATTGATATCACCTAATACCGCGATTTCATCACCAAAATAACCGCCTTCTCCTTCGATATGACTTAATTCACTACCGTCAGCACCCGAGTAGATATATACCGCGCCAATATTATTTTGCACATTATCAAAGCCCGGCAAGGTTACTAAGATATCAGCAATGCCATCACCATTAAGGTCATCTATAAAAGCTAATTTATTAACATTTAAATCATTCGGTATAGCAATAGTAAACAAAGATGTGCCCGCTTTACTTGAAAAAAGTTCAACAGATTCAAGTTCATCACCATTTGTTCCTCGCCTGCGCACCAAAAAATCGGCAATATTGTCGCCATCCATATCTGGTGCCGATATCATCGCCTCAGCGAGCTTATCGTCTTCACCCTCACCATAGATCTTATAAAGTATTTGGCCTGTTTTAGCTGACATCACATGAACTGAACCGCTGTTGTCAAAGCCATTACTGTCATCTTCGTGAGCACTAATTGCTAAATCATTAACGCCATCACCATCAACATCTCCAATATTGGCTATTGCTTGGGCAAATCGGATATCGGCATTATCACCACTTTGCTGGCGAATTGGGGTTAAACCAGGTAGCAGAGAATTTAAAGGGGCACTATCTTTACTGTCAATATAACCATCATTATCATCATCTACATCGGCATTATCACCTATTCCATCTCCGTCAGTATCCGAGGACTCAGCAGCATCAAGAGGAAATTCATCTTGGTCATCATTAACGCCATCATTATCATCATCTAAATCGGCGTTATCACCCGTGCCATCGGAGTCATTATCTGTAAACTCGCTAGCATCAAAAGGAAATGCATCACTATCATCGTCAACACCATCATTATCATCATCTACATCAGCTATTAAGCCCGAAGATAAACAATTGGCATCACAATCATCAGGAATACCATCGTTATCATTATCTAACAAGGCGCCAATAGCTATGCTTGGAAAAGCATCTAGTTGGTCACTAACGCCATCGCCATCAAAGTCAGCGAGGAAGTAAACAGTGCCATTTTGCATTAATGCGGGAAGTTGATTGTTAGTGCCAAATTGCCAAATAGGCGTTGAATCGTCCCAATCAGCATAAAAGATTTGATTACAAGAATTATCTCCCGCATTAGTTGGGCAAGATAAGTCGACTAAGTTAGCTTCAGTGATTGTGATAGGTACATTTCTACCATAAAAAACCGCGCTTTCTGCAATACCTGTTAACCAATAGCTGCTCGAAATACTAGCATCGGGTGCAAAAATAGAACCGAGAATTGCCCCTGTATCAAAATTTCCTGTTACTTGCGCAACCACATAAGACCGCGCTAAATGTGCAGAGCTTATACCCGAAGTAATACCCCCTACCCGCTGATCGCCATTAACATAGCCGGCAACATAGACATCACTTATAGCACTATCGCTAGTACCTGTAATTCCGCCAACGCGATCTCCTCCCTTGACGCTACCGATATTAAAGGCATTTTCAATTGAGCTATTGTTAGCCAAATTACCTACGATGCCACCGACACGCTCACCAAAACCACTAATATAGCCAATATGATGAACTGTAGTTATCGCAACAGTATTTGCCCAACCAATTAACCCACCCACGTCATTACTGCCGCTTACATGACCGGTACTAAAAACATTATTGAAAGTAGTATTATCTGCCTTACCCACTAAAGCGCCTACGCCGTTTTTACCAATAACTCTTGTATTAGTTAAGTCTAGGTTTTGTATATTGGCGCCCCCTCTGGCAAAACCAAAAAAACCAACACCATCTTCTTGGCCACGGTTAATGTTTAAATTATTGATGGTAAAACTGTTTCCTTCAAAAATGGCTTTAAAAGCACTATTACTTTTGCGGCCAATCGGTAGCCAACCATCACCAGCATTCCAATAGTCATCATTGGCACCAACAACACCATCACCTGAAGTATCAAAATCTAAATCTTTAGTTAATTCAAATCCAATACAAGCTGCACCACAACCATCTGATTTACCAAATAATGCTGCACCCGCTAAGTTGTTTCGAACTTCATCCAATTCAGCCAAGGTTGAAATTTCTATTAAGCCATCGCCATCGACATCAAGATCCCAATAATTTGAGACTCCATCGTCATCTGGATCATATGCGCCATCTGGTCTTAAAACTGAACTAGGAATAATTTGTTTGCTGATAGTAGCAGAGCTATAACTGACAGCTAGTGAATGGCCACCACCGGAGTTAAAATACTTTACTTCAATAAAGTGCCAACCTACGCCTAAGGTAATGCTGTTGTTAAGCTCGTTACTATCATCATGAGTGTTATCGTTATTAATTAATAGATTGCCATTAATAAACAACTGACTACCATCATCAGATTTTAGGTAAAAGGTAATGTTTTCTTCAGCTGAAATAAAAAGTTCACCACCAAAGTACTCAGCAAAGTATTCGGTACACACACCAGAATCATTATTGCCGATAGTAAAATTGCTGCTAACTTTCTTTACTTCTGGAGAGTCATTAAAATTAATGTCTGATAGCTTTGTAGGCTTACCTTGGCATTCACTATCATAATATGAGGCAAGCGCGTGAAATTGTTTATTCCATAAACCATTGGTATCAGCAGAAGCTGTTATTGACACTGTAGAAAACATTAAAGCAAAAGGTAGCAAACAAATGTTGATAGCCTTATTTCTTACACTATAACTTAATGAACTTATCAATTTTTTCATATACACCAACCACATAAGTTAATTCCTTTTATTTAAATACGCCCAGTTATTCATTAACAAGAGGCTACTACTAGCAATTACTTTTAGGATATGAAAAGAGTTAGGAGGATTCATGGAGAAACAGGATTTTACTAACAAAAATGCCCACCACTGAATGGTGGTAGGCATTTAAAGATACAAGGCGTTTATGATTATCTAACTCGTTTTAACCGCTGATACCTAGCTAATAACAATAAGCATAAAAATAAATAGTTTATGCTACCGCCACTACTTTCGCTGTTTGTCTCAGACTCTGTTTCCTCAACTGTTTCAACAATATTAGTGACTGTAAGTGTGGTGGTTGTTACTGTTGTTAACTCACCATCAAAAACACTCACTTGCAACTCAATAACTTCATTACGATCTACAACTGGCAAGCTAACCGTTGTTTGAGTACTAGTCACATCATCAAATGTTACTGTCGGGCCAGATAATTGACTCCAGCTATAACTCAAAACATCTTCTTCTGGGTCGATGCCTTGTACTGAAATGGTTATATCACTACCTTCTTCAAAAGTTGTTTGATGGGGATTGATACTCACTTCTGGTGCTGTATTAATTGGATCTGTTATAACGGAATCTGTATTAACTGAGGCAATCATTACCGCACCTGGATCTTCAACTGAGCCGTTAATCATAAAGTCAGCATCATTAGCACCACCATCTTCAATGATTAATTGAATACAGTTATCACCTGCCGTTAACCCGACATGATAACGGCTATCATTCGCTGCAGGACAATTCCCATTGATATCTGAAATTGCTGAGCTGACACTATTTTTGTCATTTTCGACAAAAGTGTACCAACCATCTACAGTGTTGTATTTACGATAGACTGCATCTTCAGGTAATGAAGTACCGGAAGCTAATGGAATAACGACAGCAACGGAGTCGCCTTGTTCACTCAACCCGCCAACCGTAAAATTATAAAGCGGTGTCGCAGCCTCAAAATCTGTGCTTTGTGTATCAGCAGCATATTCTCCCACCGCGACAGCTAAGCTTTCAAGGGTTAAACTTGCATCTTGGCTTTGAACGCCCCGCACCAATGAGCCTAGTGACATAGTTAATCCCGGCGCTGTTTGCATAGGCTGTGCACTGACACTACTGGGTAATTCGGTAGTATTGCTATTGTTATCGAGATAATCAGCAATGCCATCACCGTCACTATCACTATAACCTTCTTCGCTGTCGTTAATGCCGTCATTATCACTATCAAGATCAAGTGCAAGTTTGGCTAACTGCTCAACAACAAGCTGTAAGGTATGTTGAACCGATAGTGCGGGTTCGGTATTACTTTCAATAACGATAATATCTAATGAATAATTACCATCGACAAGTTCACTAGGATCCACTTCAAACGTCATCAACTGATTATCATTGTTTATATCGTCAAACGTATTATCTTGTACCGACCAAATAATATCATGTTGATCTGCTTGATTAATATCTTCAATACTGGCTTGAATAGTCACTAGGCCGTTATCAGGATCAATACTACTTACTTGCTCACCATTTTGCGTAACATGTGTTTGCATTAATGGCGCAAAATTCCTATCACTCAAGGTCAACTTAGCTAGATTTTTTGTACCAATAAAAGCAGGGCTAGCAAACTCAAGGCTGATCGACATAGTGTCGCTGACAGATAAGTTAGCAGGCACCGTGACTTTTATATCACCTTGTGTGCCAGCAGTAATATTTACCCATGCTTCATCATAAACTTCACCGTTAAGGTAAATGTTATATAACACTTCGACCGGATAATGAGGCGCTTCACCACTTAGGTATAAGGCTAGAGCATAGCTGCCACCCGATTCTACATTTATCTGGGAGATAACATTAACTTCAGGTTTGATATTTAATTCAAGCTGGTAATAAGCAATATTTCCCACAGTATCTTCAGCACTTAACTCAACCATATGTTGACCTGAAAGATAAAGGGTTTCACCGACAATATTGGAGGTAACCTCACCGTCAACAGCATCAAGTGCTTTTACCTCAACCAAAGCAGCAATATCGGTTAAACGGCCTTGCGCTTTGATAAAAATAGCGTCTGAGTGATTAAATACTGGTGGAGAAATATCGCCAATCACGGCATTTAATGGCTCACCATCTAACTCATCAATAATACCGTCATTATCATCATCAGTATCTGCATTATTACCAATGCCATCTAAATCAGTATCAATGGACTCACTTGCATCTGCAGGGAAAGCATCTACAAGATCCTCAACCCCATCGTTATCATCATCTGTATCCAATTCATTAACGATACCGTCATTATCATAATCCGTATCTGCCGATAGCCCTGTGGCTAGACAATCCACATCACAGTTATCAGGTGCTCCATCATGATCACTATCTAGATAATCGTTTATGGTAATTGTCGGAAATAGATCGTTGAGATCATTGACACCATCACTATCAAAATCACCAATACCATGTTCATTACCTTCAATAAGTAATACGGGGTATTGTGTAGTTGAGCCAAAATACCAATCTGTGGTCGACCTATTCCAATTTGAATAGATTACTGGTGAACAAAGTAAGTCATTCGCCGATTGTGGACAGGTTAATTGCGCGCTAGTTAAGGCTTGACTAGTATCGGTAATATCTGAAAACCCTAAGCCCAACTGTGCTGACGATTGCAGCCAGTAACTCTCATTGATCTCTGATTCATTGGTAAGTTGACCTGCAATAGCACCTACTGAATCATTACCTGAAACACTAGCCAAGGTATAAACATTGGTTAACTTAGTCTCCTCTAAAGCCCCACCTATACCACCAACGGCATCGTTACCTTGCACCTTGCCGACACTAAAAGCATCTTTAAGTTGAGCTGATTTAATATTGTTAAGGCCAATGATCCCACCTACTTTTTCTATGCCTAACACCGGTCCTATATTGTATAACGTTGAAAAGTAACCGCCGTCAGAGTCACCGATAATACCGCCAACTTCCCCATCACCTTGTACTCGACCAATGTGATAAACATCACTTACCGATTCGCCACCACTAAAACCTAGTACACCACCAATGTTGTAACCGCCTGAAATACTACCAGTACTATAAACATTGTCATATTCTGACGATGAAGAAAAACCAGTTAAAGCACCGACATAATGCTTACCTGTGACTTGAACATTCTCCAAACCTAAATTAAGCACACGAGCACCGTCATTAGTAAAACCAATCAGTCCTACATATTGTTGATCTGGTCTGTTACTCATCAAATGTCGAATAACAAAACCATTACCTTCTAGTGTGGTAATAAATCTGTCTTGAAAATCACTAGAGCCAATTGGTTGCCAACCTAAACCACCATTCCAGTAATCATCATTAACATCAATAACACCATCAGCATTGGTATCAAAGTCTAAATCATTTATTAGTTCAAACCCCTCACAGCCATAGAGACAACCTGCACTACTGCCAAATAAAGCCATACCAGTTAAGTTGTTTCTGATTTCATTTAGCTCTGCTAATGTGCTGATTTCAATAAGGCCATCATTATCATCATCTATATCAAGGGAGTCAGTGATACCATCAAAATCTTTATCATTATCTGCCATTAACCCTGAGGCTAAACACGCTGCATTACATTCATCAGGAACCCCATCGTTATCTTCATCAGGGTACCCGGCTATTGAAATAGAGGGAAACTGATCATCTAAATCATTAACACCATCATTGTCAAAATCACCTATCCGATAGTAGCTACCTGCCATATTGAGGCTGGGATATTGTGAAGTATTACCAAAGTCCCAAGCACTATCTGATTCATTCCAGTTTTGATAGGTAATAGTGGCGCAGCTAACATCTGCTGCAGATTGTGGGCACTGCAACTGGATTTGAGACAGGGCTTGTGTATTATCAGTTATTTCAGATCTTCCTAGTGCTTTAGCCGCACTTCCAGCAAGCCAATAAACATTGTTAAGCTCTGACTCTCTGGAGATTCTTCCTGCGATAGCAGCGTGTTGTGCATTGCCAGAGATTTTTGCTAAAGAGAAAACATTAGTCAAAGTAGAAATATAGTTATTTCCCACAATACCGCCAACAGTGTTACTACCTGAGATTAAGCCGACACTGTAGCCATTGGTTAAATTGTTAATGCGATCGCCGGTAACCTCGGTACTGCCAAATAGACCACCAACATCGCTATATCCTGTTACTGGACCAATATTATAAAAGTTAGTGAAGTTTCCCCCCTCAGCATAACCAATGAGTCCACCCACCTCACTACTTGGAGATGAAACCCGACCAACATGATAAAGGTTAGTAATGTCTTCACTATTGCTATAACCGATTACCCCACCGACACTATCCATGCCTGTGATATGACCAGTACTGAAAATATTGTTGTATGTGGTATTTGAAGAAGACCCCGTCATGGCACCAACATAGTATTTTCCCGCTATATTAACTTTTTCCAAACCAAGATTTTGAATCTCTGCGCCAACGCCCGTTGTGCCAAACAAGCCAACATTGCTCAGCTCAGGTCGGTTTATCATCAGGCTTTTAATGACAAAACCATTACCATTTGCCTTAGCAATAAAAGGCGATCTATAATCAAGACCAATCGGTGACCAACCTAAGCCAGCATTCCAATAACTATCACTAGCATCAATAACACCATCGCCAGAAGTATCAAAATCTAAGTCATTAACTAATTCAAAACCATTACAAACTGAGCTACAGCCACTGCTACTACCAAATAAAGCCGTCCCTGATAGGTTATTTCTAATCTCATCTAAATCTGCCAAGCTGCTAATTTCAATAAGATTGTCGTTATCGTCATCTATATCGATTAAATCTGAGACATAATCACCATCATTATCACTAGGGAAACTATTAGCATCAGTTACTGATGTGCCATTTGCTATTTCATCTGTATCGCTATAACCATCATTGTCATCATCAAGATCGATGTCATTATTAATGCCATCATTATCCGTATCAAATGGGAAGGCATCATCATCATCTAAAACACCATCATTATCATCATCGGGATCTGTTAAGTCTGAAATGAAATCGCCATCACTATCGATTGGGATATCATTTTCATCTATTGTAGAAGTACCGTTGGCCGCTTCATCAATATCTGTGTATCCATCATTATCATCATCTTCATCAATTTGATCGGCTATTTTATCGCCATCAGTATCAATCCTCACTTGTAGCTGTAGCTTACTGCCTGACTCATCAACAACAACTGCATAGCCGCTTGATAATCCAATAAAAGTATAATTTAGGTTAGAGAGGTTGCTTATACTTCCTGCGCTAGCAAAATCAATAGTGAACTCTTCAGTTACAGTGAAATTAAAATCAAACACAGCATCGCTAGCAGTACCAAAAGCAATATCACCAGTTACAGCAAGTTCATCAAAACTACCTTGCTCTTTGGCATCTAACTCTATTGTTAACTGCCCATTAAAAGCGACATTACCAGTCACTGAAAGCGTGCCGACTCCAGAACCGGGATTTACCTCAGCTTGCTCTTCTATTTGTAAAGTATTGGCTGCTAAAATAACCCTGCCATTACCTGTTAATAAACCACCAGAAAAATTAACGCCACCATCAGCAGCTAACTGACTATTCAATATTGTAGTACCCGTGGTTTGATCAAAACTGCCAGTCCCATATAAAGCACTGCCAGAGTTAAGGGTTAACGTACCTGCGTTGGTAAAAGTAGCAGCGTTATTTAAATAACCCGATAAGTTGATTGTGCCATCAGAATTATTTTGAATAAGCGCTTCATTTTTAAGGGATTGACCTGAGTTATGAAACCAAGTACCACTGTTATAAAGGCTACCACTATTGGGGCTATTATCAGCAAAGGTAACTGAAGCAGCACCATTACCTTTAGTGGTTAAGGTGCCACCACTAAGGTTAGTTAAGGGGCGAGTAAGCGTCAATTTTTCTAAGATCAACGTACCGCTATTTTGAATAGTTTGCGCAAATCTATAAGAGTTTCGCCATTTCGATAAAGAGGCATCGCCAGCATTAGTCAGTATACCAACTTTATTATCACCCCTTGCTTGTTTAACAATTAAGCTTGCACCCACATTATTATAAAACTGCCCTGAATTATAAAAATGAGTAAAATCACCCGCGCTGATTGAGCCATCATTATTAACGACACCGTCATTAATAAAATATTTATTAGCGCCATTATTTTCTAGGGTAATAGTGGCGCCAGCTTTATTATTTAATACACCACCGGCTTCGTTATCTAACCTCAAATTATTATTATAGTGAGCATTAGAATTATATAAATGAATTAAGCCGCCCGCTTCATTGTTAATAGTCCCTTGATTCACCAAGAAATTTTGATAAGCACTTAAGTTTATTGTACCGCTATTTTCTAAGGTGCCGGCATTAGTAAAAGCATTATGTTTACCCTCTACATGGTTAGCGTAACCATTAAGATTAAGCTTGCCACCAACATGGTTTTTTAAGCTAGCGTTATTAGTTAATAAGCCCGTTGCTTCAACCTTAATAGTGCCCGAGTTATCAAAAGCAACATCGTTAGTCACATCAGTAGTGGCAATAGAAATAGTATTTCCAGCATCATTTGGGTTTGGCGTGAGCTGAGCAGCAAAGCTAAGCTCAGAGCTAAGTAATAACGGCGAGATTAATACAAGAGGTAAAGCTTTATTCACCGCTTTACTTACCAAGGAGCGACAAGGCTCAAAAACGGTTAATTGTTTAATAGTATTCAAATGATTAGTCATTAGTTATTAATCCTAGAAGTCGACTTTAAAAGGGTTTTGCGGATAAAGATCACCTTATTGCTGCCAAAAACGAGCAAAACGATCAATATTTTGCCACGCCGCACTCTCTGTCACCGTGACATCAAACGTACTTGGCCAACGAGGCTTTTGTGGCTCAACTTGATTTCTAATGACATGTAAGTCTTTAAAACCATAAGCGCTATCATCTTCCCAAGTGATTTGCTCCACATAGTTAAAGTCATGCGGAAAGTTTTTTTGTTGTAAAAATTGATAGATTGACTGCATTGTTGCTTTAGGATTGCTAGTTAACTCATCAAAATCAACAATATGCATATTGGGCCCCCAACCGCGGGTAATGGCATCTCTAATGGCATTAAACGCTCGACCAACGGGCTGTGCGTCATCAATAAACATTTCAAATCGCCCCAAAGCGGTTTTACATTTAATCGGATTATTGGCATCAAGTGGCACTTGAGAAAGTGCTGAAGTTTTACGATAAAGGTGCTCAAAAGAAGCCAAAACATCACGTAAATCTCTTACTGTGACTAATATTTTCACCTGTTCTTTACTGCCTAAAAGTGCGGCCGCCATTTCGGCGTACTCTAACCAGTAGCGGTTTTTATCAATACAAATGCTCTGCTCTACATGAGAAAAATAGCCTTGTAACATACCGGTAAGCACATTCTTTTTAATCAACTCATTTTCATTACGTTCCCTGGCTCTATTGGCTTCATTTTTGTCCCAATTATTTTTAACTTGGCCAAGCATGTCTAAAATTCCAGACGTTGGTGTGACATAAAAATCTGGATTCTGACCTAAAATATTCATCAATAACGTTGAGCCACTACGCGGCAGACCCGCAACAAAATAAACTGTTTTCACAACAAACTCCCTAAAATTACATGCTGCAACAGGAGCACGTATCAACCCTATATTTAGGTTAACAACAGATGTAGGATATTTTGTGGAGGAATTAATAACTCAAATAAAAAATGCCCACTACTAATCGCAGTGAGCATTTAAAAGTCATGCAAACAAAGGTTGATGACGCTTTAAGATTACGACAGCTTAATGTTACTTAATAAATTTTCGCCTGTGATAACCAGCATTTCAAAAAAGGAGTTAAATTAGTACTGCCAGTTCGGCACTTTTTTCACCATATATGTTGAGGCTGACTCAAGTTCCTCGATGATATTGAACACAGTAAAGTTAAACTTAGCCCATTGGTTCAAATTTAGATTAAGGTCGTACTCTTACAGCGACTATCTAAAGTTATTGCTCGGGTAATCAGTACTCGTACTTTTGAAGCTACAATTGAAACATGGTTATAACAACCATCAATAGCTGTCTCGGTAATGACTTTATTTTTAATACCACTTTTATCATTACCCCGCGCCCAGAAGCTATCAGCCCCCTTACTTGTACCCGCACCATAACTTTCCTTTGCCTGTAAAGCCTTTATTGTGTCCTTACAATTACTTAAAATAAGCACCGCTGAAGCATCATCATTCAAATGTTTAATTTCGTCTGCTCCTTGACAATTTAATGTTACTGTAGAGCCTGCAGTTCGAAATATACCTTTATCTTCAACAGCACAAGTCACTCTATTTTTATCGCCGTCAAAATACTCCACTAATACCGAACATTGCGCCAGTTTGGCACTCTCGTAAGTAATCGATAAGTTACCTGCTAGCGTTGAGGAACAAGCTAAAACCAGTGATGTTGCAACTATTTTTTTCAAAATTTAGCGCTCCTAATTAATCATTTTGCTATCAATCAACATGCCACAATGTTCATTTAACAATAACAATGTGGATAAATTATGGGTTTATTGATATTTCCTTTGCTATTACAAATGACCTTCAGACAAATAAGCTCTAAATATTCAAAAATGTTTTCTCTATTCAGTGTTATTTAGCCCAAGTTTCTCCTAAGTTTGCGTCTAAACTTAAAAGTAGACGGTTTTAAAGTATAGACAAGTATTTACTAGGGTCACTTGCAAAAATGAACGAATTAAAACGACTTTTCCTCACTAGAATTTCTTGAAAAAAGTGACTTATAATGATGACAAAAAGCCTAGTTATTCTCTTTTTCCTGCTTAAGTTAATTATCTATCAAACGCTTGCTGTAGCTAAGTCGCCTACAACTCTCCCTATATCTGTGTCTCCTTTAGATGTTCATAGTCCGTTCTTTCAGACACTTAATCACGAAAGTGCTGTTTTCAATTATGTGAATTATGAGATAGCTCAGGATAGTGAAGGATTTTTGTGGTTTGCAGGTTATGGCGGTTTAGTCCGTTTTGATGGATATGAAGTTAAGGAGTTTAAACACGACCCTAAAAATCACTACTCCATAGCTGAAGATGCTGTACGCAGCATCAGTGCTGATAATGATGCTGGTCTTTGGTTATCTCTATATAACTTAGGCCTGAGCCACTACGATGCAAAAACAAAAACATTTACTCATTACCCACACGATAAAAATAACCTCAACAGCCCAAGTAGCAATACGATTAGAGATATTATTGTCTTGGAAAATAATGACTTGTGGATTGGCGGTAAAGGCGGCTTAAGTTATTACACCAGTAAAACAAAAACGTTTAACCATTTTGTTTCTGGCAGTGACATAAAGAATGATAATTACATCCTTGATATGACTATTGATAGACAAGGCGTACTCTGGCTATCTACAGCAAAAGGTCTAAAAGTATTTGATAACATCACTAAGAAGTTAATAGTGCCAACTTTAGTTAATGAAAATAATCAGCCGTTAAAGCCAGCGCAGCAATCAAAGTTATTTAGAAAGATTATCACCGCTGAAAATGGCAAAATTTGGCTGGCTGGTTTTCATGAAAATATCCATGTGCTTGACCCAAATACAAAGATGATTTTTCCACTTGCTGATCGAGAGAAAGGCGGTAAGTATAATCATATGAGTATCAACCAAGTGAATGATAATGAAATATGGGTCAGTAATTTGACCACTGGCATTGAAGTATTTAATGCTAAGACGATGGAGAAAACCAAACATATTTCTGCAAATAATAAAAAACCTCACCAACTCCAAAGAATTAATGTCGATGTTATTTATACTGATGTTTCAGGCAACATTTGGCTAAGTTTTTATGGTGAAAAGCCGCAATTTTATAATCAAAACTTATCTGCTTATCAATACATTAAGTTTGATAGAAACATCAACGGTGAAGGAATATTAAGGGTAAAACCTTTGGATAAAAACATATCAATTATCTCTATTTTTAAGCATCTAGCACTTTTCGACAGGAAACAAGGTTCGCTCAAGCCACTTAACTTTCCGAAATCTTTAGCCTTTAAAGATACAGCATGGGAAATATCAGAGCTGACGCTAGGAAGGGATAACGAATTATGGCTTGGCTTAACAACACCAACACTTATTAAGTTCAATTTAGCAACGCAAGAGGAACACTACTACTCCTTTGATGAGTTAGGTGTTAGAGGCAATGTTACCTACGGAATAAATTATATTTCAGACAACGAAATTATTATTTCAACCAGTGGCGGCGCTATGACATTTAATCCAAAAACAGAAAAGTTTGCTGCATTAAAAACAACGCAAGGTGACGAGATACATTCACGTGTATGGCGTAGTTATAAATCAGAGCAAGATGACTACTTCCTTGCATCCAACGAGGGCTTACTTTATCAACTCAATGACCAGCAAGGCTTTTCGTTGTTGCCACTAGATAAATCAACATTTAAGGGGTCGTCTGTGGAGATGATCGCTAAAGGAAAAGAAGGGGAATTATGGATTTTCACCAATCAGGCTATTTATCAAGCCAAGATAACCGAGGCGCAAATAGCACTCACACAAGTGCCTCAACCTGATAGTCAATTACCCATCGATAGAGTAGCTATTACCATTGATGAACAAGGCTTATTGTGGTTAGGGCCCTATGTTTATTATGACCCTTATAATAGAAAATACGTAAATCTTAGCCACTACAGTTACCTTACTAAAAATGCCTTTAACGATACTATATCGTTAGCGAATCATATCTATGTAAGTTCCGATAAAGAAATACTTATTATAGATAAAAACAAAATTGAACCACAAACTTACCAAGCTCCAATAAGGCTTACTGAGCTCACCTCTGGTAAGCAACAATTAAATGAACAACAACTAGCCAATTCGATAACTATACCCGCGATATCACAAGAATTTAGTGCCAGGTTTTCAGCACTCGATTTTGCTCATGCCAATAATACAAGTTACCAGTACCGTTTAAAGGGCTTAGATGAATTCTGGCGTACCACGTCTTCATTAGAGCGACGTGCTAGTTATAACTCGCTGCCACCTGGTAACTTTGTTTTAGAAATCAAAGCGTATCATGAAAGCGGAGCAGTTGAGCATAGAAAGTTATCCATAGCCATTACCGTACAGCCAAAATTTTACCAAACGATTTGGTTTAAAATATCTATAATTTTCACTATCGCTGTTTGTCTTTGGCTAATACACAAAGTCTTTTTAAAACGTGCCATGGTAAAAGAGCACGCGGTAAATACTCACAAATTGGCCATTGAACGCGCAGAGATGATGGAAGATCTCATCATCAAAAAAAACCAGTTGCTTGCTGATGTCTCCCATGAACTGAGTACCCCACTTACGGTATTGAAACTACAAGTAGAGTCTCTCAAAGATGACTTAGAAGACGATGTACAAGTGACCTATCAAGCCCTTGATAATAAACTTGATGATATTCAGCATTTAATTGATGATATTCATCAACTTGCCCAGTCAGATGTTGGCGCCTTACAACTAAACATGAAGCATTTCGAACTTAATGAAGCCCTAGATCATTGGCAAGAAGAGCTTTCACAATTCATTAATAACAATAAGCTGTCTTTTACATTCATTCGAAATTTACCCAAAACACTCATGGTTAATTTTGATAAAGATAGGATTAAACAGGTATTCATCAACTTATTGACCAATAGTATTAAATATACCAATAAACCCGGTCAAGTTCAGTTGCATGCAACTGTTCAAGAAGACACGCTAGTGTTTATCATTGAAGACAGTGCTCCTGGTGTAACGGGTGACGATTTAAGCAACATATTCGAACGGCTATATCGTGTTGAGAGTTCAAGAAGTAGAGAAACAGGTGGCTCTGGTTTAGGGTTAGCTATTTGCAAAAGCTTGATTTCAGGACATAACGGACAAATATATGCGAAACAGTCTGACATAGGCGGGCTAAAAATTGTGATTACACTTCCCCTACTTTAATCGACTTAACTTGCATGATCGCAAACTGATATTTATCCATATTTTATCCTAACTCTTTTAATATCATTATTATGTCAAAACATGGAAGTGCTCATCTACAGTGCCATTGCTCAGTAAACAGCCCTTCACAGCCCCTATAATTAACGACATAAGGAAAAATCATGAGGTTAAAAACAACACTCTTTGTTTTACTATCTTCGATTTACACCATAACAGCAAATGCAGGATTAATTCATACCGGTGACGGGATGTTTGCCCTGGATAGTAGAGATGCTACCTACATGAAAATAACCAGCTCATTTGGAACCATCTCTGATTTTGGTATCTACTTCACCAATTCCTGGGGAGCCAAAACATTGTATACCTTAGTACCTGAACGCACCGAGATCCTCCGAAATGATGTGTTTTATGCCAATATGTTTAACAACACACCGCTAAAAGAAGTTTACAGCTGGAACGGCGAACAAATCATTGATTATGATTATTCCAACGGAGATGTATTTGGTTTTTATATGTTAACTGGTGGTTATCATTTTTCTGAAACAGATATTAGCTTTACAGGTCCGAGTGGCAATTATTCTGAAGGCGAATTAAACCTATCTCATGTAAATACAATTACTAATGTCACCTTTAGTGAACATCCATTTTCAGATGCTTTCTACCCAGATCCTTTACCAACAACTCCTCCAATCGAAGTGTCTGAGCCAGCAACTGCATTATTATTTTGCATGGTCGGACTGCTAGTTATAAGGCAAAAGCGTGACAACCCAAAAGGTCAAATAGCTTATTAAACCATTACGTCTCGCTGCTAACAGTATTGAAGAAAATTGCAGGGAGAAGCAATAACGGTTATGTTAATGTCCACGGCCAATTAAATAAATTTACGGTGTTTCATCGTTCTGCAGGCTTTACCCAAAATCACTAATGATGGGTAAAGCCTCATCAATTTCTTCTATTTTAGAGAGTCCCCGTTGAACATTTTGCTTCTTATAAAAATAACAGTTTTTTCAGTATCTTGTTTGAGTTCCGTATCATTCGGACAATCTTTTCTTGAATTAAAAAGTCAACTTCAATCAACAAAAAACGACATTGATAAGTTAAGTTTATTGCAAAAAACAGAGTCTCAGGTAGCACACTTTAACTACACTGAGCAAAGCAAATACTGGTTTTTACTCGGCACTCATTATGAAAAACAACGTCAACTAAACGATGCTGTAACAGCCTTTACTAAAGGCATTAACCTGCATAATAGCCATAATTTATCACCATCAAGTTTATTAGTTAATCTACATATTGAACGCTCTAGAGCAGCAGGTAGTGTTGATTATTACAATACTACGGCCTGTGAAGACCGTGAAAAAGCTTTGTTGTTTGCCAGAGAAATATCGCAACCTAGTCTAATTGCCAAATCCATAGCCTACTATGCTAAATGTTTGCAAAGTGAAGAACACGGTATATCTAACAGCCTTAAATTATTTGATGAAGCTTTTACTATTGCCAAAACACAAAAGCTAGAACCTCTTATAAAGCAAATTATTTATAATCAAGCAGCCTCACTATCATTCCGCGCGTTAATTTATGACAAAGCTTATGAATACAATGAGCTTGCGCATAGAGCTTTTACCGCAACAAATGATACAAACAGCGTATATGTCTCCATTATAAATGCCATTCATTACAGTAGCGCATTAGTTGATATTGAATTAGCTAAGCAGCATTTAGCTGAATTAAAAGTGTTTGCCAAAAAACACCCTAAATTTAAAGGGGCAATGCTAAAGTTTTACTATTTATCGGCAAAAATAGCGCAGCTAGAAGAAGACTGGCCACTAAGTATTTCTTTTTTAGAGACCGGGTTAACTGAGATCACAAACAGCCAAAATATCTCCTATATCCAAGCGACTTATGAGCTACTCAGTATTTCCTACTTCAGAGTTGGTAACATTGAAAAAAGCTATCAAACATTATTAATAGTTGAACAACTTTATCCAAATAAAAAGCCCATAAAGCAAGAAATCTTACTTATAAAAGGTATGATGACAAATAAGCCAGATGAAATAGCAATATCAGCATTTAAGCTCATTGATAAAGAAAAACAATCAAAGAATAGGTTTGTTAGACAATCGAACATACAAGCATCCAAAATATTTGATGATAATTTAAAACAACTAGACAATATCATTTTAGAACAAAAGCTTACCGTAGTATTAGTGTCTACCTTTTTGATTATCGTTATTTTAATCGTTTTTTCTTACCTACAAATACAACGAAAAAAATTAGCGCTTAAAGAAAAGCACTTTATGGATAAGCTATTAACTCAAAAAAACAAAGTACTTGCCGATGTTTCCCATGAGCTAAGTACCCCACTTACCGTGTTAAAGCTGCAAGTAGAGTCGCTCAAAGATAATTTAGAAGAGGATGTACAGGCAAGCTATGATGCGTTAGACAATAAGGTCAGCGATATCGAAAACTTAATTGCCGACATTCATCAATTGGCCCAATCAGATGTTGGTGCTTTACAACTAAATATTGAATCTTTTGACCTTAACCGTACCCTAGGATTATGGGAAAATGAATTAAGTAATTTTGTAAATAAAAACAAACTTACTTTTGAAATCAACAGAGACTTACCCAACGGATTACTCGTTAGCTTTGACCGAGATAGAGTCAAGCAAGTATTTATTAACTTACTGACTAATAGCATTAAATACACCGATAAACCTGGGAAAGTGAAATTATCAGCAAGTGCAAAGGGTAATACTCTTTATCTATCAATAGAAGATAGTGCTCCTGGTATCCTAGATAAAGACTTAGCGGCCATTTTCGAGCGCTTATATCGTGTAGAAAGTTCACGCAGTAGAGATACCGGTGGCTCAGGTCTAGGGTTAGCTATTTGTAAAAGTTTAATAGAGGCACATAGTGGTGAAGTATACGCTGAACATTCCAAGCTAGGTGGTCTGAAAATAGTTATCCAATTACCAATTTAAGCCTGATCGCTTTCTAAAGAATCACTTTTTAATGAAGAATTATGATTAGATAGCGCGCTTACCCCTTGCCAGTCCTCTATATCTTGGTCTGGTTTTTCTTGTCGAAAGTTACTATAAAGTGAAATGCCTTGTTGATCCTCTAAGATATCAACTTGAATACCTTTATCACGTAAAAGTGCTTCATTACCTGACGCGTTGGTAACGTCTCCAACCACCACACGACTTACTCCCCTCATGTATAATAATGTCGCACAAACATCACAAGGACTAAGTGAGGTAAATAGTGAGGTACGGCTAAAGTCTATTCTGCCCGCATCTCGCATTGCTGACGTTTCACCATGATTATAAGGGTGATCTTCTTGGATAAGGGTATTATGTCCTTTGCCAACAATCTTTCTAGTCTTGTTATCAATAATAACTGCGCCAATAGGGCAACCGCCTTCATCATAACTTTTTTGCGCAAGTAAAACGGCAATACGCATAAAGTCACTATCTGTTAGACCTAAAGTAAAATCACTATCCAATAATACAGGAAGGCTATGTGTTGGCATATGCGCAATAGTGTTTAATACCGTTGCACTTTTATTGGTGTGTTTATCAAAGAGGGTCTTCATATTGTATGCTCAGAAAATTTAATAAATGTTAATTAGTACAAAGAAGCTAACAAGTTAATTGATTGTTTAACTATTTTCAGTAAATAATTTGCTAAAATAAAATGCCGTCATAGAGTCTCTTTCGCCCAAATAATTAACAATAACACTTAGCGATCTACAAGTAAAAACAGCCATTGACTCAAACATCTCGCCACGAATCAGCTTCAACTTAAAACTAAATTGCCTTAATTGACAAGCCGATATTTTTTGTACGAGGCTCAACTGATCATAATATGAGACAGTACCTTGGCTATTTTGTTTATTTTCGTGTGTTTGATTAAGTTGTTCTAATAAGTCCAACGGGAGCCACCACTTTGCATAATAACGAAGGTATGTTCAATGCACGTTTTTATATTTTTTGACGGCGTTTAATAACTGATAAAAGAATAAAGCCTAATAAAAAAGTCATGGTGATATTTTCTGGCTCAGGAACTTCAACAGTATTAATCACCAAGCGAGGACCAAAACCGATATATTCACTACTGTAAAAGCGTTGAAAGTAATTATCGCCAAGCCCTGCCAGCATGACACCATTATTATCAACTTCCGCCATCATCCAGCCTTGAACAAGCTCAGTTAAATCCCATGACTGCCATCCTCTCGCTTCAGCATCTGTATATGTTGTACTTACAATTGAGTAGCTGTCATAGCTTGGCATAGTCGAAAGTTCATCCCATGAAGAGGTAATCGTATATGCATTAATGATCATATCAGCATCACTGCCCCAGTAACCCGAGTACCGCTACATTTGCAGCTCTGCTGATACTATTTTTATATTGTCCAGTGCGCTTAAATTATTAAATTGAACGCCAATGCGTTGATCACTTTTTGATACATCGTTAGTACGTAATTCAGTGTCATTTGACTGTACAACTCCACTCCACCACCAGGTATCTTGCACATCATTATCTATAGTAATTAAACCAGCAAAACTTGGTTTAGAAAAAACGAGTGCAGCGCACAGTATTACGGCAAGTTTTATCCCAAAAATGTTATTCATGATTCCCCTAAAGCTTATTTAATTTATTCACATTTTAAAAGGAAATAATAAGGACAAATTGAGGAGGATTTATGGAGATTTCAATTAAAGCTTATACTTTTTTTTTATCCTAACTTTATTCACATTTGCTTTATAAGCTAGTCCAACTCACTCGCCATCAAGGACTATTATCATGGACAAATTAAAAAAAAGTTGGACAAGCGTTAACACTAAAGCCCTGAGGGTATTAATGCCTAACTTAGCCTTAAAGATTGCCAAAAAAGTATTTTTCAGGCCCAAAAGAAAATATTCAAATTGGCCAAATCATGTAAAACAATTTGAGGTTAATACACGTTATGGTCAACTAAAGGCTTATAAATATGGCGAAGGTAAATGTATTTGGTTAGTACACGGTTGGTCTGGGAGCGCGTTTGATTTTTGGCCCTTAATGCAAAAACTTGCTGAAAAAGGCTATTCAGCAATCAGCTTTGATTTTCCTGCGCATGGTAATAGCCAAGGAAAATTCTGTACCTTACCACAAATGATAAAAGTATTTGATGATGTCTCTGCAGGTCTATTTTCACCTAGTATGGTTATTTCTCATGGTATGGGAGCCTCAGTTATAGCCAATAGCAATTGGTTCAAAAATTACCATCAAGACTTATTGCTAATATCTCCTATTCTAGATATCTATCTGTTATTACAAAGCCGAGTACGACTCTCAGGTTTTGATGAAGTGCTATTTGAACAAATAATAAAAAAGGTTTCCAAAAATGAAAAAATATCTATAACAGAGCTATGTACCATACCAAAACTAAAGGCATTTGTTGGTCAACTTAAAGTCATTCATGATACTCAAGATGACTTGGCACCATTTGTTATAAGTGAAAAATTTACCCAATTCTCAAAGGTAGCATTAGTTAGTACCAACAAACTTGGTCACAATAAAATATTGAATTCAAGAAAAATACTTAATGTAATAGAATCCTATGACTCACCTTGCTTGAAAGATATTCTACAATGGCATAATGCTAGCTAATAGGAACGTAACGAAAGCCAGCCCCGTAGGTTGTTTCGATTACATTATGTTCAATAGCGAGCGAACGAACTTTCTTACGAATATTTTTAATGTGGCTGTCAATAGCCCTATCAGAGGCATTGCATTCATTATTATAAGCGAGCTCTATTATTTGCTCTCTAGAATATATTCTACCTGGTTTTTGCATAAGTAAATTAAGTAAAGAAAACTCTAAATTCGTTAATTTGGTTTCTTGACCATTGTACTTTAAAAAGAAGCCATTTTTATCTAACTGTAAACCTGAGTTTTCTTGTTTATTTTCTATTCCCGTGCGTTTTAAAATAGCCTGAATGCGAAGCATCAATTCTTTTGCACTAAAGGGCTTACAAACATAATCATCAACACCTGCTTGCAACCCCAAAATTCTATCATTTTCAGTTTTTCTAGCGGTTAGCATAATGATTGGAATTTCAGAAAATTCCCGAATTTCTTTACAGCAGGTTACTCCATCTTTTATCGGCAACATAACGTCTAGGACAATAATATCAGGTAACTCTTGTTTCACTGTATCAATAACATGCTCACCCGAATTTAAGACAATAGGTTTGTAGCCTTCTCGGGTAATATATTTGGCAACTTGCGCGGCAATTTCTCTCTCATCTTCAACGACTAAAACTTTAATCATAATCCGTTATTTTAACTACCTATGCTTGAGCACTCTAAATACAAAGCCATCTATTTAATTATCTAAAATAATCAGCAAACGACTTTATAATTTCAATAATATAATTATATACCAATTATTACCCCAAAAAACTAGTGATAGCCTCTTTGTTCTTCCCTTAAAGTAAAAGCTTGCCTTTAAAATCAGCCTGTATATACTAACAGTAATACTGTGTAAGTTTACAGGCTAATGCTATGATTGATTCAACAACCGAATTACGTCCACTGACTAAACGTCAGAAACAAATTTATGATTTAATTAAAGATAAAATCAAAGATACGGGCATGCCCCCAACTCGTGCCGAGATCGCCAATTTTTTTGGTTTCAAATCTGCTAATGCCGCCGAAGAGCATTTAAAAGCTTTAGCCAAAAAAGGTTATATAGAAATGCTGGCTGGCACCTCTCGTGGCATTCGTTTAGTTGAAGAGCTTCTCGAAAAAGAAGGTTTACCACTAATTGGCCGTGTTGCCGCCGGTGAACCGATTTTGGCGCAAGAGCATATCGAAGAGCATTATAAAATGGATGGTGATTTATTCCACCCTGCAGCTAATTACCTCCTACGTGTTAATGGCGAAAGCATGAAAGATATTGGTATTTTAGATGGCGATTTACTTGCTGTACACCAAACTACTGATGTGAAAAATGGTCAAGTTGTTGTTGCTCGAGTTGAAGACGAAGTAACAGTTAAACGTTTTAAGCGTGAAGGCAATATTGTGTATTTGCATGCTGAAAATGAAGACTTCTCACCAATTAAAGTTGATCTAACTAGCCAAGAATTTAATATTGAAGGTATTGCTGTCGGTATTATCCGCAGTGGTAGTTGGATGTAAAAAATTCCAGAGCCTGTTCAAATACATATTATTTAACTAGCACTATATCAAGCGCCATAATTCCCCTTGCTCATAATGTATCGAGCTGTAATTATGGCTTTTTTGTTTTTCTTCATAGCAGAAAACCCCACAATATTTCTAAATTCTTTTTTTATCTACATCCTAAATTTATCAAAGCTACTTGCAGCAAAGCTCACGTAAACATTAGAGCTATTACTCCATTGAATTAAATGACTTTTCTCTAATTTATTAGCTATAAAATATTTGACCTAGATCAAATTTTAGCGTAATTCTAGTAACAGTAACGCATACAAAACGAACATAAAAAGAATAAAAAGACGTCGATGCGCTAATCCTGTCACACTAGTTTACTAGTGTCATGCCTGATTACTATTTCACGTC
Organism: Colwellia psychrerythraea; assembly: GCF_000764185.1. GTDB lineage: Bacteria > Pseudomonadota > Gammaproteobacteria > Enterobacterales > Alteromonadaceae > Colwellia > Colwellia psychrerythraea_B. The sequence continues at coordinate 191,619 of NZ_JQEC01000002.1, forward strand.
GGTGATTAACCTGATTTCGGAATTGATACCAAAGGGTAGAAGTAAATTGGTCATCAATCGTTTTACATTGCGAATCCGTGGCTAAACCGATCTCTTGTTAGTGAATACAATAATAATAAAACTACAGATATTCAGTTCAGTGGTTATGAAGTACATTGCTGCACATCTGTTCTCTATGAATACCAAGAGGAGATGCCGTGTGGGGAAACATAAGCTATTTTGGCTAGTGTTGGTAAGCCTGTTTACCAATTCAGCCTGGGCAGAAATGCAGTTAAACCTGACTAAAGGGGTTACTGCCGTTAGCCGGGATGTATATGATTTACATATGCTAGTGCTGTACATTTGTACCGCCATTGGCGTAATAGTATTTGGCGCTATGTTTTGGTCGATGGCTTTTCATCGAAAATCTAAAGGGGTAAAGCCTGCTAACTTTCATGAAAGTACTAAGGTTGAGATATTGTGGACGGCAATACCCGTTGTCATCTTAATCGCCATGGCAATACCGGCAACCCACACATTAATAGCCATGGAAGATAACTCTAATTCTGATGTTACCATTCAAATAACTGGCTCTCAGTGGAAGTGGCATTACAAATATTTTGATCAAGATATCGAATATTACTCGGTACTCTCAACACCACGCGAACAATACCAAAATCAACAAGGCGCTGGTGCCGATAAAGGTGAAAACTACCTTTTGGAAGTTGATAAACCACTGGTTATTCCTGCCAATAAAAAAGTCCGTTTTTTAATTACTTCTGACGATGTTATCCATGCTTGGTGGGTTCCTGCTTTTGCCGTTAAGCAAGATGCTAACCCAGGTTTTATCAACGAAGCATGGACTCGGGTTGAAGAGCCTGGCATCTACCGCGGCCAATGTGCTGAACTATGTGGTAAAGATCATGGCTTTATGCCCATTGTCGTTGAAGTAAAATCAGCAGCAGATTACGACATTTGGTTAAGTGAACAAAAACAACGTGTCGCCCAAGCGGCCAGTGCTGAGCAGGCCTCATTAAGTGCATCAATGTCAAAAGAAGAGCTGATGCAATTAGGCGAAACAACATACACAGCCTATTGTTCGGCATGTCATCAACCTACAGGTTTAGGTTTACCGCCAGCCTTCCCGGCTTTAAAAGGTAGCCCTGTTGTGACTACTGGTACTATTAAAGATCACATCAATATTGTCTTTAATGGTAAAGCTGGTACGGGTATGCAAGGTTATGGCAAGCAATTAAGTATGAAACAAATTGCTGCTGTTGTTACCTTTGAGCGAAATGCTTGGGGCAATAATACCGGTGATGCCGTGCAAGCATCTGATGTTAAATCGGCTGTTGACAACTCCTCTGTTGAAGGTACGGCACCAGAGGCAACAGCATCCGTAACAATTGAGACTAGCGCCGAAGAAATAGTAGAGACAATATCTGAAAAAGCTCCCGTAGAAGATTTAGCTAAAGTGTATAGCCATGATGAATTAATGACTATGGGCGAAGAAGTCTATCTAAAAGCTTGTGTTGCTTGTCATCAACCGACAGGTGCAGGTTTACCTCCGGCGTTTCCTGCACTTAAAGGCAGTGTAATTGCAACAGGAGATATTGCTGTGCATTTAGATATGGTGATTAACGGTAGTAAGAAAAATGCTGCCATGGCTGCTTTTTCTAATCAATTAACCAAAACCGAAATAGCCGCAGTTGTGACTTATGAGCGTAATGCTTGGGGAAATAATACCGGTGATTTAGTTCAACCTGCAGCTGTTGATGCTGCTAGTGCGAAGTAGGGGCATATAAAATGACTACAGACGTAATAGAACAAGATTCGCACGACGAACATCATGATGACTCACATGAACATGGGAAAATGACTGGCATAAAACGCTGGCTTTATACCACCAACCATAAGGATATCGGCACCCTATATTTATGGTTTGCTTTTATTATGTTTTTAACTGGTGGCGCCATGGCTATGGTCATTCGTGCAGAGTTATTTCAGCCTGGATTACAACTTGTAGAGCCAGACTTTTTTAACCAGCTAACCACAGTGCATGGTTTAATCATGGTTTTTGGCGCCATTATGCCGGCCTTTACTGGTTTTGCTAACTGGATGTTACCTATGATGTTAGGTGCTCCAGATATGGCACTGCCACGGATGAATAACTGGAGTTTTTGGATTCTGCCTTTTGCCTTTGCTATTTTGCTTGGCTCTTTCTTTATGGAAAGTGGTGCTCCTAACTTTGGTTGGACCTTCTATGCGCCACTATCAACAACCTATTCAAATGGTAGTACTGCCTTCTTCGTTTTTGCTGTGCATATTATGGGTATATCATCAATTATGGGTGCGATTAATATTGTTGTAACCATAATGAATTTGCGTGCCCCTGGCATGACTTATATGAAGATGCCGTTATTTGTTTGGACCTTCTTTATCACTGCCTATTTGTTGATTGCCGTCATGCCCGTCCTCGCTGGCGTGGTCACCATGTTACTGACCGATACTTATTTTGGTACAAGTTTCTTTGACGCTGCCGGTGGCGGTGATCCGGTTATGTTCCAACATATTTTTTGGTTCTTTGGCCACCCTGAAGTTTATATTATGATTTTACCGGCCTTTGGTATCGTCTCTACCATTATTCCGGCTTTTTCTCGCAAACGGTTATTCGGTTATAGTTCAATGGTTTATGCCACGTCATCCATTGCTTTATTATCTTTTATCGTTTGGGCACATCACATGTTCACCACAGGTATGCCGCTATTTGGTGAATTATTCTTTATGTATTGCACCATGCTCATTGCGGTACCCACTGGCGTTAAAGTATTTAACTGGGTAGCAACTATGTGGCGTGGTTCATTAAGCTTTGAAACACCTATGTTGTTTTCAATCGCTTTTGTGATTTTATTTACCATTGGCGGCTTCTCTGGCTTGATGTTAGCAATGACGCCGGTTGATTTTCAATATCACGATACCTATTTTGTCGTTGCTCACTTTCATTATGTCTTAGTTACCGGCTCACTATTTTCGATTTATGCCGGCGCATATTATTGGTTACCAAAATGGACCGGTCATATGTACAACGATACCTTGAGTAAGTGGCATTTCTGGTGTTCATTAATATCAGTAAACTTATTGTTCTTCCCTATGCACTTTTTAGGACTAGCAGGTATGCCGCGCAGAATTCCTGATTACGCGCTGCAATTTGCCGACTTTAATAAGTGGGTCAGTATTGGCGGCTTTGCCTTCGGTTTATCACAACTTATTTTCTTGGCTGTAGTCATAAAATGTATTCGCGGCGGTGAAAAAGCGCCAGCCAAACCTTGGGATGGTGCAATAGGTTTAGAGTGGACTGTAGCGAGCCCTGCTCCTTATCACACCTTTAGTACACCGCCACCGCAAAAAGATATCGATAACGCCGATCAGCACGAGCACTAATTAATATGACTGATAAAGAGCAAGCTCAAAAGCAGATTGATACGGTAAACAATAGCAACAGCAAAACTGTAAAGAAGTTGTTGTTAGTAGTTATTGCTATGTTTGGCTTTGGTTTTGCTCTAGTGCCTTTATACGACGTTTTTTGTGATATTACAGGCTTAAATGGTAAGACAAACACCACCGCCGCCAGTTATGAGGCGAGTGCTGTCGACACATCTCGACTGATAAAAGTACAGTTTATTACTCGAAATGCTAAAGGCATACCGTGGAAGTTTGAACCAGTATTGAATGAAGTTAATGTTCACCCTGGTGAAATTAAAGTTGTCTCTTTTTATGCAAAAAACAATGCTTTACATGACATTATCGGTCAAGCAGTACCGTCAGTATCACCGGGTTTAGCAGCCAATTATTTTCACAAAATTGAATGTTTTTGCTTTACCCAACAGCCGTTGAAAGCTTCAGAAGATGTTGAAATGGCTTTACAGTTTTATGTCGATTTAGATTTACCAGAAGATATCAACACCTTAACTTTATCTTATACCTTGTATGACATAACAGAGAAGTCGTCATAGGGTTCACTGAAAAAGGGATAGAAAATGACTAACAAAGAATACGAAAGTTATTACGTACCCAACCAAAGTCACTGGCCAATTGTTGGCGCAGTAGCATTATTTATGATCGCCTTTGGTGCAGGTAACTATGTAACAGATTTATCAAAGCAAGAAAGTGGTTACGGTGGTTATTTACTTTTAGCTGGTATTGCCCTTGTGGTGTATATGCTGGTTGGCTGGTTTAGTGATGTTATCAACGAGTCATTAGCAGGTAAATACTCTCACCAAATGGATAATTCATTCCGCCAAGGCATGAGTTGGTTTATTTTTTCTGAAGTGATGTTTTTTGCCGCTTTTTTTGGTGCATTATTATATTTACGTGTATTTTCGATACCTTGGCTTGGGGGCGCTGGCAATAATGTAGAAACTGGGGCTGTACTTTGGCCTGAATTTAAGGCGATATGGCCGTTAATAAAAACCCCTGATGGCACAACTACTACAGCTATGGGTTGGTATGGCTTACCATTAATTAATACGGTGTTGCTGTTAACCTCTTCTGTTACCGCTCACTTTGCTCATAGTGCCTTAATTAAAAACAATCGTAGCCAGCTTAAAGCCTGGCTTGGCATAACCATTTTACTTGGTTTGGCTTTTATGTTTTTTCAAGTACAAGAATATGCGCACGGCTACTCAGAAGAGATGCGACTATTTTTAGATAGTGGTGTCTACGGTAATACCTTTTACTTATTAACTGGCTTTCACGGCATGCATGTCACCTTGGGCTGTATCATGTTGATAGTCATGTGGTTGAGAGTTTTAAAAGGTCACTTTACCCCAGAAAATCATTTTGCCTTTCAAGCAGCAAGTTGGTATTGGCATTTTGTCGATGTTGTTTGGGTAATGCTATTTGTCTTTGTTTATATTTTATAAGGTCTGATTTTTTGCAGTATGTTGATAAACTAAAAAAGATACCTATACAATCACTAGTAAGAACTGCCCTTTGGTTAGGGCTAACGCTTAGCGTCTTTTTATGTTTAGTGAAATTATCACTTTGGCAATATCACCGCGGTTTTGAGAAAGAGCAACGAACTGCCCGTATTAGCCAACTAAATCAACAATCACCGCTAACTCTTAGTGAGGTTGTCAACATCGCTGCAGAAGAGCAGTTCACTGGCAAGGAAAGTATTAACGATTTCCCAGTAACTATTACTGGGGAATTTAACCAAAATTATATTTTTTTACTTGATAATCAAGTAGAAAAATCTTCGTTAGGTTATCGGGTATTACAAGTTGTACAAACACCAACTCATACAGTATTAGTCAATTTAGGCTGGGTGCAAGGCTCGATAGATAGAAACATACTGCCTGATGTAACCGCATTGCATGGTCAGTATACATTTCATGGTCATGTTCGTATTGTTGAACAAGGCATCATGCTTACAGAGCAAGATTTTACCCATGTCAGTTGGCCGTTACGGGTACAACAAATTGAGTTAGCTAAATTTTCCTCCCTTATTAACAAACCACTTCTTCCCTTTGTTATCTATGTAGATAAAGAAGAAAGTCTAGGTTATAAAAAAAATTGGCACCCGATAGTGATGCCTGCGGAAAAGCATTTTGGCTACGCCTTTCAATGGGCTACGCTAGCTATTGCTTGGTTAATATTAATGATTTGTTTACGAATTAAAACTCAAAAAGATGTTAAAAAAATGACAACAAACTCAGTTAATGCTTTGCAAAATAGCTGAACGAATACATTCATCATAATAAAAAGAATAATAAGGCGGTAAAGTATGGCTAAATCAATTTCTCCCAGTGATTCAAATGATAATGCTACCTTGCCCTTGGATAATACCAGCAAGAAAAAAACTAAAAACCGTCGCAGTTTATTATTGCTACTAGGCGTATTTATCTTACCCATTTTATTAGCCAAGTTAGCCTTAGATAACCAGTGGTTAGATCTAGGGGTGACTAACCAAGGTGTGTTAATACCTCAACCATTAACGCTGACCGAATTAGGTATTGATGAACCCGAGCTAGCTAAACAATGGCTTATCATTTATCGGCTACCCAAAACATGTTCTGATATTTGCTTACACAGCATCGAGACCGTACATAACAGTTATGTCGCGCTAGGCAAAGATATGCCTAGAGTCACTCCGGTATTACTCAAGACCAATATTTTTTCTGCCCTGCAAAGTAAGCAACTTGCTAAAAGCCAGTGGAAAATACGCAGCTTAACCCCACAAATGGATAACTTATTGCAAGGTCCACAGGTACTTATCGCTGACCCGTTAGGCAATATTATTCTACGACATCAACTACCTGAAAAAGCGCAGCAACAAGCGGCTTTAGGTAAAGCGATTGTCGCCGATATGAAAAAACTTTTGAAATACTCTAAGGTTGGTTAACTTAATGACTGACCACAGCAAAAACACTCAAAACCTAAGTCGTTTAGTACTTACAAGCTTATTATTAGCTATTGTTGTCATTGGCTTAGGTGCCTATACACGCTTAACACATGCCGGCCTAGGCTGCCCAGATTGGCCGACCTGTTATGGCTTACTTGATGTTCCTCAAACCAGTGCTCAAATTGCAGCAGCTGAGCAAGCTTTCCCACAAAAGCCTGTTGAACCAGCTAAAGCATGGAACGAAATGATTCACCGCTATTTCGCCGGCAGTTTAGGTTTACTTATTGCTGCGATTGCTTTCTTTTCAGTTAAATTGCGCTTTTCCAAACGTTCAACTATTAGGTATCCGGTAATTCTGCCCTTATTTATTTTATGCGTTGTTATCTTTCAAGCAGCGCTTGGCATGTGGACGGTAACGCTGAAATTAATGCCCATAGTAGTGATGGGACACCTACTCGGCGGCTTTACCACGCTGTGTTTATTGTTTTTATTATATTTACGCATAAATGCTAAAGGTATAAATGCCCAAGGTGGAAACCTAGTCGATTGGCAACTTAAAAAATACAGTAGCTACGCTCTATTAGGTATTAGCATTTTAACAGCACAAATAGCACTCGGCGGTTGGACTTCCTCAAACTATGCGGCAATGAGCTGTGTAGAGTTGCCTATTTGTCAGGGTGACTGGCTTGGAAATTTAACTTTTGAGCAGTCTTTTGATCTAATTCCCCCTAATAAAGACAGTTATGAATTTGGTCATCTAGAACACAATGAAAGGGTTACTATCCATGTTAGTCATCGTATAGGAGCAATCATAACAGGTGTTTTTATTGCGTGGTTAGCCATCATGGTTTTCCTAAGAGCGAGAACACATGCAATAAAAAGCACCGCGCTAGTATTACTTAGTTTATTAATTGTGCAGATCAGCTTAGGCATTAGTAATATCTGGTTTTCATTACCACTTAAAGTTGCCGTCGCGCACAACTTAGTTGCCGCCTGTTTAATGCTGAGTTTAATCACTTTAGCTTATAAGTTAAGACAAAATTCTGAGGAGTCATTCTATGAATAAGGCCATAAATAAAACAATTAGTGAAGCAATGCCAGCTACGGTCAACGTCGATAGCAATAACGCCCTGAGTCATATTTTCACTAATTGGCGTGCTTATTACGATATCACCAAGCCGAAGGTTGTCGCCTTACTGGTACTAACAGCACTCGTTGGTATGAGCTTATCTGTTCCTGGAGGACTGCCGTGGCAACTACTGTTGCCAGCAATGTTAGGTATAGCGTTACTTTCTTCTGCGGCGGCGGCCATTAATCATATTGTCGATGAAAAAATTGATACCATTATGGGAAGAACACATAACAGGCCTTTACCAGAAGGCAGGCTCAGTGTCAGTAATGCAGTAGTTTTCGCGGCAAGCATAGCCTTGTTAGGTTTTATTATTCTTTATACTTTAGTTAATCCTCTTACCGCTTTTTTAACTTTAGCCGGCTTAGTGGGTTATAGCTTTGTTTATACCTTGTATCTTAAGCGCGCTACACCACAAAACATCACTATTGGCGGTTTAGCTGGTGCAATTCCACCTTTACTAGGCTGGACAGCTATGACCAATGAGATAGCGCCTAATGCCTTGTTGTTAGTGTTGATTATTTTCACTTGGACACCACCACACTTTTGGGCATTAGCGATCCACCGTAAAAATGATTATGCCAAAGTCAATATACCTATGTTGCCGGTAACCCATGGCATTAGCTTTACCAAAACCCAAATATTGCTCTATACAATATTACTTTTTGTGGTTTGTTTATTGCCTTATTTAGTTGGCATGAGTAATTGGCTGTATTTGGTAGGGGCGTGCGTGTTGAACTTGATCTTTTTTGGCTATGCCTGGCAACTTAAATTTAATGCCAAAGAAGAAACCGCTATGGCAACTTTCAAGTTTTCTATCATACACTTAATGTTGCTATTTATTATTTTATTAATTGACCATTATTGGCTACCTATGAGTTAGTGATTGAACGCTATCAGTAAAACTTAGTCATAAAAAATGTTCCGTGATAATTTATAACAAGCGCTTAGTAACAATGGCGCTAAAGACAGGATTTCAATGAATAAAACTATCTATGCCATGGTTGCCTTACTCTCCATCTTAGCTGGTGCTGTCGGATTTTATTTTATTAGCCAAGCTAAACAACTACCAGCACCGAAATATGCTTTGCATTACCAGCAAGCGCGGCCATTATCCGCTTTTACTTTTACTGATGAGCTAGAGCGGGACTTTAATAATGCTCATCTACAAGGCAAGTGGTCGTTGGTTTTTTTTGGTTATACTTCCTGCCCTGATGTCTGCCCAACCACCTTACAAAATCTCAATTTCATTTATGATGATCTAACGGCTATTGCCAGCAACAGCCAAGTACTCTTAGTGACTGTTGATCCAAAAAGAGACAACATAACAAAGCTCGCTCAATATATTGCTTATTTTAACCCTGAGTTCAAAGCCTTGCGAGCAGAGCATGATGTATTATTTCCGTTTGCTCGAAATTTAGGGTTGATGTATGCCATTACGAGTAAAGAGACAAGTAAAAGCGGAGATGATATGTCGGGATCAGATGAAAATTATTGGGTAGATCACAGCGCGTCTTTGGCTCTAATCAACCCTGAGGGCAAGGTAGCGGCGATATTTAGACCTGAGCAAGAAGTCGGTCAAGTGCCAACTATTGATAATGATAAGTTATTAAGCGACTACCAAAAAATAGTCGCTCTTTATAATAAATAAGTAAGTAATAAGTGTAAGACATTTGGGATAAAGGCCATAACCTATTATAAATGGTACCAACTGCCATCGTCTTTTAAGATAAACCAAGGCTTTGAATACCAGTAATAGCGCCCTGGTTTACTAATGCTTGCCGCAGTGCAGTTTGCACGAACTCTGCCAACAGGTAAGTCTTTACTGAAGTTAATACTGAAACTCTTATCGTCATTCCAAGTGATCTTTTGTTTACCTAACCCTGAAATATAACAATTAAGTGCTGACTTATAAAAGTCACCTGTTTCGATGGCAAAGGTAATGCTCTTAGTTTTTTTATGTTTAAATATTGTTTCGGCCTGCTCTCCCTCTAAGCGAATATTAAACGCCAATGAATTTAACTTATCACGTAAACCTGAAATCTTGTCGTAAGGTTTTGAAGCGGGAAAACGTGGTACGCTAGTTAAGTCCGTTGTTAAATCAATCGCACCCGATTGCTGTGAAAATGCGACGAAGTCATTCTCTTTCGCCCAAGCTTGTACTGCCAAATCATACTCGCCATAAGGGTAAGCATAATAACGCCAACTTTGGCCGGTATTATCTTTAATAATTGCTTCGGCTTTTAATAATAACTGTGTTTGTTTCTTCAACCATTGTGCTTGCGTTACACCTTCGGCAATTCTGACCATTGAGTCATGTTCATAACCGTGATTAGCAATTATAACGCCTTCATCTGCAAGTGCTTTGAGTTGAATCCAAGACAAATAAGGCGAAGTACTTTTACTTTCATTACGATTGATGATGCCTGGGTTGACATAAATGGTATATGGGAAAGAAAATTTGTTTAAAATGGGTTTTGCTTGCGTTAAAACATCGGTGTAAGCATCATCAAAAGTGATAGCGACACTTTTATCAGGTAAGGGTTGCTGCTTTTTAATGCCTTCAACTAGCTCAGATAACGGTACTACTTTAAAGTTATTATCTTTCAGATATTGAAGATGCACTTCAAATTGCTTGGGAGAAATGCTGGTACTAGCTGGCGTAGTATCACTCACATGGTGATATTGTAAAATAACCGCGGCATGACTGTTGAGTGTTACAGCCAATAATAATGAAACTGAAAACAGTGTCCGCAACATATATTTCATGGTATATACCTTTAAAAAATTAGATGATACCAATCCGCTTACAGTGGAACTCTCTTGCCGAGATTTATTTTTACGGGATGGTATCGGTAAAATAACGCCTTTCTCTTTAAATCACTAGCACTTTAGGGTATTTCTTTGTTTAAAAGTAGCCATTTAGATCAACACAAACGTTTATTTTATTTAGCATTGCCAATGATCTTATCAAATATTACCGTACCACTACTTGGTTTGGTCGATACAGCAGTTATTGGCCATCTTGAACATGCCTACTTTTTAGGTGGCAGCACCATCGGCGCTATGCTTATAACCTCGGTAGTTTGGTTATGTGGTTTCTTACGTATGTCCACTACAGGTTTAAGTGCTCAAACTCTTGGGCTTGGTGATTTATCGAAAAACTTACTGATATTGATACGTGGTGTTTGTCTGGCTATTGTTATTGGTATTGTATTTATCTTACTGCAAAACCCATTTCTTGATCTTGCCTTAGCCGTTGCCGGAGGATCTGAAAAAGTACAGTTTTATGCCAATCAATATGCACAGATTCGCATTTGGGGAGTACCGGCCGCATTGGCAAATTTAGTTATTTTAGGCTGGCTAATTGGTAATCAACAGGGCAAAACAGTGATGTGGTTGCTTATTGCCACTAATGTAATCAATATTATTTTAGATCTACTCTTTGTTTATATTTTCCATTGGCAAGTACAAGGCGTGGCTTTTGCTAGTTTATTGGCTGAGTACTCTGCGATGTTACTGGGTATAACTTTGATTGCTCATCATTATAAAAGCGCACTGACAAAGCTTGGCAGTGATTTTCGACAACTCTGTCGTGAGCTATTTGATAAACAAGTACTGCTCAACTATTTTCAACTAAATCGCGATATCTTAATCCGAACCTTATGTTTACAAATTTGTTTTTTGTTTATTACTTTCCAAGGTGCAAGGTTAGGCGATACGGTTGTTGCCGCTAATGCCATTTTGATGAATTTCTTATTATTGATTTCTTTTGGTTTAGACGGCATTGCTAATGCTGCTGAAGCTTTGGTTGGTGAAGCACACGGGAAGAAAAATACTAAGCAACTTAAACTAACGGTTCGTATTGCGCTATTTTGGAGTTTTATCTTTGCTTGCTTATATACACTGTTATTTTCCACCTTAGCGCACTTTTTCTTAGGCATAATTTCTGATATTAGCAGTGTTATAACATTTGCAGAGCAGTATCTTTTCTGGATAATATTGTTACCCTTAGTGAGTTGCTGGTGCTTTTTATATGACGGTATTTATATCGGTTTAATGCAGGCTAAAGTAATGCGAAATAGTATGATAATAGCCACTTTCGGTTGTTTTTTTCCGCTTTGGTTTTTATTACAAGGCTTTGGCAATCATGGCTTATGGGCTGCTTTTTCAATTTTCATGTTGGCAAGAGGCGCAACCCTTGCGTGGCACTTTCATTGTTATCGAAAAGAAAGTATTTAACCTAAACTCTGAATAAGCAGCACTTATTCAAGATTCCCCTCTATCCGAATCTCAGCGTTAAAACGTCGATAAATAATGCTAACCACAATGCCAATAGCAGCCGTCGCAAGGCTGCCTTTGGCGATCATTGGTGATACTTTTTGCCATAATCGCTTAGGGGTGTGCTACCGGAAGGTGATGAGCGGGAGTTTCTGTCGACATAAGTTAATTGGCTTGACGGTGTAAAAATAAGAGAATCTTAACACGCTAATTTTCGACAAACTTAATACCGGTCAACGATTAATTAAAAATCGGCACAGCTTAGGTAATTAATTGTTAGCTAAGCTGCTCAGTAAAGAAGTGTTCAAGAATTTTTGCCAATATTATGCCACAAGCTAAGCCTGCAACATTCGCAGCCATGTCAAGCCATTCACCATATCTATTAACATAAGGCTGAATTAACTCAATAGCACCACTAAAAGCAGCAAAACCTAATGTTATCCATAACCAGTGTTTAGGTTTTCTCAGCGCTACAGGCAACATTAAAGCGCCATAGGAGATAAAGTGATGAGTCTTATCGCTTCCTGGAACTTGCGGTAATTGTTCAGCAGGCCATAAAGATAAAGTCGTAATCGCGCTAAGTAAAAAAACTGTAATGATAAACCAGTAGGTCTTTATTAAATTTACTATGAGATTCATTTAATTTGTATGTTCATTAGGAGATCGTTTATTACCAGATCGAGTACGATAAATAATATTTAACCAGCGATTGGCAAATATTCCCAGGTAACCCCAGGCAGAAATTAAACAAGCAAGACTAAGTATTGCCACGCCAGCTACTTGCCAAAGATGATGATAGAAATAACCTAAAGCAACAAATAGTAAGCCAAGAACAAAAAGGCCAAGCCCACGTAGAAACAGCGTTAAACTGCGCTGTGGATTTTGGCCTAGCTTTTCTAATAGCTTAATCATAAAAACTCAGTCACATAAACTGAGGCATACGATCTTAGTTTAGTAATATGAATGATCACCGCGTTCATGCTCGGTTGCATCTTTAACGCCTTTAATTTCGCCAGCCATTAATTCAATCAATTGTTTTTCAATGCCATCTTTTACTGTGACATCAATTTGTGCACAACCATTACAGCCTCCGCCAAATTGCAATACCGCATAACCATCTTCGGTAACTTCAACTAAAGTACACTCACCGCCATGGCCAGCCAGTTGAGGGTTAACTTCGGCTTGTAAGAAGTAATGCACACGTTCAAATAATGGAGCATCATCGGCGACTTTACGTAATTTAGCATTAGGCGCTTTCAACGTTAATTGAGAGCCCATTTGATCGGTAGTAAAATCAATTTCAGCTTCTTCTAAGAAGCCTTTACTGTCAGCATCAACCATGGCTGAAAAACCATCAAAAGGTAGTTCAATATCATCAGATTCAACCGCATCCGGTGGGCAATATGAAACACCACACTCCGCTTTTGCAGTGCCTGGATTTACAACAAAAACACGAATATGTGTACCTTCAGCTTGTTGCGAAAGTAAGTTAATAAAATGCTTTTGTGCATTTTCTGAAATAGTGATCATTATTTGACTCTCTTAGCTCTCTGATATCCACCCAATTTAACCAATCAAAAAGGGATAATACCTGACTGTTTTACTCAAGTATGACTATTTTACTCTGCTATTTAGTTATGTGCTAATGATTTTTATGCTTTTGTTTGATACTTTAGTGCAGTCAAAAAAAGAGGCCATCTAGATGTTACTTATAAGAATTCTAATTATTTCATTCACCCTGTTCTGCTCTACTTTAGTTCCTGCCAAACCCGTGCAAAATTATTTGCCAACAGGCATACAATTTAATAAAGAAATCCCCTTACCTAGCAGTACTTTAGGGTTTGAAATAGGCCAGCGCCATGTCAGACATGATCAGTTAACAAACTACTTTTATTCTCTTGCCAATCATTCAGATCGGGTGAAATTAACCTCGATGGGGAAAACACCTCAACAACGAGAGCAATTACTTGTCACTATATCTAGCCCACAAAACCTGGAAAATTTAGCCAATATACTTAGCGAGCGTGATTTATTTTCCAAATCAAAAAAACAATTAAAACAACAAAGCTCTAGCAATGCTCCCTTAGTTATTTGGTTAGGTTATAGCGTGCATGGCGATGAGATCAGTGGCGCAAATGCTGCCATGATAGTTGCCTATTACTTAGCTGCTAATAATGATAAAAAAATGGCTGAATTGCTTGCCAATACCGTCATAGTATTAGAGCCAAGTATTAACCCCGATGGCATGGATAGATTTGTGAACTGGGTGAACACTTATCGCAATTCAAGTGATAATAGTGATGCTAATCATATAGAGCATCATCAGAATTGGGTTACGGGTCGAACTAATCATTTTTGGTTTGATTTGAATCGTGACTGGTTATTACTTTCTCAGCAGGAAAGCCAACACAGATTAAAGTATTTCCACCAATATCAGCCTCATGTGGTAGGTGATTTTCACGAAATGGGTCATAACAGCAGCTACTTTTTCCAACCTGGCATTCAAAGTCGCACTCACCCGTTGACACCAAAAAGAAATGTTGAATTAACAACTACTTTAGCAACCTTCCATGCAGCAGCATTAGATAAACAACAACGCCTCTATTACAGTGAAGAAAATTTTGATGATTTTTACTACGGTAAAGGCTCAACCTATCCAGACATTAATGGCAGTATTGGCGTATTATTCGAACAAGCTAGCCCACGTGGTATGCAACAAGAAACAGTCAATGGCTTACTAACCCTAGAGTTTAGTATTGAAAATCATGTCACCACATCACTTTCAACTATCAATGGTGCTTGGGTAAACAGAAATCAGCTAAAACAATACCGCAGTGATTTTTACCAGCAAAGTAATAAATTAGCTGAAAAGGAAGACTTTTCCGGCTATTTATTACACGAAAGCAAAGACAACTACCGTCTTAACGCCTTATTATCTAAGTTAATTCAGCATAAAATTAAGGTGTATGCACTAACCACTGATTTTGAGTTTAACGATAAGAATTATCAAAAAGGTACAAGTTATTATGTGCCACTTGCTCAACCGCAATTTCGACTTATCCAAGCATTGTTTAATCAACAAACAAATTTCAAAGATAATACTTTCTATGATGTTTCTGGCTGGACTATGCCTTTAGCAATGAATATTGAAAGCATCAAAATAAACCGTACTCGTGGACTGAAACTGGCGAAACAAGCTTGGTCTCTGCCGGCAAGCTTAATAAAAAACAGTGCAAGTAAACTTGCCTATGCTTATATTTTTGAATGGCATCACTTTTTGGCACCAAAATTACTTAATCAACTCTTAGCCAGTAATATTAAAGCTAGAGTAGCAACCAAGCCATTTTCTAGTTTGATAAATGGTAAAGAAAAACATTTTAAGGCTGGTAGTATCGTAATTCCGGCAGGTATTCAAAAAAATGAAAACTGGCAAGCACAATTAATTGCCGCCAGTAATAGTACCGACATTTATTTAGAGAGCGTCACTACTGGCTTAACCATGAAGGGCGTTGATATTGGTAGTAGCTCGATAAAACCTCTTTATCAGCCAAAAGCAATGTTATTAGGCGGTATGGGTATTTCACAATACGAAGCGGGTGAAGTGCGTTTTTACCTTGATGAAACCTTAAATATTCCGCTATCAATTATTGACCACAGCAAGTTACGCCGAGTCGATTTATCGACTTATAGTCATATTATTCTTGTTGATGGCAATTACCAGTCTGTAGCTGAGCATACCGCAAAACAATTAAAACACTGGGTTAAAAATGGCGGTGTGATTATCGGCCAAAAACGTGCTGCGGTATGGTTAGCAAAGCAAGAAATATTACGTGCTAGTTTTGTTTCAAAAGAACAGATAAACCAGCTATTTGATCATGAAAACCTTAACTATCAAGATAAGGAAAAGCTCGCCAGTCGTAAACGTATTGCCGGGGCCATCTTTCAGGTAGAGTTAGATACTAGTCATCCACTAGCTTATGGCTATCAGCAGAGCTTATTACCTGTATTTCGTGACAATAATTTAATTATGGAACAGCCTAAGCAGCCCTTTGTTACATTAGCGCAATATACACCAACGCCGCTATTGAGTGGTTATACCGACAAAAATTTAGTAAATCGATTGGCGCATAACGCCGCCATTGTTGCTCACAATGTTGGCAAAGGTCGGGTTATTGCTACCACTGAAGTATTAGCTTTTCGGGGCTACTGGTATGGAAGTGCGAAATTACTCGCTAACAGTTTATTTTTCAGCAAAGCTTTTTCCGCGCCATATAAATAAAAACTTTATGGCTTACCAAGTAGTTTCTAATGCTACTTGGTCTTGGGTAAAGTGAGACAAACCGTTACTAAGGTAACGGTTTCAACACCAGTTTTTTTCAATAATTTGCTGATTTCACTGACAGTAGTACCTGTTGTCACCACATCATCAATAATCAATACATGTTTGATGTTGTTAGCTATTTGTTCCTGTAAAATAAAGGTTTTAGCTAAATTTTTTCGTCGCTGACTACCTGTCTTTCCCATTTGACTAGCATTATGCTTTATTCTTACAACTAACTTCTCGTCATAAGGTAACGATAACTGTGATGCAAATGACTTGGCAATAAGGTGGGCTTGGTTATAACCACGGATTTGCCACTTTTTCACATGTAAGGGCACAGACAGCACCAAATCGATAGGGAGTTTTACTTGGTTCGTTTGCATTGCTTGCCATTGAGCACAAAGTAAAGTACCGAATAAATTTGCTAACTCAAAGCGACCTAAATATTTCATTTGGGCTAGCCATTTATCAAACGGATAAGTATAAGGTGATAATGCAAACAGTTGGTCAAAATGAATGTTAGGCAATGCTCGATGAATTGCTGGCCAACTGAGTAAATTACCTGAGATAATAGTTTGATCAAAGTAAGGTAAATCGCTGATACAATTTTGACAGAGTAATGTTTGTCGTAGCTGATAACCCAATAAAAAACTCTTATTAACGTTGGCACCACAGAGGTCACAACAACTCATTTGACCAAGGGCTTTACTACAAAACGACTTAACTTGTCTTAAGTCGATCTTCCATGTCATATTGCTTACCTTTTGCTATCAGTTTATATGATATAAACTGTTGTTTTTATATTTATAGTACCTTTATAAGCATGGCAAAAAACTTATCATTTTCAACATACTGCTCGAATAACAGCCCTAAAAAAAATGCCATTCCTATTGTTCTTCTTCATGGTTGGGGTTTAAATTCAGGTGTTTGGCAACCACTACTAGCTTTATTCAACGAGAATAAAGAAAATAACTACCAAATAATTACTGTCGACCTGCCTGGTTTTGGTACTAATAGCAGTGTCGAGATAAAGCCCTACACTTTAGCCAATATTTGCCAGAAAATTGATAAAATAATTACTCAACCTGCTATCTACTTAGGTTGGTCATTAGGCGGTTTGATCGCAACTGAAATGTCGCTAAAATATTCAAACAAAGTCTTGGCATTAATCACCGTTGCCAGTACGCCATATTTTGTCGACCAACCGGTAACGGATTGGCCCGGAATAAAAGAAAACGTACTTAATAGCTTTCATAGCCAACTTGCCAAAGATACCGAAAAAACCATTAGCGGTTTCTTGAAAATTCAAGCGATGGGCAGCCCTCACATCAGGCAAGATTTAAAACTAATCACCCAGTTAGTTATGGCGCATAACCTACCTAGCAAGAAAACCTTAGCAGACTCGCTGGCATTACTAAGCCAGTGCGATTTACGTCAACAGATATCAACTATCAAAAAACCTTTTTTACGCTTATACGGTCATAACGATAGCCTAGTACCCAAGGCAGTGATCGAACAAATCAATGATTTAGTTCCAAATAGTGACCATCACCTATTCGAACATGCCTCGCATGCACCATTTATCTCCCACCTTGATGACTTTTATCAAGTGTTATGCGCTTGGTTAAAATCCAACTTTGACTAAAGAATAAACCTCTATATAGCTTAAATTATGATGATTTCAGCTTTACTTTTACTCTTTTTAGATTAATAATTAACCAATACAGCTTATAAACAGCGGAGCATTACCCGTGGAAATACCATCTGCATTTAATTCAGGGCTACAAGGCTTACAAAATGCGCAAGCAAAAGCTGATCAAGCCGCGAGTGATATTGTCGCCAGTACAACTTTACCTGCTGAGCAACAAACAAGCTCAGCCACTATTGGCGAAGTCAATACTGAAGTGACTAATCCTAATAACAACCAAGAAATACCTGACTTAAACCAAGCAATTGTTAATTTGAAAGTGGCTGAATTTCAGGCTAAGGCCTCAGTAGAAGTAATTAAAAGTGCTGATGACTCACTTGGCACACTACTGGATGTAACTGCCTAAGAGTTTATAACTGTTCGCTTTATTGACAGGTAAATTATTTGTCTCATGAATATTACCCCGCATACAGCAAGCTTACCCCTAGCAACCGTGGTGAATCCATCAACGGAGGGCTTGCGTCGCGAAAATCATCAACGTGAAATAATCACCCAAGTGGTCGCTACCAACCCATCTGCGGCAGAAAAAGGTGTCGCTTCAGATAAAGAGCGTGCCCGTACTCCCGCCCAAGTAAACGAACAAGTCGATTTTGCTAACTTAAGAAAGCAAGCCGAGCAGGCTGCTAGCACTATAGCGGAACAAGAGAAACAACAAGGTGGCCAGCAGGGAGAACAAGAATCCCAGCACAATGCAGAACATCAACAAGATGAGAAAACTGAAAATGCTAACACTACTTCTTCAGAAACAGAACAAGATAATGAAATAATTCAACAAGAACAGATCGATGAAAAAATTATTAATCAACTACAACAAAGAGATAAAGAAGTAAGAACCCATGAATTGGCTCATGCTACAGCAGGGGGTTCAGCGACTGGCTCTCCATCATTTACTTTTGAAGTAGGCCCTGATGGCAAGAAATATGCGGTTGGTGGTGAAGTGGCTGTCGATTTAAGCAGTGTCGCAGGTGATCCACAAGCGACAATAACTAAAATGCAAAAAATACATGCTGCAGCATTAGCACCGGCAAGCCCATCAACACAAGATACTCGCGTTGCCGCTAGTGCAGCACAAACTATTCTAGCTGCACAATCAGAACTATTAGCACTAAAAAGTGATGCTGCAACTCAATCCAGTAATGCTAATAACAATCTAAATATACAATCGAATTCGACTCTTAATAAGAATCAAAACGATGAAAGTAATGATTTTGATACATTAATCAATCAGACATTGACCGCACAAGACGCTATTCTTTCCAGCTCATCAAATCACCAACTTGCCTCGACTCAAAGCATTAATAGTGAGCAGTCTAATGACGTTCAGCAACGTGCCCTACGTGTTGAAAGTTATTACTTCAAAATAAGTCAGGGGTATGAAAAACCAGATAATTTTCAATTTGAATTAACTGCTTAACAAACTTTTCACTACTTAAACTGTTTCTGCTTCTTCTTGATATCTTTGCTGGTATACATCACGCGCTTGATTAAGCTCGCTAATTGCATGTTCTTTAGTATATGGGCGTAAAATGACTAATATTTTAAGTACGCCTTGATAAAAGACTGAATCATTAACTTCATTTACTATAGTCTGAGTTTGGTAAAAACTTACCCAAAAAGTATTTATCAATCGTAATATACTAACAATATCTGCCAAGTCATCATCCTCAAAATCGATGAAATCAGCGGCTCTTAACGAAATTAGTAGTTGACTGACACGCTCAGAAATGGACTGTTGCACTTCCACATATTTTTCACGCAAAATAGGGCTTTTATCCAATAATACCGGCAGGTTACTATAAAAAAAGCGAAATTTCATCGTCGTTTGGAAAACTGAATCCATATATAACACAAGTGAGTCAAGTGGCTTTAAGTCCGAAGATACCTTTGGCAGAGTCTCTAACAGTAAGCTCCTGGCATATTCTTCGTAAATAGATAAAATAATATCTTCTTTATTACGAAAGTGATAATACAAATTTCCAGGGCTAATGGCTAAGTGGGCAGCAATATGATTAGTGGTAACATTACGCTCTCCTTGCTCGTTAAATAATTCAATACTGGCTTGGATTATTTTATCGCGGGTTTTCATGCTACTACTTCTTATTTGATTTGATTAAAACTAGCACAATAATACTATCAAAATTCAGTATATATAAAGTGTTTTGAGTAAATACTTTAAGATTTTTTACTTTTTTTTGTGATTAATTATTCATTTTTGCTGATTATCCGCTGCTTAGCTTGATACTGAAAGCTTTAAAAACTTGTCACTACGTCACTTCTACTATTACAATAATGTTTAACAACCGTTAATAAAACAGTAAATAATGACAATAAAAGCAATATACCCAGGTACTTTTGATCCCGTAACCAATGGTCATAGCGACTTGATTGTTCGCGCAAGTAAGTTATTCAGTCAAGTAATTATAGGTGTCGCCGCAAGTCCTAGTAAGCAACCACGGTTTGACTTAAAGCAACGTGTTGCCATGCTTGAGCAAGTTACCCAAGATTTAACGAATGTGACTGTAGTTGGTTTTACTGGCTTATTGGTAGATTTTGCTAAGCAACATCAAGCTAAAGTACTTATTCGAGGTTTACGTGCAGTTTCAGACTTTGAATATGAATTTCAACTAGCCAATATGAATCGTCGCTTATCTCCTGACCTTGAAAGCGTATTTCTGACACCTGCTGAAGAAAACTCTTTTATTTCTTCAACCCTGGTAAAAGAAGTTGCTCTTCACCAAGGCGATGTTAGTCAATTTGTTCATCCCATTGTAAAACTGGCACTGGAACAAAATTAATAGCAAGATTGGTTAGTCATATTATTTCTCAGCTGAAAAATCATTACTAAGTAGCTCAGGTCCCAACTTAGTTAACCTGAACTCTGGATAATCAGTGCTTGGTGTTTAAGTAAAAACAACAACTTACGGTTATTAACAATAAAATTAACAGGATTAAGTCGCGATAAATCCTATCAATGTTTCAATTTATTTTATTATCAAGGCAAAACGTTTATGAATAACGGGTTATTTATCGACGTTTTAACGCTGAGAATTGGATAAAGGGGAGTCTTGAGTAAGTGCTGCTTATCCAGAGTTCAGGTTAGTTAATATCCAAGTTCATCTTGAGCATTAGCTAATCATAATGCCGCACCAAAACGTTGAGGGTCATTCAAACGTAATACTTTGCTAGGTTAAAATACTAAATCAAAATGATCATATTTGGCTACAGGGGTATCAAGCTCAATTACTCTTATGGTACCTGGCATACCTAAATGTAATAATAAAGTCCCAGTTGAGAAGCGCAATAGGAGAAACTTAGCGCGCCTATTAACATCAAGTACAGTATAAACCTTCTAAGAGTGAACCTCGTCTGGAATAAGCCATTTTAAAGGGCTATTACGAACGATTGCTTTACTGACTTGTTGAGTAATAATGTGCGTGCTTATACCTAAACGGCATACTTGATCGAGAATAATACATAAAAATTGTATCTTTAATTTTGATTTGTATGCCTCGTATTTACTAGGCAGCAGATGATTATATTAAATAAGGCGTAGATACATTATTGAATACAATTTTTTAGTAACTCTACCCTATTAAAACAAGCCTTATTGATTTGTTCACAAGAACTTTCGAAAGAGAATATTACTTACTTTGACATTGCGGACAATAGACCGTTGCCCTCCCTGCTTGTTTTATTTCCTTCAGTTTTTCTTTGCAAATAAAACAAGGTTTACCTGAACGGCCATAAACCTGTAGTTGTTGAGCAAAATATCCGGGTTTACCGTCTACTTGAGTAAAGTCTTTTAATGTAGTGCCACCCTGATTGATTGCCTTACTCAACACCGTTTTAATAAGCACCGTCAAATCTTCAAATCGTTTACGACTTACTTTACCAGCCGCAACTGTAGGTATGATTTTCGCTTGAAATAATGCTTCATTCGCATAAATGTTACCTACACCAACAACTACATGGTTATTCATTAGGAAGGTTTTTATTGCGACCGTTTTCTTACGTGACTTTTTATATAAATAATCAGCTGTAAAGTCAGAAGTTAAAGGCTCAGGACCAAGGTTTTTAATTAATCGGTGATCGTCAATATCTTCAGTAACCCATAACACAGAACCGAAGCGACGAGGATCATTGAGTCTCAAGGCTAAGCCACATTCTAATACTAAATCAAAATGATCGTGTTTTGCGACCGGCGTGTCTTTGTCAATGACTCTGATAGTACCTGACATGCCTAAATGTAACATTAATGTGCCTTTAGATGTCTCAAGTAAAAGATATTTAGCACGGCGATTAATCGAGATAATCTTTTCACCACAAATATCTGAAATGGTCGGGGTGATAGGCCAACGCATTTTAGCATTACGGACTACTACATTACTGACATTTTGGTTTAATACATGTGGTTCTATCCCACGCCTGCATACTTCAACTTCGGGTAATTCTGGCATAATTTATTCCTACTATTGCACTGCTATCTGATGAGAGCAAACGTCTACAAATGAAAAGGTATTAGCTGCTGCGCGAGTGTAGCGGGTAGTGCTAACCACCTGTTATCTCGTTGCTGATAGATCAATAATTGATCGCTAAGTGGGTATAGTACAAGGGTTCGCTCTTGCGGCTCACCCGCTAAAGCAATTTTTACTGTTATTCCCTGCTCGCTATCAATGACAATTTCAGCCGCTTGCACTAAACCATTGCTTTGTTGCCAAGCAAACATCATTTGCTCAATCTGCTGACCATTTTTTTCCAGTATTATGCCTTTAGTTGTTAATTGCCAACTGCGACCGACACGTTCAAATAAAACCTGCTGGCTTTCTGTTAGCTCTATTAGCAAGGTTAAAATCACACTGTTTGCTGGCAAAATAAGCTGTTCGGCATTATTTCTATCTTCTTCGTTTGGGAAGAGTTTATCGTTAGTGGCATTAATTAATAAAATGATAATCATCACTGAAAAAATAATGACATTGTTCCAGCCTGTCTTAGATAATTTCATTTAAGTTTTCCAATATAGCAAGTAGTTATATCATACTGAAATTTTTATAAAATAGCGCGTTTAGCTGCCGATACGCATGTATATATGCGACAAGCATCATATTTTAGATATAAAAAAGCCCGGTATAAACCGGGCTTTTAGTAGAAACAAAATTAATTACTTAATTTTAGCTTCTTTATAGATTACGTGCTTACGAATGGTTGGATCAAATTTTTTGATTTCCATTTTCTCAGGCATAGTCTTTTTATTCTTATCAGTAGTATAAAAATGACCAGTACCAGCACTAGAAACTAAACGAATTTTATCGCGCATAGTATTTTCCTTAGAATAATAAAGTTATTAAACTTTTTCGCCACGGGCACGGATGTCTGCTAAAACAACATCAATACCTTTTTTATCGATAATACGCATTCCTTTCGGAGTTAAACGTAATTTAACGAAACGATTTTCGCTCTCAACCCAAAAACGGTGAGATTGAAGGTTAGGTAAAAAACGACGACGAGTCGCGTTTCTTGCGTGAGAACGGTTGTTTCCAACCATTGGCACTTTGCCTGTTACTTGGCAAATTTTAGACATGTGAGTACTCCAATATTAATTTCAGCTCGAGCTATATTTTCCCCAAGACCGTCGTCTCGGGATCCTGAAAAAGGTGGCATATTATAGAGAAACTGGATAATTAATACTAGCCTTAATGGAAAAATACTCAAAAAATAGTACTTGTTAATAAGTTTCATATAGTTAGATAGGATATATAAAGAAATACCTCACCGAAACAGTGATTTTTCGACTAAATTTTGTATCTTTCAAGGGGGAAAATCAACCTATTCTTGATTGCAGTAACTTCTTCAATTGTTCATTTTGTTCTTTATTACACAATTCATCAATGAGAATACGTAATATGTGTGATTTAGCTAAGTCAGAGCCTTGTGACAAATCTTGTAACTGCCCTATAGCTTCTTCACTTAAGGTAAAGGTTGCTCGTCGAAATGGCTTTTCAACTCTTGCGCTAACACCCGCCTTAACTTCTGCTGCTTGCTGGTGTTCTACTTCAGTCATTTTTACATAACGTTTAGCTTCACTAATAGCTTCTTTAAGATTTAATTTATGGCATGTGCCGTCTGTTGTTAACTCACTAACAATTTTAGGCGCACCTTTAGCATAATCTTCCGAATCAGAGATAAACTCATCAATAGTGAAAATTTTCTTTCTTTTCTTGCTGTCTTTACTCTTTTTTAAATCAGTTAAACTCATGTGAATTGTCCGGTTCCATTGCTAATAACTCTTCAGCAATAGTCATCATTTCCTGCGCAGCTTTACCTGTAGGATCTATTTCAATAACTGAAGAGCCCTGCTCTTCGCTATCATCATAAACGTTTCGGTTATAGGTTACGGCATCTAAGACATTAATACCATACGAGCTACACACCTCTTTAGCTTCGAGTATTCTTCCGGCTTGATTTGGTAATGACGGGCATTGAGTAATAAGAAAAGAAGCTATCATTTTAGGGTTTACCATTTTACATGTGCTGAGCATATCTTCCATGTGAGGTACTGTTTTCAGATCTCGCCTTTTAGGTCTTAGCGGGATAACTACGTGATCAGCAACAGACATAGCAGCACGCAAGGCTAAGTTATCTTGACCACCACAATCGACGATTACATAGTCATAGTGTTGAACTAAACTCAGCAAATCATTTCGAATTTTTCCATATAATTGAATGCAGTTAATTGCAGGTAGTGAGGGGTCACCGTTTCTAGCTTGTATCCAATCGGAGGTTGTTCTTTGCGGATCACAATCAACCATTAACACTATTGATTTTTTATTTCCGGCGAAATATACCGCTAAATTTTGGGCTAAGCAGCTTTTACCACTGCCTCCTTTCTCGCCACCTACTAATATCATCATTTTAGTACCGTCCTTTACCACAATATAGTTAACATCTTATCGTGCTAATTGTAGTTCACTTTCTAGAAATTGCTTTTACCTAAATAAGCTTATGATCTTGGTCTGTGCTAAGCACCTTTATCCAGAACTAAGGCAATTTCAAACCAGCCACTTTCTTGTTTCACACTTCGTAGCACTTTGCCGTAAAGCTTCTGGTTACTCGCATTAGCTGACTTGAATACTACAGTTACTGCAGTATTGGTGGCTAAACTTTGATCACAATCTAACCTTAATCCGCCACGAGCAAAGTCTAAACAAGCAATTTTTTTATTATGCTCCTGACCACTTTTGTCAATCCAAACTATATCCACTAACTCTTTTTCCATATCTAAACGAAACGATTTACGACGCTCCTGTTCCTCGCTACTATCAGTCATAAGGTGATCCTTCTTTTTAAAATATTTACTAAAGCCACACTATTAAAAGTAATTGCCTTTCATGTTTTTCGCAAATTATCAGATATATACCTGTTAATTTGTCATCTCACCATGCT
This sequence comes from Colwellia psychrerythraea, assembly GCF_000764185.1. Classification (GTDB taxonomy): domain Bacteria; phylum Pseudomonadota; class Gammaproteobacteria; order Enterobacterales; family Alteromonadaceae; genus Colwellia; species Colwellia psychrerythraea_B. The sequence continues at coordinate 216,880 of NZ_JQEC01000002.1, forward strand.
CTGCAAAGGAGTAACACTGATGACCAGCAACAATGATGTGGTCTAATACACGCACATCGATTAATTGTAGTGCTTGCATTAATTTATCGGTTATTTGCTTATCTGCAATGCTGGCCTCAGCTACGCCAGAAGGATGGTTATGCGTTAGAATTACCGCTGCAGCGTGATGTTTTATCGCTTGCTCAACAACAACTCTAGGGTAAACAGCCGCCGCATCAAGTGTGCCAAAAAACAAACGTTCAAATGTTAAAACTTGATGCTGATTATCTAAAAAAAGCACGGCAAATATTTCACGGTTTTCAAAACGTAATTCACTTAATAAATAATCACGTGTTGCTTGTGAAGAAGTTAAAGAACAATCAGTCTCCCTGATTTTCTCAGCTAAGTAACGTTTAGACATTTCTAAACAAGCTTGCAGTTGCACATATTTTGCCTTTCCAAGCCCATGCCTTGCGCAAAAGTCTTCTTGACTCGCAGAAAAAACAGCCCCTAAACTGCCAAAGCTACTCAGTAATTTTCGGGCTAAGTCAACTACATGACAGCCCTTAACCCCGGTGCGTAAAAATATTGCCAGTAATTCAGCATCGCTTAAACTGGAAGAGCCCAAATGTAGTAGTTTCTCTCGTGGCCTCTCTAACTCTGGCCAGTCTTTTAACACGCTTTGCTTTAAATGCGATTCCTTCAACACAGATTCTTTTAACATAAGTGCATCCTTGCTTTACATTTCACTACTTTTTATCGATGAATAACTGTCTTTATTTAGCAACAGTTATTTCTAAATAAAGATAATAAATGTTATCTTATCCGCCTTATTGTTTACTTTAAGATTAGCAGCTTATGCAAATTCTTCAGGACAAAAAAATAGTACTGGGCATTACCGGTGGCATCGCCGCCTACAAAACACCAGAATTGGTACGTCGACTTAAAGATCACGGCGCAGATGTGCGTGTGGTTATGACCGATGGCGCAAAAGCCTTCATTACCCCATTAACGCTGCAAGCGGTATCGGGTAATCATGTTTCAGATAGCTTGCTCGATAGTCAGGCCGAACTTGCCATGGGGCACATTGAATTAGCTAAGTGGGCTGATTTAATTATTATCGCTCCAGCTACTGCCGATATTATTGCCCGTATAACCGCAGGTATGGCCAATGATTTACTGTCAACATTATGTTTAGCGACAAGTGCGCCAATCGCTATTGCACCCGCAATGAATCAGCAGATGTGGCACGCCAAAGCAACACAAGTAAATATCAACACGTTAAAGCAATGGGGACTTCATATCTGGGGCCCTGGCTCTGGAGAACAGGCTTGTGGCGATGTTGGTTTAGGACGAATGTTAGATGTTAATGAGCTAGTTAGCTTAAGTAGTGACTTTTTTGTCGAGAAATATTTAAAAGGCCAACATTGGGTCATTACTGCTGGGCCAACACGTGAAGCAATAGACCCTGTGCGTTATATTTCTAACCATAGCTCAGGTAAAATGGGTTATGCCATAGCTCATGCTGCATTGCGCGCAGGCGCTAAAGTGACGTTGATTTCTGGACCTGTAAGTATACCTGCTCCCGTAGGTTGTGAGCTAATTCAAGTAACCAGTGCTGATCAAATGCACCAGCAAGCACTAACTCATGTGCCACAGGCGACAACTTTTGTTGCCTGTGCTGCTGTTGCCGATTACCGAGTAGCTAACATTGCTGATGAAAAAATTAAAAAAGATAATGAAAGTATGCAATTGTCCTTAATTAAAAACCACGATATCGTTGCCGATGTAGCTAAACTAGTTAATAAACCTTTTATCGTCGGTTTTGCGGCTGAAACACAAAATGTAGAGCATTATGCACGTGGTAAGTTAATGCGCAAAAATTTAGACCTAATCGCTGCCAATGATGTTGCTAAAGCAGGCCAAGGCTTTAACAGTGATGACAATGCCTTAACGCTTTATAGCGCTATTGATAAAATAGAGATCCCCTTAGCAAATAAGCAAATAATTGCTAAACAACTAGTCTCATTAATCAATCAACATTATCTAGCAAAAAACGCTGAAAACTAAGCTAACTTAATTTACCTTAAGCATAAGCGAATTTATTAGCATAATGGACAGAATAATAACAATAGAGAATATTTTTATATGGTCGCCACACAAAGTAAGAACCAAAAGCCAAACCGTAAACACCAAATATTAGAATCCTTAGCGTTAATGTTACAAAACTGTCCAGGGCAGCGTATCACCACCGCGAAACTCGCTGCTGAAGTCGGTTTTTCAGAAGCAGCTTTATATCGCCACTTTCCGTCAAAAGCCCGCATGTTTGAGGGTTTAATCGACTTTATTGAGGAATCTATATTTTCACGTATCAATTTAATCCTTTCCGATCATAAAGAAACCTTGGTACGTTGCCATCACATATTGCATGTTTTATTGGTTTTTTCTGAGCGTAATCCTGGTATGTGTAGAATATTAGCGGGCGATGCATTAATGGGTGAAAATGAGCGTTTACGCAATAGGGTACACCAGTTTTTTGAAAAATTAGAATCACAATTTAAACAAGTATTGCGTGAACGCAAACTTCGTGAAGGCAAAACCTTTACTATTAGTGAAGCTGCTTTAGCTAGTCTATTAGTTTCTTTCGCTGAAGGTAAAATGAGCCAATATGTTCGCTCTGGTTATACTAAAAAGCCGAGTAGTGACTTTAATGAACAATGGCAATTTTTAATGGCCGACAAATAATAGCAATAACAACTAATCATATAACTATAAGTTTGGGCAATGCCTGCTACTTGTTAGTAATCTTAAAATTTATCGAGGAAAGCTATGAGCACTCTCTCACAATTGCAACCTGCCAGCTTGTGGCAGCTATTTGAAAAAATTTGCAGTATCCCACATCCATCAAAACATGAACAAAAAATATCCTTATGGATCCAAGATTGGGCGAAAGAGCTTGGTTTAGCCATTAAAGAAGACGCTGTTGGTAACTTATTCATTAAAAAGCCGGCAACAGCTGGTATGGAAGACCGTAAAGGTATTATCTTACAAGCGCATATGGATATGGTACCGCAAAAAAATAATGATACTGACCATGACTTCCTTACTGATCCAATTAAACCATATATTATCGACTCAGGTGACTGGGTAACTGCAGAAGGCACGACTTTAGGTGCAGATAATGGTGTTGGTTTAGCTTCTGCATTAGCGGTATTGGCCAGTGATGATATTCCTCATGGTCCGCTAGAAGTATTGGTAACCATTGATGAAGAAGCGGGCATGACCGGCGCATTTGGTTTAGAGGCTGGCTGGCTTGACGGTGACATTTTAATAAACACTGACTCTGAGCAAGAAGGTGAAGTTTACATGGGTTGTGCCGGTGGCATTGATGGCAATGCCAGTTTCCCACTCACTTTTGAGGATGTACCAAACGATTATCAAGCTTTTAACTTATCTATATCGGGTTTGAAAGGCGGTCATTCTGGTGTTGATATTCATACTGGCCGTGCTAACGCTAACAAATTATTAGTGCGATTTTTATTAAACGCCAGCAATAACTTGGATATCAGCTTAACTGAATTAAATGGTGGTAGTTTACGTAATGCGATTCCTCGTGAAGCCAACGCTAGTTTTGTTATTGCTAAAGATAAAGTGTCAGCATTAAAAACCGCTTTAGCAGATTATTTATCGACTATTAAGGCAAATTTAGGCGCTATCGAAACAGATATAGATATGTTATTGATCTCGCCTGAAGACTTTGACGAATGTTGGACAAAAGCAACACAAGCCGCCATTTTACGTGCCCTTAATGCTTGTCCTAACGGCGTAGTTCGCATGAGTGATGATATTGAAGGTATAGTAGAGAGCTCATTAAATTTAGGCGTTATACGTACCCGAGGAAAAAACTTCAGTGCCATGACACTCATACGAAGTTTACACGATGACGGACGTTTAGAGACTCAACGTACAGTACAATCGGTGTTTGAACTTGCTGGTGCTAACGTTGTATTCTCAGGCGCTTATCCTGGTTGGAAACCTAATACAGATTCTGCCATCATGCAGACTGTACGAGATACTTATCAAAGTATATTTAATAAAATCCCTGCGGTAATGGTAATCCATGCTGGCTTGGAATGTGGTTTGTTTAAAACAGCTTACCCACATTGGGATATGGTTTCTATTGGACCAACGATTAAATTCCCTCATTCTCCTGATGAGAAAATAGAAATCGCCACCGTTGCACAATATTGGCAATTACTAGTTGCGGTTTTGGCTAATATCCCAACTAAGTAAAACTAGCGAATAATGACAAGCTATTAACTTCTAGGTTATTAGCTTGTCATTTTGATATAACAACTTTATTTCTACCTGAATTTTTTGCCTGATATAATAGTTTATCGGCTAATTCATAAGCACTTTCTACCGAGATATTTTGTTGGGAGTCAATCAATAATAAACCCGCAGATATGGTGATTTTCTTTTCAAGTTCACAATATTGCTGCAAACTTTCGACAGCCACTCTAATATCTTCAATCAAAATTAATGCACTTTGTTCATTTTTCGCCTGATATAACAGTGCAAACTCCTCTCCTCCCAAACGAAACACAGCATCATTGCCGCGCTTCATTTGTACCTTTAATAGATTAGCCAAAGCAACAAGTGCAACATCACCCGCAGGATGGCCAAAAGTATCGTTATAACTTTTAAAATGGTCAATATCTATGATGGCAAGCGCAAGTAATTCATGACTTCTATTAGCCCTGCTCATTTGCTGTGGTAAAACTTCATCAAAATGTCGGCGATTAAATAGTCCTGTTAAGGCATCAGTTTTTGTTAATTTTTCTAACTGACTTTTTGCGGTAATTAATTTTTCAAAGGTTCTCGAAATAAGCATCTCTGCCAAATAGGCAAAAAATAAAGTAAAACAAGCAACCATAGTAAAACGGACAAATTCCATCATGGTGACTGTGCTGCTAGTAAATGAAAACAATTCTATTAACAATATAGTCAGAAAAGCGAGAGATATCCGTAAGCCAACTTTATGCCCGTACAAAGACATAACAAGAAATATATACAGAAAGTACCAAATAGGGGTATATTCTCTACCGTGATTGAAGTAAACAACCAAGAGAACACCCAGTCCCATAAAATGTAAAACAATATGGGAAGCATACTTACGCAATTTTCCTGGCAAGAAAAGTATCACCGACATTGTGATGAACAAACATAGATTGACATAAAAAATAGCGGTATTGCTATAAATGAAGTTACCAATCATCAAGGTTGAAAGAATTATAAAAGAGAGTAATAAGATAAACTTACTAGTCACTTTTTTACGATAAAAGTTACTTTCAATATCCTTATCTAATTGTAAGTAGGTTGTAAACCATGCTTTCATAACCCTAGATCCAAACTTCATTTATACCGAACTTAGTTTATCATAGATAAATTAGCACAGCGTTGCTTTCATGTTTAAATTTTATACACTAAACTATCAATTATTCAAACTGTTATAACTGGTTAATTAGGATACAAGTATAATTTATCAAATAAACCGCTTATTTAAACAAGCCAATTACGGCTATGAAGTCACTTATTTGAATCCCCCCCTAATGAGCACCCACAACATTAGTAACAATAACCATTATTCCAATTTCATGCTTTTACTTACCATAATCACAATTCATAACTAAACTTTGTTATTAAAATAATTTCCGTTAGAATGGGGAATCACTACTTAGGATATTTGTTATGATTCAGCCAGATAAAATAATAATAGCTGACGATCATCCCTTATTTAGACAGGCGCTATTAGGGACTTTAAAGGCCAAGCTAACTTATACTACATGGTTTGAGGCACAGACAATTGCAGAGCTAGAACAACAACTTACCAGTAATGATGATAGTGACTTGTTATTACTCGATTTACACATCCCTGGCGCTCATGGTTTCAATACCCTGATCCATGTACGTAATCACTTTCCACAAATCCCTGTTGTTATCGTATCCGCTCATGAAGATCACGACACCATCAGTAAAGCAATGTCTTATGGTGCTGCTGGCTTTGTACCAAAATCGACTCCTGTTGATGATATTTATTCAGCGATCGTGGCCATATTGTCGGGTAATACCTGGCTACCTGCTTATTTTGAACAAAAACAAAATGATAATAATAGTGAGATTGGTGAAAGGGTTGCCAGTTTAACTCAGCAACAATACCGAATATTAATGATGTTCGCGCAAGGCATGTTAAATAAGCAGATTGCTTATGATTTAAATGTTTCTGAGGCAACCATTAAAGCCCATGCTACTGCGATTTTTAGAAAGCTTGATGTCCGTAATCGTACGCAAGCAGTTATTGCTATTGCACAACTGGACCTATCTGAAGCAGGCTTCCAGCAAGGTTAATAAGGAAAATTTAACGACTTGAGTATCAACACTTTAAAGAATAAAAAAGCCCGCCTTTGATATTTTAAAGACGGGCTTTTCTTTTTGTCTATTTTATTTTAGATGAAGGCAAATGCATCAGCGTACATATGCTCTAATAGAGCACCATGCTCAACAAAATCACTACGAATAGCACCAACCATATCAAAACGTCCTGCAAGATAGATATCATATGGTTCAAAGCTAACAATATCGTGCATTGCAGCTTGATGAACTAAGCCAGTTTTACCTTGCCATGATTTCTCTGCATTTTCATTAATGTTTTCAATAACCGGAATAAAGTTAGCATGAGGCAGCTTGGCAATAGTCGCAATAGTTTTTTCAAGTTCATAAACAGCACCTTCTTCACGAAGCCCCCAGTACACCATAATATGGCGCTGTGACTTTTGCTCGGCTAAATACTCAAACATTGATTTAATATATGAAAAGCCTGTACCACCAGCAAGTAACAATAATGGTCGTTCACTGTCAGTACGTAATTGAGCATTGCCTGCAGGGATTTCAATGGTTACCGCTTCACCACTCTCATAACTTGCCTTAATACACTCAATGACTTGCATAGGGTAACTATCAGCAACAAAAGCGCCTATTTGTAATTCAATCAAATCACTATTTGGTGAACTGGCAATTGAAAATGGACGTTTATCTTCATCACTCATAACAAAGTTCAAATATTGACCCGCAATAAAATCAATTTTTTCACTAGGCTTTAATAATACTTTATAAACATGAGGCGTTAACGAGGATAACGACTGTATTTGACAACTAACTGTCTTCATTCTTTAACCTTTTTACTTTATTGGTAATTTCTCTTGGTTACATATTAGTTTTCCAAGAGCTAATAAACTAAAATTGTGACTGCCATTAAGTATAGTCAGCAATTTATATATAAAATCTATAAAATATCTAATTCATCCCAAAGATCATCAACTTGGTCCTTTATTTTCTTCGTCATTTCAATGGGTTCCCCCCACTCACGGTCAGTTTCACCAGGCCATTTATTAGTAGCATCCAGACCCATTTTAGAGCCTAAACCTGAAACAGGTGAGGCAAAATCAAGGTAATCTATTGGCGTATTTTCGATTAAAACAGTATCTCTACTTGGATCCATTCGTGTGGTCATTGCCCAAATGACATCTTCCCAATCTCTAGCATTAATATCATCATCACAGACGATGACAAACTTGGTGTACATAAATTGTCGTAAAAATGACCAAACCCCCATCATCACGCGTTTAGCATGTCCTGCATATTGCTTTTTAATAGTGACAATAGCGAGGCGATAAGAGCAGCCTTCTGGTGGTAAATAAAAATCTTGAATTTCAGGAAACTGCTTTTGTAAAATAGGCACAAACACTTCATTAAGCGCAACGCCCAAAATAGCAGGCTCGTCAGGTGGTCTGCCCGTGTAAGTGCTGTGATAAATAGCGTCTTTACGCATAGTGATATGTGTTACTGTCATCACAGGGAAGTTATCCACTTCATTGTAATAGCCAGTATGATCACCATAAGGCCCTTCTGGCGCCGTTTCATCCGGGTCTAAATAGCCCTCCAAGATAATTTCAGCGCTAGCGGGAACTTCTAAATCATTACTTATCGATTTAGCTACTTGTGTTTTAGCACCACGTAATAGACCGGCAAAAGCATATTCAGATAACGTATCAGGTACTGGCGTTACCGCGCCTAAAATAGTGGCTGGATCTGCGCCTAAAGCTACTGAAACAGGATATTTCTCACCAGGATTTTCTTTTTTAAATTCTTGAAAATCAAGTGCGCCACCACGATGAGATAACCAACGCATGATGACTTTATTTTTACTGAGAACTTGTTGACGATAAATGCCTAGATTTTGGCGCTCTTTATGCGGACCTCTAGTAATTGTTAATCCCCAAGTAATTAATGGCGCGACATCACCAGGCCAACACGTTTGAACTGGTAGTTTAGTCAGATCAACATCATCACCAGATAGTATTATTTGCTGACATAATGGCTTTTTAATGACCTTTACTGGCATATTCAATACTTGTTTATAGACAGGTATTTTACCCAAGGCATCTCGGAAACCTTTGGGAGGCTCAGGCTCTTTTAGCATAGCGAGTAACTTGCCAACATCACGAAGCGCGCCAACATTTTCTTGCCCCATGGCTAGGGCAACTCGGTCAGGGGTACCAAAAAGATTAGTAAGTACTGGCATACCCTGCGGCTCACCATGTTCATCAACTGCGTTTTCGAAAAGTAATGCCGGCCCTTTCGCTCTAAGCGTTCTATCACTAATTTCAGTCATTGCTAAATGAGTAGATATTGGCTGAGTAATACGTTTGAGCTGGCCTATTTTTTCAAGCTGACTAATAAAGTCTCTTAAATCACTATATTTCATAATATTTTTTATTTGTTATTAACAAGTGGCAGTACTTTTGCCTAGCTTGTTGTAAAATAAAAAAACCAGTCACTAAGACTGGTTTTCATCAAGTAAGTTATTCAACTATGCAGCGATTATTTACGCTTCATCGAATCAAAGAATTCATCATTGGTTTTGGTCATCGCTAATTTGTCGATAAGGAATTCAATCGATCCTATTTCATCCATTTCATGAACGATTTTACGCAATATCCACATTTTTTGTAATTCATCTGGCTTAGTAATAAGCTCTTCACGACGAGTACCACTGCGATTAATGTTAATAGCCGGGAAAACACGCTTTTCAGAAATCTTACGTGACAGGTGTAATTCCATATTACCTGTGCCTTTAAACTCTTCGTAGATAACTTCGTCCATTTTAGAACCCGTTTCTACTAGCGCCGTTGCAATAATAGTTAAACTACCACCTTCTTCAATTTTACGCGCCGCACCAAAGAAACGTTTTGGACGATGTAAAGCATTAGCATCAACACCACCAGATAGAATTTTACCTGACGAAGGGATAACTGTGTTGTAGGCACGGGCTAAACGGGTAATAGAATCAAGTAAAATTACCACATCTTTTTTATGTTCAACTAAACGTTTTGCTTTCTCAATGACCATTTCTGCCACTTGTACGTGACGACTTGCTGGTTCATCAAAGGTGGAAGCAATCACTTCACCTTTTACCAAACGCTGCATTTCAGTTACTTCTTCCGGACGTTCATCAATTAACAATACCATTAATTCCGCGTCTGGGTGATTGTGGGCAATGCTTTGTGCAATATTTTGTAGTAATAAGGTTTTACCGGCTTTTGGCGGAGCAACAATTAAACCACGCTGGCCTTTACCAATGGGTGACGCTAAATCAATAACACGAGCGGTAATATCTTCGGTAGAGCCATTACCACGTTCCATGGTAAGTCTATCGATAGGATGAATTGGGGTTAAGTTTTCAAATAAAATCTTATTACGGGCATTTTCCGGGCGGTCAAAGTTAACTTCAGTCACTTTTAATAAGGCAAAGTAGCGTTCGCCTTTTTTCGGAGAACGAATTTTACCTTGGATGGTATCACCCGTTCGCATACTAAAGCGGCGAATTTGGCTTGGTGATACATAAATATCATCTGGCCCTGCTAAGTATGATGAGTCTGCTGAGCGTAAAAAGCCAAAACCATCTTGTAAAATTTCTAAAACACCGCCGCCGAAAATATCATTATCACCTTCAGCATGTGCTTTTAAAATAGCAAAGATTATATCTTGCTTGCGTGTTCTAGCTAAGTTATCAAGCTTCATTGACTCGGCAAGCTTAACCAATTCGCTGATGGATTTTTCTTTTAATTCGGTAAGGTTCATAGGGGGTTTCTTAAACTATTTTAAGTGATAGTGCCTTAGGCGATTGCCGACACAAGTGTATGTTAAATATATTTGTTACAATAAGAATAGAGATAAAGAGATGTTATTTTGTACTCAGGGGCTAAATTTAGCACTAAAATTTGATTAGGTAAAGGCTGAATAATAATGTAAGTAAATATTTTATCTGCTGAAAACAAAAAGCCTGATAACTTAGTGATTCGTTATCAGGCTTTTTTTATAATTTATAAGTTTTTATCTAAAAACTCTTTTAATTGAGTTTTTGATAATGCGCCTACTTTAGTGTCAGCGATTTCACCGTCTTTAAATAGTAATAATGTTGGAATACCACGTACACCATATTTAGGTGGTGTCATTGAGTTTTGATCTATGTTTAATTTACCAATAGTCACTTTGCCATCGTATTCTGTGGCAATATCATCAAGTACTGGGGCAATCATTTTACATGGACCACACCATTCAGCCCAAAAATCAACTAATACTAAACCCGATGCTTTTAACACATCTGCTTCAAAACTATCATCAGTTAGCTGAACAATTTTATCGCTCATTATATTCTCCGTTGTTATGGCGAAAACGCCTTTGTGGTAATTATACCGTGATTCACTGCTTTTCCAATACTGTTTTATGTAACATTGGTATTTTTTAAGCACTAATTTCATAAAATCTAATTAATTAATTTTTAAGCAACTATTTAGCTAACAAAAATGTTAAGCTTGCGCCATGAAAAAAACACACTTAACTGAAACAAAATTCACTGACCTAAATCTTGCCCCGCAAGTTGTCACTGGACTAGAAGCCATGGGCTTCGAATATTGTACGTCTATTCAGGCGAAATCTTTACCTGTTCTTTTGCAAGGCACTGATATAGCTGGCCAAGCACAAACAGGTGAAGGTAAAACCCTTGCCTTTTTAGCTGCTACTTTCCATCATCTGCTTCAAAAAGAAGCGCCTACGCATAACCAGCCTCGAGCCTTGATAATGGCGCCAACACGTGAATTAGCTATACAAATTCATCGTGATGCTAAAGAGATGGCAAAAAGCACTGGCTTACGCCTTGGTGTTGTATATGGGGGCGAAGGTTATGAAAGTCAACGCTTAGAGCTTGAGCAAGGTGTTGATATTCTTATTGGCACTTGTGGTCGTTTAATCGATTACATGAAGCAAGGCGTTTACAATCTTACCAACATCGAAGTCATCGTACTTGATGAAGCCGACAGAATGTTCGATTTAGGTTTTATTAAAGATATTCGTTATATGTTTAATAAAATGCCTCCGGCAACTGAACGTTTAAGCATGCTTTTCTCTGCTACCTTATCATTCCGTGTTAAAGAGCTCGCTTTTGACCACATGAACGAACCAACCAGCGTAGAAGTTGCGCCAGAACAAAAAACCAATAGTCGTATCAGTGAAGAATTATTTTATCCATCTAACGAAGATAAAATGACGTTATTACAAACGCTAATTGAAGAAGATTGGCCAGAAAAAGCCATTGTTTTTGCTAATACTAAACATGTTTGTGAAAAAGTTTATGATCACTTAATAGCTGATAAAATTCGTGTTGGTTTATTAACGGGCGATGTTCCACAGAAGAAGCGTCTAAAAATATTAGAGCAATTCACAGAAGGCAGCATAGACATCCTAGTCGCAACTGATGTTGCTGCTCGTGGTTTACATATACCTAGTGTTACCCATGTTTTTAACTATGACTTACCTGATGATTGCCAAGATTATGTTCATCGTATTGGTCGTACTGGCCGTGCTGGTGCAACTGGTCACGCGATAAGCTTAGCTTGTGAGCAATATGTTTTTAATTTACCTGAAATTGAAACTTATATCGAACATGAGTTACCAGTAACTAAGTATGATCATGATGCCTTACTGACTGATTTACCAAGGCCTAAACCGCGTCAACGACGTCCTAGACCTAGTGGAAACAGACAAGGTGGCCGTTCTAATAGTAGACAAGGAAACCGTGGTGGAAATACATATCGCGGCAACCGTAGTTAAAACTACCCTCTTGGATTTAAAAAACCTTGAGTAAATTAGTTAACTCAAATCAAGCCTCTCCGAAGGCAATACCACAGTATGATGATAGTCATTATGCTGTGGTTGATTTAGGCTCCAATAGTTTCCATCTACTTATCACCCAACTGGCTACCGAACCAAAGGGTAAATCATTAAAAACCGTAAATAAAGTCAAACAAAAAGTGCGCTTAGCTGCAGGGTTAGACAATAATAACCTACTTACTGATGAGGCCATGACACGTGGTCTTAACTGCCTTAAAGACTTCTCCCTATATCTAAAAACTATCCCGGTAAATAATATCCTTGTTGTTGCAACTGCCGCATTACGTATTGCTAAAAACAACCAACTATTTTTTGATGCTGCCAAGCAGATTTTACCCAAGCAGATTAAATTATTGAGTGGCGAACAAGAAGCCAAAACGATTTATGCTGGAGTTGCCCATACCTCGAATACCAATCAGCAAGCAAATAATAAACAATTGGTGCTCGATATTGGTGGCGCTAGTACTGAAATTATTGTTGGCTCAGGCTGTTCAGCACAAAAGCTAGTCAGTTTAAATATTGGTTGCGTTAGCTATATTGGTAAGTACTTTGTAAATGGTGAACTGAAGCAAGAAAATTTTACTCAATGCATTAGTGCAGCAGCTGATGTGATTAAGACTGTCAATAAAGAGTTTACTCAGCTTGGCTGGCAAACGGCAGTTGGTAGTTCAGGTACTATGCAAGCCATGATAGAAATACTTAAACAACGCCAACAAGAGCCGACCATCACTTTATCTTTTCTTAACGAAATACAACAAACACTGATCTGTTGCCAAAGAATAGATGATATCCAAATAGCGGGACTCAGAGCTGATCGCAAGGCGATATTAGCCAGCGGTTTAAGTATATTGATTGCTTTATTTGAATGTCTAGACATAACAGAATTATGCCTCTCAAGTGGTGCTCTGCGTGAAGGGTTGTTATTTGAATTAGTCCCTGACGCAAGAATTATCTAAAAGCATCCCGATACTATTTAGTTTACTGCACTTATCTTACTTGTTTTTATAAAATTGAGTGATTTCTAGCCTGAAATACCAAAGTGCTACCGGTATTTCCAAAACACCGTAACTAAGTAAGGTAAACCAAAACCAGTTCAACTCAAACATTAAAAAGTCAAAAATAATACCTGTTTCCCAGTATTTACTTGCCACAATAATAAGTGCTACTCCTGAAGCTAGACAATCAAACATTGCCACTTTATTAAGATTATTACCTGCTAATTTAGGATAAATGGAAAGATACGCAACAATAATAATCACAGCATTAAGCAATAATATACTTAATTCAGCTGACATCACTACCCTCCTTCTCTGATAATGAAGCAACTCCTACTTGGCAAGCAACCAATAACTCATTACTCAACTTTTTATCATCTAATGCTCTAGATAAAGCCAATCCACCAATCATTAATACCGCGCTTTGCAGTGCCTTTTCTCGGCTAACTGTCAATGTTTCAGCTTGATCTATAAATGCTTGCAGTGTTTTAGTGTAAGTAGCTTTAACTTGGTTATCTTGTTGATTAATATCTGACACCAAAAATGCTAACGGACATGGCTGCTTATAGTTATTATCCCTATGCTCACTACTCAAATAATATCGAGCAAAGTTGTTCATATCTTGCGGGAAATTTACTGGCTTTCGCTGATAAGCCACCTTTGCTGCTTTAGTGATTGCTTGTGCGTATAAGTCACTTTTAGAACTAAAGTGGCTATAAAATGCGCCTCTAGTAAGTTCAGCATTTTTCATCACTTGATCTATCGATATTTTTTCAAAACCATGATGAGTAAAAAGCATCGCCGCACTTTCTAATATTCTATCTTTTGACTGCTCTTTATGAGTTTCTTGCCAGGCCATTGAAAAAATTCACTATGTCATTTAATAATCAACATAGTATTTCATATTTTTAAAATATGTTCTTGAACATATTTTAATTATGGTTAGATTAATAGCCTAACAAGTAGTTTTATAAACAAGGAAAATTTTATGATAGCTAACCCTGTACACATTTACGGCCCAAGTTTTTCAAATTTTGTTCGTACAGTCATGCTCATATGCGAAGAAAAACAACTTACTTACACAGTTGGCTTTGAGGTGGCAGGCCATGAAATTCCCTTTAAGGGCGAAAAGCACCTCAACTGGCACCCCTTTGGTAAAGTTCCGGTATTACTTGTTACTCAGCAAGCAGCAGAGTTAGCGATTCCCGAAACTGCCAGCATTTGTCGTTATCTTGATGGAAATAACGACTTACAGCCTAGTAATAACTTAGAATATGTTCTACACGATGCACTGTGTGCATTAATATCAATCGATATTGATAAAGTGCTGGTACGTGAGTATCTGCTGGAATTTGCTTTTCCCAAAGGCAAAGATAATAGTGTTCGTTTTGATGTAGTTAAAAGTGTTCAAGCTAAAGTTGCTACAACATTAGCTATTATTGAAAAGAAGTTAGCTGAAAAAAATGCCTTAACCTGCAAGCAATTTACCATTGCTGATGCGTTATTAGCACCTATGTTGCACTATATTTCTTGCTTACCTGCTGGTTATAACTTACTAACAGATTATCCTAAGATAGAAAAATATTTAGCTGATTTGATGACAAGATCATCATGCAAAAAAGTTCTAACTAGCAATAGGTTATAATCATTTCGACAAATAAAAAATGCGACCTAAGTCGCATTTTATTTTTAGCTAATAACAAGAAACTTATGCGTCTTCTTTCAGCCAACGAGCAACTTGTTTGGCAAAATAAGTTAAAATACCATCAGCTCCTGCGCGTTTAAATGCTAATAAACCTTCCATCACACAAGGTTTCTCCGCTAACCAACCATTTTGTATTGCGGCCATATGCATGGCATATTCACCACTGACTTGATAGGCATAAGTTGGTACTTGGAAGGTATCTTTTACTCGGCGCACTATATCTAAATAAGGCATACCGGGTTTTACCATGACCATATCAGCACCTTCGGCAATGTCTTGAGCCACTTCGTGTAATGCCTCGTTGCTATTAGCAGGGTCCATTTGATATGTATGTTTATTGCCACCTTTAATATTACTGGCTGAGCCAACAGCATCACGAAATGGTCCGTAATAATTAGAAGCATACTTTGCTGAGTAAGCTAGAATTTTAGTATTAACAAAACCATTTTCTTCTAATACTTGCCTGATTGCGCCGACACGACCATCCATCATGTCTGAGGGTGCGACAATATCAGCTCCCGCTTGTGCGTGTGATAAAGCTTGCTTAGTCAAAATATCTTTAGTGACATCATTTAACACGTAACCCGTTGTACCTGCTTTATTGTCATCTCTTTCGCTTAAAATACCATCTTGGCCATGTGTAGTGAAAGGGTCAAGAGCAACATCTGTAATTACCGCTAACTGCGGGAAATTAGCTTTAAGGGCTCGTACTGCGCGTTGAGCCAAGCCGTCTGGGTTATAGGCTTCTTCAGCCATGAGTGATTTTTTATCACTTGGAGTTACTGGGAAAAGTGCAATAGCAGGAATACCTAAATCAACCAACTCTTGCGCTTCTTCTAATAAAAGATCAATACTTTTACGCTCAACCCCCGGCATAGAAGTTATAGCTTCGCGCTGATTCTCACCTTCAAGTACAAAAACAGGGTAGATAAGATCATTAACCGTTAACTGTGATTCGGCCATTAAACGACGAGTATGATCATCAACGCGCATACGGCGCATGCGACGAGCAGGATATTGGCCAAAAGCCGAATTACCACTGTAAGACATAAGCATTCCTAAAATTATTCTGTTAATATATATTGTTGTGTTTGGTTTCTACCATGGTGTTTAGCCTGGTATAGCGCTTTGTCAGCACCAGAGAAAATTTGCTCAGGACCGATATCGGCCTCTTGTTGGTAGGTACAAATACCACAACTAATGGTTAGCGCTATTTCGATTTCTTGAAAGCTGAAAGCTTGCTCAGTAATTTGCAAACGTAACTGCTCAGCGACCAATAGTGCCCCTTCAACATCAGTATTTGGTAAGATTAAGCAAAACTCTTCACCACCATAACGAAATGCTTTATCGGCGCTACGCTTTAAACTTTGTTTCATAAATTTAGCCAACCAAATAAGGCATTGATCCCCCGCGAGATGGCCATAGTTATCATTCACTGATTTAAAGTGGTCAATATCGATAACCACTAAACTTAATGGAGTAAGGTTGCGACGACTACGGCGGTACTCGGCTAATATTTTTTGATCGTAAAATCGGCGATTATGCAGCCCGGTGAGTTCATCCAGGACATTCTTTCGTTCGAGCTCTTGATTAGCACTCTCTAACTCTTGCAAAGCAATATTTAATTCAAGTGTGCGCTCTTGCACTCGCTCTTCTAACAAGTCTTGACTATCTTGCTGCTCTTTAGCCAAGGTCTGCATTGCTTGCTCAGCCACTGTACTGTTGTTTTGTGCCAATTTGAGCCGTAATGACATTTGCTGATATTTATTTCGGCCATGGCGAGTTAAAAATAAAGCAACTAAAGAAGCCACTATGATACCTAAGAAAAAACCCATGCCAATGCATAAGTGCTCAGTATCCTCTGCTGTCATCGCCCTACTCACAGGAGGATATAACATCAATAAAGATGCATAACCTGTGGCTTTAGAGATAACATATTGTTTCATTTAAGGTAATTCTTTTTTTGTTGTAAAATCGAACAATTTTTCGCTATTAAGGCTAGTTTGCCAAGCAATCACGTCTTGGTCAAGACCTGTAATACTGGCAATTTCTTTCACAATAAAAGGTAAATAACTTGGTTCGTTACGGCTACTCTTAGGTTTTGGACGAATCGTCCTAGGCGTTAAATAAGGTGCATCAGTTTCAATCAATAAACGATTTAAAGGAATTAAACTGACGATATCACGAAGGGTTTGACCACGGCGCTCATCACAAAGCCAACCAGTGATACCAATATACATATCAGCCGCTAAACACTGTTTTAGTTCATCTTTTGTACCGGTAAAACAGTGAGCAATCATTGCTGGAATTTTATCGATTTGAGGAAATAATATATCAAACCAAGGCTCAAAAGCATCTCTTTGATGTAAGAACAATGGCATATTCAGCTCTGCAGCTAAGTTAACTTGCTCGCTAAACACCTTTCTTTGTTGGGCTGGAGCTGAGAAATTTCGATTAAAATCCAAACCACACTCACCAATAGCTTTAACTTGGGACTGCCTGGCCAGTTGTTTGAGTTGCTCTATATAGTCAATTGATACATGGTCAGCATCATGAGGGTGCACACCTGCCGTACTATATAAAAAATTAGGAAAATCTGTTTGGTATTGTTGACACAGCCTTAACGCTTTCTGGCTTTCTTCAACATTAGTACCAGTGATCAATAAACCACTCAGTGCTGCTGATTTTGCACGAATAATAACGTCTTCTCGATCCTTATCGAAACGTTTATTGGTTAAGTTAACACCAATATCTATCAAAGTACCTTTCTTCAATTCAGCCTCGCTCTATTTAAGCCTTTTTACTTTAATACGCTTATTAGTATTTTCTTTTTGCATATACACTGAGCCAAGCGCGCCTTTAGTTAAGATAACGCGGTTTCCTTGCTTTAATTTGATTCTACTGGCATCTTGTTGCTGCCATCTTTGACCATTTTCAAAGGTTATTTTCCATTGACCACGCACTGATTTTGTTAATTTACTGATAACGAGGGTAATGCTGTTTATTTCTTTGGCGAGATCCTCTTTACTCTTTTGCACATGATCTTTAGCAAAGTCATCAATCTGCTCTTCAGTTAATGATGATGGTGCATCCGCAATATTTTCTGTTACGCCTCGACTATCAGTAAGTTTATCAAAACAATTCAACCTAGCCTGACTATCACTTATTTTACTACAAGTTTGCACTTTACTAACCAGCTCGCTTTCTTCAGCAACCACTGGTTGAACCAATAATATTGTACTAACTGCAACGCAAGTTGTTAATTTTTTAATAAATTTCATTACTTATTCTTCTCTACTTTAATAGTTTCGTCTTCATCTTCTTTATGGTAAAAAGAAGCAATAATAATACCCAGCTCAAACAATAACAGCATTGGCACAGCAAGCATTGTTTGTGAAATAATATCGGGTGGTGTTAATAACATACCAACAATAAAAGCCCCGACCACAACATACGCGCGCTTTTCTCTTAAGCTATCAGGTGTCGTCATGCCCGTCCAACACATTAATATAATCGCAATAGGGATCTCAAACGCAGCGCCAAATGCAAAAAACAGCTTTAAAATGAAATCAAGATAACTGCTAATATCTGTCGCAATAACAACACCTTCTGGAGCTACCGAAGTAAAGAAAGCAAAAATCACAGGAAAAACTAAAAAATACGCAAAAGCAATACCACTATAAAACAATATTGTTGAGCCAAACATTAACGGAACAATTAAACGTTTTTCATTTTGGTATAATCCTGGCGCAACAAATGACCAGATTTGGTACAAAACAAATGGCATGGCGATAAATAGTGACAAGACTAAGGTTAGCTTAAAGGGAGCAAAAAATGGTGAGGCAACATCAGTTGCTATCATTTGCGAACCTTCCGGCATAGTAGCTAACAAAGGTTGAGCAACAAACTGGTATATATCTTGGGCAAAGTATACAAAGCAACAAAAGACAATTAACACCCCTAAAACAGAGCGTAATAAACGGTCTCGTAGCTCTAATAGGTGATCAAATAAACTAGCACTAGATGTGGGATTCGTATTCATAGTTGGGGTTTATCACTTGCTGCGTTTTCTGCCTTTACTGCTTGCTTAACTGATAGTTTAGCTGACTGTTCAGTTGAACTGGTTGTTTGTACATCCGCTGTTTCAATATTCGTTACATTATGGTCTTCATCTTCAAGGGCCTTACTATTAACTGATGAAGCTAATGAGGAAGAAATCATTGAATCTAAAGGCTGAGTATTCACTTTTTTAAAGGGTTCAGTGACTGAAGCCGCAGCCTCTTGCAGGGTTTTTAATGATTCAGCAACTTCTGGACTCAAGTTTTGTAAATTAGCTTGCTCAGCTTTCTTTAAGTTGGCATGCAATTCATGAACTCGTAACTCTTCGGTAAGCTCTGCCTTAACAGTATCACTAAACTTACGTGCACCGGTCATCCAACCACGAACCGTGCGTATAGCTACAGGTAATCGCTCAGGACCCAAAATAACTAAGCCCATAATTGCAATAAGGATTAATTCCCAAAAGCCAACATCAAACATAAATTAGGCCTGATCGGTTTCTTTAGTCTTACTGGTAGATTTACTGGTTTCTTCAGTTACAGTACTAGAGTTATCAGCTAAGCTTTCTGAAGTTTTTTCAGCACTGGTCTTTTCTACATTAGATTTTTGCTCTTTGTCATCACCAATAGCACTTTTGAAACCTTTAACCGCTGAGCCTAAATCACCACCTAAGTTACGTAGTTTTTTAGTACCAAACAATAACACTACAATCACGGCAATAATTACTAACTGCCAAATTCCGATTCCGCCCATAATGATTAACTCCTGATATTTAATGCTAACACGACTAAACAATACGCTAGCTCATGCTTTTGTGTAAACATTATATACCTAATTAATACTGGGAAACGAGTAAAAGCGATAAATGAATGAGTAAATGATGAGCTAAAACAACATTTATTTTGTGGGTAAGTAATTTTCACTAAAATGAGGGGATCAAAAAAGGCGACTATAAAGCCGCCTTGAATTTGAGTTACTGTGTATTGACTAGCGATGCTAGCAATACCGGTAATTATTTCATATTAGAATTTATATGAGGTATTAACAAAGAAAGTACGACCAACAACATCGTAGATGTTTGGTACTGTATTCATGTCATTCCCATCTGGCACTTCTTCAGGTTCAGTATCAAATAAGTTTTTGATACCACCCGTTACTTGCCATGCATCATTGATGTGGTAAGCCGTAGAAATATTGTGATAAATCACATTATCAGTAGTGTAACCATCACCTTCCATACCTTGAATGTAGTTTGCTGTGTAAAGCAAGCTCAAGTCTTCAGTAAGTTCAGTATTAATAGTTAAGTTAGACTTTAATTGTGAATAACCACCCATGTTGCCATCGATAGTACCTTCGTAGCTAATATCGTTTTCTTCAAACTCAATTAAATAAGTGGTATCAAGTGTTACTTTAAAGATGCTTGCCGAGTAGCTAACATTCCAGTCAACACCAGAAGTGTTCTGTTGGCCAATGTTAGTAAGGCTAGACGTCATGTTCGATAAGTCACCATCAGGCGTGATCTTAATAGTCTCACAAGCAGCAAGATCATCTTTGAAACACTTATTCATCTCATCTTGTACGTTAACACGACTAATAGCATTAGTAATATCAAATGACCAGTAATCAACGGTAGTTGAAAGGCCTTCCATTACTTCCCATACCACACCAGCAGTAAATGATTCACTTTCTTCTGGTTGTAAATCTGGATCACCTACGTAGTTTACTTTGATTTGAGCATCTTGTTCTCTTTCCCACGGGTCACTTAAGTAATCGAAAGAACCTGAGTTACCACTGTATAATTCACTTACACTTGGCGCTCTAAAACCTGTTGCTGCAACCGCTCTAAACATTAAACCATCAGTAATGGTATAAGTAGCACCTAACTTCCAAGTAGCTGCTCCACCAAAAGTAGAGTAATTATCGTAACGAGTTGCCGCTTCTACGGTAAATGAATCTGTTACTGGTACTGATACTTCACCATAAATAGATTGTACTGAATAGTTACCTTCAGTTGGGTCTTGTTGTGCAGCTGTGCTTTCACCGGCTTGGGTGATAAGATCTGGTGTGTAGTAGCCACTTTCAAAACGGCTTTCAACACCAATAGCATAACCAATATCAGACTCACTGATACCACTATACCCTGCAGCTAAAGTAAATTGCTCATTACCACCTTCATTTTGTTCGGTGTACATGATGCCTTCACTCGCTAAAAAGTCAGTATTCATCGGATCGCCGCTGAACCAATCATCTTGATGATCGTAGATACTTTGTTCCATATTTCCGGCATGAATCGAGTTACCAACACTGTCTTTTGAGTCATTACGGCCATAAGTCGCTGACATATCCCACTGAGAGTCATTACTTAGATAGCCAGTTAGACCAACAGAAGCACGATAAGTATCAGTTTCTTGCCCATAAATGCGTGGGCCAGCATCAGTCATTCGACGTCTATAATTTAACGTATCAATTGGGTTGCCGTCTTCATCAACCTTATCAAACTGGTCATTATATTTGTCATCAAGCTGACTTCTGTCTAAGTCGATGTTTGCTGGCTGTGGCGCCATTTGTTGATTAGACTCACGACGCGTGTACATAAGATCAATACTTAACTCAGTATCATCAGCAATCTCACTGTTAAAACTAGAAAATAGACTTAATAACTCATTCGGTGTTTGGGCGTAACTATCATCGGTATAATCATAAGTTTCATCATTTTTGACAAAATTCCCATTTTCATCAAGAACCTTGCCACCTAACGTTCCGCCAGGAATAAATGATGATTCACCTGGTGGTACAAAATCACGATCCGATTGAATGATCTCGCCACGATTTGAGTATTGAGCGCCTAAAACTAAGTTACCACCGGCTACTTCACTACCGTGTAAAATGCTGAAACCACCACTTTCGCCATCACCTTTGTCGGTAATACTGCCATCGGCAGTTACTTCAGTTCCTTCAAAGTCTTTTTTGGTGATGATGTTAACTACACCAGCAATAGCATCTGAACCATAAACTGCAGAAGCTCCATCTTTCAAGATTTCAATAGTTTGAATCATTGACACAGGAATAGTGTTTAAATCTACTGAAGAGTCTGCACCAGTACCTGATGCAACCATACGGCGACCATTCATTAGCACTAAAGTACGCTGGGTTCCCATACCACGTAAGTTAACTGTTGCTGAGCCACCTGAGCCATTGTTAGAAGTAGAACCTAAGCTCATACCTGCTGCAGCGGGTTGCATTGATAATATTTCTTGTACTGAGGTGTAACCACTCTTAGCAATAAAATCTGCTGAAATAACAGTTACTGGGCTAGCTGTTTCAATATCTGTTCTGTTAATGCGAGAACCGGTTACGGCAATACGTTCAACTTCTTCTGCGCCTTCTTGGGCAATTGCTTGTACTGTAGTCATTGATGTTGCGGCTAGGGCAATCATTACTGCGCGAGTAACTACATTCTTTCTGGCTGTTCTTAGGCTCATTACTTCTACCTTTTTATCGTTAGTTTATTTGTAACTGATGTATATCAATTGACATTTATACTGCGCGATTTATTTGAAGAAGTTCGTTCTAAAGTGTTGTAATTTAGTTAAGTTTGATACAAAGATGTGTCTTTGTGCGGCAATAGTGTTATCACCTGTGACCGACATGGTCGTTTTTTAACTAGCTACTAGCTCAATTGACAATTATTAGCGTTCAGCTGCTTATTTTTTTGTAAGTATCTATGTGATTAAATCAAGTTAAGTAAAGTTGCAGGCATAAAAAAACCGACAGAAGTCGGTTTTTTAAAAATATTTTTTTAACTAAGGTTAATCAAATATCATAGTATTTTTTAGCTTAAACAGGGCATTTTTTTCTAGCTGCCTAACTCGCTCAGCTGAAATTTGGTACTTATTGGCAAGTTCCTGTAAGGTTGTTTTATCTTCGGTTAACCAACGAGTTTTTATAATATCTTGACTGCGCTCATCAAGAGTTACCAATGCTGTTGATAGTTTATGATTAGCATGGTTATCCCAATTATCATTTTCAACTTCAACCGCTAAATCTGATTGCTTGTCTTCAAGATATTGTGCAGGTGAAAAACTACCAGCACCAATATTATCATCATCGTCTTTTGATAATTCAAATGCTTGGTCATGGCTGCTCATACGAGACTCCATTTCCATAACATCTTTAGTTGTTACACCTAGGCTTTCTGCTACGGTATTAACTTCTTCAGTACTGAACCAGCCTAAACGTTTTTTATTTTTACGAAGATTAAAAAATAATTTACGTTGCGCTTTAGTCGTGGCAACTTTTACAATGCGCCAGTTTTTAAGGACAAACTCATGAATTTCAGCTTTGATCCAATGCACAGCAAAAGAAACTAAACGTACACCCACTTCCGGGTTAAAACGTTTAACAGCCTTCATTAAACCGACATTACCTTCTTGCACCAAATCAGCATGAGGTAAACCATAACCTGAATAACCTTTAGCTACATGAATAACAAAACGTAAGTGCGACATAATAAGCTCTTGTGCCGCTTGTAAATCATTGTCGTTATAAAGGCGAGTAGCCAGATCATGCTCTTTTTCAGCCGTTAGCATTGGAATGTTATACGCGGATTGCATATATGCTTCGATACTACCGCTTTTGGGTAAGGTAAGTTGCATTGTTTGACTCATAAAAATATCTCCATTCTCTTCTTTAATTCGCCCGCGATAATAACATAAATAGACACTCTTTGCGATAGCGAGGATATGAACATAGCCTAATAGAAAGGGCAACACAAGATGATCTTTCAAATTGTGTATTAATTAAATGTGACAGTTTATGTATAGCGCTATTTTTCAGTATTAACGAGCTAAATAAACAACCGAATAAACAAGGAGATAAGTTATCAGTCTGGTCTTTAGTTGCTAATCAGCATTAGGCTCTATTGCTTTAATATGTTGGCTTACCGAGATATAACTCCCCACTAAAGCAAGTAGAATAGCAAAGGCAATGAGCATTAATGCTTCACTGCCGGCTAAGCCTTGCAATTGGAAGTTACTTTGGTAGAGCTCAGTTAAATCACTTATCGCGTAACCTAAGTACCAGGCAAGTAATGTCACCGCGATACAAGAAAGTATGCCACCAAAAACACCATACCAAATACCTGAATATAAAAAAGGGCGTTGAATAAAACTGTCTGTTGCGCCAACCAACTTCATAATTGCGATGGCATCTTTTTCATTTAATATCGCTAACCGAATGGTATTGCCAACAATAAGCACGACAGATAAACACAATAATAGCGCCACACCGAGAACAATATCTTCAATTAAACGCGCCATGGCTTCTAATCGAGTAAGCCACTCTAAATCAAGTTTTCCTTGTTCAACTTCACGTTCTTTACTTAACTTTGCTAATAGAGCATTCGCCGCTTGTGCTTGGCTAGCTCTTTGAGTTGGGGTTACCAGTAATGTTGCTGGCAATGGGTTTTTATCTAGGTATTCAAGTGACTGGCCAAAGCCCGATAATATTTTAAATTCTTTTAATGCTTGCTTGGCTGAGATATAGCGAACTTCTGCAACATCATTATAAAGGCTGATACGCTTTACTAGGTTTTGAGCACTCTTTTCACTGGTCGATAGTCTTAGAAATAGAGTGATTTGTGAAGCACTATCCCATTGTTCACTCACTTCTTCAGCATTTTTAACAAAAAGATGTAAGGTTGCTGGTAAAGCCAAGCTAATACCTAAAACAAAAATAGTCATCACGGTAGTAAAAGGTGTACGCCACAAATTACCTAAACTACCCACCGCTTGCTGCACATGTCGTATCGGTAAAGTTAAAATACGCGTGACTAAACTTGAGCGCGCTTTTAAGCCACTACTATGAATATCACTCATCAGTTGCCCCCTGTGCTTGCAGACCATCGACAATACCATCATTAATCATAGTACCCTCTTTGAGAGTCAGGGTACGGTATTTCATGCGCGCAATTAAACCTAAATCATGGGTAGCAATTAATACGGTAACACCGGCGGCATTAAATTCTTCAAATAAACGAATAATATCTAAGGATAACTTAGGATCTAAGTTACCTGTAGGCTCATCGGCAAGTAGAATTGGCGGTTTGTTAACAATAGCGCGAGCAATGCCGACTCGCTGTTGTTCACCACCAGAAAGCATATGCGGGTAACATTTTAACTTAGCACTTAAGTGCACTTTATCTAACGCCGTGGCTACACGTTTTTTGATCTCTTTATGACTGACACCTTCAATAATTAAAGGTAACGCGACATTATCAAAAACGGTTCGGTCTTTAAGTAAGTTATGGCTTTGGAAAATCATACCTATACCCCGACGAACATAAGGTACTTGCTTGTATTGAATATCAGAAAGTTCGGTATGATTTACTTGTATGCTGCCTGAGCTGGGTTTTTCCATTAAAGAGATTAATTTTAACAAGGTACTTTTACCTGCACCTGAATGGCCCGTTAAAAATGCCATTTCACCGCTTTCTAGACTAAAACTCACTTGTTTTAATGCCAGAAAACCGCCTGGGTAGGTTTTATTTACCTTATTGAAATTAATCATATTATTTTTATATTTTGCCGTTGTTATTCATCTAACTTAGCACATTTACCTAATTTAATGCTAATTGCTAAATATAGCTTCAATAAAATCATCACCATCAAATGGCCTTAAATCGTCTATGCCTTCACCAACACCTAAATATCTAATAGGTATGGTGTGTTTATCTGCAATGGCAAAAACAACACCACCTTTAGCGGTACCATCTAACTTAGTGATGGTTAAGCCCGTTAGTCCGACAGCTTCATCAAACAACTTAGTTTGGCTTAACGCATTTTGGCCAGTACCCGCATCAAGGGTTAGCATTACTTCATGGGGAGCATTTACATCGAGCTTTTTCATTACCCGCACGACTTTTTTCAACTCTTCCATTAAATGGGCTTTATTTTGTAGACGTCCTGCGGTATCAGCAATAATAACATCAACATTACGTGCTTTGGCTGCACTAATGGCATCAAAAATAACCGAGGCACTATCGGCACCGGTATGCTGCGCAATAACTGGAATGTTATTACGCTCACCCCAAACTTGTAATTGCTCAACAGCGGCGGCTCTAAAAGTATCACCCGCTGCTAGTATCACTGATTTACCCTGTGCTTGAAATTGCTTAGCTAATTTACCTATAGTAGTGGTTTTACCCACGCCGTTTACACCAACCATCAGCATCACAAAAGGACCTTCGCCTTCAGGGATAACCAGTGGTTGACTAACGCCTTCAATAATTTTCTTTAACTCGGCTTTAAGTAAGTCATATAAAGCGGAGGCATCTTTTAACTGTTTACGACTAGCACTTTTTGTTAATGAATCGATAATTTTCATGGTGGTTTCAACACCGACATCTGCTAGCAGTAAATGGGTTTCTAACTCTTCAAACAAATCATCGTCTATTTGTTTACCGCGAAACAAATCAACTAAACCGCCACCTAAGTTTTGTCTAGTTTTGCTGAGACCTTGTTTTAGTCGGGCAAAGAAACCCAACTTGCCTTCGTCTTTTACCTCAACCACTGCGCTTTGTTCGCTGACTTCTGCTTCAGCTACATTTGGTTCAGCCGCAAGCGACTCAAATTCTAGAGGCTCTTCTGCTACAGGTTCAGCTATGACTTCTGGCGCTAACTCAACCTTTTCAACTTTAATAGCTTCATCTTGTTCTGCAGCTTCCATTTCAGCTAATAAATTCGCTTCTGGACTTTGTTCAAGCTCACTACTAGTTGCAACTTCAGTTGATAACTCAGCAGTAGGTGTAATTTCTTCTGCTACAGGTTCAACTCTTGGCTCAACAATCTCATCGGAGGCATCTTCAGTTTCATTAACAACAGGCTTCTCAACTTGCTGCTCTGACACTGGTTCTGATGTTGACTGCTCAACTTGAATTACCGATTCAGCAGTAATCTGCTCTTGCTCATCTATTGAAAGGGTCTCTTGATCACTTTTTTCAACGCTTGGTTGTTCTGCTTTTTTGCCAAAACCTAACCAAGACAGCATACCTTTTTTCTTCGACACGTTTTGCTACCTAAATATATTACAGTATAAATTTATTTGGAAAAATACTAAGCAAATTAATTTGCCACTTGGTATAAGAGCCAAACAAGGATAAAATTGGCGCTATATTAGCACTTATTAGCAAAATTGTCAGTGATATGAAACAAGCAAAACAGCAAACAAATAAAAAGCCATTTATAGGAAGAGGTCAAGGGAAAAGCACTGGCCAAATTCGTATTATTTCCGGTAAACATAAAGGCCGTAAATTACCCGTATTAATGGCTGAGGGTTTAAGGCCAACCACCGATAGGGTTAAAGAAACCGTTTTTAACTGGCTTATGCCATACATTAACCAAGCAAATTGCTTAGACTGCTTTGCTGGCTCAGGTAGCTTAGGCTTTGAAGCATTCTCACGTGGGGCAGCTCAAGTAACCTTAGTGGAACTAAATAGAGCAGCAGCGAAACAGTTACAAGCAAATAAAGAACTGCTGAATGCTGATAATGTCACGGTTATTCACAATGATGCGCTTTCATTCCTTAAAGAAGGCTTCCCAAAGCAAGATTCTGCAGAAAATGTCCATAGTCCTTTAGATTTAATATTCCTCGACCCTCCTTTTAGAAAGCAACTGGTAGAGCAAGCAGCACAATTATTAAATGACTATGGCTTAGCTGAAGATGCACTCATTTATGTTGAAATGGAAGCGGAAAGCACACAAGTGATCCCGATGAATTGGCAATTACTAAAAGAAAAAGTCACTGGTCAGGTGATCTATCAGCTTTACCAATATCAAAGTTAATTAGCCGTTTATCGACAGGGTCATTACTATGTTTATCGACTATCTCGATACCCCGTTGGGGTTATTTGAATTTATGGCAACTGAGCAAGGTATTTGCCAAGCAATTTTTTGTGGCGAAAAGCTTAATGATGAGCTTTTTGGCAATGAGAAACCTGAAAGCAAAACTAATGCTATTACCAAGCTCTGCAAACAACAACTAACTGAGTATTTCTCGGGTAGTCGTCAGATTTTTACCGTGCCATTAGATCCACAAGGCACACCTTTTCAACATTCTGTATGGCACTGCCTTAGTCAAATCCCCTTTGGTGAGCTCAAATCATATGGCGACATAGCTAAAATACTTAACAAACCCAAGGCTGCTCAGGCTGTTGGTGGCGCTAATGGCAGAAATCCTATTACCTTAATTGTACCTTGTCATCGCGTTATTGGTGGTGATGGTTCATTAACTGGTTACGCTGGAGGTATCGAAAGAAAATTATGGTTGTTAAATCATGAAGGGGCCAAGATAAAGCTATCTGATGAATACACCCAGCTAGATATCAAAAATGTCATACATCAACGACAAGCGAAAACAAAATTTCTACGTTAATACTCGCTACTTATCGACATAATCTCAACATTGAAAACAAAAAAGGAGTACATCACAGTACTCCTTTTTTATTGATTGGCTGAATACTCAGCTATTTAACCTGAACTCTGGATAAGCAGTATTTGCTCAATATTCCCCTTCATCCAATTCTCAGCGTTAAAACGTCGATAAATAACCCGTTATTCATAAACGTTTTGCCTTGATAATCGGATAAATTAAAGCATTGATAGAGTATATTGCTATTTAATTCAGCACTTTAAATTTTTAATTACCATAAGTTGTTTTTTTTACTTAAACATCAAGTACTCATTATCCAGAGTTCAGGTTATTTATTACTTTGGCACTAACTTTAAGTCATGAAAATCAAAACTAAAATCAGTTGCCCGGGATACTGCTTTCATAGTGACGTAGTTAATACCACCGTCTTCGTTTAAATTAAAGTTAACAAAAGCATCCGCTTCGAGCGTTCTATCATGCCAACGAACAATAAAAGTATTATGTTGGTAGTGCTCGAGTGTACCTTTTAATGCAGCAGTGTTGGCAAATTGCATATGCAGCTTATTATTTTTAAAACTGATGTCTATTTCGCCATACCAATTATCAACATAGGTGTCGGCGTAATCACGTAATGCTAACGAATGTGCTGAGTTTTTCTGTACCGAGTCAGCCATTTTAGCTAAGCGTTTTTGTTCTTTAGCTTTACTTTTTTGCTGCTTTTTGTGATAAAAATCGACCCAGTCCTTTTCAGGCAACTCAAGATATTCATTTAGAATTTGTAGATAAATAGCATTAAATGCATAACCTGATTGCTGATTGGTTAAAATCACCATAGCGAGATCGACTTCTGGCACTAATACCACTTTTGAGACCATACCGAGAATACCACCGCTATGATGAATTAACTTCACCCCATGATAATCTTTCATAAACCAGCCTAGACCATAAGCAGCAAAGTGCGTTTTATCTTGCCGAGTCGCTTTATCCGAAACAGACAATAAAGTACGCGGTTGCCACATTGCTCTACTTTGCTTAGCTGAAAACAACCGAGGTGCCTTGTCATCGGCACTATCTTCATCAAGTATGTCACCATATGCACCTTTGTTAAGCTGAGCCAATAACCAAAAGCTCATATCATTAACACTAGAAGCAACAGAACCCGCTGATGAAAATTTCTCTAAGAAATCCCCACCCACTACGTTTAATTTTCCATCAAGTGGTACATGTGCTCTAGCGACATTTATATTTTTCTTGTCAATCAATGAAAAAGTAGCTCGAGTATTATTCATACCTAAAGGGCTAAAAATACGCTGTTGAATAACTTCAGTCCAAGGTTGGCCAGTAATACGAGTAATCACTTCACCAGCAATAATATACATTAAGTTATCGTAAGCAAATTCACTACGAAAACTAGATACTTCGGGTAAATTCCTTAAACCTTTAAGAATATCAGCATTTGTTAAACTCGTGTGCGGCCAAATCATCAAATCTCCGGCCCCCAGACCTAAACCTGAATTATGAGCCAATAAATCAATAATAGTGAACTCACGGGTGACGTAGGCATCGGGCATTTGAAATTCAGGTATAATATCAATAACTTTAGTCTGCCAAGTTAATTTACCTTCATCAACCAAGTTAGCTAATAAAGCTGCGGTCATGGCCTTAGTATTAGAAGCAATGCCAAACAAGGTATCTGTAGTGACTTTCGCTGGTTTTCCCTGTTCAATAATACCAAAACCTTTACTCATCACCACCTTGTTATCTTTGACAATGGCTATAGCAACACCAGGCACTTGAAAGGTATTCATCGCCTTGGCAATGGCTTGTTCAATATTAGCATTTTTTTCAGTAATGCTATTCGCGTGTGCTGGTGCAACAAATGACACAAGCAAGATCATTGCAGACACTGTATAACTAAATAACTTCATATTAGCTTCCTGTATTAAGGTTGTTAATTTTATTTGAGGCTTTATTTGATAGTTTGACTTGGCATAGCTTTGACTTTGCCACAGTTAACCATTAAGCGATCTCTATGCCTAAATTAGATAAACCTTCAGATAAGCTCATCTGCTTAGCTAACTTACAAGTACGTTTATCGGCGGCGGCAAATTTTAGAAAATCGAACAACTCATTTTGGGTGTCGTTTTCCCATTGCATGAGTGGATGTTCACTCATTTGTTCAGTAGTGATAACAAGCGTTTCTAATGCCGCGACGTCATCAGGTTCAACAACATCTTCGGCTTCTTGAAGTAACAGCAACTCAACATAATAACTGACACTATTATGAGATAGACGACTGATACTTTGAATATCGTCAATATCAATTTCTGCTGCTTTTTGTTTCTTCGATGGCTTAACTTGCATTAATTGCCATAAAGCCGAAAAAGCCATACA
The DNA here is from genome assembly GCF_000764185.1 of Colwellia psychrerythraea. Classification (GTDB taxonomy): domain Bacteria; phylum Pseudomonadota; class Gammaproteobacteria; order Enterobacterales; family Alteromonadaceae; genus Colwellia; species Colwellia psychrerythraea_B. The sequence goes on from NZ_JQEC01000002.1 coordinate 247,726, forward strand.
GGCATCAAGTGCAGGAAAGACACCAAAAGAGTCAAACGCTTCAGGATCAGGAGTTTCAGCTTCTAATTTGAGTAATTGGGCATCACTATTAATTTTTACCGTATTACTGTTATCAAGCCATTGCCAAATAATGTCGAGTTGATTACGTAATACTTTAGCATTACCAAAATCAGCGGCTTCACTAAACATCTGATAATTAGGTAACATACGCTCAAGAAGCGCTGCAGAAAAAGCAATTTGATGCCAATGACTTAACTTGGCAAAAGGAAGGTGGATAGCCACTTAGATAAATACTCAGTTGCGATAATTAACTGGATTATACCCAAGCTTACTCAAAATGCGAATAAGCTTGGTTGTATGGCTATTTACTTGTATAGATATCAGGACAATTAGTTAGCTAATTGCTTTTGAGCATATTCAAATTTCAAACGATATTCAGTCAACTTGTGCTCTAACTCATTAATTTGCTCAGTAAATTTAGTTTCTTGCTCACTATTATTACCAATGAGAACATGATTTTCATCACGTAAAAACTTAATAGTTTCTCTCACTTTACTATTTTCAATTTCTTGTTTTTCACGATTACTATTAAAACGTTGCAGGACGTTTTCTTGTCCGTCTTGAGCAACTTTAACTTGCTCATTTAACACAGCGACTTCTTGCTGATACAGTTTTATATCATTTTGCTCTGTTTCAACTTGCTTAGTAAGTTTTTCTTTGTTTTTCTCTAATTCAATAATTGTTTGCTGTGCTGTCACTTGTAACTGCTTGGCTTGCGCATTTTCCTCATTGATTACCTTGAACTCATCAAGCCGAGCTTGTTTTTCACTCGCGGCTTGCTCATCAAGTTTGCCAAGCATCGCTAAATGCTCTTGATTTTTTTGCTCTGTTTGCTCTGCTAACTTAACAACTTCTGCCTGATGCTCTTGGCTTTTTTGCTCAGCTGCATCAGCTAATTTCTCAATTTGTGCCTGATGCTCTTGGTTTATCTGCTCAGCTTGCTCTGCTAACTTAGCAATTTCTGCTTGATGGTCTTGGCTTGCTTGTACTGCTTGTTTTGTTTTATCTTGTTCAGTATCAATCGTTTTTTGCGAGCCACTTAATTGCTGTTGCAATTCAGCTTTACTGTCTTGTTCTTGTTTAATCTGCTCTGTTAGTAAATTTATTTTTTGCTGTAAAACTGCAGTAGCTTTGTCACTACTTTGCAATGCTTCTGCTTTAGCATGGCTGATTTCATTCTTAGCATGTTGCAGCTTTTCAGCAAAAGCATCAATTTCTTGCTGGGCCGAGGCTGTTACTTCTTTTTTAGCTTCATTAAGTGAATCGATTTGCTGAGCGCTAGCAGACTCCGCTTGCTCTTTAGATAAGGTTAACTGGTTAGTTAAGTTATGTTCTTGCTCTGTTAACACCATAATACGGCCATTTAAGCCATCGATCTCATGGGTTTTATCATTGAGCTTTTGTTCTGTTTCGAGTAATTTTTCTTCTAATTTATTATCACTACTCTGCTTTTCGTCATGCTGCAATGTTTTCTGCTGCTTTAAGCTTGATACTTGTTTCTCTAAGGCTTCAATAGTTTCAGTATAATTAATGGTATTTTGAGTAAGTTCTACTTGAAAGTTTTGCTTATTAAGCTCGACATCTGCTTTCTTGTCAGCAATGGTTTGCTTTAATTGGCTCACTTCATTAGCTAAACTTTGCTCTTTTTCAGAGGCATTTTCACTTTGTTGTCCAGAATTTTGGCTAATTTGAGCGTTAACAGCAGCAGTTATCAAACTAGTTAATTTATCTTCAACTTGAATGTAAACATCACTTGCTAAGCTTTGTATCTGTTCTTCAATGTCCTTAGAAAGTTTACTCTTATCGACCATATTATTCTCGTTATTATAAATCACTACAGCCTGTAAATTACCACAGGTGTACCAACACAGGAATATCAAAAGTAACTTTTTTTAACTAAATGTAACAAAAAAGAGGCCTAAGCCTCTTTTATTTCAACAATTTCAGGCTATTCGGCCAAAAGATTATTTTAGCTCTCAGCAACTTCTGCTGGTGCTTCTTGCTTGTTTAGTGGTGCAATTTGAACACCAGCAATTTGATTGTTCCCAGTATCGTTACGAAGTTGCACTAAACGATTAAGCTGACCTAGAGAACCTAACATGGCATAAATTGGTACAAATAGACCACGTTTGTGGAAATCTAAGACTTTATCATCAGCTAACAGTTTAACTTTGTCTTCATTAACAGTAAAAAGGCCTGTAAGCTTTTTCTTTTCGCCATTAGCTAAGTTAATATCTAACTCTAGCTCATGAAGTAAGTCATTTTCTTCTAATTCTTTAATAAAGTTCTCAGTCATTTTTTCACTTTCATATAAACGACCAAGAGATTTTTGTACGTTAACTAACAATTCAGATTCTTTACCTTCTGCGTCAAAAAACGGCACTTCTTTATCTACACCTACCAGTTCGCTTTCAATATCAACACAAGCTGTTAAGGTATTTTCTTTCTCTGGATCAATACCTAAAGCAAAAGGTGCCATGCCAGCACTTTGAGGTAAAGACAAACCAGTCCATTTTTTATCTTTATAGAATAAATTCTCACCTGATTCTAGACCTAACATAGCAACACTACGGTAGCGTGGAGAGTCTGGATTTTTAACTAAAACCACAGGAAAGCTAGCTGATGCTTGAGCAAATTCAGTTGCTGTTACTGAAACAATATGTTGATTGGCGATATGGGTAAGTTCGCGCTTGCTAGCAAGTTTAAGGTGTTCGTGCTGTTCTTTTCTGATTGGTTCAAATTTAGCCATGATTTTATCTCTTGTAAATGCTTCTAATGAGCAGGTTCTTTTTATAATATTGTAATTGAACTTTATGTAATACCAGCTCGGTATGACAAGCATGAAATTACTGCGTTGTTATAAGTTATGGAGACACTTAATTAGCTTTCAATGCTAAACTTAATATTATTTGCTAAATTATCTAAAAAATAGAATTATGCTTCGTAAGACGTTTACTTTTTTCATTTTGCTATTGCTCTCTATAAGTGTATTAGCTATGCCTAGAATCACCGTAAAACATCAACGTAATATCAACGGTTTTGCAGAAGTACAAGTCAGTAATGCCACCATGAAGAATTTAATTTGTCATGTTGCCATCGATGGACATAAGATTCTATTTCGACTCAAAGCAATTGAGGCGTCGAAGTGGTACACAGCCACCGACATCCGCTTTAACCATACCCACTTTAGTGTTTGGTGTGATTATTTAAAACTACACCCTCAGTATCAAAAACCTTAATACGTTCACTTTTAAGTAATGATTACCAATCCGCATAAGAAAATTAACACTTAGCGATAATTTAAAGGCAAGAATCATTTATTAGTCTTTTTTACCTATTCACCTTATGTAGTGCATGATAAAAATAGTATTTATTACGATAAATTAGCTATTATGACTTTTGGAAATACTAGCTTTAACTTTCTATTTGAAGTTACTTAAAAACCTAATCGCTAATGATAATGCAAGTAGAAAGCCCAAATGAATAATAAAACATGAATATAGACACTAAGTGGCTTAAAGATTTTGTCGTTTTAGCGCAAACCCGTAATTTTTCCAAAGCATCGGACTTAAGGCATGTCAGCCAACCCGCTTTTAGCCGTAGAATTAAAGCGCTGGAAAGTAAGCTTAATTGTAAGCTGGTTAATCGTTTACATCAGCCACTACAACTAACCGTATCTGGTGAAATTTTTTTAAATCGCGCCGAAAACTTACTTACCGAGCTCGACTTACTCAGTGAAGAATTACAACAACAAACCTTGCGCACGCCATTAGTATTTTCAGCAACACATACATTATCTATTGGTGTTTTTCCTTCCATTGTTGAACACATTAATAAATTGCCCTTTACCGTAGATACTCAGCTTAAAATTGCTGATGCTGACGACTGCACCAACTTGCTAAAACAAAAGCATTGCGACTATTTACTCGCCTTTAGTGATCCCTTACTTGATGCCTTTCACAACGATTCTATTTTATTGGCTAATGTGAAATTATTACCCGTTTGTAAGGCAAACGAACAAGGTGAGCCTATCTATCAATTATCGCAGCCAAAAAGTAGCGTCCCCTACTTAGCTTATCAAGAGAATATTTATCTCGATCGAGTTGTTAGCAGCTTACTTAAAAATAAAAGGCAGCAAGTCAATTTTAACAAAATGCTGATGTCGCCTATGGCAGATAGTTTAAAAATGATGGCCTTAAAAGGTTTGGGGGTTGCTTGGATCCCTGAATTTAGTTTAGCGACCGAATTGGCTACTCAGCAATTAGTCATTGCTGGGGGCAAACAATGGCAGCCAGAATTATCATTAAGGTTATATCGCGCTAAAAAAATGCATAACCAGCATTCTTTTCAAGAAAAAATCTGGCAACATTTTCAGGAGCTAAACTTATAATCACCTATAAATAAAAGCCTAACAAAACCTTATGCACAACTTGCATAACTAGTCATTCAAATAGGCATTGGTAATTACCCTTAGCAATTATTACCTTAGCGCCATTACTCACTTACCCGTAAAAACAATGTCAACCAGTATCACAGCACTCAACAAAAACAACACTTATCGGTTAGAAATAGACCTACTCGGCACCATGGAAATTCAAAAAGATTGCTACCATGGTATTCAAACCCAGCGCGCAGTAAATAACTTTAAACTATCGGGAAAAAAGTTAACTGACTACCCAGAATTAATTAATGCTTTGGCGTATGTAAAATCGGCTTGTGCCACTGCCAACTTACAACAAAAGTCTTTAGACACAGTCAAAGCCAGTGCCATCATTAAAGCAGCAGAATATGTGCATACAGGGCAGTTTAACAAAAGCTTCGCTATCGATATGATCCAAGGTGGTGCGGGTACTTCAAGCAATATGAATATCAACGAAGTATTAGCAAATATTGGCCTAGAATTGCTTGGCCATGAAAAGGGCCAGTACCAATATTTACATCCCAATACCGATGTAAACATGTCGCAATCAACCAATGATGTTTATCCAAGCTCAGTGCGCTTGGCAGTATTGCTTAAGCAAGCATCATTATTAACCGCTGTTGAACAACTCGTGGCAAGTTTTACTCAAAAGTCGAAACAGTTTTCTGGCATTTTAAAATTAGCAAGAACTCAGCTACAAGATGCTGTGCCTATGACGCTAGGACAAGAATTTAAAAGTTTTGCCTCAACCTTACGAGAAGACATCAAGTTAATTAAAAACACCAGTAAATTATTAACTGAAATTAACTTAGGTGGTACGGCGGTAGGTACAGGCATTAACACTCAAAAAGGTTATGGCAGCATAGCTATTGAGAAGTTATCAGAGCTAACCAGCATTAAATTTACTGAAGCAGAAGATTTAATTGAAGCCAGTTCTGATATGGGCGCTTTTGTTATTTATTCAGCGACGTTAAAACGCTTAGCCTTAAAATTATCTAAAATTGCTAATGATCTTCGATTATTAAGCATGGGACCAAGAGCAGGGTTAAGCGAAATTAGTTTACCTGCTCGCCAACCGGGCAGCTCAATAATGCCAGGAAAAATTAATCCAGTAATCCCTGAAGCGGTTAGCCAATGTGCCTATCAAGTAGTGGGTAACGATATGGCGATAACCATGGCTGCTGAAGCAGGACAATTACAATTAAATGCCATGGAGCCTTTAATTGCGGTGAATTTACTTGATTCACAAAATCTATTAACTAATGCTGTTAATATGTTTAACTTTTTATGTATCAGCGGCATTGAGGCCAATGAAAGTCGCTGTAAAGAGCTTCTCGATAATAGCTTAGGCTTAGCCACGGCACTTAATCCTTATTTAGGTTATGAAACCTCAACTAAGATCGCCAAAGAAGCACTTAATAGTGGTGCGTCAATCATCACTTTAATTAAAGAACAAAATTTATTAACCGATGAGCAACTAGCTGATATATTACAAGCCGAAAAAATGACGCAACCTAGCGCTTAAAAACATGCCTTAAGCAGAAGCTATCGGTCGTTCTTTAGGTCAACCGATAGCTAAAAGCTGAAATAAGATTTGATTGCTTTTATTCAATAATAAGTAGCTCGCGCCATTGTCTTTAAGCATGTCTTTCAGTGAAAATAAAAGATGACGAGAAAGGTCAAGTTCATCATCTTCTGAGTTCATAAAACCAGTTACGGTTAATCCTTTTACTAAGGATTCACCATTAAGTTTCTTCGCATCACGAAGGATAGCTGGAGCATGACATACCATTGCAATTTGCTTACCCGCATTGTAGAAATCTTCTATCATTTTAATGGTATGTGAATCACTCGCTAATTCCCATTGCACTCTCAGGTGACATAACGATAAGCACTCTTTTAGCTCCATCAGCATTAGCATAAGCATTAGCATAAGCATTTGTTGCTAAAGTGAATACACTTATGATGACCAAGAAAAGACTTAATGATGTTTTGACTAAATATTTCATAATTTTATTCCTAATGTTAAGTTAAAGGTGGCTTTATTGTTAACGCCACCCGTTAGATTCGCTCGCAAATTAGTTGAGACCAGCCATAACTCCACCATCAACATCAAGTACAGTGCCAGTGATCCAACTTGCCTTTTCTGATAATAAAAACTCAATAGAATCGGCAACATCTGGTGGTGAGCCAATACGACCGACAGGATGTAAATCGGTAAAACCTTGTAGTGCACCTGCAATTTCGTCTTTAGGAATGAAAGATTTATAAATGTCAGACAGCACTACGGCTGGTGCTACGGCATTGGCTCTAATACCAAATTCCCCTAGTTCAATAGCCAAGTTTTTAGTTAATGCATGAAGCGCCGCTTTTTGCATTGAATACGCTGATGATGGCGTCGCTTTTACCGCTTGATGAGCCCACATCGAACCTATATTTACAATTGAACCACTTGTGTGTATTTGCATGTTCTTGGCAACGGCTTGAGTAATGAAGAAAAACGATTTGTTGATGTCCATTTGAGCGTTATAGTCTTGCTCAGAGTGTTCAACAAAGCTTATTGGTTTAAAGAAACCAGCCGCATTAACCAAATATTTAATATGTCGTGATTCGGATTCTATTTGACTAATAAAACGCTTAACCTGAGCAGAATCATACAAATCTACCTGGGCCGTTTCGACGATCCCACCCGTTTCCAACTCTAATTCTTTTTTTGCCGCGGCTAAGTTAGCTGGGTCATGAGACAAAATCATTACGGTTGTGCCTTGATTAAGTAGGCGTTTTGCCGTTTCTTTACCCATACCAGATGAGCCACCAACAATTAACGCTATAGATGTGTTTGACATTTTCATTCTCCAATAAGTAAATTAAATCAACCTACCTAGTGATAGGTAGTGGACTCATAATAAAGACCAACACAAACCCTTGTCAAGAACTATCTACTGATAGGTAGCTTAACTTTGTAATATCAATACTGAATTGGTCAAAATAATTTGCAGTAAACGTAACTTTAATAGGCTATCCAGGGACTATTTTTTAATTTAAACAAATATTAAATAATTTAAATTTCCGAATATCGCTAGAGGTCATTGTTAAATGTTGTCAATACTTACCTACTGATAGATAATAAAGGTAATATTAGGAGTATTGATTATGTCTAAAAAAGAAGAATTATTAAAAGCAGCAGAACTAAAGGTACGTTCGGGTGGGTATAATAATTTTAGTTTTCGTGAGCTGGCGACTGAAGTGGGCATTAAAAGTGCAAGCGTTCATTATCATTTTCCGACTAAGAGCGATCTCGGTGCCGCTCTTGCTCATCAATACACTGAAGAATTCTTGAAAGCATTAGGAGATCCTGATGAATTGTACGCCGCTGGTAAAAATCCAATCGATGTCTACATCAATCTATTTCGAAAGGCCTTGGTGAAGGACAAGAAAATGTGCTTGTGTGGACTATTAGGGGCAGAATCTGACAGTTTACCTGATAAAGTGCTCATTGAAACTAAGCTTTTTTTTGAACGTAATATAGCTTGGTTAACACAAGCTCATACTGTTATTGCACCCGATAATAAAGAGGCAGCTAAGAGAAATGCGATTAAAACTATTGCAATATTAGAAGGCGTTATGTTGATCAGTAAAACACTGGACGATAATCAGATTTTTGAAGAAGCTATATTAGGTTTAGGTAATTAATCGACTATAGAACTACGCCAAATTTGTAGCTTAAGCTGAAAATATTTCAAAACAATAATGATAAAAAACGGACTATTCTGGTCGGTTTTTCGACTAGGAAAATGCTTTTTCGTGGTAGAACAGCTCAGCTAGACGACAGTGAACTGTCATATTTTTCATGAAATTAATACTGGATATTGTTGCTAGTTTCTATCTTTATTTAACTTATATCCCAACGACGGCTACTAGATAGCACTCTCATGTTATGCTCAAGTAAATAAAAATAAGCAACTTATATAGAGCCGTCCATATTACATGGTTGATTTACTAATCCCTGTCAGTGCTTATATCACCATTATTGCTGTGCTGTGTTTTGCTTTATCACACCTAAAGCTGATTAAAATTAAACTTAACTGGTCGCTAGCAAGTATAGCCTTATTTATAGGTTATTGGTTCGCACCCAGTATTAACGCCGATCTTCTTCCCCTAGACCGCTTATTTTCCAGCCTAGCTTGGCCTTGGGCTGATAAACTTTCCATGATTTTATTCAGTCTATTTGTCTTATTGCTATTATCGCTACTTAAGAAAAACTTTATGCTAGCCGATGCTGGTTTTACTTTTAAGCAAGCACCACACTCAGTAATTCCTGCCATAAAGATGCTCTTGCTACTGTTAGCATGTAGATTTGTCTTTTCTAGCTTATTTGGCGGTGACGATGGTTCAACCGATCCTGAGGAGCTTTTCTTTTTAGCGATCATGCTTGGACTAGATAAAGAACTGCTTTATCGAGGAGTATTACTCTATGTAATGTCTCAAGCTATTAGCTCTGCTAATTACCTTATTTACGGAGCAAAAATTAATATTGCTGGAGTTTTATTGGTGCTACTTTTTGCTTTGGTTAATGGCTTAATTTGGCAAAATTCATATTGGAATATTTTTTATATCAGTATCATATTTTCAAGTGTTTATGGCTTGGCGTTACTATGGTTACGAGAAAAAACAGATAGTTTACTGTTACCCATAATTGCGCATAACTCCACAGTATTTTTAGGTCAGTTACTTTAACTAACTTTCTATCTGTAGAGTTAACTCCGCCAGTATAAATTCAACTTACACTGCAGTAATATTCTTTACAAAAGTACACTTTAATAACTTACTCATTTAATGTTAATCAAACAACAATTAGTGTAAAAGCTCCAATAAATATCCACTAAACGTTTAATTTTATTCAAATTTTCAAGCCATTCAGACAAAACACAAACCTTTACATATATCAATTAAATATATCTTATAGCAAATAGGGTGATAGGTGTTTTTTCAACCGCAGAGCCTTATTCAGCAACAGGCTGTAAAAAATTAACAAAGCATTAACACCGCAGACAAAGTCTAAATTTGGTTGAAATCTTATCTATTTACTGTCGCTAACAGAAATAATTTAAATCATTGATTTTAAAGGTTAAATAACGGCTAAATATTGAGCGGTTTATTTTTGTATGCAAATGACGACAGATTGACCTTTGTTTTTTATGTGTTAGCTTTAAAAGGCGTAACCACTGCAATGTTAAAAAAATGTAAAAGGAATTAATATGAAAAATGTAATACTAATAAAAAATGCCTTCAAATTAGGGGCAATATCTGTAGCTTTACTCAGTAACACTGTTTACGCGACTACATACGACTGTACTGATTTACCTCAATGGCAAACAGGTCAAGTATCTGTTGCCGGTCAAATGGTTCAAACAGCTGAACAAGCCTTTAAATCGAACTGGTGGAACAAAACCAACCCAGTTACTCATTCAGGCCAATGGCAAGAATGGCAAAACCTCGGCACCTGTGATGATAGCATCACGGATAACATTCCACCTACGGTGGCTATCATCTCACCTGCAAAAAATAGTTCTTTCACTGAAAATGACAGCGTTGTCTTTTCTGTAGGTGCTGCCGATGAAGATGGTAGCGTGGAAAAAGTTGAGCTGTATTTAGATGATGTAAAGTTAACTATGTTAACCAACTCACCCTATGAAATCACTTGGTCTGCAGCCTTAGGAAACCATAAGGTAAAAGCCATAGCTTTTGATGATAAAGGCGCACAAACAAGCAGTGAAAGTATTACCTTAACCGTAACTGCAAAAGATACACCACCAGTAAATAAAGCGCCCACAGCAATACTTATGGCGAGCTTACCTAGCAAAATTATAATTGGTGATGCAATTACCTTTGAATATTCAGGTACTGATATCGATGGGCAAGTCACAAAATTATCATTACTTGAAAATGATGTGGTAATACATACTATTAATGCTACTTCTGGCAGTTTTGTCTGGACAGCAACAACTTTAGGCCAGCAAGCTTTTACGGTTGAAGCAACCGATGACAAAGGTGCAACATCTTTAAGTAATGCAATTAACTTTGCCGTAGTTACTGACGGACAAACGGGTAACGATGCTGATGCTTGTCGACCTGAAGGTTTATACCAAACACCAGGCGTAAACACACCATACTGTACGATTTACGATCAAGATGGTCGTGAGTTGATGGGCGCAGATCACCCGCGTCGTGTTATTGGTTATTTCACCAGTTGGCGTAACGGAGCAAACGAGCAGCCAAGTTATTTAGTTAATGATATTCCCTGGGACAAGGTCACCCATATCAACTACGCTTTTGCTCATGTAGACACTAATCATAAAGTATCAATTGGCGATCCTAATTCACCAAACAACCCTGCTACCAATATGGAATGGCCAGGTATCGTAGGTGCTGAACTTGATCCTAGCTTGCCATACAAGGGTCACTTCAATCTGCTTAATAAATATAAAAAATTGCACCCTAAGGTGAAAACATTGGTTTCTGTGGGTGGTTGGGCAGAAACAGGTGGTCACTTTGATGACACCGGCCGAGTCGCTGATGGTGGTTTTTACACTCTAACCACTAATGCTGATGGCAGTGTAAATCAAGCAGGTATTTCGGCGTTCAGCGCCAGCGCAGTTGAGTTTATTGAAAAATACGGTTTTGATGGTATTGATATAGATTACGAGTATCCGTCATCAATGGCTGACTCTGGTCATCCAGACGATTTTGTTTTTTCAAATGCTCGTCGAGCACACCTCAATGCTTCCTATCAAGTATTAATGAAATCACTACGTGAAAGCCTTGATATAGCAGGAGAGATTGCAGGTAAACATTATTTACTTACTATCGCATCACCCTCTTCAGGTTACTTATTACGTGGTATGGAAACCTTCCAAGCTACACAATATCTTGATTACGTAAATATCATGTCTTACGACTTGCACGGTGCATGGAATTCACACGTAGGTCACAATGCCTCGCTCTTTGATACCGGTTTAGATTCTGAGCTGGCTGCATGGGACGTTTATGGCACCAAAGAGTTTGAAGGCATTGGTTATTTAAATACCGACTGGGCGGTTAAGTATTTCCGCGGAGGATTATCAGCTGGTCGTATCAATATTGGCATTCCTTATTACACTCGTGGTTTTAAAGATGTTACTGGTGGCACTAATGGTTTATGGGGCCAAGCGGCTCTCCCTGATCAAGAAAATTGTCCAAAAGGTACTGGTAAAGGCGATAAAAACAACTGTGGTAATGGCGCTATCGGTATAGATAACCTTTGGCATGATACTGAGAATGATCGCGAAGTCCCTGCTGGCTCAAATCCACTATGGCATGTCAAAAACTTAGAAAAAGGCATTATTGGTAGTTACTCAGCTGCTTACGGCCTTGATCCGGTAAATGATGCTAGTGATAAATTAACGGGCACTTATACCCGTCATTATGACAGCGCTGCCATTGCACCTTGGTTATGGAATGACAGTAAAAAAGTCTTTATCTCTACCGAAGATGAAGAGTCGATGGCAACTAAGGTTGATTACGTGATTAATAACGGCTTAGGCGGTGTAATGTTCTGGGAACTTGCTGGTGATTTTGCTTATGACGCAGTCAAAGGTGAGTATTTTATGGGCTCAACCATGACCTCTATTGCTTATGATAAATTTAATCAAAGTGGTACTTCATATGGTATTGATAAAGGTAACAAGACTTTTGTTAAGCCTGCAGAAATGGTTGATGTTAGCTTTATCGCTAAAGACTTCCCAGCGGGAGATGATAACTACCCTATCAGTCCAACTTTTGCCTTTACTAACAACTCAGCCATTGATTTTTCAGGCGCTAAAATATCATTTGATGTACCGGTATCAACCTCAGCAATATTCAAGTCGAACTGGAATGCGACCAAGAAACTCAAAATGGCTATAGATCACAACGCCTCAAATAGCGCCGGCAATAATATTGGTGGTTTTGAAAATGATTTCCATCGTTTTTCAATCACCTTAACCAATGAATGGGGCGGCGTAACAGAGTCATTTAATCCAGGTCAAACGGTGAATGCTCAAGTGATGTATTACATGCCAATTAGTGGTCCGGTTAACTTCACTATTGAGAAAGACGGAAAAGTATTTGCCTTCAAAGCTGAATACCCAAATTTACCGGAAGCAACTTCTGGTGGTGGCGGTGATGGCGGCGGCGGAAACGACACAACATGTGACGGTATTGATGTTGCTACCTTATCTGTTTATCCAGAGTTCCCTCAAAAAGATTGGCAAGGTAATTCTAGCCATGCAAATCAAGGCGATATGGTTGTGCACAATAATGCTGTTTTCAAAGCTAAGTGGTGGAGCAACTCAGAGCCTGGCGGTAGCGACTGGGATAGTGTCTGTAATTTATAACGCCTGATAAATCTTTTATAAACTAAACCGTTAATTTAACAAAATAAGCAGCGATAAATACTTCGGTATTTATCGCTAGGAGAAAGCTATGTCTAAAAATCATCTAAAAGTTACTTCAATCGCTATGGGTTTAGCACTAACCAGTGTTTTATCTACCATCAGTACGCAAGTTTCTGCCCATGGCTATATGTTCAGTCCAATGGCTCGCCAAGCAATTTGTGAACTACAGCAAGGTTATTGGTGGCCGGAAGATGGTTCAAATATCCCCAATGCCGCATGTCGTGCCGCATACTTAAGCTCTGGTCACTTTCAATTTGTACAACTGCATGAATTTGCAATAAACACCCGCGACTTTACTAATTTAGTTGCCGTAAAAGCCAATATACCCGACGGCACTTTGTGTGCAGGTGGTGATGACAAGAAAAAAGGTATGAACCTGCCCTCACCTCACTGGCAGCGTAGTGAAGTAGTCCCTAATACTAATGGTGACATCAATATAAAATTTCTGGCGACCACACCACATAATCCAAGCTTTTGGCAGTTTTATTTAAGTAATGCAAGTTATGACGGCGACACGATGCCATTGACTTGGTCAGATATTACTTTGGTGCAGTCACACGCAAATATCGATTTTATCAAAGATGCTGATGACAGACGCTTTTATCAAATGGAAGTCAACATTCCTGCGGATAGAGTGGGCGACGCTATTTTATATAGCCGTTGGCAGCGTGATGACGTGGCAGGAGAAGGGTTTTATAACTGTAGTGATATTTCCATAGTACGAGATAACGTTCAGCCTGACACCTGGTTTGACGCTGGCTTCTTCTTAAAACAGGGGCAAACAGCAAACGTTGGAGAAACCGTTAGTTTGCGGTTATTCGATGCTACAGGCCAGGAGTTAATAAACCAACAGCTCGCGATAACTGAGTTAAATCAAGCAACTTGGCCAAGTGATTTTGCGCAATCGTTAAATCTAGGTTACAGCCACCTACTCAATATTGGCGTAGAAAATTCCCAGGGTGATATCACTTTTGATTCAACAAACCTACTCAGTAATGTCACCTATGTCGCCGATAAAGAGTATACGTTTGTGCTTTCTGTCCAAGCAGTACCAGTAAATACTGCGCCGATAGTCCATGATATCGACAATATTGTTATCACCGAATCTGCTACTGAATCTATTCATGTGCATGCCTTTGATGATGAGCAAACTAATTTATCCTTCACTTGGCAAATACCCAATGAGATCTCTTACACAGGAGATGATGCCAATATCACGATTACCGCTCCTATGGTTGAAGCAGATACTGACTTCAACCTTAGTGTTGCTGTGTCAGACGGTATGTTAACTACCAGCAAGAGCTTTACTGTCACGGTGAAAAATAGTGTGGTAGACCCTACCGTCCCATTATGGAACAGCACTACCGCTTATTCGGCTAACGATAAAGTTAGCTATGAAAACAAGGTTTATTCAGCCAAATGGTGGAACAAAAACCAAGCGCCGGATAACAGTAATGCTTGGCAACTCGAATCCCCTAACGATGGCGGCACGGCAATTTGGCATGCTCAGAATGAGTATTCTCAAGGCGCAGTTGTAAGTTATCAACAAGTTAATTATCAAGCTAAATGGTGGACTAAAGGTGAACAACCTGATGTCAGTAATGTTTGGCAAAAACTTTAAAGCGTTAAGAGAACCAAAAATAAGAATACTTACACAACAATGCTGAACATGCCATTGGTATCAAACAGCAATATTATAATAAGAGGACATTATGAACAAAAAACTACTCACCATGTGCGCAATAAGTGCTGCACTATCATCACAACACGCTGCTGCAGCACCTGCTGCACCCAGCATTGATTGGACTCCGCAAAACTACTCTTTTGTAGAAGTAAATCTAGAAGGCCAAGGCTCTTATAAAGATATAGTTAAAGCCAAAGAGCAAGTTAATATCTCTATTAAATGGAACTCTTGGAGCGGCTCTGGTGGCGATAATTACAAAGTATATTTCGATAATACTATGGTAAATGCAGGCACTTTTGGTGCTGGTACCAAAAGCGGCGTAATTAACTTTCCTTATGATCAATCTGGTCGTCATCAAATGACTATCGAATTGTGTGAAGGCACTGTATGTGCAACCAGCGCACAAAAAGAAATAGTCATTGCTGATACCGATGGTGGTCATTTAGCGCCACTTGCAATGAATATAGATCCAAATAATGGCACTTATCCAACACAAATTGATAATGTGGTGGGTGCTTATTTTGTTGAATGGGGCATTTACGGCCGTGGCTACGATGTCAGCCAAATACCAGCCGATAACTTAACCCATTTATTATACGGTTTCATTCCAATTTGTGGCGCTAATGAGTCACTTAAAGAGATTGAGAATGGCAATAGCTGGCGTGCGTTAGAAAAAGCCTGTGCTGGCTCAGCCGATTATGAAGTCGTTATTCATGATCCGTGGGCAGCAGTCCAAAAAGCCTTGCCGGGGATTGATTCAAACGATCCTATACGTGGTACTTACGCGCAGTTAATGGCGTTAAAACAACGTAACCCTGATTTAAAAATATTACCTTCTGTTGGTGGCTGGACTTTATCAGACCCTTTCTACGGTTTTACTCAAAAAGCTAATCGTGATGTCTTTGTCGCTTCCATGAAGAAATTCTTAAAAACATGGAAATTCTACGACGGCGTTGATATTGACTGGGAATTTCCAGGAGGCAGTGGCGCTTCACCAACATTAGGTGACCCAATTAACGATGGCCCAGCTTATGTTGCTTTAATGCAAGAGTTGCGCACTATGTTAAATGAGCTAGAAGCAGAAACAGGCCGTGAATATCAGCTTACTTCAGCTATTGGCTCAGGTTATGACAAAATTGAAGATGTAGATTATGCTGCAGCGGCACAATTTATGGACTACATTTTCGCCATGACTTATGACTTCTTTGGTGGTTGGAACAACGTTACTGGTCATCAAACTGGTTTAAATTGTGGTAGCCATATAAGTGTTGATGAATGTAATGGCACTGGCTTAGATGATAACGGTGAACCACGTAAAGGTCCTGCTTATACCATCACTAATGCGATAGATTTATTATTAGCTCAAGGCGTAGCTGCTAAAAAGATTGTTGTTGGTACAGCAATGTATGGTCGTGGTTGGGAAGGTGTTTCACCAGATAATACCACTATTTTAGACAATCCAATGACAGCTGATGGTACCGGTAAATTGACTGGTTCTACTGCCCAAGGAGTTTGGGAAGCAGGTATTATTGATTACAAAGGCCTTGATCAACATATGGTTGGCGCTGCTGGTACTGGTGTTAATGGTTTTGAAGTTGGCTATGATGAAATGGCTGATGCTGCTTATGTTTGGAATAAACAATCAGGCACATTAGTAACTTACGATAGCCCTCGCTCTGTTATGGCTAAAGGCCAATATGTTAAAGCCAGTGGTTTAGGTGGTTTATTTGCTTGGGAAATTGATGCTGATAATGGTGATATCCTTAATGCAATGCACGAAGGTTTAGGTGGTAGTGTTGGTCCAATTAACAAAAAACCTGTTATCTCTTTAGCAAATAATTTTTCTGTCGATTCCGCACAAATGATCACTATATCGGCAAGCGCTACGGATGCTGATAATGATGCACTAACCTATAGCTGGACCATTGATAGTGCCTTAACAACGGGCGTAACTAATGCCGCTGCTGTTGATATTACCGCAAGTACCGTGACAATAAATACGAACTATGTATTAACGCTAACCGTATCAGACGGTAAAGCAAGTGTTAGTAAATCTACAACATTAACTGTCGTTGCGCCAAGTACGGGTAATACCGCTCCTGTTGTTAACGTTATTAGTGATGTAACGGTAGAAGAAGCAATGCAAGTGAACATCGCAGTTTCTGCAAGCGATGTTGATAACGACGCACTAACTTACACTTGGCAAGTACCTGCAGGTTTAACCATTACAGGCTCAGGTGCCAATGTAAGCTTAACTGCTGGGGATGTTACTGCTGATACAAATTATACAGTGAGTGTAAATGTTAGTGATGGCTCTGCCGTTACCTCACAAAGCTTCACTGTAACAGTAACTAACAAAACTACTGGCGGAACGGGTACTTGGGACAGCAGCAAAATCTATAATACTGGCGATACTGTTGTTTATAACGAAGTAACTTACAAAGCCAATTGGTGGACTAAAGGTGAACAGCCAGATCAAAGTGGCGCATGGTCGGAAGTAATTCCTGATGATGGTCAAGTGAGGGCATGGCGTGCAGATTTAGTTTACAACGGCGGAGATAAAGTATCGCATAATAACGAAACTTATACCGCCAGTTGGTGGACTAAAGGTGAAGAACCTGGTGTTGCTGGTGTTTGGAAGAAATAACAATAACTTAAACATGAATTAAAATAAATTAAGTTAACTTCTTACACTTTTGCACCTAGTCTCAGCAATGATTCTAGGTGCTTTTTTATGAGTGTTTATCAAACAATAATGTGTTTAGCCTGTTTAGTTAATCTCTGAGACACAAGCTGTTTAATTGCTTCAATAATTGCGCATTAAATCGATAAAAAATATTGTTATTTACATCAGCTGACTGATAGCAGGTCCAAGTATTATCATTGCCGATAAAACACGTTCATGACACAACTCAGTTAGTATTGTATTAAGATGCAGTTGATGAGGTTTATTCAAATATTTATTAAGTGAACATACTCAAATATTTTAAATATTTTCAAGACCAAAGTGGAAAAGTCCATTTTGCGGTATAGTGGACTTTTAAGATTAAGATGTAGGCTGCAACATGTTAAGTTATTCAATTCCCTCTTATATTCAGAATATTTATGAAAAGAAAATCCCTGGATTCCCAGGTATTTGTTACCAGTGTGATTTTTGTACGAACGGCTACTCAGATTCAAATACAAAACATCTTCTTGATGAGAGCCTTCATGAATCACTCACTCACGCGGTGGCTAAACGTAAATCTGAATTTGTTGCTGGTAGATATTTAGCACGAAAAGCCTTAATAACATTAGGTTCTAGCAAAGCAACTGTGGGAGTTGGGGCAAATAGAGAACCAATATGGCCAGATTATTTTTTAGGTTCATTGAGCCACACTAGTGATTTTGCCATCTGTGCTGTGGCAAATAAAAAAGATGTAGATAGAATTGGTATAGATGCGGAAAATATTCTTAACCAAAAAGTAGCCAAAGATATTGTTAAAAATATACTTATCGAATCTGAATACAAACTTGTAGGCACATATAACAACCCCGATCCCGTCATGTTAACACTTATTTTTTCCGCTAAAGAAAGCCTTTTTAAAGCATTGTATCCGGAGGTGAAGCATTATTTTGATTTTGACACTGCGAAGATGAAAGAAATAAATTTTACAACCCGTCAATTTACACTTGAATTAGTCCAGATGCTAGGGCCTAACTTACCTATAGGTACTCGTTTTTATGGTACATTTGAGTTTAGTGCCGAAAGAGTATTTACAGTGATTACTTGTTGAAAATTAGTCAATACCATTTACCGAGAATATAACCTACTTTTAACCTTTCTCAACAGCCTAGTGCAATATCTAATATTAATTTTTAACTAAATTTATATAAACAACCTCTAATCTACTTCGTCTTATTACTATCAATAACATAGAATTTTAACAGGGGTAAGTGTGTTACGGTATTTAATTCACCAATCGCGCTGGTTATTAACGGCTGCCATATTAACAAGTGCAATTTGCGGAATTTGTGTAGTTTTATTACTCGCACAAATTAATCAGGTACTCAATGCAAGCTCAGTTCAAGCCAGTAATTATATTGTGCCATTTTCTGGTTTAGTGCTGGCTGTATTAGTGTTTCAGGTAATTTCATCCACTTTATTTGAGCGATTAAGTCAACAGGCACATGCAGTATTGCGTCGTCATATTTCAAAAAAAGTACTTCATGCTGATTATCGGTTATTAGAAGAAGTGGGTGGTGCTCGGGTACAATCAGCTTTATCAGAGCATTGTTTAAAAGTTGCAGAATTTTTTGTCCGTTTACCTGTGATAGTAGTAAATGGCATTATTGTGACTGGTTGTATGGTCTATATCGCTTGGTTATCGGGAGAAATATTTCTAATTGCGCTCTTGGTACTCGGCTTGGGATCTATGGGTTATCATCAGGTTCATTTAAAAGCGATAAAGTACCTAAATCGCGCGGCTCAAGAACAAGATAGTTTGTTTGGTCATTTTCGAGCCTTAGTTGATGGCGCTAAAGAATTACGTTTACATGCAAGCAAACGTCAACGTTTCGAGGAAAACGTGCTTGGTGAATCGATAGAGGAAGTTCGCAAGCAACGCACTGTCGGTATGTCGGTTTTTGTTATTTCTACCGCCTGGGGCAGCTTTTTAATTTATGCTTTTATTGGTTTAGTATTATTTGCATTGGTGAATGACTCGCCTGATCGGAATCAGCTCCTAACCAGTTTTGTGTTAGTTTTTATTTATATGATTGCGCCTTTGGAAAACCTGTTGAAAGCATTACCTGCAGCTAATATTGCAAAAGCAGCAGCGATAAGGATTGAAGCCGTAGTCGAAGATTTATCGAATGGATCAGATCCGACACTTACACCACTTAAATCACAAAAATTTCAACGTTTAGAGCTT
Source organism: Colwellia psychrerythraea (assembly GCF_000764185.1). Taxonomy (GTDB): domain Bacteria; phylum Pseudomonadota; class Gammaproteobacteria; order Enterobacterales; family Alteromonadaceae; genus Colwellia; species Colwellia psychrerythraea_B. The sequence goes on from NZ_JQEC01000002.1 coordinate 267,277, forward strand.
AAGGCTGTCACTCATCAGTTTTATCATGAAGCATCAGATGATTTTTTTACTTTAGGCCCAGTTAACTTGAGCTTTCAACCTGGCGAGATTGTTTTCTTAGTTGGCGGTAATGGCAGTGGAAAAACAACTTTAGCAAAACTTTTAGTTGGATTATATCAAAGTAATAGTGGCGATATATTGTTAAATGGCCAAGCTGTCGGTACCGGAAACATTGATACTTACCGACAATGTTTTTCAGCCATTTTTTCTGACTTTTATTTATTTGAGCAATTGTTAGATATTCCTTCTGATGAGCTCGATATTACAGCTAATCAACTACTGACTAAATTACAGTTGAATCACAAAGTCCATGTCACTCAAGGCGCCTTCTCTACTCGGGCTTTATCACAGGGACAACGTAAGCGTTTGGCTATGGTGGTTGCCCATTTAGAGCAACGGCCATTTTTGGTCTTTGATGAGTGGGCTGCCGATCAGGATCCTATATTTAAAGATGTTTTTTATCGACAAATGCTGCCAGAGTTTAAAGCTCAGGGAAAAACAGTATTAGTGATTTCTCATGACGATAAGTATTTTGATTGTGCTGATCGATTATTAAGAATGGAGCATGGTCAATTATCAGAAAAAACGGTATCAGCTAAACAAAATAAAGTTAATGTTGTAGCATAAACCCAAGTCAAATGATAACAATTATCATTTGACTTTATACTTAGCAAGTGGGAACCTAGTCGCCTTTAGTATTTCGAAGGAATGGGAATGAAAGAATGTCTGGCCACGGTTGATCTTGCAGCAGTTTTTGTGGCTAATCGTCAGCAATTAAACGCAATAGCAAGAAAGATTGTTGGAATGGAACATATTGCAGAAGATGTTTTGCAAGACGCATATATTCGATTGGTAAAAGGGGCCTGTGCGCGAAAAGTAGATAAACCATTTAGCTACTGTTGCCAAGTTGTACGTAACATTGCTATCGACTATTGTCGTAAAAAGAAAGTTGAAGCAGGCTACCGTGAATTTAACAATCAGGAGGTGGCGATTACCTGTGCCTCTTCTGGTTTGAATATTGAAAACGGCATGGCTGAGTCTCAACTCTTAGATGCAGTTATCAAAGTGATTGCACACTTACCTGAACGGACAAGAAGAGTATTTGAGTTACACCGATTTGATGGTTTAACACAACGTCAAATTGCTGAACAACTAGGATGTTCGGCGGCATTAGTGAATATTATGATTAAAGAAGCAATGGCTACAATATCGAACTGTCGAACGCTTTATGAATGAACACTATGATGCCATTTTGAAGTATTGGTTTTAGGGATAAACAGATATTCCGGCGTGGCTATAGGATATTTTGTTTTACCTCGCGTTATGGTAGTCTGCCTAAAATCGATAATGATTGAAATAAGCAAGGGATGTTATGACAGCAGCTGATAAAGATAAAATATGGGAAACTGCATGGCAATGGGCTCAATACCCTGTTCATGATACACCTATTGAGCATCAAGACATACAGCGTCTTAATGCTTGGCTTAATGCAGACTTGTTACACCGGCAAGCTTACGATAAAGCGACTCACCTTTGGCTTATGACTGGATTTGCACCGCCTACTGCTACTATTTAGTATGAGCTCTATAAGATAAAAGTATCACAGTAACTTCCCCACATTTCTTTGTGATACTCTTCCTTATCCATTATTTCTTATCTCTACAGCCATTGAATATATGGTCGTTATTTAGTCCTATTTATCAAAGACTGCCAATACTTTCCCTTTAATCGGTTTTATTAATACCAGTTTACTTCTAGCCTTTTCGCGCTCGTTTCTAACCAATGTGCATAAATATCCGTATTACATTAAACAATTCTCATTTACTTTCGTCTGTTAAAGATAAATCCCACTTGTAAGGTAGCGCAGCATAGAGCTGTGTTATGACCTTGAATGTATCAGCAGAGATTAAGCTATCCCGGCTTATTTAATAAGGAGATATTATGTCAACAAGCTGTTTTGATCGCGAAGATCAAATATTTATTGTCTTAGTAAATCAAGAAAAACAATATTCTATTTGGCCACAATGGAAAGAAATTCCAGGTGGCTGGCAAGCAGTGCCAGAGGTGCAAGGCGATAAAGCGACAGTGCAAACATATATCAATAAACATTGGACCGATATGCGCCCTGAATCTTTACGACAATGGATGGCCGAACAAGCAGAAAAAGTGGAGCAGTTCTAATCGTGCTGGCCCAAGCATCAATTAATCTGCTGTGCTTACCCTGTGCAGGAGCAAGTGCTTCTATGTATCTACGTTGGAGTAGGTTTTTACCAAATTGGGTCAATATAGTACCTGTAGAGTTACCCGGTAGAGGCACACGTTTAAATGAGACGGCACTGGAAGATTTTGATGCTTTAGTTCAAAGCATACTTGATGATTATCAGGGCTATATGCAACAGCCATTTGCTATTTTTGGCCATAGCATGGGGGCCTTACTGGCTTATGGTATTTGCCAAGTACTGGCCGCAAAAAACAGTATATCTAAACAACTCGCTTTACCCCAAATATTGCTGTTATCTGCATGCCCATCACCTGATAAATTTGATCCAAGTCGCTTTCCTGATACTCATGACCGCGATGCTTTAATCGCTAATCTACGTCAACAGGGTGGGAGTGCCGAAGCCTTATTTGATTACCCTGAACTTTTAGACATGACCCTTAATATATTGGCTGCGGATTATCGATTGTTACAAGGGTTTCAGTATAAAAAAACTTCCCCTTTACCTCTTTTTATGCAAGTACTAAGCGGAAAAAGTGATGATATTAGTTTAGATAATCTTTCGACTTGGCAGCAACATAGCGCTAAAAAGATAATTTTTCATGAGTTTATTGGTGGACATTTTTATATTCAAGATCAGCAATCTCTTGTTTTAAAACGTATTACCCAAGCGTTACAGAATCACGTTCCCACTAATAACCACTGCTTACAAGGTCACTCCGAAATAGCCCTCACATAGAGCTTATGTGAAAGCCATAATGGGTCAACAATAGGTAGAATTTACAATGACAGAGACGTCTACACAGACAAGCTTACCTTTATCTAGTGCTCGAGCACTCAATATAGTGACTAGAGTACAACAGCTAGCCCTCCACCAACCTGAAGATATCGCTTTGGTCGTGGTGAGTGAACAGCAAGGACAATTAAGTGAACTTAGTTTAACTTATCAAGATCTCAATACCCGTAGTCGAAATCTGGCTGCTTATTTACAAGCTAATAGTCAGTTGGGCGATCGTGTTTTATTAATGTTCGATAATAATGAGCATTATGTCGTCAGTTTTTTAGCTTGTTTGTATGCTGGGTTAATTGCTGTGCCTCTATTTGTACCTGAGTCAGCCCGCTCGCAGCACTTAGCACGTGTCGTTGGTATTGGCGTTAATGCGCAGGCTAATTTGATACTAGCGAAAAGCGAAGATCATGGACTTGTTAATTTAGCGATGGAAAACATGGTTAAACAAGGCGCGCAGACTTGTCAATTGTTGAACATTGATACTAGAGATTTTGAGCAAAATGATGATTGGCAAAGTTATGCCCCAAAATCAGATGATATTGCATTTTTACAATATACCTCAGGTTCTACTGCTGATCCAAAAGGCGTTATGGTTAGTCATGGTAATTTAATGGCTAATGAGGTAGCGATTACAGAAGGTTTTAATAGCACACAGGGAGATGTCATTGTCTCTTGGTTACCGCTATATCATGACATGGGACTGATTGGCAGCTTATTGCAACCTTTATATTTAGGTGCAAAATGTGTATTGATGTCACCACGATTTTTTCTCGAAAAACCTATTCGTTGGCTAGCCGCTATTGCTCGACATCGGGCAACAGTAAGTGGTGGCCCAGATTTTAGTTACCGATTGTGTGTTGAGCGTATTAAAGCCAATGTATTGGCCGAATTAGATTTATCTTGTTGGCAAGTGGCTTTTAGCGGTGCTGAACCTGTTCGTCATGACACTTTAACTGCTTTTATTGATCATATGGCGACAACTGGTTTTAATAGCGCGGCCATAGTTCCCTGTTACGGCTTAGCGGAAGCTACATTATTTATAACCTGCGGTCAGCGTTTTTCAGGATTATTAGTTCAAGATTTTGACAATAAAGCCTTAGCAAAAGGGCAAGTAGAATTTGTTAAGCAAGGCGGCACTAAACAAGTGGCATGCGGTTATACGGTGAGCGCTCATGAGCTTAAAATTGTTGACCCAAACAGCCTCGACACGCTAAATAATGGTCAAGTCGGCGAAATATGGGCCAGTGGTCCAAGTATTGCACAAGGATATTGGCAAAATGCAAAAGCGACTGATGCGACTTTTGTTGAACAAGACAATAAACGCTGGTTACGTACTGGAGATTTAGGTGCTTCAGTTGCCCAACAGTTATATATCGTTGGTCGAGCCAAAGATCTCATTATCAACCGGGGCCGAAATTTATACCCACAAGACCTAGAGAAGTGCATTGAAAGTCAATTTGAATATGCTCGTAAAGGTCGAGTGGCAGCTTTTTCTGTCGAAGGTTTAGAGGGGGAAGGCATTGGTATTGCACTTGAACTTGCTCGGCGGGTACAAAAACAAATCAGCCCACAAGTAATTGTTGATCGCCTTGCTATCATTCTCTCCGAACTTTGTGGTGACACCGTCAGTGTTGTCATTATGATGCAACCCGGTTCTTTACCAAAAACGTCAAGTGGCAAACTGCAACGCAGGGCCTGTCATACCATTTGGCAAAACCAAGCAGAAGAAGCTTATGCCATTTATGCTCATGGAAAAATGCTGCGTGGTCAATCGTTGATAGCTGAACGTTCAACGTTAATATTGTCGAAAACAGAAGAAAAATTAGCTGATATATGGAGCAAACTCTTACCAAATAACAGTGGTTTTGGTAAAAGATCGCATTTTTTAGCCTGTGGTGGTAACTCGATAAAAGCAACACAACTATTGGGCAAAATACAGCAAGAGTGGCAGATAACAATACCCTTGCGACAATTGTTTGAGCTCCCTCTACTTACTGACCAAGCTATGACGATTGAGCAGGCTGTAAACAGTGAGCGAACTTTAGTAAAACAAGTATTGATCCCTCATAATAATTTTATCGCAGAGCAAGCGGTAGTTATGTCACATGCTCAAGCAAGGCAATGGTTCATTTGGCAAATAGATCCACAAAACAGTGCTTATAATATTGGTGCATGCCTAGACTTAAACAGTAAAGTAAGTGCTGAGCATTTACAAACAGCATTGAACTTGTTGGTGGTCAGGCACCCGGTATTACGCACCCGCTTTTCGGTCGATAATATTGGGCAGCCCATTCAAATATTACAGACTCAAGGGCAATGGCCATTAAAGGTTGTGGATTTAAGCTTCTTAGAGGGAGATTTACAACAAAAAGCATTAACGAGTCAAAGCAAAGATTTTAGTCAGCAATCATTTGATCTAAGTACGGGGCCGTTGGTACGTGCCGTTTTATTCAAGCTAGGTGACGCAGGTCAAAAACTAATGTTAGTGATGCACCATATTATTTCTGATGGTGCTTCGATGCAAATAATTTTCGACGAGCTTGCAAAACATTATCAAGCAGAGTACAGCGGCCAGCCAGTTATTTTACCAGAGCAGAAAATCACCTATGCAGACTATGCTGTATGGCAAAGAGAGTATTTAGCATCAGGTGAGACCGCACGACAATTGGCTTGGTGGACTAAACAGTTGGGTCAAGAGCAACCTATTTTGCAATTAACCACAGATTTCCCCAGAACGGCCAGCAATCAATATGAAGGGGCTCATCACCGTATAGAGTTACCGATGAATCTCGTTCAGCAATTACGTCAGCAAGGTGCAAATCAACAAGCCAGTTTATTTATGATCATGCTGGCAAATTTTAACGCTTTATTGTACCGCCATAGTGGTCAAACAGATCTTCGTGTTGGTATTCCCATAGCTAATCGCCATTGGCCACAAACAGAACCTTTATTAGGCTTTTTTGCCAATACGCAAGTGATCCCTAGCCAAGTTAACGGACAGATGTCATTAACTGATTTAGTAGAGCAAATAAAAAAAATCACTTTAGGTGCGCAAGAACATCAAGATCTACCCTTTGAATATTTAGTTGAAGCAATGCAAATAAAGCGTAGTGCCGATACGCATCCTTTGTTCCAGGTGATGTTTAGTCATTCTCAACACGATAGTAGTTGTTGGCACGACTTACTTGCATCTTCTTCTCAAAACACTTGGCAAACAATTGATGTTGCTGCGCAATTTGAGCTAACACTTGAAAGCTATGAGCTAGAAAATGATCAAATTGTTCTTGAATTTGTCTATGCTAAAACACTCTTTTCTCCCGAAACAATCGAGCGTATGGCCGGGCATTATGTAACGTTATTACAGGCTTTTGCCGAACTGCCAAATCAACACATAGAACAAGTTAAATTACTTGGCCATGATGAATATAGCCAATTAACTAAATGGGGTGCAGGAGCCATTTTTACGGGTAAAACTCCAACAGTACACGCGTTGTTTGAACAACAAGTAGAACAACAGCCGCAAGCAACGGCTTTAATCTTTGCTCAACAAACGATGACATATGCTGAGCTTAATCAAGCCGCCAACCGATTAGCCTATTATTTATTGCAACAAAACATTCAGCCAGAAGATCGGGTTGGTATGGCATTAGAACGTGGTTTCGAGATGATTGTTGCTTTACTTGCCATTTGGAAAGCAGGGGCGGCTTATGTACCGTTAGATCCCGCTTATCCAAAAGATCGTTTAACCTACATGATTGCCGATAGCGGTGTGCAATTTGTGCTGACTCAACAAGCATTACAGGTGAATTTACCCGATTCAAGTGTGCCGCTATTGAATGTTGAACAATTGAATTTAACGCAGCTGCCAAATCATAACCCCAACGTTCTATTACATGATCAACATTTGGCTTACGTGATTTATACCTCAGGTTCAACAGGTCGACCAAAAGGTGTTGCTGTTACACATGGACCATTGTCGATGCATATTCAAACTATTAGTGAGGTTTATGGCATTGATGAAAAGCACCGTGAACTGCAGTTTTTCTCGATTAATTTTGATGCTGCTGGTGAACAATGGATGACACCACTAGCTGCTGGCGGCTCTATTGTGTTGGCAAGAAAAGAGCAATTGGCTGTCGATAATGTTGCCAGTTTAATTACCCAGCACCAAGTAACATCGTTACATTTGCCACCAGCCTATTTACGCTTGTTAACACCATTATTAAACAGTTATCAGCAAATTCGCATTTGTATCGTTGGTGGTGAGGCATTTAATAGAGCTGATTACCACGATGCTCATCGTGCTTTTTCTGCTCCGCGTATAGTTAATGCTTATGGTCCAACAGAAACAATTATTACACCAACTGCTTGGCTTAGTTTAGCCGATACCAATACTAACGTTGAACAAGTACCGATTGGCCGACCGGTTGGTGATCGTCAAGTGCACGTACTTGATGGCGATTTGAATCCCGTTCCGCAAGGAGCTAGTGGTGAATTATATATTGGTGGACTAGGCATTGCTCGTGGCTATTTGGCTCGTCCTGATCTGACCGCCGATCGTTTTATTGCCGATTTATTTGCTAATAACGGCGGACGTTTGTATCGCACCGGCGATTTAGTGCGCTGGAATGTTCAAGGACAATTAGACTATCTAGGTCGAATTGACCACCAAGTGAAGATCCGTGGTCTACGCATTGAGCTTGGTGAAATAGAAACTCAACTCATGACGCAAGTTAACGTAAAAGAAGCGGTTGTATTAGCAAAAGAAAGTAGTACAGGACCACGTTTAGTCGCTTATGTGGGCGGTGACGATATTTCAGCACTCACCTTAAAACAAGCGTTATCACAGCATTTGCCCGATTATATGGTGCCAAGTGTCATTACCGTGCTTACGCAATTACCTGTGACTACTAATGGTAAAATAGATCGCCAGAATTTACCTGAGCCTCAATGGAACAGCAGCAATAATTACCAAGCACCAATCAGTACTATTGGTCAAAAAGTCACTAACATTTGGGCGCAGGTATTAGGCATTGAACGTGTTGGCATGAAGGATAATTTCTTTGATTTAGGTGGTCATTCGCTGTTACTCGGTCAAATGCAACAACAACTAGAAGCTGAATTTGAAGTCAAACTTACTATGCTGGATTTGTTTAATATGACCAGTGTCAGTGCGATGACAAACTATTTTGAACAACTGCAAAGCGGTCAGACGACATCGATTAACCGCGATATACAAAAGGCATCTCAACGCGGTAAGCGTCAACGCCAAACCTTCTTGAAAAAAACTCGGACAAGGGTGGAAAGCTAACATGAATACAGAAACTACAGAATTATCCTCAGAGACTGATATTGCCATTGTCGGCTTGTCGGGCCGTTTTCCTGGCGCTGAAAATGTTGATGTTTTTTGGCAGAATTTAAAAAATGGCGTCGAATCCATTGAGCAATATAATGAAGAAACCTTACGAGATATGGGCGTGTCGGAAGATAAAATTTCTGACCCAGATTTTGTAGCTTGTGGTGCTTTATTGCCTGATCAAGACAAATTTGATGCAGCTTTTTTTGGTTACTCGCCCCGTGAAGCCGAAGAGTTAGATCCACAACAACGTTTATTTTTAGAAACTGCTTGGCAAGCAATGGAAAGTGCTGGTTATCACGGTGATGCTTGTGATTTCCCCATTGGTGTATATGGCGGTTGTGGTGTAAATACTTATTTAATTACCAACCTTATGCAAAGTGGCCGTTTTAACGATCTAGGTAATATTTCATCACTACAAGCATTAATGAATGGTAATAACAAAGACGCTATGACCATGACTTTAGCTTATAAACTCAATTTAAAAGGCCCTGCTGTTACCATACAAACGGCTTGTTCAACGTCATTATCTGCGATTCATATGGCTTGTCGTAGTTTATTGAATCATGAGGCTGATATGACTCTTGCAGGCGGGGCTTGGTTAAACTTATTGCATGAAGGCGGTTATGTTTATCAACCTGGCGCTATCTTGTCGCCAGATGGTCATTGCCGTCCATTTGATGAGCAGGCTCAAGGCACTATCATCGGTTCAGGTTCAGGTGTGGTAGCATTAAAACGATTAGAAGATGCCATTGCTGACGGTGATACCGTTTATGCGGTAATCAAAGGTTCTGCGATGAACAATGATGGTAATACTAAAGCCGGTTACACAGCGCCAAGTGTTGATGGTCAAGCTGAAGTGATTGCTGCGGCGCAGGAAATGGCGGATACACCACCAGAAACTATCAGTTATATTGAAGCCCATGGTACGGGCACTGTATTAGGGGATCCTATTGAAATTGCTGCATTAACGCGAGCTTTTCGTTTAGGCACCGACAAAAATCAATATTGTGCTGTAGGTTCAGTAAAAAGTAATGTCGGTCATTTAGATGCTGCCGCAGGCGTAACCGGGCTGATAAAAACAGTATTATCGTTAAAAAATGGCATCATTCCAGCGAGCTTGCACTATAAAAAGGCTAACTCGGAGATAGATTTTGATAATAGTCCATTTTATGTTGCTAATAAGACTATGCCTTGGACTAATGAAAATGGGCCACGCCGTGCAGGTGTTAGTTCATTTGGTATTGGTGGTACTAACGTACATGTTATTTTAGAAGAAGCTCCCAAACAACCAAACATTGCACCTCAGCGTAACTGGCAGATATTGCCATTATCAGCAAAGACCTCAAGCGCATTAACTAATCAACAAGCTAACTTGGCTGAATGGTTAGAGAAAATGCCTGCTGAACAATGGCAAAATGCAGCTTATACCTTACAGGTTGGCCGTAAAGGTTTTAATCATCGTAGTTTTGTCGTTGCTCAAAACTCTAACCAGGCCAAAGGCGCATTAATCGCTGACGCTAGCCCATTACGTGTTCAGAGCCATTCGATGGTTGATAGTAATCGTCCTGTTGTTTTCATGTTCCCAGGTCAAGGCTCACAACATATCAATATGGCACAAAGCTTATACGGTAGTGAAGCGGTCTTTAAAGCTGAATTTGATCGTTGTCGCCAAGGTTTTCAACCGCACTTAGACCTTGATATTGCTGAACTTATTTTTGTTGATGATAATCAAGCGGAAAATGCCGCCGAACAGTTAAAACAAACTGCGCTCACTCAGCCAGTATTGTTTGCCGTTGAATATGCGCTCGCTAAACAATGGCAAGCGTGGGGGATAAAACCTAATGCGATGATCGGCCACAGCATTGGAGAATATGTCGCGGCTTGTTTAGCCGGTGTTTTTAGTTTTGCAGACACATTAAAAATCGTTGCCCAACGGGGCTTATTAATACAGGCTCAACCAAGTGGCAGCATGTTATCGGTTGCTTTATCAGAAAAAAAATTAGTCGCTTACCTACAATCTGGTTGTGAATTAGCTTCAGTAAATGGCCCCGAAAATTGTGTTATCTCTGGTACGGATTCAGCGATTTCCGCAGCAGAAGCCACGTTGACAGCCGCAGGAATTGCGGTACAGCGTTTACATGTATCTCATGCTTTTCATTCATCTTTAGTGGCCGAAGCGGGTAATGGTTTGGCCGCTTTAATTGCAGATTTACCACGGAAAACGCCGAATATACCATTTATTTCCAATGTTACTGGTACCTGGATTACGGATCAGCAAGCGACCGATCCTGAATATTGGTCAGCACATTTGACACAAACTGTGCGATTCCATCAAGGTTTACGTACCTTAGTTGCAACGCAAAACTTTGTTTTATTAGAAGTTGGACCAAATAATGTATTAAGTCAATTAGCAGGCCGGGATCCAAAAGTTAAAGAGCAGGCAAGCGTAGTAACATCACTACCGCATGTTCGTAAAAATACAGAAGAAGCTCAGCATGTTACTACTACTCTAGGTCGTTTATGGTTAGAAGGTGTCAATATTGATTGGACAAGTTTATATACTGAGGCACCTCGTCGTATTGCTTTACCAACCTATCCATTTGAGCGCAAACGCTTTTGGGTAGAGGCTCAGCCAGAAGCGTTCAACACTTTACAAAATAACAACCTCGGTATTGTTGCCAAGCCTCTAGAAAATTGGTTTTACATGCCATCGTTTAAACGTTGCCTCTCTAGCCCTATTGAAAATCCAAGTTTAGGCGGGACTTTATTGTTTATCGATGACCATGATATTAGTCAAACATTGATCAATAAACTGACTAACGATGCGGAATTTTTAGTTTGTCTGCGTTTGGGAGATGCTTTCAAGCAAACCTCAGAAAATGAATTTATTGTCCGTGCTACTGATGGCGAAGATTATCAGCAAGTATTAAGTACAGTGAATAAAACCCATGGTTCAGTTACTCAGATTTTTCATACTTGGAGTTTGTCAGTTTCAAATACAACAAGCTTCGAACAAACGCAAGAGCGAGGGCTATTAAGTGTATTAACCTTAGTACAAGCGCTAGAAACTATTCAAATAGGAAAAAATGTTCAGTTATCTTTGATAACAAAAGGGATGTTGGATGTGTCAGGTCATGATGATGTACTCCCCCAACAAACCACTTTACTAGGTGCCTGTAAGGTTATTCCACAAGAGTTTCCAAATATTCATTGTCGTTTAATTGATTTTGGTACTCATTTTAATGCCACTTGGTTAGATTGGTTAGTGACAGACATCGCTGCAGACGATGACTTAGTATTGGCTTATCGCCATCATAATCGTTGGCAGTTAACTTATGAAGCTTTAGCAAAACCAGTACAAGATAAAGCCGTATATCGGCAAAAAGGGGTTTATCTGATCACTGGAGGCTTAGGTGGTATAGGTTCAGTTGTTGCTGAACATTTAGCAACTACAGTGCAAGCAAAATTAGTACTCTTAGGACGTAATAGCCCTAATGAAAAACAACAAACCTGGCTAACAAAGCTCGAAGGACTGGGAGCTGAAGTGATGTTCTGCCAAGCAGATGTCGCTAATAAAAATCAAATCCAACAAATTATTAGCGAAGCACTGGCAAGGTTTGGTGAAATAAATGGTGTTATTCATGCCGCTGGTAATGGTGCTACCAATTTGATCAGCGCTACAGATCGCAACTTTGTTGATGACATGTTTGCAGCTAAAGTAAGCGGTACTCAATTGTTACTGGAGTCATTGGCAAACCAACAACTTGATTTTATCGTTTTATGTTCTTCGTTAGCAAGTATTGCGGGTGGTTTAGCAAAAGGCGCTTATGCTGCAGCAAATGCCTACCTTGATGGTATTGCACAGCGCTATGCGCAGCAGAATAATTTTCCTGTTATTGCCGTCAATTGGGATAGTTGGCGTGAAGTCGGTATGGCAGCCAATATGGAAATGCCTGATAACGTTGGTATCACTCCAACCCAAGGGCTTGAAGTAATGCAACGTATTCTTTCTGCTCCGGTGGTACCGCAAATACTAATTTCTACTGTTGATTTGCACACCCGAATACAAGCAACCAAAGGCAATATACTGGTGGCTGATTTAGCGATGCCAATTGCAGAACCACGTTCAGAGGAATATGCACGACCAGATATTTCCACTCCTTACATTGCCCCAGAAGATGAATTGCAACAAGGTATCGCCGAAGTTTGGACTGGTATGTTAGGTATTAAAGAAGTAGGCATTCATGACAACTTATTCGAATTAGGCGGTGATTCGTTAATGGGTGTACAAATGTTATCAAAAGTACGTAGCTTATATGAGGTAGATCTACCGCCAGCGTCCTTTTTTAAAGAGCCAACCGTATTAGGTTTAGCGCAATTAGTAACAACGTTGTTAATTCAGCAATTAGAGCAAGAAGTGAATACACAGGAGCTGGCTTAATATGTCGAACAATGAATTGTTAGCCGCTCGCAAGGGCAACTTGTCGCTGACCGAAAAAAAAGCCTTGTTAGGTAGGCTTAAAAGTAAATCAACTAACGCCATATCAGCGCCAGTAATAACCCGTTTAGGGCGTACTCATGCGCCCTTATCTGCGGCCCAACAACGACTATGGTTTGAGTGGTTGTTAAATCCTGAAAATACTGCTTACCATTTGGGCGGGGGTATTGTGTTAAAAGGTGAATTGGAAGGGAATGCTTTAGCGCAAAGTTTACAACATTTAGTACAACGACACCAAGCGCTGCGAAGCCAATTTGTTGAAGCTGAAAATTGCTTTCCAGAACAGCGCATACTACCTGATATGCTCATACCTCTAGAGAAAATAACGCAAGATGAGTTAATTAATACAACAAAATATAAAGGACTCAACCAAGCACAATTGCAACAAAGATTGTTAGCTGATTTTTCGCAAACGGGTTTTGATCTACGCAACGGACCTTTATTACGTGTGCAATGGATCTCGTTTAATGAGCATGAACATTTATTATTAGTTGTTATGCATCATATCATCAGTGATGCCTGGTCTAAAAACCTCATTATTCAAGACTTTGTTGGGTTTTATCAATTATTAATCAAGGGTGAAATACCACAGCATAAAGAGCATGCTTTACAATATACCGACTTTGCGCAATGGCAAACTGACTGGTTACAATCAGCAGCAAAAGAGGTGCAGCAACAATGGAAATTTTGGCAACAAGAATTAACGGGACAATTACCGTTTATAAACTTAGGAAAAACACTCACAAATGGTACTAAACCAGCGAAGGGTGCTATTTTATTAGATAACTTACCTACCACTTTTGCTACCAAGATAAAGCAATTAGCCCGTAGTCAAGGTCTGACAATTTTTACAGTATTATTAACCGCTTATCAGGCACTATTACATCGTATCACTGGCTTGGAAGCTTTGCTGACAGCTATTCCTGTCGCAAATAGAAATCATTATGGTACACATGATGTCGTCGGTTTTTTTGTCAATGTCCAGTTACTGCATTTGGAAGTATCTGGGGCGGATACCCTAGCAAAATTATTACAACGTTGTAGTGATAAAACATTAGCGATACAGGCTAATCAAGATATTCCTATTGATGCACTAATGAAGCGCTTTCAAGAAAATTTTCAAAGCAGCGCAGGTTATCAAGTGATGTTTAATCACCTCAAAGAAAATAATGAACAGCTACAGCAATTATCTGGGCTAGCACTCACTGAATATATAACGTTAACTCAAGGTGTAATGTGTGATTTAGCGTTAGATACCACTGAATTAGACAATGGCGCGATAAAATTGCAATGGAGTTATGACGAAAACCGCTTAACGCAAGAGCAGGTGGCGCGTTTTAATCAACAGTATCAAGCCGTATTGCTACAGCTTGTAACACAAGCTGAAACGCCTATTCGCGCTATACCCTTGTTAACGGTTAATGAGCAGCAACAGTTATTGAACTGGGGACAAGGGGCTAATAGTGAACAGCCAATATTGTTGCACCAATGTTTTAGCCAGCAAGCGCTAAAAACACCAATGGCAAAAGCATTGAAAATAGCAGATCAGAGCTTGAATTATCAGCAATTAAACGCACAAGTTAATCGTTTAGCTCATTATTTATTAGCGCAAGGTATTGGCCTCGAAAGCCGGGTAGCGATCATGCTTGAACGTAGTTTTGATATGGTTATTGCTATGCTAGCAACATTGAAGGTAGGAGCTGCCTACGTACCATTTGACCCCACTTACCCGAAGCAGCGATTGGACTTTATGTGGCAGCATAGCGATTGTGAACTTTTATGCAGTCATCAAACATTAGTTAATCACATACCTAGCAGTGCTCAGGCAAAGACTATTTACTTAGAAGCGCTCGATACTCATTTATACAGCAGTGATGAGCCAGCAGTGACCGTACGGCCAGATAATTTGGCTTACATTATTTATACCTCAGGTTCAACTGGCCAACCTAAAGGTGTTGCCTGTAATCATTTAGGAGTAGCTAACCGTATAGCTTGGAGCCAAGCTAATTATCCAATTTCATCAGAAGATCGTATATTACAAAAAACATCATTTGGTTTTGATGTTTCTATTTGGGAATTTTTCTGGCCATTAATACAAGGCGCTGAGCTAATTTTAGCAGCACCAGAGCAGCATAAAGATCCTCAACAAATTCAGGCCTTAATTGAACAGGAGCAAATAACGGTTGTACATTTTGTACCTTCAATGCTGCAAGCTTTTTTATTGTCTGCTGACGTGGCGAGTTGTACCAGTTTACGTGATATTTTTACCAGTGGTGAAGCCTTAGCCAAAGAAACTCAAAACCAATTGCTGGCTACATTACCTCAGGTTGGTTTACGAAATTTATATGGACCCACTGAAGCCGCCATTGATGTGACTTACTGGAATTGTCAACCAGACAGCGACAGACAAGTTCCCATTGGCGCGCCTATTGCTGGAGTTCAGGCGTATGTTGTTGATGGCGACCTCAATTTAGTTGCGCCAGGAAGATCAGGCGAATTGTTGCTAGGTGGCCACTGTTTAGCACGAGGTTATTTAGGACGCGCCGATCTAACTGCCGAGCGTTTTATCGCCAGTCCATTTACCCATTCGGGGCAGCGTTTATATCGAACCGGTGATCTAGTTTCTTGGACTGAAGATGGCCAAATTGACTACCTTGGACGTATAGATCAACAAATTAAAATTCGCGGTTTTCGTATTGAACTGGGTGAGATTGAAGTGCAATTATTAGCGCAAACTAATGTTCAAGAAGCTGCGGTTTTAGCTAAAGCTGCTGTTGGCGGTGATAAATTGGTTGCTTATGTGGTTGGTGAAAATGTCGATGAACAAATATTACAACAAACATTAGCTGCAGTATTACCTGATTATATGCTACCTAGTTTAATTATAACCTTACCGGCAATGCCGTTAACGACTAATGGTAAATTGGACCGGAAAGCTTTACCAGCACCACAATGGCATTCAGCGGTTAATTTTATTGCGCCAGAAGGTGAAATAGAAAACCAGCTAGCTGATATTTGGCAACAGGTACTGCAAGTAGATCAAATTGGTCGTGGCGATAATTTCTTTTCACTAGGCGGTCATTCTTTATTAGCAGTCACTGCATTAAGCCAAATACAACAACAATGGTTAGTAGAATTGACCATTCGTGATTTATTTCAAAAACAAACTCTACAGGCGTTAGCTCAATTTATTGGTGAACAAATAAGCCCAAATAATGAGGAGTCCTTGTTGGATCTTGAAGATTTTATGGAGACTTTGGTATGAGCCAACAAGTAATTCAACGTATTGCTGAAAAGTTTCATCAACTGCCATCCTCGAAACAACAGCTGGTTTATCAAAAAATTCGCCAAGATGGTTTATCTGTTCGTCAGTTTCCCGTCTTAGCCAATAGTGCAAAAATAGCCAATTATCGAGCGTTATCTTATGCACAACAACGACAATGGTTTTTATGGCATTTAGATCCTGATAGCTCGGCTTATCATATTTCTGGCGGTTTACTATTGGAAGGTCAATTGGATACCCTTGCATTACAGCAAGTATTTAACACGTTAATCGACCGTCATGAAACATTGCGTACCTATTTTGAACAGGATGATGACGGCCAAATACAGCAAGTTGTACGTCAGCAAATGCCGTTCAAAGTACAACATGTAGATTTACAAAATTCGAATGAGAAACAACAAGATAAAGCGCTCTCAACACTTACAAAAACGCCATTCGATTTATGGCAAGGGCCTCTGATTCGAGTGGGTTTATTACAATTAGCAAAACAGAAATATCAGCTAATTTTAGTCTTACACCATATTATTACTGATGGTGTTTCTTTACAAATACTAGTTGATGAATTTGTTACTTGTTATAAAGCAATACTGGCTGGCGAAAGCAACAATTTATCTGAATTACCTATTCAATACCTAGATTATGCTTTATGGCAACATCATTGGTTAAGTGCTGGAGAGCAAGCACGTCAGTTAAGTTATTGGTGTCAACAGTTAGGCGATGACCATCCTGTTTTACGTTTACAAAATGAACCACTAAAACCTAATTCACAACCTTCAATGGCAGCCTATTATCATTGGTCATTACCGGATGAATTAAGTCAACAAATAGGGTTATTTGCCCAACAGCAACAAGCATCTCATTTTATGGTGCTATTAGCAGCATTTCAGGTGTTATTACATCGTCATTCGGGTTTACAGGATATTCGTGTCGGCACGCCCGTTGCTAATAGAACCCGTTCAGAATTGGCTGACGTGGTGGGATTATTTGTTAATACTCAGATATTGCGCACTCAGTTTGACAGTCATATGTCATTAGGTGATGTTTTAGCGCAAGTGAAGGCGGCAGCATTAGGGGCACAAGAGCATCAAGATTTGCCTTTTGAGCAACTAGTTGAAGCTTTGCAACCTGATCGTAGCGTTTATAATCATCCTTTATTCCAAGTGATGCTAAATTACCAATATAGTGATCGTTCGCAGTTAACGGTTTTACCTAATTTAACCGTCACAGAACAAGATACAGGGGCACAAAACGCACAATTTGAATTGATATTAGATGTTCAGGAGAGCACTGCTGGTGAATATCAGTTAACGTTTACTTACGCCCAAGAGGCTCTAGATGACGTTTATGTCAAACGTATAGCGGCTCACTTGCAGTTAGTTTTGCAGACAATGGTAGAAAATTCTGATGCAATCATTGACGATATCGCCTTGCTTGATCAAGAAGAATTGGCTCAATTACGAACTTGGGGAGTGAATACTGAACAGGAAGATATCACGCCTGTCCATATAAAATTTGAACAACAGACCTTATTACAACCTAGCTCAGTTGCAGTGGTTTTTGCTGATCAACACTTAAGTTATGAGCAGTTAAATCAACAAGCCAATCAGTTAGCGCATTATTTGTTTGCACAAGGCATTAATACCGAAAGTAGAATAGGTGTAGCGCTGGAACGGAGCCTGGAAACTGCAGTGGTTTTATTAGCAATATTAAAAGCAGGCGCGCTATTTGTTCCGCTGGACACTAATTACCCAGCAGAACGTTTAAATTTTATTATAGAAAATAGTGATCTAAGCTTATTGATCAGTCATGTTCAAGCAAGAGCTAGTTTGCCTGAATCATCAATACCGATATTGTGGCTTGATGATTGTGAACTCAGCCATCATGCAACGCAAAACCTTAATTTAAGTTGCCACCCAGAACAACTAGCTTATGTTATTTACACCTCAGGCTCTACGGGCCGTCCTAAAGGCGCTGCTATTAGCCACCAAGCGTTAAGTAATTGTATGGCGTGGATGCAGCGACAATATCAACCAACGCGTGAAGATGCGGTATTACACAAAGCCGCATTTGGCTTTGATGTTTCTTGTTGGGAGTTGTTTTTTCCATTAAGTGAAGGCATTAAGTTGGTGATTGCCAAGCCTGATGATCACAGAGATCCCGAGCTGATTATTCAGTTAATGCAACAAGAACAAGTGACAATAACTAATTTTCCTCCTGCTATGCAACAAGCATTTTTGGAGCAAGCAAATATAGCTAAAGGTCGAGGTTTACGACAAATCATGTGTGGTGGCGAAGCTGTACCCGCAGAGTTAAAGCAGCAAACTTATTCATTATTACCCAAGGTAACAATGAATAACTTATATGGCCCTACAGAAACAACCATTCATGTTACCCATTGGCCTTGTGCAAATGATGAAAGGACCTTGTTACCTATTGGTCAACCTATTTCTGCAACCCGAACATATGTGCTTGATGTGGGATTAAATCCAGTACCACAAGGAGTTTCGGGTGAACTTTATATTGCTGGCTTAGCTTTGGCACGCGGTTATTTAGCTCGGCCTGATTTAACCGCAGATCGTTTTGTTGCAGATTCTTTAGCCGCTGATGGCAGTCGAATGTATCGTACGGGTGATCTAGTACGTTGGAATACAGAAGGATTATTAGAGTATTTAGGTCGAATTGATGATCAAGTACAAATTCGCGGTTTCCGTATTGAATTAGGTGAAATAGAAGCACAACTACACCGTTTAGATAATGTTCAAGAAGCAGTAGTAATGTCTAAAATGTCACCCGTAGGTGAGCAGTTAGTTGCTTATCTCGTTGGCAATATTATCGATACAGATACACTTGCCCTGCAATTAGCTAAAACATTACCTGATTACATGGTGCCCAGTGTTTTTAACGTGTTAACTGCAATGCCACTTAGCCCAAATGGTAAAGTTAACCGCAAGGTGTTACCTGAGCCGCAATGGCAACAACAAGAAGCGTATGTAGCACCGCAAGGGGAAGTTGAACTTAAACTTGCCCTTTGGTGGCGTGAAATGTTGAACGTGGCACAAGTTGGTCGTAACGATAACTTCTTTTCATTAGGCGGGCATTCGTTATTAGCTATTCAATTATTAGATAAAATTCGTCAAGCCGGTTGGCAAGTTCAAGTTAAAACATTGTTTAGCCAGCCAGTGCTAAAAAATTTCGCAACTGTTATTCAATGTACACCAGATGATAATAAATGGAATGTTCCCGCTAATGGGATTCCTGATAACTGTACAAAAATAACTCCGGAAATGTTGCCTTTGGTTACTTTAACTTCGGCGAATATTGACCTATTATGCGAAAAAACACCTGATGGTGTTAACAATATTCAAGATGTTTATCCGTTAACACCATTACAAGAAGGTATTTTATTTCATCACCTGTTGCAGCAAAAAGGTGACGCTTATATTACCAAGAATTTGATGCGTTTTACCGACAGGAATACATTAGAGTGCTTTATTGCTGATTTAAATAAGGTTATTGCCCGTCACGATATTCTTCGTACGGCAGTGCTTTGGCAAGGTTTGCCAGAGCCATTACAAATTGTGCAACGCCAAGCTAGTTTAGTCTTAAATTGGCAGCAATATCCTCTTCACAGTAAACATGAAAACCCTGGCGCTTGGTTAACCGCTTTTGTTAGCCCTGATCAATATCGAATTGATATTCAGCAAGCTCCCTTATTACGTGCTATTGCCATACAGGAGCCAGGACAAAAAAGTTGCTGGTTGCAGTTACCAAGTCATCATTTGATCATGGATCACACCAGCTTGGAGATTCTAGTCACTGAAATCCAGCAGATCCAAGCAGGTCAGCTAGCCAATTTGCCAACACCTGTGCCATTTCGTAACTTTGTTGCTATTGCCCAACAAGGAAGAACAGCAGCAGAGCATCAAAACTTTTTTAGTGAATTACTCGCCGATGTTACTGTGCCAACGGCGCCATTTAACTTGTTAAATATTCAAGGTAATGGCGCTAATATCGATAAAGCGGAGTGGTCATTGCCCGCGGATATCACAACGCAGATCCGTCAATTAGCGATTGACCATGAAGTCAGTGCCGCTGCTATTTTTCACTTGGCCTGGGCATTAGTATTAAGCAAATTAACAGGCAACGAAAATCCGGTTTTTGGCACTGTTTTATTTGGCCGGATGCATGCGGGCGAAAATTCACAACACGCTGTTGGTATGTTTATTAATACTTTACCAATACGTTTTCGTTTAGCCGATATCGACTTAACAACGGGTTTAATACAAGCCCATCAGGTTTTAACTGGCTTGTTAGATCATGACACAGCGAGTTTGACTTTGGCTCAAGGTTGTAGCGGAGTAGCGAAAGGCACACCTTTATTTTCTACCTTGTTTAATTATCGTTATTCTCCTCCTATCCCAGAAGAGCAACAAAGAGTATGGCCTGGTGTAGAGGTATTTGGCAGTGAAGAGCAAACAAATTACCCTATAGGCATGTCGATAGACGATCAAGGTACAGGCTTTAATTTAGTTGCACAATCCGTAGCGGGTATTTCGCCCACACAATTATGCACTTACCTTCACCAAGCATTATGCTCGTTACTCAACACTGCCACTGACAATCAAGTTAAGCGCTTATCTGATGTCAATATATTAAGTGATGAACAATGGAAAACTCAACAAAGTTGGAGCCTGAATAAGCAAACAGAAAAACACACGCCTGTGCATGTGCAATTCGCTGTTCATGCTCAAGCACAGCCCGCAGCGGAAGCATTATCATTTGCTGGCAAGACTATGACCTATCAGGCGTTAAATCAACAAGCGAACCGTTTAGCTCATTACTTAATCGCACAAGGAATCGGCGCTGAAAGCCGAGTGGCTGTTGTTATGGCACGTAGCCATGAAATGATCATTAGTTTATTGGCGATCATGAAAACTGGAGCCTTGTATGTGCCGCTTGATATTGATTATCCAGCAGATCGTTTGGCATATATTGTGGAAAATAGTCAAGTAAATTTACTATTGAGTCATCAAACAGCGATAGGAAAAGTACCTGAAACAACAGTACCCTGCGATATTTGGGAAAAGCTGAATTTGCTTGATTACCCAAATACAGACCCAGCTTTGAACTACCATCCAGAGCAATTAGCTTATGCTATTTACACTTCAGGCTCTACGGGACGCCCTAAAGGTGCAGCTATTAGCCATCGTTCTTTAGCTAACTGTATGGCATGGATGCAAAAGCGTTACAAGTTGACTAGAGAAGACGTGGTATTACATAAAGCCCCGTTCGGTTTTGATGTTTCATGTTGGGAGATTTTTTGGCCGTTGAGTGAAGGTATTAAATTAGTTGTCGCTCAGCCTGGCGATCATAAAGATCCAGATCGCTTGATCAGCTTAATTCAGCAAGAAGCCATTACAACTTTAAATTTTGTACCGGCAATGCAACAGGCTTTCTTAGATCAGGTCGACATCAGACAAAGAACAAGTTTAAAGCATATTATGGTTGGCGGGGAAGCAATGCCACCTGAATTAAAAAGGCGTACTTTTGAATTATTACCTGATGCAACCATGTATAATTTATATGGTCCGACAGAAGCAACAATACATGTAACCCATTGGACCTGTGAAAATGATGAGCGCACTCTGGTACCCATAGGTGCGCCAATTTCTGATACGAGTACTTATGTCTTGGACGAATACCTCAACTTAGTACCACCTGGCATAAGTGGTGAATTATACTTAGGTGGTGTTGGCTTAGCGCGCGGTTATTTGCAAAGACCAGATTTAACTGCTGATCGCTTTGTTGCCAATCCATTTGATAAAAATGGTAGCCGTTTATATCGTACTGGTGACTTAGTACGTTGGAATAATGAAGGATTATTAGAATACTTAGGACGTTTAGACCATCAAATTAAAATTAGAGGTCTACGAGTCGAACTTGGTGAAATTGAAGCTCAATTATGTACTTTACCTGAGGTTCAAGAAGCGGTGGTTGTGGCAAAAACAAGCCCTAATGGTAATAAGTTAGCCGCTTTTGTCGTTGGTCAGGCATTAGATGTTGCTGCGCTGAAGGTAAAACTCAGCTTGATGTTACCTGACTATATGATACCAAGTGCTTTTATAGTGTTAGCAGATTTGCCATTGAGTGCCAATGGTAAGGTAGACCGCAAAGCGTTGCCCGCGATTGAATGGCAAGATGAAAGCTTGTTTTTTGCTCCGCAGGGTGGCACAGAAAAAGCGTTGGCTAACATCTGGAAACAAGTACTAGGCATTGATAAAATAAGCCGCAAGGCGAATTTTTTTGAAATAGGTGGTGATTCTATTTCCTGTTTAAAAGTGGTCAGTTTGGCACGAGAACAAAACTACGCGATAGCAGTAAAACAGGTTTTCGAGTATCCGGTCTTATATGAATTAGCGTCCCAACTGGCAGTAACTGATGAGTTCACAGTTAACAAGCTTGATAATGCCATCGTTCGTTTAAATCAGGAAAACACAATACAGCCACCCGTGTTTTGTTTACATGATGGCTTTGGAAAGGTATGGGATTATAGCGCGTTAGCCTTATCACTAAATGGCCAACGTACAGTGTATGGTTTACCCTTTAATCGCACACAGTTATCAGGCGATGCCGCTGATTTAATTGCTTTGGTGCAGCAGCATTTAACCAATATTCGTGCTATACAACCGACAGGCCCCTATTATTTATGTGGTTGGTCATTTGGTGCAACACTAGCGCATTGGTTAGCGGCAGAATTGCAACAGCAGGGGCAGGAAGTAGCCCAGGTGGTATTGCTTGACCCTTATGTCCCCCCTCAAGTTGGTGAAAATCACGATGCCAATTTACAAGTTCAGCTACACACTTTCTTTAGTTTGTTACTAGAAACAAGCAGTTTGCAGGTATTAGCTAATGATCCTATTTTAACTAAGCATATGTTGAAATTAAAATATTCAAGTGACATCACGCTAGGTATTGAGCAGTTAATGCAAATAGTAATCGCACATGCTTCTACGACTTTTATGCATGGTTATCAACATATTAATGCGGTCGAGTTATTCCAACTCTTTGCCGGTTTTCAGCCATTATTTCTAAGCGCAATAAACCTGAAAAAGCTGCCTAGAGTAGAGGCTCCAACACAAATATTCTGGACTGAAAAGCGACCACAAAGTCATCATGCGTGGTGGTATGAGTGGCTAGCCAATGAACAGTTAGAGAGCAAGATATTGCAGACCGATCACTTCAAAATTGTACGAGCACCAGAAGTTTTAGCTGAATTTATTAAGGAATAAAAAAAGACGAATATTTTGTTCAATAATAACTGAGCGAGAAATTGTTATTTAACGATTTCTCGTGTTGAAAAATGAAGGTCAACAGACCCTGATATTTTTATTGGCAATAAAAAAGGGCCTAATGATAGGCCCTTTTTAAACGGATATTAGCAATGCCTACCACTGATAAGTGGCGGTTAATGTTACTTTACGGCGACTACCATAACTACAATTCCTATCGTTACAGGTAGCGATGACTAACTTGTCAGTTAAATTACGAGCATTCAGTGCCAGTGCCCACTGGCCGAATTCATAGTTGAGCATAGCATCAAGCAAGGTATAACCCTCAACATCTATTGGTGCTTTTTCGCCAGTACCTTGATTACTGCCGGTATAACGAGCGCCACCACCTAGCGTTAAACCATTATCAAACTGATAATCTGCCCATAAGCTTAGCTGATGCTCGGAAACCGCTTTGTCTTGTTTACCAATATCATCAAGATTACCGCTACTGGTTACTTCAGCTTTTGGCAACCAGCTATAACTTGCCGTAAGATTCAAGCTTTCAATAGGTTTAACGATAGCTTCAAACTCAAAACCTTGCACATTGACTTCACCAGTTTGTTTAAATCCCGGAATATCGTCCCACACCCATTGAGTAAAGTCTTCCCGCGTAATATCAAATACAGCGGCACTATAGCTGGCAACGTGATCTTCTGGTTGATAACGAACACCGACTTCGTATTGACGCCCTTCTTCAGGTGAAAAAGGGCGTTGTGTTGATGGATCAACCGTGGTGGTTGGTGCGAAAGACTCCGAATAGCTGAAATAAGGGGCTAGACCATTATCAGCTAAATAAACTAAACCAAATTTACCAGTAAAGGCATCATCTGTTTGATCTGAAGCTTGTATACCGTCTGGAGTAAAAGTTTTCACTTCAGCACTATCGTAACGACCAGCAAGGTTTACTATCCAGCGTTTGGTTAATTTAATTTGATCTTGCAGGTAAAATCCCAGCTGAACAAGTTTAGTAACACCGGCAATGTTTGGTTCTGGTTGAACGACTGTAGCGCCGTAACTAGGATTGAATAAGTCTAAATCAGCGAGCTGTCCGCCATATTTGGCACTAACATTAATATCTGTTTTCTGGTAATCGATACCAAACAAAAGAGTGTGTTTAATCGTGCCTGTTTCAATCTTACCAATTACTCGAGTATCGAGGTTAGTGCTGTTAACTTTTTCCATACTAGAAAGTGGGGTGCGGGCTAGATAGCGAAAATTTTCAGGGGCATCAGCATCGATATCATTTTTTTGCGCCCATTTTCCCCAAATAACCCCATAATCTAAATCAGATTGAGAATATCGACCATGTTGTTGGACTTGCCATTGGTCATTTACCTGATATTCACCTTGATAACCGATCATCCATTGTTCTTGGTCATAGCGGTTAAAATCAGGCTCTCCAATCAAAGTAGAAACTGGTATTTTTCCATTAGGGTTTGATAACAAGGTGCCTTCTACAGGATATGAATGCCATGCTGAACCGGCATCAATATTTAAATATTGGCCATAAACAGTAAGCTTGCCTGCATCGTTTGGTTGCCAAGTAAAGGAGGGAGCTACATACTGCCGGTCATTTTTTAAAGATTCTGTCGATAGTTCTGCGTCTTTTATTAGCCCAGTCAGACGATACAAATATTCACTTTTATCATCTATTGGACCGGATAGATCAAAAGCTAATTGCTTATGTTGATCGTTGCCCAGCTGCAGTTGAATTTCATTTTGAGTATATGATGTTGGCATTTTACTCACTAAATTAACGACTCCACCAGGACCATTTTGTCCATATAACACAGATGCTGGGCCGCGCATAACTTCTATCCGTTCAAGGCTATAGTTATCAACTTGCCATAGACCCCAATTACCACTATTACGCATTTGTAAGCCGTCAAGATAAAAACCAGGTGCATAAGCATCAAATCCACGAATGTATAACCAATCGTATTGCGGTAAATCACCCCATGGTGAGGTATTTACACCTGCAGTATAAGCTAACGCTTCAGTCACTCGAGTGGCCCCAATAGCTTCAATACGGTCTGCGGTAACAATAGCTATAGACTGAGGGATTTCAATAAGCGGTGTATCTGTTTTCGTTCCGGTAGCACTGCGACGGGCAAGGTATCCTTCGACAGGACCTTTGCCCGTTTCCTGATCCGCATCAGCATTTACTGCTACCCCAGGGAGTTGCTTTGGAGACTCGCTGGCGTTAGTTGCTGCAATGAACATCAAAGAAGCCGCAATCGGGGTTATGGTCCACAGCTTAAAGGGGACAACAAGGTTATGTTTCATGTCTACTTAAGATCCTTAGTAAAATAAATAGTAGTTTTTATATGAAAAAATTCCGACGCCCCTTGTATAAGAAGCATCGGAATTTTTATCGAATTAATTACGTTACTTTTTCAATTTTTTTTGAGTTCTCAGAATTGATCGAGTAATTGATATTTGATTTATTTAGTCGCTGGCCTATTTCTTGACTACGAACCGCTAAAAGAGAAAGTAAGGTATCGCTCAATCCATGACTTTGCTCACAAGCACCCTGTAAAACAATTTTAGGTTGAAAATTGTCATTCGTCTTAATGCAATAGTCTCTATCGACTTCAAAATCACCTAAATATGATGCTAAAGGCCTTAATAGCTTTTTGTAGTGATCACGTTCATAGCCCGTAGCTAAAACAACCGCATCATAGGTACGGATATATTGCTCGCCAGTCCTTCGGTTTTTTACTTTCAAATGAACGCCTTGCTGATCTGAGACAACAGTTTCAATATCAGTGCTTGGTACGAAATTATGACGTTCATCTTTACGAACCTTTTGCTGGTAAAAGACATCGTAAATTTCTTCAATCAAAGGAAGATCAGGACAAGCATAATTAGTTTGACGATATTCACGTACTAAACTTTCTCGTTCGGCTTTGTTTTTTGAGAACACATAATCAGTAAATTCAGCATTAAAAATTTCATTTACAAATGGGCTATCATCAGAAGGTTTTATTGAATTAGCTCGCATAATAAAGTCAACTTCATATCCCTCTGGCCGGCCATGTAAATTTCTAAAAATCTCAGCAGCACTTTGCCCTGCACCAATGACGGCAATTTTTTTCGCTTCACGGTTAAGTTCAATCTTTTGTAAATATTGATTCGAATGAAAAACTCGACTTTCACCTGCAAGGTGGCGAAACTGCTCAGGAATATAAGCACTCCCCCCCACGCTCATCACTAGATTATTGGCTTCCCGTTGGAAAGTTTGCCCAGAAGCATCACGCGAGAACACCCGTAAAGCCACCACTTGTTGGTTTGCGATAATAGGTTGTACATCAAATATTTCTTCTCCATAACGGGTTTGTTGGTCAAAGTGAGAAGCTGCCCATGTTAAATAGTCATTAAATTCATGACGGCTGGGGTAAAAAGTTTGCAAATTAATAAAATCAGCTAACCGATTGTGCTGATGTAAATAGTTAATAAAGGTGAAATCACTTTTGGGGTTATGCAATGTTGCCAAATCTTTCATAAACGATATTTGCATATGGGTATTGTCCATCATCATATGCTTATGCCAAGAAAACTCGGGTTGTTTCTCGATAAATAATGCGCTATTACCTAGCTTATCCATGCCCCCTTCTTTAAGCGCAATGGCTAAAGCAATATTGGATGGACCAAAACCAACACCAATGAATGAATGTCGGGGAGTAGTTTTTTGCATGATTTTTTCCTCACAATTACGGCGAGTAAGTAATTGATGTAGGGGTTAACCTCTGGACTTACTCACTCAGGATATTTATCTTGTTAACCCTAATAGACGAATCTAAATAAGATTTGTTTACCTTATTTATTGATTAATGAAATGAGTTTTTTTTGAACAGTATTAATTAAGGGCTGTTGATCTTTCGAGATTACTTTTGCAGCGAATTGTTGGGGGCTTATACAAGACTGAGGCTTTGTCATGTGGTTGTTCAGGACAATATGCTCCTGCATTGTCTAACAAGCTACATCCGTGTAGCGTCACATAAAAAGACGATAACGCAGTAAAAATGCCCAACAAACGCTGTCCGAAGGATTCGGCTAAAAACGTTTTATTCTTTGTTAAGTCGTATTTGCTTAGAATGACTAGGCTACACACTACTCGCCGCGACTAAAACGCTTTACTCCCTTTAAGGAAACCGAATGAAATTCAACCCTGAAAGATCAATAGTCCCTAAACATAAAAGAATAAATTACGTCTCTACTAACACGTAAATTAATGATAATAATGAGTAGGGAAATGGTTAAAAAGAAACTAGTTTATGTTTGGTCGTTACGAAATGCGGCGGCTGATCAAGCAGGGCAAATGATCGATTACAAAGGCGAGCAACGCTACATGAAGTCGGTATTGGAATATTTAGTTATGCAGCTAAACAACACAGATTTAGGAGATTTGTATACGTTGGAAGCGGTGATTTTTGACGATGATCTCAGCTTAACGGCAGACGCCAATAAATTAAAGGATTATGGTATTAATCGTCAACAAGCAAAAAAAGAAAGCTGGCTGTATCCCGAACGCTTAGAAGTACAGGGGCGTTTGCTTGATGATTTGTTAATTAACGTGCCTTCCACATATCGTCAATGGCCAATAGGCCATGCTGAAAGGGCGGCAGGTAAAGATAGGTTTGAACAAAAATTACAAACTCAATTTGACCACTTGCAAGCCGATGTTGTGATGCTTGATGGTCTACTGGTGATATTAAATAATCTTGCAGATGAAGCTAATCCGTACTTTAACAAAATTGCTAATATTCACCCAGGTATTACTTGTGCTGAATCGCCCTTTCAACGCCGTGGTGCGATGGCGACATTAGATGCTTTATATGGTGCTAAAGGACAACGAGTTACTAATTGGCAGACAATGGCAACAGAGCCTGCTGAGATCAAAAGAAAAACAGGAGCCTCGTTTCACTTTATTGACAAGGGTATTGATTCAGGTCCCGTTATTATCGATGTTTTAAATACAGAGATTACTGCTGAAGATACCATTTTAGAATTACGTTGGAATAATTTTCATTCGAGCTTATTTCCAGCCATGCGCGAGGGATTATCGGTACTAGCACAAAAAGAAAATAAATAATGGAAGCAAAATGGCGTTTTAAAAAACGCCATTTTAAGTTATTAAAGCACTGTTGTTACAAAACCTAACGATTCGACACCTGATTTTTGTGCTAATGCCATCACTTTTACCACGTGCTCATAAGGTACTTCAGCGTCACCTTGTAGTTGAATTTTCGGTTGCGGATCTTGTAATACTATATCAGCGAAAATGTTCGTCAATTCTTCCCTTGAAACTATTTGTTGCTGCCAAAGTAATTGTCCTTGCTTGGTGATAACTAAACTTAAACTTGTCGGAGAACTGGGTGTTGTTTTATCTGCTACTTTTGGCAATTCAACTGCTACTGTTTGTGTTAATACGGGGACAGTAATAATAAAAATAATTAATAATACGAGCATGACATCAACTAAAGGTGTCATGTTTATTTCTGACATCATTTCTTGCTCGTCATCAAACTCTCCACCAAACATCATTATCGACTCACCTCATTGGTATTTAAGACTGTGGATTCTGATTTTTTTACCTGTTTTTTCCCATTCGTTTTTGTTGGCGCAGAGCCGATAACCATAAAAGCATGTAACTCATGTGCAAAATGATTGAGTCTGTTGATGACCCGTTTATTACCTCGTGTGAGTGCGTTATAGCCAAGTACCGCAGGAATAGCGACAGCAAGACCAAAAGCGGTCATGATCAACGCTTCACCTACAGGGCCAGCAACTTTATCAATACCGGCTTGGCCTGATGCGCCAATGGCAACTAAAGCATGATAAATCCCCCAAACAGTACCTAATAATCCTATAAAAGGTGCCGTCGAGCCAACTGATGCCAGTATGGCTAAACCTTGTTGTAAATTAGTTTTACTATCTTCAATTGATGTACGTAAACAGGTAGTAATCCATTCCGACAAGGGCAGACTACCGTGCAAATCTGCTTTATATTGCGCGTGATGCTTTTTCGCATCTAAACCTTCATTAACTAACTTACTAAATGGGGTTTGTACTGTGCCCGTCGCATACAAAAGTTTCAAACCACTGTTGATGTCTTGACTATGCCAGAACTCCATTGAGCCTTTTAAAGGGCGATTAAGTAAATATAGCTTACGTGCTTTTAATAAAATGACACACCAAGAAGCAATAGACATCATTAATAATGAGATAGCAACCGCTTTGATCACAGCATCACTTTGTGACCACATGGCAGCAATTCCGTAAGAGTTTTCCATAGTATTTCCTATTAAATGGGTTATGTTTTTGAGTGATTCAATGAAAAATGCACGGGCTGTATATACCAATATTCAATTGATTTACCGTTTTGTTGAGCGGGTTGATAACGCCAATATTTCACTGTTGCTTTTGCAGTTTGATCTAAGCGTGTGAAGCCACTTGATGCTTTCAGACGCATTTCACCTACTGAACCATTTGGTAAGATAAGAATTTCTAGCAACACCGTACCTTCTTCATGTAATCGACGAGACAAGCGAGGATAAATTGGGTTCGGGTTACTAAGTGCGTTGGCGTCGTTCAAATGGGGAAGTACGAGGGTACTAACCCCTTTATCATCCTGAGCAACAGGCTGTGGCTCGACGGTTGACTGTGTTGCCACTACTGACTGTGGCTCTAAGATTGACTGAGTTGCTGCTACTGGCGGTGGCTCTACTATTGATTGAGTTGCTGCTACTGGCGGTGGCTCTACTATTGACTGAGTTGCTGCTACTGGCGGTGGCTCTACTATTGACTGAGTTGCTGCTACTGGCTTAATTTTTTCTATAAGTGGTAGCGTTTTATTTTCTTCAACTTTTTTTGATGAAGTAATCAGATTGCCTCGAAGGCTAGGTTGATAAATTTGTTGATTGGCTTTAATTGAGCCTTGGTTAAAACTAAAAAGTATCACCCCATGAAAGAATGCTACGAGAAAGCAAATGAATAAATTAGTTCTAGACACAGTTGAAAATTCACTAAGTTGTAGAGTAATTTGTATTGGGAATAGGTACATTTATACCACACAAATACAAATATGAATGATTATCATAATCATTATATTTTGTTAATACAAGCTATCCAATTATTTTGAAGATTAAATAAGGAATATAAGATCTGTATAGTGAAAATTGTTTATTTAAATGAGCTGATTTATTAAATTAATTTGCATTCAATTCGTCTAGGACTATATGTGAAAAATATTAGCGATACATAACATAACGATCCTCAAGCACCTTAGGGGTTGAAATACTAAAGTCGCGTATAGCTAAATTTATATTAGCAATTTGAAAGAGTGATAAAAGTGATCGATAACAGCCATGTTAAACATATTGAAATAGAACAACTAGCTATTTATTTAGCAAAAAAGCTAGTCAGTTACCCATCTATTACGCCAGATGATGCTGGTAGTTTTGATTTTTTATACAACTATTTAACTTCTTTAGGTTTTAATTGCCGAGAAGTCACTCAACAAGGTGTAAGAAATTTAATTGCCACGCAATACTTTGGGGAAGGTGAAACGTTTGCTTTTGCTGGCCACCTTGATGTTGTTCCGACAGGTCCAGAGCACTTATGGCGATGCTCGCCTTTTTCTGGCGAAATTATAGATGAATGTCTTTATGGTCGGGGGATTGCTGATATGAAAGGAGCAATAGCTTGTTTCATCGCTGCCATTGAAAGTTTATTAACTCGTTGTTCACGTGGCACATTAATGTTGCTGATCACCTGTGATGAAGAGGGTGAAGCTGAGTATGGTACGGCATCGCTCATGCAATATTTACGCAGTAAGGAGCCTGAAAAAATCCCTGATTATTGCTTAGTAGGAGAACCTTCTTGTAAAACAACGTTAGGCGATACAATAAAAATTGGTCGACGGGGAGCGCTTTCAGGTCATATTCGAGTGCTCGGCCGTCAGGGTCATGTGGCTTACCCTGACAACTGTGAAAATGCAGCACATTATGCTGTTACCATTGCTGATAAATTACTTACTATAAATTGGGATAAAGGTACGAAACAAATGCCAGGTACTAGCTTGCAAATTACTCAATTAAGCAGTGGTGAATTTGTTGATAATATTGTGCCCGGAATAACAGATATTCATTTTAATATTCGTTACAGCAGCTTATACAGTGAGCAACATTTAAAAACGATTATCGATGAGACATTACAACTACCGCATATAAATATAGAAATAGATTGGCAAAGACCGTGTGAACCATATTTTAATTCAGCTACTGATTTTGTTGGCATTGTTAGTCGTGCGATATTAAAGACTGTTGGTATTATACCAATGCTTACCACAGATGGTGGCACGTCAGATGGTCGTTTCATTGCCTCTGATAAAACTCAAGTAATTGAATTTGGTGTGAAAAATGAAACGATACATCAAGTAAATGAACATGTCCCCCTAACTGACTTGTATAATTTGACACAGATATACCAAGTAACCATTGCTGCTTTTTGTTGCCAAGACAGTAATCACACCTCAACAATTAATAAAAAAAATATCAGCCGAAACTTACAGGACATAGAAAATGCATCTCAACAACTTGATGAAGTTTTAGAATGTATTGAATACTCCTGATTAAATAATATCGCCTAAGGGGGCAATAAGAATCAGTTTAAACGGATAATAAAAAGATTCATATGCCTATATAAATCCGTTGTAAAGAAGTAACTACAGAAATTACCTGCCAGTACTTAACTATCAAGGGTAAGAGAATAATAGAAGAAAGCGCATTTATAGACTGAAATCCTCGAGTAATTTAAGTACACTAACGCCGTTTTTCATCACATCAACGGACAATTAAATTTGCATACTCTAGCTCAGCTTCAATCTGGCGAACTTCGCGGTATTAGTCAGTTAAAACTATCTGAAAATTTAACTGAATTTCCACTAGAAATTTTAACTTTAGCTGACACGCTAGAAGTACTAGATTTATCTCATAATGCTTTATCTTCATTACCTGAAGAATTAGCGCAGCTGAGTAAACTTAAGATAATTTTTGCGTCACAAAATAACTTTGCACAATTGCCTGAAGTCTTAGGGAAAATGCCTAAGTTAGAAATGGTTGGCTTTAAATCAAACCAAATAAAAAAAGTTGCTGAACAGTCACTTCCAATACGATTACGTTGGTTAATTTTAACGGATAATCAAATTGAAACTTTGCCAGACTCATTAGGTGAACGACCTAGGCTACAAAAGCTAGCCCTAGCGGGTAACCAATTAAGCGAATTACCGCACACATTAGCTCGAGCACATAACTTGGAATTGATACGGATTTCAGCAAATAACTTAACAGAGTGTCCTGAGCAGCTATTAAACTTGCCAAAATTAGCTTGGCTGGCCTTTGCTGGCAACCCCTTTTCTAAAGTGAAAGTGGATACTGAAAACAAGGTCAAGTCTGTACCTGAACTATCTTCTACAGATTACACCTTAGAAAATGTCCTTGGCCAAGGCGCCTCTGGTGTTATTTATAAAGCGCATTGGCACAGTAAAACTAGAGCTGAACAGTCACAATTTCCAGATAACATAGCAGTAAAAGTATTCAAAGGAGAAGTGACCAGTGATGGTTATCCAGAAGATGAGTTACAAGCCTGTTTACAAGTAGGTAACCACCCAAATTTAGTCCAATCTTTAGCGCAAGTGAAAGAAGAGTTAAACCCCGGAGGTAAGTACCTGGCGCTGATCATGAATTTGATCCCTGAAACTTACAAAAACCTTGGTCTGCCGCCTTGTTTTAAAAGCTGTACCCGCGATACTTTCCCACAAGGTTTTACCTTACCAATCTCTCTTATCTCTAAAATAGTTCATCAAATGCAAGATGTATTTAGCCACATGCATAATAGTCGAGTCTGTCACGGTGACTTATACGCCCATAACACCTTATTTGATGCCCAAGGCAATATCATTTTTGGCGATTTTGGCGCTGCCACTAGCTATCAAATGTTAACGCCGGCACAGCAAGAAAAAGTGCAGACCATTGAACAAAGAGCACTAAATCATTTTATTGATGATTTATTGAGTGTTTGTGATCAGCAAGATAGAAGCAGTGAAGGGTTTAAGCTGTTGAAAAAGATAAGCAATTAGTAGCGAAAGCATTGTCACTGCCAGTGCAGACTGTACTTTCGCCAGACACTAATTAACTTTATACTTTTTAAGATAGATTATTCAAACGCGCTAATTATAGCGGCGTTAACCGTTTGGTATTACTTGTGAGAATAGATAAAACTAAACTAATAACAAAGAAAAAGCGTGCAGAGTAAGCTCTACACGCTTTTTTATTTCAGTTAAAATAACTCAATAAAATTTAAGTGATTACACTTTGAATTGATTAACTACAGTGGTCAGATTTTCAGAGTAAGTTTGCAGACCTTGCAAGCCATCACTCATTTCTGCTGCCCCTTGCACAGTATCTTCAGTCAAAGCTCTGACATTTTCGATATTTTTTGAGACCTCTTCAGCAACAGTTGATTGCTGGGTAACCGATTGTGCAATTTCTTGGGTTTGGTGCTGAATATTAGTAATAACACTGGTGATTTCAGTTAACACCCCTTGCACTTGTTCAGTAAGTTCTACACTAGACTGAGCTTCTGTTCGGCTACTTTCCATCACGGTTACTGCTTTTGATGCTGTGGTTTGCAGTTTATCAATGATTTTTTCGATACTCGCTGTTGATTCTTGTGTACGCGAGGCTAATGTTCTTACCTCGTCAGCTACAACAGCAAAACCTCGCCCTTGCTCACCAGCTCGTGCCGCTTCAATCGCCGCGTTTAATGCTAATAAATTAGTTTGCTCAGCAATGCCGCGAATCACATTCAAAACTTCACCAATACTCTGGCTATCTTCCTTGAGTTTATTAACAACAATTGCTGCTGCACTAACATTTTCAGCAAGCTGAGTGATACCCGTAG
Organism: Colwellia psychrerythraea; assembly: GCF_000764185.1. GTDB lineage: Bacteria > Pseudomonadota > Gammaproteobacteria > Enterobacterales > Alteromonadaceae > Colwellia > Colwellia psychrerythraea_B. The sequence goes on from NZ_JQEC01000002.1 coordinate 301,760, forward strand.
TAGCTTGATTAACCACAGATGCACCTTGAGCAACTTGAGTCTCGGCATTAGTGGCCAGCTCTTGTGATAGGTTAGCATTATAAGAAATTTCACTACTGTTTTGCGCTAATTCATTAGCCGAAGTAGCAACCATATCAATTTCCTGCTTTTGCTGCTCAATAATGTCGATAGTTTGCCTACTGATAGTTGAGGCAATATTGGTTGATTGCTCCACTTCTGCCGTGATCACTACGGTTTCTTTCACTAAGCCCTGAATTTTATCGATAAAAGTATTGAATTCTTTTACTAATTGGCCAATTTCATCATTTTTAAGCGGCTCAATACGCTTAGTCAAATCACCATCACCTTCTGCGATATCATGCATGGTTTGTTGTAACCGGGTAATACGTTTGGTCAGTGGTAAAATCATCACATAAACCACTAAGGCTATTAAACCGATAATGATAAAAACAATAAAGCTTGATGACCAAAACGCTTGAGTAACGGGCTCAGAAATAAGTTTTTCTGGCACCATAAAGCCTAACTTCCAATTCATTTTAGGTAAATCACTGCTTACCTGATTAAAGACGACTTTAAATTGTTCACCTTGCCATTCAACACTGCCGATACCTGAAGCACTCGTTAACGCCAGACTCTGTAGCTGAGTAAAACCAGATGCATCAGAAAACTTAGCATCTATATCTTGCATTAAATCACCCGGCGAAAAGCTAGCATTAAAACCAGGAAAAAATACCAACTTACCGGTATCTGTCATTAAAAATGCTTCACCTTCACCTTGGTATTTAATTTTAGAAAGCAGATCCTTACCTATGGTAGAGATCAAAATATCAATGCCACCAATACCAAGTAGTTTGCCGTTAGGTAGGTAATAAGGACCTGTTACTGTCGCTGAAATAGAACCATCATTATTATCAACAGCAGGGTCAGTCACATACATTTGTCCCTGATTTAGACCTGTTGTCCACCAAGGGCGCTGATTAGTGTAATAATCTGCATCAGTATAACGACCATTTAAGTCAAAATATTCATGGGTATTTTCACTACCAAAAAACACGCTTTTAATGGCGGAATCTTTGCTTGAGAAAAAATTAAAATATTCGGTCACTTGTTGATACTGTTTATCGTTATCAATATCCGAAAGCCTTTTGCTATAGCTAGAAAACCAGTCGATAACTTGTGGGCTAGCAAAAACACTGTGCACTATTTGCCCTTTCGCTTCAAAAAAACCACGTACTTCTGCCGATTGCAATTTCACGATATCTTCAATTGATCTGGTGATTTGTGTTCGGGTGTTGTCACTGACATTAGAAAGAACGAAGAATGAAGTGATGATAAGTAAAAGCGCAACTGCGCCTGAGATGCCAGCAACTAACTGACGCATAATAGAACCATTTATAAAATTAAACATGAATTTCCTACTGCTTGATTGGTGTGAAACAAGTTTTAGCTTTCATTATTTGCAATCAAAACGTAAATTTTGATAATACAAAAACTTTATCATGGCTCGAATGAAATGGCTATCCACCATAAAAATGTAATAATATTGAATATAGATATGTTAAAACTGTGTTATAAAAATCGGACTAATTAAGTGATCCATTTGTTATTACTTAGAGCAAACCACTGCCCCAGATTTTTGCCATTCCCATAACTAAATTTTGATAATTGTTAGCTTTAGCGTCTAAGTTTCTTTGCTGACAAAATTCAGCATCTCTATTAAAAATAGCAGCCGCTAACTGTCGTCCTCCCATGGTTATGCCAGTAGTTTTATCCAGTCTTAGTTGAGTGAAATGGTCAAATGCCAGTGAAATATTCTCTGCATGTGCTTTTAAGCTATTAGCTAAGTGCCAAGCATCTTCCAGTGCCTGACAAGCTCCCTGCCCAGAAGTTGGTAATGCTGCGTGTGCCGCATCACCAATTAATAATGCATTATTTTTATGCCAATTTTTAATGGGATTATGATCATGAATATAGAGTTTATTAATAGAAGAAATTGGCGTGTTATTAATAATGTTGGCAATAGGAGTTGGCCAATGATTGAAAATGGCAGTTAATTCGTCTTTATAGTTTGTTGAATTTCTGTCACCAATCTTTTCTTCGACAATACCTCCAGCCCAATAGGCTTTATGACTTGAAACGGGTACTATGCCAAAACGCTCTCCTACCCCCCAGTAATCGGCAACTGAAATATCGTTAAATATTTTATCACTACTTTCAAAAACACCAATCCAATTAATAAAACCTTGATAAACTGGTAGGTTATCAGCATTAACATAGTTGCGTGTAATTGAATTCATACGTCCGTCTGCGCCAATAACAATATCAGGCTGAATACTTTTTCCATTATCAAAACTAACAGTTACTCGACCGGTATCACTGTCTGATAAAGCAATAACCTTATGCTGATAATGAATGTTGATATGCAATTCAAGCAGACGCTGCGTGAGTATCTGCATTAGATCTTTACGAATAATTGAATAGCTAACATACCCCATCAACTCATTAAGTTTATTAATATCAAGCGAACCAAGCTGCTGCCCATCTTGGTTGAAGCGATTCATATTATTCAATCTGCCAGAAACTTGCATTACCGCAGTTAACACACCAAACTGCTCTAAAACAAACGAAGCGTTAGGCCAACAAACAATCCCTGCACCAATACCTAATACTGTTGAGTGCCTTTCATAAACCTCCACGTCGAAGCCGGCTAACTTTAGAGCAATGGCCGAACTTAGCCCGCCAATACCAGCACCTAATATGGCTATTTTCATTATTTACTCCTTTCGAAACACTCAGAAAAACAAACCATGAAGTTAGAATCCATGGACTATATATGGATAAATATTTATGACCTGATCTTGCTAATCAATTTAGCTAATAGTTCAAGCTCATCATCCTGTAACTTACCCACAGCGGACAGCCCTTGATCCATTAATTTTTTCCCCGCACACATTGATTCAATCCCCAACTTGGTAATCTTAATGTGCACTAAACGTTGGTCTTCTTGGTTTCTTACCTTGATGATCAACTGCTTACCCATCAGTTTGTTTAATAACCGAGAAACATTAGACATTGGGTCAAACATTTGGGCTTTGATTTCATTTACTGTCGCTTGTTTATTTTCAGATAACGCTACAATAGATAGCACCTTTAATTGTTGTGCCGTTAAATCTAAGGGCTCTAACTGACGAGACACTTCGCTATTTAGCCATTGGGCAGTTTTTAAAAATGAAATCGCTATATTTGTATGCATGTCAACCTCTGGGCAGCATTTGTTAAAACTTGACACAAAACTATAGTCCATGGACTATTATGTCAAGGTATTAGTATTGCGCTTTCTCTACATATTAAAATATGTACTTAAAATTGGAGCTAACAGGATGATAATTCAGTGAGCAGCCAGTACCTTAAAACCTACACTGTTAGTAATCTCATCTTTGATTAGTTCAGCATAATTATTTCGTTCCGGAATTTAATGCTTGGTTACGCAACTCGGTAACTTGGTCAAAGCCAATGCCCCAGTTGTCGGTATTCACTTCATCAATAACGACAAATGTTGTGGCTGGATTTTTATCTAACACATCAACCATTAGCTGAGTACAGCCTTTGATAATGGCTTGTTTTTGTTCTTTGCTTACACCTTCGTCGGTAATTTTTACATTAATATACGGCATGATTTTTCCTTTGTGTGTTTCTCATTAATGACTTAACAGTGAGTTGTGATTCATTCATCTAAGTAATCTGACAAGATTGCTTCGAAATACTGCACCTAATTTGAACCATAAACTAGATTGTTCCATTTAAAATAAATGCTGGAATACTATTAATGTTAAATGTCTTATAGCGGGCAACTTTCTGCTCTAATTCTTGTTATAACCAACGGGGCACCCAGAACAAACAATGTCGTGCACCATTTTAATTTGTTATGCGGGAATGCTGTCATTATGATTGAGCCTTAATGTTGGTATACATTTTACTGACTATGCGCCACTGCCCCTGCTCTTTAAGCAGTCCGAGAAAGTCGATATAGTTAAAATCAAACAAAGGACAGTGAATTTTCGCCATTGCTTGGTCTTGAACGAGATCAATGGCTAATATTTTAAAGTCGAATGGCTTGTTCAGTTGTGCCGGTATAGGCCGACTGGCAACATCGGTTAACCACTGGCTTAATGAACGTCGGCTACCTGGTGCCTTTAACCAGGCATCCTCGTGAAATAGTGATTCTAGTTTAGCCACATCGCCATGATGCAGACCATCAAAATAACCGTTTAAGATGGCGGTAATATCCGCAAAGTCGTTACTATCATGGTTAAGTTCTCTTTGAAAATTTTCCATATTTTACTCCGCTTTATTTAACTGAAGCTGTCTGTTCGGCTTGTACTGTTTTGATATAGCTCGGCATGGCTTGCACGGCATTGAGCATTTTAGACGTTTTTTCACCTATGATAATATCTACCGAAAAATATCTCCCCCAACGAGAATAAACAGTCAGCATAATGTCTGCTGCTGAGGGACTATCCCCACCTAGGAAGCTTTTGTCAGCTAATTTATTTTCTATAACCTGCCATAACTGATTAATACTTTCGGCGGCAGTATTTAAAATTTCTTGCTGCACTTTTTCATCACTAATATGTTGTGTTAAGAAAAATAATCTCCCGTAGGCAGGGTGCATAGTGGCATTTGCAAACATAATGTTTTCAATTGCCTGTTGGCGAGAATTTTCATTTTCAGGAAACAATGGACTTTTATGTTTGTTAAGCAAATGCAACATAATCGCCGCACCTTCTACGAAGGTATTATCACCGTCAACCAATGTGGGCACCGCGCCAACTGGGTTGATTGTTTTGAAGTCATCAAGTTGGTGTACATCAATAATATTTACTTCTTGAGCCAATTCACGCAAAACAATTTGAGTGGCTGCAGAACAAGCGCCTGGTGAATAATAAAGTTTATACACGGTATTCTCCTAAAAGATGAAGTTTGTTTAATTGGTTAGTTCACACATTCGATGCCAATGTCTGCCTCAATGCGATGAAAGAAGTTTACTCTCAGTTTTTGTTTTCATATATACCAACAATGTGCATATACTGTCCTCAAATTGAGAACAATAACTTCAATGTAATTTCATAAAACACAGATAAAACTGTGCTATAACAATGTCATTAAGAGGACAAACAAGTGGATAAACTACGAGCAATTAAGTTATTTGTGCGCTTAGCCGATTTAGGCAGTTTTACTCGAGTAGCTGAGCAGGTGAATTCATCAAAATCTATGGTTAGCAAAGAGATAGGCCGACTGGAAACTGATTTGGGTGCACGATTATTGCATCGCTCGACCCGCAACGTACAACTAACTCATGTCGGTGAGGGCTATTTACAGCGAGCACGAGAAATACTGGAAAAACTAGATGACGCCGATAGTTTTGTTCAAGATTTACAACAAAACCTGCGTGGTAAACTTAAAATCAACGCGCCCATGGCACTAGGCATTACCGACCTGTCACATTTGTTTGCTGACTTTATGCAGGCCAACCCTGAAATTGAGCTCGATATTCATTTAGGTGATGAAAGTGTTGATTTGGTAGAGCAAGGTTTTGATTTAGGTTTTCGTGCCTCAAGTAAACCGATAGACTCAAATTATGTTGGCAGACCACTAACCCATTTTACTTATAAAGTGTGTGCATCACCAAGCTACCTAGCCCAGCATGCAACCATTACCCAGCCTCAAGACCTTAAAGACCATAATTGTTTCATCTATAGCTACTTTCAAGGGAAAAATGTTTGGCCAATTGAAGATGGCATTACTGTAAAAGGCAACTTACGTGTTAATAATACTATGTTTATGATGGAGTCAATTAAGCAAGGATTAGGACTTGCTTTTATCCCTGACTTTGTTTGCCAGCAAGCTATTAATAGTGGTGAAGTAGTTGAAGTATTAGCCGAGGCTAACAAGCCATTATTAACTCTTTATGCTTTATACCCAGTGCGACATTTTGTGCCAGAAAAATTATTACTGTGCATTGAATATTTAGAACAATGGTTTGCTGATAAAAATAAGACTAGATGAATTTAACCTTCATCATTGTCAAAGATTAATGCGTTTTTAGCCACTCAGCCAGCAGCGGAAAATGATCGGTAACTGCCTGTGGATGAGTCAAAATATTAATATGATCGTAATCTATGGCATTACCATTTTTCTTTGAAAGTAAATTAAACTTGGCTTGATGATTATATGACTCGGCAATAAAAGCTTTTACATCTTGCTCATGCCCTAAAACTTTATCTTTTACTCCAGTAAAGTGCCAAGACGGTGGCCACAAAATATTTTCAGCCGCTTTACTGTAATCAAAGCCATCATGAGGATCTATCCAAGCCCCCTTCTTAACCCAAGCAACACTTTGTTTCAGAGATTTTTTTGTTTCATTATCGGCGCCTACCCCATACTTTTTTGCGTCTAAAAAGCCTTTTTTATTGGCTAACTTTATCGCAACGTTGTTCCAAAACATATTCACTTTGAGAAACTTTTCTAGACTTTTTACAGTTACCGATCTTTTTGTACCAAAACAGGTTTTAGTTAACACTTGTGATAAACGCTCCGGATAACGCGCTAAACAACTCGCCATTAATACACCTCCCCATGAATGAGAAACAACATGCATGGCTTTATTGGTATGTTTGGTTATGTAATCTAGAAACATTGGAATATCTTGGGTAATAGCTTCAAATTGACCAAAGTCAGAATTAGCACTTATTATTGGTGTACTTTGCCCGCGGCCACGAAGATCAGCAACATATACATCAAAGCCCTGTTCAGCTAAGTAGCAGGCTAAGCCTTTACCTTTTTTAGTATAAAAAATATGGCCATTTTCCATAACTCCATGAATCATTAATACAGGCGTGCCAGCTGAACTTTTGGAAATATGACGAAGGTGTAACCGGTAATCTTCACCTTGAATATATAACGACTGTTGCTTCATTGCTTAACCTTACTCTCTATAATAAATTACCGAAACAAAAGGTCCGACCACTAGGCTTTAGCATACAGTTAAATAAAATATCATCAAGGAGCATCATACTTTTTTAACTAGACTTTCTTTTTCGCTGCCATGTCATCACAACAGCTGATATGGCTAATGTAAAAATTAAGATCAGAGTAAGTTTTTCAATTGACTATGGCTCATTCATCATCAGTAGAAGACTTTTGATTTGACAATAAAGGTGCAGCTTATTATTCCCTAAGCTTTTTTTATTAAATTGAACTAGCTAAATTAAATAACTATAATGCCCCGCTTTACAGCATTCATATCAATATAACTTAGGAATTTTCATGAATTTACAGGGAGCCAGCGCTTGGCACTTTATAATATTAACTACATTTTTAACCTTATTGTCTGCCTGTGGTGGCGGGTCAACTGACGAAGCCCCTTTGGAGATACCAAAGATTACTTATCAAGCTCTGCCAACCTTCATCTCGGTTAATGAAGGAGAGACAGTTCGTTTAACTTTAAATTTAGTTGGCGAAGGGGTCGATCAGCTAAAGTTTAACTGGCAAGTAAGCCAGGGCATTACTTTTACTGGTCAAGGTACTGACAGTATTAACTTTACTGCACCTAATGTAGATCAATTAAGTACAATTAGCATTCAGGTAGAACTTGATGATTCAAGCAAAGTCATTGGTTTTTCTGACCAGAGAACATCTGTAATAGTGGCCAATATTGAATCCCTTAACGAGAACAACGGCAATATGCCACAATCAGGTTTGCCTAAGGTTGATAGCTTAAATTTTGACGGACTTACTTCAAGCAGCACCTGGTTTAACGAACAAGTAAGCTTTACCAGTACAATCAACAGTAATGGTAATACCATAACTGTTGAAACCCGACGATTGAACCTTACATACATTGAAGCCATAAATGTTTCCACCGAGACGATTACTCTGTCAGAGTGTGGTCTAACGGATACCTACGATATTAATATCAATGAATTTGCAGCGGATGTTCAGTGTGAGACCAGCAGCTCATTAAATATTAGCCAAAATGATAACGAATTTAGATTGGAACGCATGTGTGGCGATAAAGTCGTAATGACAAGCGCTTACACTAAGAAAAGTGATAACAGGTCAGTATCAAATGGTGAGCTAAACATTAATTTTTCATCTTACGAAAATCTTGCTAACACAACTCAAGTATGCGGAATTGTGGTTACCTCTGAAGTCAAATCATATGATTCTAACGACATTCTTTCGGAAACGGCCAAAGCTTCGATTCTGCGTTTGTTTACAGAATATCAGGGCAATCCATTTGAACTACAGTTTCTATTAGATAAGCACCCAACAAATTTATTTGCATTTTTAACTACAGGCTTCATGACTGACAACTTTGCTAAAATATACAGCAATGTCTTACCAGAAATTAGTAACTTGCCTGAGAGCGATTCTGGTACTATAAATTTTGATTTTTACAATGATAATAAAAATATAAAATCCGATTTTGATTTTTCTTTGTCTTCAACCGACGGTCATCAAGAGTCTATTGAAGGCAGCTTTACTTTACTGTTTGAATAAATAACTAAGACAAAAATTAGGCAAAGAAAAAGGGCAGGATAAATTATTTAAATTTACCCTGCCCTTTGCTATTTTTCTTTATACTTTAGTGCTTAATGCTATGAGTCTACTGACAACTTGCGCTATCAAACTCTACTAAAATAGTTGCATCACTAGCGCCACCAGTCACTTTTAAGTATGACCAATAGTTGTTTCCTGCAGCTAAAGACATACAAGTTGTGGTAGAGCCATTACCTAATGATTGACCGTCAAAACTGCTATCACTTGGCCAGCCACCATTTTTATAAATAATGTCTACATTTCCTTGACCATGACCTGTAGTAATAGACACAGTTTGATGAGCTGAAACATCACCTAAACTAAGCCAAACAGCGCTACTAGTACCTAAACATTCAGCCTGTCCTGCAGTTAAACTACCACCAGTAATGGCGGCTTTAGTTAAACAAGCATTTTCGATACTTGGAACATTTGCTTCAATAGTCACACTTGCTGTATCAGTATGAGCTGCACCGTCGTTATCAGTTACCGTTAATGAAGCAGTATAGTTGCCCACTGCTGGGTATGCATATACTGGATTCGCATCAGTGCTTTGTGCACCGTTACCAAATTCCCAAAAGTAACTAACAATATTACCATCAGTATCTTTAGAGCCTAAGCTGTCAAAAGTTATTGCATTACCAATTTGGGTAACATATGCGCCATTTGCTTGAGCAACGGGTGCCACATTGCCACTATCAACAATAGTCACCATGTAATCTTCAGCTTCACCATCGCCAATAGAACCACAAGCGCTAGTCGGTGCACTGCCATATTTCATCACTACACGCATACGAGTTGTTAGACCAACTAATGCATTATCAATAGCTAAATCACCAACTACAGTGCCTTTGCCAGACAAACCACTAAGTAGTTTTTCTGATGCTTCAAAAGTACCGCTGTTATTCGTATCAAGCCAAATAGCCCAATGTTCTGAATAATTACCACCAGCCGTTAAGCTAACAGCATTATTACCTACAGTTAATGGCATATTAATGCTGGTAAAATCAGCATAACCTTCTTTAGCGCTGTTATTCGACACTCCGCCAGCCGTAACGCCCGAAATCCATTCATAACCGGTATTCCCCGTTACTGCACAATAATCAACAAGAACCGACTTAATAACTGCCGTTGTTGAAACTGTACTTGAGGCATTATCGTTATCAGTTACGGTTAATTCAACCGGGTATGTACTCGCCGTTTGATAGGTATGATTAGGGTTAGCTAAAGTACTAGTACTACCGTCACCAAAGCTCCAATAATAACTTGTTATTGACCCGTCATTATCGATAGAGCCAGCACTTGAAAAGGCAATACTGGTATTAACAAACTCATCAAATGGTCCGTTCATTTGCGCTATCGGTGCTTCATTAGTTGCACTAATATTAACAATACTTGAATCTGATGATTGATTATTATCATTGTCAGTTACGGTTAATGTTGCACTGTAAGTACCATTGCTAGCATAAGCGTAGCTCGGGTTTGCTTGAGTACTTGTACCACCATCACCGAAGTCCCAGCTATACGCAATAATACTGCCATTTGCATCAACTGAACCAGCACTACTAAAGCTAATTACTTCGTTTATAACGCCGTTGTAAGCACCGTTAGCTTCTGCTGTAGGTAAACCAGTTGAAGTATCGATATTACGCTCATAGTACAATCTAAACGTTGCACCACTGTAATCTAAAAACGGGTCAATAAGAACATTAACAGTACCGCCGCCAGCACCTAAGTCACAATACTCACTTAAACGTGGTGCACTAAAAGGCTTACAATCTGCAACAGCCGTTGTAGGTACAGAATTCACACTGACGTACATATCTGGATCGCCTTGATAGCCACCTGCTATCACTGCGACTACACGGTTAGCATCAGCTGGTACTTCAAATTGATAACTTTTAAATGCATCACCCTTGATTGCTGATAAATTGGTTTCTTCTGCTAAGAAAACTCGCTCACAACCAATACATAAACTTGGATCATCAACCGATAATATTTCCAATGTCGCATTAGAATAATCAGTAAATGCATCTACTGTAACAAAATATGGCTGAGTTGATGATGGCGAGGATATAGCAACTAACTCTGGCGTACCTGCAGATTTAAATGAAATATAATCAGCTATCCAAGTATCACCATTTTTTGAAGGTGCCACGCCTTTACTTACGTACATATCAGGATCTTGATTATAACCCTTCAAATAAATAGCAGCAGCTTCGGTGCCTTGAGGTAAATTCACTTCAAACGTTGTTGTATCACCCTTTAACGCCGAAAGATTAGTAAATTCGTTAAGTAAAACGCCTGTAGGCGCCACATCTAAACCAGTGCCATCCCAATTGTGTGGAGTATTACTAGTATACTGATCTAGACCAACCGCAATCAGGTTGCTGTTACTCCATAACGTTGAACGAGCACCACCGTGTAATGCCGCTGTCATTCTGCTAACTTGGCCTTGGGTATACATGGCATAGTTATCAGAGTAATGCATAAAGTTTTCAGTGTTAGTACTTTCACCTACACAATTCGGTGCATTATTCTGTAAAATGCTACTACTCATTTGTGGCGTATCACAGTTATTATCACCGGTTAACTCACAAAAAGCTTCTTGATGTACAGAACACACATCACCATCAAAGGTATGAGGTAGATTCAACCAATGGCCAAATTCATGGGTTAATACTGAGCGGAAGTTTTCGCCAGTATTTGTACCAAGAAAGTTACCATTATAAACCACACGAGATAAGCCGGCTTCTGACATACTCATTTGTGGATACCAAGCCACACCAGAGCTACTGGTTGTACCGTCATTATATAAATCATTCATGAGATATATATTCATGTACTTAAAGTTGTCCCAAGAATCCGCAGCAATTTCAGCGTCGAACTTGGCTCCATCACCGTAACCAGCTTTAGCTGGATAACGCACAATACCGTTAGTTACATTCCCTTGAGGATCTTTTTTCGCTAAAACAAACTCAATATTTAAGTTATCTCTAAGTGCGGCGAATTCTGCTGCGATAGGGCCATCTTGAGTATTGGTGCCTAAAAAATCTTCATTGGTTTTATTAAGCCCATCAATAATTTTACTTTCTGTTAAACAATAAGCGCTTGCATCAGTACAGTTATATTGATCGCCATAAACATGCACAACTACAGGGATATAATAACGACCATCTACGCCATTACCATTCACGGCTAACGCTTGTGCTTGCGGCTGTGATGACATCTTAAGCATTGAGCTAGTGAGTGATTTTTTTAATTTCAACTGTGATTGTAGTTGATTTTCTTGTTGTATAGCTTGCCAGTCTTGTTTGTTTTTATCGGTACCACACACTTGGCTTTCGCTAAGTTGAGAGTTTGCCGAGATATTATTATTGATTGTTGACGTTGGTAATTGACCAGCTAATGCGGCCGTACTTGACGCTGTTAACATTAAGGCCATTAACGAATGGGCTTTATATTGCAAGGACATGGAATTCTCCTGTACATGTTTTAAAAAACATAGTTTGGGGGTAACTAAATAACGGCTGATGAATAAACACAACACCATTACTAATCACACTATTTATTATTTTATTTATTTTTAGTATTTTATGATTTTTATACCGACAGTTAACAAGTTGTAAAGACAACGTTATTAAATCGATCAAAAAACCACCTAAGGAAATATACTATAAATACTACATACTGTATACAATATATAACAATACAATTATTAGGTATTAGGTGGTTTAAATTTAATTTTATTATTCAATGCTTTAGTGATTTTGTTGAAGTTAAAGATAAATGCTAGTCATCTGTGATTGAAATAACCTTATTAGAATAGAATACAGACTTGAGTTTAAGTTTTGAGTGATGGATAACTACAGATTTGAACAGCGTAAGTACCTGTTATTCTATGCTATATATCGTCACTTTGATCAATACAAACTATTGCTTTAACAGCAATGAAATAGCTTAACCAATACACCTATAATTAATAAAAATAAACACCTCTATTTCTGAAACTTATAAATACCTGTATGTTTATTAAGGAATTTAGTACCATTTATCCAATTAAAAATAATGGTTTAAATGGAAATGGATACTTCTACCCTTCTCGTAAGCGCAATGCTTTACGTCTTTTTACCTCTTTGGGGAATCGCCGGCTTTGTTGATTGGTGCTGCCATCGAGCAACGAAAATTGAAATAACCTCAGGCATTAAAGAATCACTAATGCATTCTTTAATGGGCATTCAAATGGGGCTGCCCATTCTTTTATGTTTACTGTTTAAAGTAAATGTACTTATATTACTCATCTGCATATTCACCTGGGTTTGTCATGAAATTGTTGCGCACTGTGACGTTCGCTATGCAGCGCCAAGACGTGTGATTTCAATTTGGGAGATGCATGCACATACCTATTTAGGCTCATTACCTTTTTACATGTTGATCTCTATTTTTATGATTAACTGGGATCAGTTCTTGTTATTAATAACATTCAATTGGGCTGATAATATGTCGTTAGCTTTAATCGAAGTGCCGCATGGTTCCAGTAGCTATTTACCAATTTATATAGCGTTTATGTGTATTCTTTGCGTATTTCCATATATAGAAGAAAATTTAAGATGTCTGAAAGTATTTTATAAAAAAGGAATTTAAGTGGCTGTTTATATCAATAGTACAGGGCGATACCTACCGGGAAAAGCCATCGACAATGAAGAAATTGAAAATGTTCTTGGTCTAATTAACGGTAAAAAAAGTAGATTAAAAAATAAAATATTAAACTCAAATGGTATTACCAAACGCCATTACGCGATTAATGATAAACAACAAACAAATATATCGAATGGTGAAATGGCTGCCCTTGCGGGTAAAAGCTGCATAGAAAGTAGCTTTATTGCAGCATCTAAAATACAAATGTTAAGTTGCGCGACAAGCCAAGGAGATCTCGTTCTCCCAGGGTTTGGTAGTATGGTTCAGGCAGAACTTAATTTATCTGAAGTTGAATTACATACCAGCCATGGCATTTGCTCAAGCAGTATGATGGCGTTAAAAGCAGCTTATACCAATATTAAATGTGATGAAGCCGATAACGCTTTGGTAATCGCAAGTGAATTAACTTCTCGATTATTTAAAAGGAGCCGTTACGAGCAAGTAACTAATAAAGCTGTAGACTTCAATGCTGAGTTTCTACGCTGGATGTTATCAGATGGCGCAGGGGCATTATTACTTGAAAATCAAATAAGACCAACAGGTACCAGCATCAGAATAGATTGGATAAAAAGTTTTTCACACGCTGATGTTTACCCTGTTTGTATGTCCGTTGGTATAGCAAAAGATAATGAACATAAATCTTGGCAAGATTACGAAACGTATAGTGAAGCAGAAAAAGCAGGTGCATTAATGCTTCGCCAAGATGTTCGGTTATTAGAAAATATCGTTTCAATTGGCGTTCAAGGTTTCTTGAAATTAATCACTCAAGGAAAAGTAGAGATTAATAAAATTGATCATGTTTTATGTCATTTTTCGTCTAAATATTTTAAAAGTAAAATTTTCGACATGCTTGAAACTGCAGGTGCGAGTATTCCTGAAAGCAAGTGGTATACAAACTTATATGAAAGAGGCAATACAGGCTGCGCTTCAATATTCATTATGTTGGATGAATTTATTAAAACTAAGAAATTAAAAGCCGGTGAAACAATATTTTGTATGGTACCTGAAAGTGGCCGATTTAATTGTGCGTATATGCACTTAACAGTGATGGAGTAGCTTTCATGGAACAAATGGTATTAACAAAATTGGGGCAAAACTGTTTACAAGCATTATTAAAAACATGGCTAGATTTTGATTTATCAATCACTAAAGTGCCCATTGTGAAAAGGTTAGAACAAGGTCGCTTAAGCATCGAAGATTACCAGCAGCTGTTGTTGAATTTAAGACAACAAGTTATTGAAGGCTCTCGCTGGATAAGTAGATGTGCATCTAGTTTTGATCGTGATTATTCAGACGTCAGATCAATTGTTATTCACCATGCTCATGAAGAACATAAAGATTACTTAATGCTTGAAGCAGATTACATTGCTACTGGCGGCAAACAAGAAACAATAACAGCCTTCAAAAAAAATACAGGCTCTGAAGCATTACATGGTTTTTTAATGTATCGAGCAAGCCAGCCTAATCCTATCGATTTAATAGGCGCTATGTGGATAATTGAGGGCCTTGGCAATAAAATGGCATGTAAGTGGTCAAAGTACATAAATGAACAATTCAGTTTTGACACTGAAATAACATCGTTCATGGATTATCACGGTGAAAATGATGAAAACCACCTACTTGAATTGTACAAATTAATTGACCGCGTTGCGACTTGCCAAAAAAATATAGATGGCATTATTAGAACAGCTAAAGTGGTTGCAAAACTATACCAGCTACAACTAGAAGAGATAGATAATGTCTAAACATAGCTCATATCTACAAGCCATTAGTCAAGATGATTCCCTCCCCATTGAAAGTGCAGCAGTGAAACTATGGTTGCAAGATTTAGACAATGGATTTAGATGGGTACTTAGGCCTATTTTACAGCTTTTTTTCTCTGTTCTACTTCATATCGTTTGGTTTATTAAACGATTACCCTTCCCACAATTCAGCGCTCATGACTTTTTACAAAAAACAATTTGTTGGTTCTGTAAAATCTTTGTATCGCCTGAAGCAAATCTTTTAATATTGAGACATTTTGCCACTGAATCTAACATTCTTAACTTTTTATCTGAAAACTCCGGTCATCAACACCGAGTAAATTTATATCCTAAAACAATAAATGATATGTTAAAAAGTACCTTTGTTAATCACGACCAAGAACTGTTTGATTGTTTTATCAAGTTGGGGAGTTGTCAGGATTTAAATAGCCAACCGCTACAAACAATTAAAAAATGGGATAGCTGGCAACCAATCGATATGAGTGAGTTTTCCATCGATAAAAAATGTACTCAAATCTTAGATTTTGAAACATCACATGCTTTGTTTATGTGCTTATTTTGCTTGTTACTAAAAAAAGATGAATACCGAGATGCTATTAATGGTTTTAATTTAGATCAGTCTATCGCAATACGCATTGGAAAAATTATCGGCGAACCCTGTTTAACTGAATACGCTTATAATAAATACCCTCAATATTTAGTTGGCCCATGGAATTTAGGACAACGATTTTTAATGCATGGTTTTTTTACCGAGCATTTATATGCCCGACTAGAAGAAATCAGAAAATCCGAAATTAAAAATGAGCATCAAGCATAGTAGTGTTACTCATTATCAGATGAAATTACTTAAATTCACAAGCTGGTTTATTACCTTTTTTATTTTAATTTCAGTGATTAATCCATGTTATTCATCTTCAGAGTCTACGTGGAAATTACGTCACTCAGAAAAGAGCATAAACATATATACCCGAAAAATTGCCAACTCTAAATATCTAGAAATTAAAGCAAAAGTCAGACTCAATACGCCATTTGTTCATCTACTAGCTAAATTTAGCGATGATGAAAAATGTTGGACGTGGATAAAGAAATGCCTGAGTGTGAAATTACTTAAACATATATCAGATGATGAAAAAATTTACTACTCAGTTTTAACTATGCCCTGGCCTTTGTCTGAAAGAGATTTTGTATTTCACTCAGTTAGAAAAGTAGAAATACAAAAAGGTTTGGCGACACTTGAATTGAGTCCTTTAAGCGATATTTATAAAGCAACAAAATACGTTAGAGCCAGTTCAACAATAACTTACCGTCTAACATCGCTGTCGACTTCTTCAAGCTCTCTCTCTATTATTATGCATACTGAATTGGGAGGAACAACGCCTGCATCATTAATTAACTCGTTACTAGTTAATGATTTATTAAATGATATTAAAGAGTTAACTAGATTATTTAAAAATAATCTCTAGTGATTTGTTAATTAAAACTTGCCTATAACAGCCTGTCCGTAATAGCCCAAGAGGTGATTATTTTTTAAGAGGGGTGACTTCTTATTTCTTTGCTGGTCATTACGCAAGACCAGACATTTTCCCTTAACTTTAAACAAAAGGCGTAAACCTCTTATGGAGATTATCGATGAAGAGGTTTAGCCAGTATTAAGCCTTAATAGTTAGATAAATTAAGGTCTAGGGTTGTTAAATGCCTTGGCAATCATTCCCCAGTACAGAGTCAGCACTAAATGGCCTTGAAGACTCAGGGTCTAACGAAATGATTACACCATCTATTGGCTGTTTGAATACTTCAACACGCCATAAATTACTTAAGCTTGGTAAAGGATTACTCTTACTTCCTGGGGCATTAAAACGGCAGTAATGAGTATCACCATGTACCAAGAGCACTGGTTTAGCAAAATCTTTTACTTCTTGTTCGAATAATGCTTTAAATTCAGTAAATCCATCACTACTACCACGGTTTGGCCACATATTTGCCTGCATACTCAAAACAACACCCACATTGTTATTTGCTTTAGCTTGAGCAAATGTTTCGCTTAGCCATTTTCTATTCGCGTAGTTTCGGCTACGAAACTCGCCCCCATCAATGGATTTTGCATTATTACTGCCTGGCATATGCACAGTTGCAAAAACAAAATTATTCTCTGTCCAACGAGCATTTTCAATATAACGTGTCATCCCTCTTTCATCAGCTTGTGTCGCGAGTGGGATGGTATTTTGTCCAAGACTTTGTTTCGGGCTTTCAAAATACAGCCCTCGAATAAAATCTAGTCGCTCTAAAGGATCAAATCCTGACCGTGAACAGTCAGTCCACTCATTATCCCCTGGTGTATAGATAACAGGGTGGTGACTTTGTTGAAATAAGTCGTAGGCAACCGTTAATGTAGAATCATTACAAGGAGAAGATGAGCCCGATTTAATATCTCCTACATGTATTGAAAATTCGATATTTAAGGTATCCATGGCATCAATTAAATTATCAACATCGTCCACATCAACAGAGTGGTTATAGGGAGTATCTCCCCAGACAACAAACTTTGTAACTTCCGCCTGTATTGGCGAAATTATCAACGTACTGCAAGTAAGTAATATTGGTGTGATCTTTTTAGCAAAATTCATTATAACGTCCTAAATCATTCATCTTAAAAAACGAATAATAGTAAAACGCTACCGCTTTAGATAGAGGTTGAAAGGGTCATGAAATATAGAAAATCAGTGACATTATTTTATATTATAAGTTGTGATTTATGAGCGCCATAGATTTAAGTAACATTTTGTTAACATTATTAATGTAATAGGCGCTTTGGTGAATGTTGCATATTAAATATTAAGAACTGACCTCAATAAATACCCGTATTAAAACGAGTAACGACATGATACTACGTGATAAGAAATGATTAAAAATTACACGTTCATAGTTTGGTTATTCCCCCATCTAAAGTATAAATACCTCCGTGATTACCTACTACCTATTGTATGTACTCACTTCCTAATAACTAAAAAAATAATAAATAATTACAAAATGGAGGAAACAACTATGCCTATAACAGAGAGCAAAAAACCACAGGTTAAACGTAAAAAATTAACAATAAACAAGGTAACATTGGCCGTCGCCACATGTCTTTCGGTTTTTCAAATGCAAACCGCCTTGGCTGCTTGTTCAATAAATCCCAATAACAGTGAAGAACATATACAAAGTATTCATTTAAATGGTACTTCATTATCCAATGGTGACATCATAAAAAACGGCGATGTATTAACACTCACTCCCGGATATTATGATACCGCCTATAAAGATTATTGGAGTATATGGATCGACTTAAATGCAGATGGTGACTTTTCAGACAGTAATGAACAGGTATTTACTTCAAGCAGCGCTAGTAACACATCCGTTTCTGCAACATTAAATATCCCTGGCAATGCAACCATCAATAATGGAGAACTTCGTGTTTTATTACATGCTGGTGATGTAAGCGATAATTCTTGCGGCTATGACTATTACGGTGACAGCCAAGACTTTAGTATCAACATCGATGCTAGCGATAATGGCGGCGGCTCTGGTGGAGATTATGCCCTGAGTGAAACACCTCGTGGCGGAAATGACGAACACATTTTCGCCGTTGAAATTGGTAATAACAGTCATACTTCTGGCAATAACGATGGTTATGCTGACTTTACCAATAACAAAACCTTTAACATTAGTGATGGCGACAGTATTTCCCTGATCCCAACCACCAGCTGGGGTACCAACTGGGCCATTTGGATTGATAGTGATAACAGTGGTAATTTTGATAGTAATGAAGAAGTGTTTACAGGCAGTGGCAATCGTGATGCTGTGGTAGAGGGCACGTTAAACCTTGCCAATATTAGTGAAGGTACTGCGCGAATGCGAATTGCCATGAATGGTGATGGTACAGCAAATGCTGATGGTTTTACCTACGGTGAAATTGAAGATTACACCGTAACTATAGGTGAGACAAACGCAGACCTTAGTAAACTTAAAAATGGTATAGCTCAAATAATTTCAGGCGGTGATGTTTATAAAACATTTGAAGTTCCTGGCGATGCCACAAGTGTACAAATAGCTATATCACCAACATCCAGCAGCCAAGGTGATGTCGATTTATATGTTAAGTTTGGCAGTATTCCTACCGAAGAGAGTTATGACTGTCGCCCTTACAAACCCGGAAATAATGAAACGTGTGACTTATCAGCCAAAGAAGGTACTTATTATATTTGGGCAAAACCATTTTCTGAGTTTGCCGATGTATCTTTACAAGCCTCATATAGCGATGAACCTGTTCCTGAGAATCGCTGGGAGGAGGATTATGCCAATGTTCTTTTCTACCGTTTTGAGTTTAAAGATACCCCTTTTGATAAAACGGAGAGTGAGCTGAAACAAACCTTCGATGAAGTTACAGAGTACTTTAATGGTGAATCTTACGGTAAATTTGATGTAACCTTTACCTTGCATCCAACGATTATTTATATCGATGAAAATAAGTCCGTATATGATAATGATCATGATGCTTGGGAAGAGTTATGGCATGCAAAATTGTTAGAGCTGGGAGTAGACGTTTACAACCCTGGTAAGGGTAATATTGCGGCAGTCACGGCGCCTGCTATTGATAATCGTAATTCTCTTGGTGGCCCAGGTCACTTAGAATTAAATGAATATAACTCTGGAATAATTGCCCATGAGATGGGTCATGCTATGGGTTTTCATCATGCACAAGGTATTGATGGTGGAGATACTGTTTTTGGTCAAGGTGATTATGAAACGGAACGAGGCGAATTTGAATACGGTAATGTCTTTGGCTTAATGGGCACTCAAGCATGGACTTCTGGCGCCATGAACCTTATCTACAAGAATGCTTTTACCGCTTGGGATATTAAAGCGAACGTGCCGTTAATTACCACTTCGGGAACATATCGTATTTATGCCTTTGACCAAGGTGAAATTGGTGAAAACTTAGGCCTTAGAATTCAGTCAGGCAATGGTGAGTATACTTACTGGTTAGAATACCGCACTAAGGGAGACTATTTAAACAAAGAAGGTTTCTTACTGAATATTGAAGGTTATTGGCCAGACGATCATAATAAAACAGACTATTGGAATACAACGTCCTACCTGTTGGATATGACACCTAACTCACTTGCAGAGGATGACTATTGGGCCGATGATTGGACAGATGCTCATTTAGTAATAGGCAAAAGCTATACCGATGAATGGAACGGATTTACTGTTACCACCATGGGCATAGGTGGTGAAATTGGTACCGCCGAAGCATGGATAGAAATAGCGGTAGAAATGCATTAAACATTCGTTATAAATACACATGAAATAATAACGAAAAAAGCCCTGAATAAATTAATATTTAGGGCTTTATTTAGTTAATTAATTAATTAATTAATTAATTAACTAGTCATTTAACAAGGTGATACATAATAAAGCAACTCAGACCGAAGACTATTTTTATATACTTATTAGAATGTTACCTATTTTCATACAAAACATTGTCTTCCTTTTAATTGCATCAATACATTTATGCAGTGACCATAAAGTTTGTCCGTAAGAAGAAATATTTCCCTTAAAGTTTGTCCATAACGATTTAGTTAGTCGTTGTATAACAGCCATTCCTAAAATCATCTCGATAAGGTATTTAGTTTTTGAGCTTCCTCCATCCCATGATTCCCATTAAAAGATTTATGTTTTCTTGGGTCTGAAGTTGTTTAGTGTCTATTCTAAGTTTACGAACGAATACCTTTAAAATGGCATACGTTTTTTTATATATTTCATAATAATTACCTTTAAATTAAGAAGGCAATATGCACTTCCCTAAAATTTTAGTTGTAATACGCACGTATAACAAGCGCACCACAAAATAAATGGACTAAAGAAAGACCGTCATAAAATCCCTGTGAGTGTACACCTTGCAGTTGTTCTACGTACAGTCATACTCATTCGCACTGAGTAACACCATGAACATTATCAGTTTAAACACAAGCACTTACAATTATTATAAGTAAGCACCCCATGTGAATTCATAAAATATTTACTGATAACTACATGTAGTTATCAGTAAATAACGCCTGGCATGTGCCCAACAACCAAATGCGTTAAGTCATTGGTTTTAGCAACCGCGGCGTAAACAGCATAACCATCTGTCATTAACGTACCGCTAAAGTCACCTAACATAAGTTCGGCCACGCTGGTGGGCAGGAACAAGCGCTGTACTTTCTTCAGCGTCATCACTTAGTATTTCTGCTTCGTCGAATAAACCTAGTTGCCCTGGTGACCATTTTTCACTCGAAGCACCAAAGCGCTGTTGAGTCATGTAACGAATGTTCTTCTAGCGTGGCTATTTCATCTGATTTTCTGGTCAGTTCAGCGCCTTTTTTGGGGAGTATCGTCAAACGATTATTGATTAATCTGTAGTGTTTTTTCATTATCATCAAGCACACTTCTCTGTTCAGGCAACAGAGCTTCAAGCACTAAAATACGCTGAATTAATTGCTCGTTACTGAGCGTAAATGGATAATTTTTCATGGCGATATATAACAAAAACGCCTAAATATCCGAGTCGAACTCGATGTTTTATGGGGATTTATCGCACTAATATCAACGCCTCTCAGCAAGTAATGTAACTGCTCTCCATCAATGTTACGTAGCCAAATCATGTTTTTAGGCCACTTGAACTTATCTTTTTCAAGGCGTTTGTACCACAAACAAAAATCCGTTTTATCCCAGTAAAGTAGCTTCAATTTATTGCGTTGTTTCGAGCAGAAAACAATGGGGCCTCGATGTAAATAAACGTTAGAAAACGGTGATGCTTCCGTTGTGGTGATTGATGTTTTAGATGTGACGGCTGCTTTATTTTTGTAAAAGTTAGAAGTTGATAGGCCTTGCTCAAAGCAAAATTGTTTTACTGATAAATGGCTTTAATTTTGGGTTTTAAAAAATATAAGCCATTGTTGTGGTGTTCGTCGCATGATGATCTTCTTAAATAATTAAAGTGATCATAAGTGAATGTTATTGATGGGGTCATAATGCGGTGTCTAAGGTGCTTACATTATATCTACCTAGATATAATCATGCTTTTAATTTTTATTTGTGGGTACAAATAAAATAGATTTAATTTTTAGATAGTTAACATTAAAAAATTAACCTTTAAGAAAATTTTTTAATAGGTACTGTATATCAGGAATGAACATAAGCAGTATTGATGACAGAAAAGAGTTTTTCAGCAATATCATTATAACAGGCTTTTATGTAAAAGCTTTTAAAGGAGTACACGTTATTAAATTATTAGAAAATAAAAACATATTGATCACAGGAGCTGGGGCTGGAATAGGACGTGCAGCTGCATTATTGTTTTCAAAAGAAGGCGCCAATGTCGCATTATTTAGCCGAACAAAGGAGACTGTTGAACAAACAGCTGATTTGATCCGAACTATTGGCGGTAAGGTTATTGTGATTATTGGTGATGTGGCCAATGCAGCTGACGTAAAACTCGCTGTAGACTCAGTAGTTGAAAGTTATGGGCAACTTGATTGTGCCTTTAACAATGCTGGTGTTGAAGGTCAATTTGCTCCATTAGCTGAATTAGATGAAGCGACATACGACAATACTATGGAAATAAACCTGAAAGGTGTTTGGTTATCAATGAAATATCAAATACCGGCATTACAGGCTGCTGGCGGTGGCACCATAGTTAATATGTCATCAGATATTTCAACGGGGGGCATACCAGGCACAAGTATCTATACCGCTAGCAAAGCTGGGGTTGATGCGCTAACTCGTTGTGGAGCGATGGATTATGCACAACAAAATATCCGCGTTAATGGTGTCGCACCGGGTAGTGTAGAAAATACCGCGATGACAAGTCGTTTGTGGAGTGAAGAACAGCAGCAAGCTAACCGTGATAATAGTCCAACAGGACGACTTTCTACTCCAGAAGATATATCTGAGGCTGTTGCATGGCTTTGTTCAGATAGAGCAAAGCATATCAATGGCCAAATTTTAAATATTGATGGCGGTTTTATCTGCCGATAGGAAGTAATATGAAACCTCTTACCATTTTAGTTACTAATTGGGTTAAGCCCGGTTGTGAAGATGCGTATCAGAAATTGCTGTCACCTGTATTAGACGCGATGCGCTTTGAGCCTACTTTTATTAATACAGTTCTTCATCAGGATATTGATGATCCAAGCCGTTTTATGCTTTATGAAACATGGACTGATCGTGATGACTTCTTCAATGTACAAAGATATAAATCTTATCGTACTGAATATGAGCGCGCTTTGCCTGATTTATTAAGAGCACCACGTGAAATAGCATCCTTTATCCCTATCCGCTCTGATTTTACCTTTATGCATAACTTAGGAGTGAATAATGATACTTGATAACAATATAAAGCTAATTAAACGTTATTATCATGAAGTATGGAATGAAGGGAATTTAGCTGTACTCGATGAGATAATGAGTCCTAAATACATTAATCATACTCCAGGGATGCCTAATCCACTCCCTGGACCTGAAGGCTTTAAACCCATTGTTATTGCAATGAGAACCGGCTTACCTGATCTTAGGTTTGAAATTAATGACATGGTTGTCACGGAAGATAAAGTCGCCATAAGATGCACTATGTACGGCACCCATCTTGGTGAGCTCTTTGGTGTTGCTGCAACCGGTAAAACAGTTGAAATTAATCAAATGCAGGTCGAGTATATAAAAGCTGGAAAAATTGTTGAACATTGGCGTGTATCTGATGATCTTATGGCCCAATTGGATCATAAATGATGAATTCATTTCAAGTCAGTACCACAAAAATTATACAAGTAACCTTAATGATGATTATGTCTAAATCTGCGTTTAGCCATGATAATCACGGGAAAATAGCGCCAGGTCCAGGTCCAGTTACTTATACTCAAGCAGATGCTGTACAGGGGGAGCGAATCGAGCATGGTGAACGAGTAACTGCGATTGATGAGGCTAAAAAATTATTACATGCTCAGCATCACCCTTATACACCGTTAGCAACATTTTCTTTACCATCTAAATATGAGAAACCTACTATTTCATCAGTAGAAGATTATGCCGTGCCGCTCAATAATTTACCATTATTACACCCTGGACCCGGAGAGCATGTCCATGTTATGGAAGGGAAACGTTACGGGTATAACAATTTGAGTGTGGGTGTTACCAATACTCAACCTGGGGGTTCACCCCCAATGCATACCCATCCAGGAGAAGAGTCTCATGTACTACTTGATGGAACGATTAAATATGCTGTAGGTGAGGAAACTTTTGTTGTAAAAGCACCTTATATCATGCAAATACCTGCTATGGCGCCACATTCTTTTATTAATGTGGGTGATAAGGTTGCGCGACTTGTGGTTATTTTTCCAACCAATGTTTGGGAATACGATGTGCTTGATGTGTTCCCGTTTGAAAAAAAGAGTAAAAATACTAGTAAATAAGATGTAAATGAAGGCAAAACAACATGTAACAGATAACTGAAAATTAGTTATTTTTTACATTTTATATAATACAAAAAATATTATTTCAACTATTTATCATACAAAAGGATTTAACATGCAAACAATTGAAAGTGCGCCAGAAACAATCAAAAACACTACCAACGAAAAATTCGCGACTAAAGAAAATATTAGTAAACGTAAAGCGATTCGACTTGAAAATATTGACAAAAACATTGGCGATAAACGCGAAGGATTAGATGGACCTGTTATTTGGTTTGATACTGCCAAGCTGAAAAATGAATCACCAACGGATGATATCTACACTCGTATTGTAAACATGAAATATACGGGCTTAATTGTCTACTTAAACAAGAGTTTAGATGCCTTTTTAGAGGCTTCTCCTGCAAGAATGAAAATCATCCTTAAACTAAAAAATAAAAGTGATGTGAAGGCCTTTAATGAATCAAAATACGCCAAGCTATTTCTTGAAAATAAAGGTAACCGTTACGTTGTTAGTTATGTTGCAGCGAGTGTTGTTAGTGAATTCAAGAATGCAGGATACCAGACATGTTACGATTCTTATGTTGATGATAATGCCAGCTTACATAGTTCAATAAACGAAGGGTTAGGCTTTGATTTTATAACTATTTTATTTAAAGACCCTACGAATATTCCATTAGAGTTAGTGATTGCGTCACTACAAAATACCAAGACTATTCTGCTAAAAGAAATTAAAGATCCAAATGACTCTGACGACGCGATTGTTTGCTTGAACGTAATGGAATATGGCTCTGAGGGGGTTATTTTCTCTCCAAACGATCATGAAATATTAAGTGACTTTAGTAATAGACTTGATGCACGTGAACATAAGCCTTTGTCTTTACAGGTCGGAACTATTACAAAATCTGAACCTGTTGGTATGGGTTATAGAGCATGTATAGACACTGCTACTTTATTTGACGATGATGAAGGTATGATTGTTGGTTCAACTTCGCAAGGCGGGTTTTTATGTTGCCCAGAAGTATACTTCCTTCCGTATATGGAATTAAGACCATTTAGAATTAATGCGGGTGCGGTACATAGTTATGTCTACAACGTTGATAACTTAACTGATTATATGAGCGAACTGAAATCAGGTTCAACTGTAATGTTGGTTAACTCAAAAGGTCGTGTCAGAACCGTTCCGGTTGGACGAATGAAAATAGAACAACGACCATTAAGACTGATAGAAGCTGAATTTCCAAGCGGCGAAGTAATAAGTATCTTAATGCAAGATGATTGGCATGTTCGTATTTTCTCTGATGAAGCAAAACCTCTAAATATATCTGATTTAAAAGCCGGTGATAAAGTATTAGGCCACTTTACAGACGTTGGCAGGCATGTAGGTATAAAAATAGATGAAGATATTATTGAGAAATAATCATACTTTAAAGGATTGAATATGAGCTATATTGGACGAAAGTTACGCGAGCGCCGCTTGTTATTTCAAGGGTTAAATTCAGGGTTAATAGTGCCTATTGACCATGGTTTAACTATGGGGCCGATAAAAGGGATTAATAACTTTAATGATATTGAACGATGGATTAACAATGAAAATGTTAGTGCAATAATAGTTCATAAAGGCATGCTTGAATCATTAGTCGTAAATAATGTAATTAAGGGAAATGCCGGAGTTATTGTTCAATTAAATGGAATGCTAGCTATTTCAAAAACAGCAGATACCAAAGAACTCGTTACTAGTATTGAGGCGGCAATCAGATTGGGAGCTGATGCAGTTTCAATTCAAGTTAACTTTACTAATAATAACTTTGCTCATAACTTAGACACTATTGGAAAAGTTGTCGATGAAGCCCATAAGTATGGCTTGCCAGTATTAACTATGTTGTACGACAAAGTGGATTGTGTAGATAGTACTGAAAAAAATGAGCGAATGCTAAAACTAGCAAACGCCGCGGTCGAACTTGGTGTTGATGCAATAAAAATAGCTATTCCTGAAAATAAATCACACATTAATAGCTTAATGTTAAATGGCTTGATTAAAGTTTTTTTTGCTGGAGGTGATATTATTGATGATCAAGAATTCATCGACAATACTGAATTGGTTATGAAAGCTGGAGCGACAGGATTATGTGCAGGACGCAATATCTTTCAGCACAGTAATCCTAACTTAATCATTAATCAATTGGCAAAAAAAATTCGAACTCATTCAATTGAATGCTTAGTGGATAGATCCATAAACGATTTAAGTCATAACTATGAAAAAAGTTATGAGTAATAACATTATTCATATCACGCAGTACAGATAACACATATTTATGTGCCAAAAATAATAAAATACCCTAGCATAAGGCTCATTTTATCTAGGGTATTTTATTCATCATGTCTCAATATTGTAGTGGCTATTAATTATGTTTTTACTTATTTAGTAGATGAAATAGAGAATAAAAATGAACAGATCAGTACATAAATTTGGTGGATCTAGTTTAAGTACAGCCACACATTATCAGGCTGTAGCAAATATTATAACTTCTTATTGCCAATTTGGGGATATTATAGTTGTTTCTGCCGCAGGTAAAACAACAAATATGTTAGTTAAACTGTGGCAATATTATAAAGATGCTGATAATCAAGGAGTCATTAGCACCATAACGCAATTAAAAGACTTTCAAACAAAATTGATTGAAGAACTTTTGGAGGGTAAAGTAGAAAAGCCTGAAATACATACTATTAATGAGGACTTTAGTGTTATTTTGAAGCTAATAGCAGAAAAAAATTTAAAAGAGAAATGCTTATTAGCTTATGGCGAAGTGTGGTCAGCAAGGCTGCTATCACAATATTTAAATCATTTATCCTATCACGCTATAGCATTTGATGCCCGAGATCTCTTGTTAGTAAATGATGGCAAATTAGCACACCCAGAAAACAAAATTAACTTAAAAAAATTGAACGATTCACAACTTAATGTAGTGACTGGATTTATTGCCCAAGATACTGAAGGTTATACCACTACCCTTGGGCGGAATGGTAGTGATTATAGTGCGACTTTAATTGCCCGCTATTGTGATGCCAGTAGTGTCACAATATGGAAGGATACTAAAGGCATATACAGTGCGGATCCTCATGATGTTGAACACGCTCTTCAATATCTTAGTGTGTGTCGAGAACAAATAAGTTTACTCACTAAACTCGGTAGCCCTATCCTCCATACTAAAACCCTAGAAGCACTTGAAGGGACTGATATAAAAATAATTATGCGTAGTAGCTTTGAAAATGATGCTTGCTTCACTAAGATAGAGAGCCCAACAACTATTAATCAAAAGTGTTTTATAACTAGCCTACATAAACAAAGTTTAATTGAGATCAATCATCTGTCTGACACAGATGTCCTTAAATTAAAGCAGCTAACTCAATGTGATTTTCATACTTTTAAAATTAAGTACCCAAACGGTTTAGCTTATCAATTTTACCTGATAGTTCCAGTTAATTTAACTCACAGCGTACTCCATTACTTTTCTGGAAGAGCAAATTTACTTGCGTCTAGCCTCTTTGGGCTAGGTATCATAGGACCGAGGGGCAGGGTTTCAAGTTTAACTAAGCAAGCCGTGGTTTTATTGAAAAAAATTAATATCAATATACGATTTTCTAATTTTCAATATCAGGGTATTTATGGGGGATACGGCATGATTTTGAGCAACGAAGTCATGGCAGCGGAGACTCTTTCTAGGTTACATGATGCATTATTTCTTGAACATAAGGCCGTGATAACTAGTTAGAGCAAGGAATAAAATGTTAAGTACTACGCTAAAATTCACTTTAGCGTAGTACATCTTAAATATATTAAGACACTTGTTTTTTCTTTAAATATAGCGCGGTTAGTTCGATTAAGGTATCGACTAATTTATTGATGCCAGGACCAGTCTGTTCAGGATTTTTTAAAACTATGTAGCTTTGAACATAACGTGCTCCTCCATTTTTTAAAGAGATGGCCTTTAAAGAGCCATTTTCTATATGCTTATCAATTCGCGTCAGGGGTAACCAGGCAAAACCTAAACCTTGACTGACATGCTCGATCGCAATATGCATATGGTTCACAGACCAGCGTTTTTCAGCCCCTAACCAGCCCGCGTCTCTTCTTTCTCTACCGGAGTCCATGGTAACAATTTGTCTCTCTTTTATTAATTCATTTAGTAAAATACATTTGTCAGATTTATGTAATGAATGATTTGGATGGGCTACGGGTTGAAATTCAACATTAAGTAGAGGTTTACCTAAAAAACCAGGAGGGACATTATCCATAATAGCAATATCGACTGATCCATCTATGAGTAGATCTCTCGTACCGGATAATACCGTTTCACTGTATTCAATCCGAGTGCTGGGTGATATATCTGCTAGTCCAGTTAATGCTTCAGTTATAATGATAGTGGGAAATATCGCATCAACGACGATTTTTATTTTAGCCTCCCAGCCTTGTAATAAATTTGTGGCGGTTTGCTCTAATTCATTCGCTTCTTTCAAAAGTGTTTTTGAGCTACGAAATAATGCCGCCCCTTCCTCTGTTAACACCGCTTTTCTGCCCTTAATAACCAATACACGAACGCCTAACTGCTCTTGAAGCTTTTGTATACCATAAGTGATAGAGGATTGACTTTTAAATAATTTATTGGCTGCCTGAGCATAACTTCCTTCATTGATTACAGCGTGAAACATTTGCCATTGATCTAATGTTACTTTTGGCATATTTACTTTCCTTAATAAATAATACATCAAATTTACTGATTGTTATTATCAATAAAGATGACTTTTTTATGATTGTAACAAATGTAAACTGTTGTCATGAAGATTATTAACATTAAATTATTGTTACAAAGGAATATAAAATGAAAAAAGTACTAGTCATTAAAAGCTCTATTTTTTCTAATCAAGGTCAATCGTCTAAATTGGTAGATCATACTGTTAGTTCTTTAAAAAAGCGGTTTGGTGACATTGAACTGATAGAGCGAGACTTGTCTGTTATGCCTATTGAGCATTTAACAGCTCAAACAGTTACTGCGTTTATGGCTGAAGATAGTGCCGATTTGTCGATTGAGCAACAGCAAGAAGTAGAGTTATCAAATACGTTGATTAACGAACTTAAATCAGTTGATTATATTGTACTTGGGGTTCCTATGTACAATTTTACTATACCTTCAACACTCAAGTCTTGGATTGATTATGTATTGAGAGTGGGATTGACGTTCAATTATACAGACACTGGACCAGTTGGCATGGTGAATAATGTTAAACAGGTCACTATTGCGACAACGCGCGGCGGTCTTTACCAAGGGACACCAAAAGATACCCAAACAAATTACTTAATTGATACCTTGAATTTTATAGGTATCAACAACATAGATTTTGCTTACGCAGAAGAACTTGCCATGAAAGACGTGGATGAAATATTACGTCAATCCTTCAAGAGAATAGATAGCCTCATAGAGGTCGTTTAATGACCTGTAAATAACATTTGTGTAGCTTCGATAATCTCTGAAAAGTAAAACTCGATAGCAGTAATATCACAAAAAAGACCTGTAATGTTTAATTTATACTAACTTAGGCTGTTATATAGCAACCTAAGTTATATAGCAACTTACTGATTAATAAATAACTATAAAAGATATAAGTTGATTTACATGAAAATACTCATAATTGGAGCAGGCATAAGTGGCCTAACACTGGCACTGCGATTGCATAAAGTAGGTATCGATGTTGAAATATTTGAATCAGTAAAAAAGATTAAACCATTAGGCGCAGGCATTAACCTCTTACCACATGCTGTAAGAGAGTTAGCTGCAATAGATATTACGGATGATTTAATTAAGGGGGGAGTTGAAACGTCACATTACAATTTTTATACGCCGCAAGGGAGACAAATTCTATCTGATGTTAGAGGTCGCAATGCGGGTTATGATTGGCCTCAGCTGTCTATTCATCGTGGCTTAGTTCAGATGGTGTTACTTGACAAAGTAAAACAAGTGATTGGCGCGGATAAAATTCATTACTCACACCACCTAAAAAAATATGAACAAACTGCTTCTTTGGTAACAATACATTGTGGTGACAAAGATAGCGTAGATAACTTTAAATGTTATCAAGGTGATGCGATGATCGCCTGTGATGGAATTCATTCCGTTGTCCGAAAAAAAATGTATCCCCAAGGAGATGAATTAAAGTACTCGGGTATCACCATGTACCGTGGAATGACATATATGAAGCCATATCTCGATGGTAAAACCATGCTTTCATTCGGGCACTGGGATCTCAAATTAATCGTATACCCTATTGATACTAAATCAGAAAAACCTCTTGTTAACTGGGTTGCAGAAGTTCGTGGCAAGAAGATGATTGATAAGGCTGACTGGAACAAAGAGGCTAAGGCAGAAGACTTCATAGATGATTACAGTGATTGGGATATAGATTTCCTTGACCATAATGCGCTTTTTAAAAATGCTGAAAAAATCATGGAATTCCCAATGGTTGACCGTGATGCTCTACCTAGTTGGAGTGATAACCGTATTACCTTATTAGGAGATGCCGCGCATCCAATGTACCCCATTGGATCAAATGGGGCCTGCCAAGCCATTTTAGATGTAACTGCCATTGTTAAACATTTAGATATAAACAGAGATAATATTGCCAAAGCTTTTAAAGATTATGAGCAAGAAAGAATTCAGCCTACCTCGGCTGTTGTTGCTAGTAATCGTAATTTAGGGCCTGAATATATTTTAGAAATGGTTCGTCAAAAATGTGGAACAGATAATGACAATAAATGCACATGTGGGGATAAAGCACCGCAAGGGTATTGCATTAGTCAGGATGAACTTCGAGACTCCTTTGAATCGTATAAGGTGGTTTCTGGTTTTACAAAATAAAATGGACGACATTATAGGTCATAATGCGATTGATTTTAGTTACTTGTTGTATGCTACCAGAGAGCTTAGGGGTAGCTAACTAAATTTAATCTTTACAAATCTAGTTAGTTTCGAATCAATAAGGTCCATATGATTACACATTATCCATATAAAAAATTAGGCTCAGCTAATCATGGCTGGTTGAAGTCAAACCATCATTTTAGTTTCTCTAATTACTATAATCCACGACGTATGGGGTTTGGCGCCTTACGAGTTATTAATGATGATATCATTAAGCCAGGTAGTGGCTTTGGTGCCCATCCCCACAGTAATATGGAGATTATTACATACATACGTTCGGGTGAAATAACTCATCAGGACAGTGAGGGAAACAAAGGTGTTGTTAAAGCGGGCGAAATCCAGGTTATGAGCGCTGGAAGTGGTATTGTCCACTCTGAATATAATCACAGCCATGTCCCCCTCACTCTTTATCAGATATGGATAGAAACGAGTATTCCTGAGATAAAACCCCGTTGGGAAAGTAAAAAGTTCCCAACTAAAGCAGTTGATAATAAGTTGTTCTTACTTGTTTCAGGTTTTCCTGATGATAGAAAACACGCTGCATTTATTAATCAGGGGGTTAGAATTTTTGGTGGTCATTTACTTAAAGGAACTGATATTGAGCATGTAATAACTAATCAGGCTTACATTTTGGCATCAAATGGAGAATTTGAAATTAAATCGATGACTCCAAAACATAGCATTGTTATGGCTAAAGGTGATGGCGCAGAAGTGGTTAAAAGCGGGGTTATCACGTTAACAGCATTATCAGATTGTGAGATTGTATTAATAGATGTGCCAAAAAACTTTTGATCACACACACTAAGCCATTGATTAGTCTAACATAGTTAAAAGTATGATTTAGGTTAAATACTTATTTTACAGGATTAAATGCATTAAAAAATGAATAAAGCTAAAAGTGAACAAGGGGACTTTCGTCGTGATGTCAGTGTATTTAGAAACTGGATTACAGCAGACGGTTCAGCTGGACCCACCGGAGTATCTGGATTTAAGGCCGAAAAATATAGATATCATCTTTATGTTTCACTGGCTTGTCCTTGGGCACACAGAACATTAATTTTTAGGGTATTAAAACAACTTGAAGATTATATTGATATCACAGTTGTCGACTATTTGCTGCTAAAAAAAGGCTGGCAAATGACTGACTCACTTTATGGCTTTAACTATTTGAGTGAGTTATATTCTAAATCAGACTCTAATTATCAAGGACGCTATACGGTACCAATACTTTGGGATAAACAGACGCAGAAAATCGTCAGTAATGAGTCAGCAGATATTATTCGAATGTTTAACACCGCCTTTAATCAACTGACTAATAATCTAGATGATTATTACCCTAAGCATTTACAATGTGAAATAAATAAAATCAATACTAGGGTATACAAAGACATTAACGATGGTGTTTATCGTTCAGGGTTTGCAACCACACAAAAAGCGTATGAAAGTGCCACTCTATATTTATTTGATGCTCTCAGTTGGGTTGAAACTATTTTATCTGAACGTAGGTATCTAACAGGAAACACGATAACCGAAGCTGACTGGCGTTTATTTGCGACCTTAATCCGATTTGATGCGGTTTATCATTATCATTTTAAATGTAATAAACAAAAATTAGCAGATTATCCGGCCATCATTGATTACGTACGCGAGCTTTACCAAGTTAAAGGTGTTGCGGAAACTGTCGATATGAAACATATAAAAAACCATTACTATATGAGCCATTTAGATATAAATCCAACGGGCATAGTACCTCTTGGGCCTGAACTAAATTTTATGCAGCCATATGGTCGAACATTAACAATGTAAGTGGTACTCGTCACCCAATACATTAATTGATGATCTGGACGAGTAATAAAAAGTAGGAATGCTCAGTCTTGCTTATAACCTACCCTATAGATTATACGGGCAATAATTGAATAAATTTTGTGTCATTCTTGATAAACGATAAAATTTAAAGTTAAATACTTATGGCTAGGCATCTATTTGATGACACTTGTTGCCATGATATCACTGAGGTGCTTGGTCAGCCATTTCATTTATGTAACCTGAACTTTAGTTAGTTTTAGCTGTTGAAATTCGTCGAGGTGTAATCAGTTAAGGGTGAGATGGACTTGGAAGGCCACTTATTTAACCCCGCAGGAGCCAAAATGGCAAAAGTTCGTAATAAAGTAATGATTCCCATTGGCAAAAATGATCTTCATCAAGCTGAATTTGTAAGCTTTACAGATTTAAAAGATGATAAAGAGCATGTTGCACTGTTATTTAATAATGTCCTCGATAAGCATGAAGTACCTTTAGTTAGAGTACACTCTGAGTGCTTAACAGGTGATATATTTCATTCAGCGCGTTGTGATTGTGGTAAACAATTGGATGAAGCTGTTGAAACAATGGCTAAAACTGGTGGTATTATTCTGTACTTACGTCAAGAAGGTCGTGGTATTGGTTTATACAATAAACTTGATGCATATCGTCTACAAAACTCTGGTATGGACACATTTGAAGCTAATAAAGCATTAGGCTTTGCTCATGATTTACGTGATTTTACCGTTGCAACTCAAATACTTACAACTCTTGGTATTAAAGAAATTGACTTACTGACAAATAACCCCGAAAAAGTAGCTTCGTTAACTCAGGCCGGAATTATAGTGAGGCAAGCAGTAGCAACAGGTATTTTCTCTAATAAGCACAATAATGACTATTTAGCCGCTAAAGTTTCTGTAGCCAAACATACCATTGCGCTAGAGGGTGACAGTGTTGGTGACGGCAAAGAGAATAAGAAAACTACAAAGGTTATCGATGATAAATCAAAAAAGTTGGCGAGTTAAATCTCGCTATTTTTCACTCTAAGCACCTACCTATAAGCTCTTTAACTTATCTATTAAGTACAAAGGGTTAGTGTTTATCAAAATGGAAGGCGAAGTAAGTTATTGTAATTGAGAACAAAAGATCTATACCAAAAGCGTTTTCTAAAGGAGAAAAGATCACTCAATTCACAGGAACTAATGAAGGTAATAAAGGCTTCTTTCCAACATAGCTTTTTGGAGTTATATGAATTAGTAAAACAATTACTAATTCATAACTGAAAATCATTATTGATATACATGTAATAAAAAGTCCTATTTTGACATGTAGTTACATCCGTACAAAGTGAAATTGAGATAACATAATATTCAACACATTCAAAAACCTTTATTCTTCAAGTCAACTGCACCACGTCACAACATCAACTGTAAAATTAGAAGTAAATAGAAAAATTGACGAGTCAATAAAAGAAGCCGTTGATGCTTTAACCAAATTTCAAAGAACTGCTCAAATCCTTAATTCTCTACACTCTGCGGACTTGCAACCATTATTCAAAAAAATAGAAGAGAATGATGTCAATGTTATTGCAAAACAAAGGTTCAATAAATATTTAGTTTAATGCAATTCTGACAAATTAAACCGCCTGTCCACATGCATAACCGCTGGCCCAACAAAACTGAAAGTTGTACCCTCCCAACCAACCAGTGACATCAATAACTTCACCAATAAAGAACAGTCCAGGCTGTTTCTTGCTTTCAAAAGATTTGCTGGATAACTCATCAGTATCTACGCCACCTAAAGTCACTTCTGCAGTACGATAACCCTCAGTACCGTTTGGTTTGATCTGCCAAGCATGTAAGTATTCACTTAACTGCTTTATCTCTAAGTGATTGAGTTGTTTTATTGGTTTATCAACGATGACACCATCTTTGACTAATACCTCAACAAAGCGTTTAGGTAATAAAGTCGCCATCAGATTTTTAACCGACTTTTGCCCTTGTTCACTTTGCCACTGAGTTAGGGTTTCATTAAGATTTACTTCCGGCAACAAGTTGATAGTTACCGACTGGCCTGCGCGCCAAAAAGATGATATTTGTAATATCGCTGGCCCAGATAAACCACGGTGAGTAAATAAAATATTTTCTTTAAAACACGTGCCGTCTTCGCTGGTTACTTCAGCCAACAGGCTGATACCTGATAAACCATCGAAACGTTGTTTGTCGTGATCATGTAAAGTAAAAGGTACTAGTGCGGCTAAGGTCTCTAGTACATTTAAATCAAATTGTTCGGCAATTTTATAACCAATAGGTGTTGCGCCTAATTTAGGCATAGTTAAACCGCCTGAAGCGACCACTAGCGATTTACATTGGTAACTTTTATCGGTAGTAGTAACTAGGTAACCCTGGCTATTTTGAGTAACCGACAATACCTCAGTGCGCAAATTGACTTGTACTCCAGCCCATTCACATTCGGTCATCAAAATATCAACCAGATCTTGAGCACTATCATCACAAAATAATTGGCCAAGGGTTTTATGGTGGTATTGCAAACCATGCCTGTCGACTAAATCAATAAAGTCTTGCGCGCCATAACGGCTTAGCGCTGATTTTACAAAATGTGGATTTTGACAAAGGTAATTTTCAGGACTTGCACCTTCATTGGTGAAATTGGCACGGCCACCACCGCTGATTAATACTTTTCGTGCCGGCTTTTTCCCCATATCAACCACAACAACACTTTTACCGCGATAGCCTGCTTGTGCAGCGCACATTAAACCCGCCGCGCCGGCACCAATTATTAATACATCTGTTGTGATCACTGTTACACCTTAAGAAGAAAACCCGAAAATTTCGCCGTTATTATAATCTGTATGCAAATAGGTCGTATACAAAAACTTACCTTACCGTTTTTGCTGTGGTTATTTTAATCTGTTTATTTACGGAAGACACCTCTTACACATTTGCTCACCTTCGTTGAATTAGCCACAAAAAAACACAGGTAAATTACTCTATTGTGCAAGAAAATCTCACGCAAAATAAAGAAATGCAAAGATTGTGTAAAGATAGGAACTCTTACTCAAAGTGTCTATCTATTGCTGCATAACATTCGCCAACAAATTGTTGCAACTTTACCTTACGGAAAAACAAATGACGACACTTCAAATTTTACAAACATTAAAAAGCTGCCTAGCTGCCAGCATATTATTATTTATTTTGCTCGGTTGTAATTCTAGTGACGATGGTAGCGGTTCAGGTTACGTTAAACTTTATAACTTATCTAAAGACTCCCCGAGTATTTATTTAACAGTAGATGAAAATCTTACTGAAGATAACGATGATGATGACCATTTTGAGCAAACATACTCAGGCATTGCTTATGGTAATGCCAATAGTAATATCAGCTTAACTAGCAAAAACTACTATTACTATCAGCTTGCTTGGCAAGATGACGACAGCTTAGCGACTGATGATCTGGCTGTCATTTATGAAGATACTCTCGCCTTGGCTGAAGATACTATTCATATGATTGTGCTTAGCGATAGTATTTTATCGCCACAAGTTACTGTGCACAGTTTCCCGGTAATTGATGATGAAGATGATACTAGTAACGACCTTTTTAATATCAGAGTATTAAATATGCATGAAAATCAACAAGCCGTAGACTTTTATCTGTCTAAAGAAAATGAAAGCTTTAATGAAGCGATTTTAGTTGGCCAATTTGAATATCAGCAATTGTCAGACAATCAAAAGCTTGACCAAGATGATTATATTTTTTATATCACTATTGCCGGTAGTAATGAGGTGTTATTTAGATCAAACAGTATTCCTTTTGCCTATAGTTCACAAAATATTATGGTAGTAAAAGAGAATACCGGTGCGGGCTCCTCACCTTATGTGTTAGATAAAATGTCTGACTCAACAGTAATTGAATATGTAGACGCTGAAGCTGAAGCACAATTTAGGGCTTATAATGCGGTAGCTAATCATGAGCAATTAAATAACTACCAAGAAGCCTTCGCTTTGCACATTAACGGCGTTGGTGAAAGCCCTGCCATCACCTTTTTACCCTATGGAGAAATTAGTAACTCGCTAATATTGGCCAGTGGTGACTACAGCCTTGATCTCACCAATACTGAGGATAATACCGCACTATTAAGTAACCATTTATTATCTTTAGTTGAAAATACCAACAAAACCCTATTTTTCTATGCCGAGCAAGAATATGTCGATAGCGATAACGACGGTAATATTGATGAAAATGGTGATGGTATCATTGATGAAATTGACGTTAATTTATTTTCCTTGATGGTTGAAAATAGCTTACTGACCAGCATTTACGAGCATGAAATTGAAATAGTTAATTTAATTCAATCTGATGATTTTATTCAAGTAAAAGTGTATTTCGTTAGGCAAGACGAAACCATTAATTCTGCTATGTATTACAGTGACATTAGTTACAAAAACACCAGTTCACTGTTGTTAAAAAATAATAGCTATCAAGTTTTTGTCGTCGCTCAAGATAATGGCAGCTCGATCATATTAAACACCTTTGAATTAGTCCTTGATGAGCAATCAAGTGAACAATTCTTAGTACTCGAAAGCAGTAATACTTCAGCTACTGGCTATAAAACAACAATGTTTAACCAAACACCTCAGCAAGAAGAAGTATCCGAGTAAACAGTATGAGCACTCAAACAAGCCACTTACCCTTAGACAAATTATTAGTCACACAAGTAGAGTTAAATTTTTTAACTCGATCTGTACTATTTTTAGGGCAGCCCGTGGTCACAACAGGGTTAGAATTTAACCTACTGACTGTTCTAATGAATGATGCCGGCTCGTTAATTTCAAGAAAAGATATTGCCGAACGAATTTTTCAGCGTCAGCTTGCCAGTTGCGATAAAAGCATTAACAGTCATATGGCAAACTTAAGAAAGAAGTTACTGGTGATATCAAAACGTTCGGTTATTCAAACAGTGAAGGGGCGAGGTTATATATTTTTAAAGTATTAACTGACCGAGTGAATTAAATTGCTAAGCTGCAAGCAAAAAAACGCTCAAAGGTGTAAGACACTTTTGAGCGTTTTTTAGATCCGTAGCTGTTGCTAAGCGCTATAATTCAGCGCTTATGCGTTAGCTTCCGTCATTATGCTAGTACTGCCATTTTTGGCAAGTTCAGCTAAATCTTTGTCAACGAAGAATAACGCATGACCATCGTTACCTACTAGTTTGATTTTATCTAAAATACCTTTGAATAAAGTCTCTTCTTCATGTTGCTCAGCCACATACCACTGTAAGAAGTTAAAAGTCGAATAGTCTTGATTAGTGAAGGCTTCATGAGCAAGTGAGTTGATACGCTCAGTGATTAAACATTCATGATCATAAGTCATTTCAAACAACTGACCTAAAGTTTCAAACTGGTGTGGCGGCGCATCAATAGCGCCAATAATAGGTAAAGCACCCGTTTCACTTACGTAAGTAAATAAACGATTCATGTGCTGAATTTCTTCATTGGCATGTTTACGTAAAAATTCTGCCGCGCCAGCAAAACCCTTTTCTTCACACCAAGCACTCATTTGTAAATACAGGTTTGAAGAGTAAAACTCTAAATTAAGTTGTAGGTTTAATTTCTTTACCATTTCAGCTTTTAACATAATTTTGCCTTGAAGATTCTAATTGGGTGAATTCTGCCCTTTTATCCGTGTCGATTCAAGCAATAATTTGTATACTTTAAACTTTACATGTATAAAAACGCCTTATTAACCAACTAGTTAATAAGGTTAATCATTCTTAGTTGTATTCTTGTGTTGATTGCTTTTAGTATCAGTTTGATTAAACACTGATAGCTAATTAACATTCAAATTCAGCATTGTTAAGCAAAACTATAGCGGATAAATAAACTACAGCTGCCCAATAATAACTTCAGCTTTACTGACCTCAAACGATTTTGCTTGTTCTACATTTAAGCTAGTCACTTCACCATTATCAATAATCATAGCGTAACGCTGTGAGCGCACGCCACCAAAACCAGCTGTGTCCATGCTTAAACCTAATGCTTTTGTGTAACTACCATCACCATCAGCTAACATCATAATATTTTCAGCGTTTTGCGACTCACCCCAAGCATTCATGACAATGGCATCGTCCTTACAACTCATAACATCTCACTACATCACACTACAACACTGAGTTGGTACTGGGCTTACACTACAGCCATCAATCACACAGGTATTACATTATGTTCACAGCATACGCTTACAATCGAGTATCAACCTCTATCCAAGACAGTGACGGTAAGAGTGGCTTAATACGCCAGCTCAAAGCTATTAATGATTTCTTAGGCTCACACAATGACTATACGCTATCAGATAAAGTCTACACAGATAAAGCCTCAGGTTATCACGGTATGAATATAAAAGATGATGCTGGACTAGGTAGCTTCTTAGCAGATTGTGAAAGTGGCTTGGTAAAAGCTGGTGATATGCTTTGTGTACATGCTATAGACAGGCTTAGTCGGTTACCACCAGATGATGCTAGAGCCTTATTTCAACGTATATTAGGTTATGGCGTTAAAGTTGCCATTGTTAGATGGGGCATTATCATCGATAAGACTGCCAACAAACTAGACCTAGCTGGTGACTTACTTCTTACGGTTGGTTTTCATTTAGCTTATATGGAATCTGAGCAGAAAAGTAAGTTAATCTCGTTTGCCAAACAAGCTAATGTAGCTAAAGCTCGTGATACTGGAAAGATTTTGTTTAGTGGTAAAAGTGTTCCAAGATGGTTGAGCTTGAATGCTGATAAAACCGAGTTCTCCATTAAGCCAGTTGAGTCTGCTTTGATTGAAAGAATCTTCAATATGAAGCTTAGCGGTATGGGTAGCAATAAGATAATGACAAAATTACATGATGAGAATAATCTTTCGTTTGGTGGGCTTGCTTTACGTAACGACTCTATCACTAGGTTGTTGAAGAATCGTAGACTTATAGGTGAGTGGCAACCACAAAACCGAGCTGTTATTGATGGTAAACGTGTTGAAACCGATAATGGTGAGCCAATACAGAATTACTTTCCTATGGTAATCAGTGAAAAGCTATTCAATGCTGTTCAAGCTTCATTTGACCAATCTGCTAGAGGTAAAGCTTCTCGCCAGTTTAACAATGTATTTGCATCGTTGATGAAGTGCAGTAAATGTGGTCATGCTGTTACTCGTAAGCATAGTTACCTGAAAAAGAAAGTCTACCGTACCTACTACTCATGTACTGGTAATACACATCGAAAGTGTTGTGATAGGAAAAGTCAGCACATGCAACCGATACAGGATGCAATTATTCAGGCTTTAACCGTACTTGATTACTCACAACTGAGTATTGAAGATACTGGCAACAGTAACGCTGTAGAACGCGCATCTGTTGAATACAAAATAAATGAGCTAACCAAGTCTATTAGTAACTATGAAACTGCTATTGGTAGCATTGAGAATCCTGATGATATTGGTGGTTTACTCCAACTCAGGAATGATAAACGTCAAGAGCTGTCAGAAGCTAATACAGAGCTTACCAAGTTGAATAACGCTATCACTGGCAGTAGCGTTGATGTATTGAAAGAAGTTGGTTCTATCGACTTAGGCTGTGAAGAATCACGTATCAAGTTAAATCATTTATTCAAACAGCACTTACAGAAAATTGTTCTATATAAAACAGGGATTATATCTATCTACTTTAAAGTTAGTTACAAAGAGATAAAGCGTATCACTGTTCTACCGAATCCAGTTGAACCAAGTAACCCAACAATAACTTATGTCAATGAAGAAATTCTTAATGCTATCAGAGAATCTTTACCTAATACTAAAGAGGGTTTACTTGATTTTCTTGATAAGTTACAAAGTAGAAATCTAGAAAAACTTAAATAAATAATAGGGGCTTCATGCCCCTTCGGTGATTACATCGTGTGATTAATCATTGATGTTATCAGGTTTATTGGTGTTTGGTTTGTTCCTAGCATACTCCACACCATTACGTTTGTAGACAGCTGTGTCTGGGTGCATATCCTTCTTCACCTCCTTAATAAACTTAGCCCTACTAACTACCCCACGACCTTTGATAGTGTAACCATCATTACCACCACCATCTCCGCCACCATTACCATTTATACTTGAACCCTTAGCCATATTATCTACCTCAGTAAGTTATTGTTATGCGTCCAGTTTCGATTCCGTTAACGCAAGAACATTATAACATCGACAGAGTAAAAAATGAACGATTTTATACTGTATAAACACTGTATACACCACCTACAAGAGCATATATAATACGTGCTCCCGAATTAGGCTTCCCCTAAAGTTTAGAGCTGGTTTGTCGCTGGCGCGGAAGATAACTACAGGAAAGATAATAGGAGCTGTTAAGACAGGTGTTAGGTAGGCGATAATCAATCTTTTGAGTTTTTCGTTAGGATTCGGAGATAACACTAATCACTATAAGCCAGCTATGAGCCAGCTATGAGCCAACACATTAGAGATGGTCACTATACCAATAACCCATACTAGAAAAATAGATTCTAGCAAGTGATATCAGGCTCTCTTCAGACAAGGCAGGAGTTGATGACCTGAAACAAACAAAGCCACTTGCAGCCCTTCCTTCAATAACTTTAAAGTCAGGGAGGTAAATCCAGCCTTTAACCTCGGTTGATGATATAAGACTATCCTCAAGACAGCCGCCAATCCCTATCTCCCAACCGTCTTTAATCTTATACCCAATACTTATACCATTAGATGCATCATCATCATAATCATCTCCCTGCTCAAAAAATACATTATCGTTTTTCATAACAAGCAAGCTATCTGTACTCTTTAAAAAGTACCATGCGATATCAATATAATAATTGCATTTTTCAGTTGCAGGCGGGGTGACATCCCCATGCTCCAGAATATTCCTTAAATCAAATAGAGCTTTGAGAAATGCAGGTCTAACCAACCCGTAATCTTGAAACTTTTCTAGTTGTTGCTTTTTCTTTCTGAGGTTAGGAAGCTCATTTATGCTGTACTCTTTTGATATAGCTTTTAATCGACTATTTATGGCTCTTTTCAGCGAGGTTATACAATCAACTTTGTCAAACTCAGTCGGATTGTTATTAAGCCTTTCTTTGGCATGACGCCATATATCATGACTTCTTTTTAACTTTTCAAAGTCAACACCAGTTGAATCATAACCACTATCCCAGCTTAAAAATTCGTTACTGATATACATATAAAGACCAAATATAATTCATTAAAAACAAAGAATAACACAATTATGAACTCTAACTAATAGGATTAAATCACTTGACCCATACTTGAGTTATTTAGCTTTCATACGGTAATACTGCGCTTTTGATAAACCTGCTGTCTTAAGCGCATCAGTCACTGATAAGCCATTACTAGCTATTAGCTCATTTATTTTGTTGAACTTATCAACTGTTACTTGTGATGTTTGCTTGCCTTTAAATTTACCTTCTTCTTGAGCACGAGCTATACCAATCTTTTGTTTCTCTAACATCTCAGTACGTTGCATCTCAGCAATACTAGCCATAGTGGTTAATACCATCTTACCTGTAGAGCTAGTGATGTCTACGCCACCTAGGGTATGGATAATTACCTTAACGCCCTGCTCTTGTAACTTCTCTACCAGTGTTAATACATCAACAGTGTTACGTCCTAAACGAGATACATCATAAGCAATTACAGTATCATTCTTTCTAACTTTACCAAGTAGCTCTTGTAATGCAGGTCTATCCAAATCTTTACCAGAGAATTTATCCTCAAACACTTGGTCGTGGTCAGCGT
Organism: Colwellia psychrerythraea; assembly: GCF_000764185.1. Classification (GTDB taxonomy): domain Bacteria; phylum Pseudomonadota; class Gammaproteobacteria; order Enterobacterales; family Alteromonadaceae; genus Colwellia; species Colwellia psychrerythraea_B. The sequence goes on from NZ_JQEC01000002.1 coordinate 344,899, forward strand.
ACTCTTTAACTAATACCTGTGTTTGTTGTTCAACGTTCTGTTCTAGTGTGCTAACTCGTGAGTAGATAAATTTCATTCTGGCCTGTCTTGTCTCTTTTAAGTGGGTCTAAGTATACTAGTCTCTTTTAGGTTGGTCAACGACTATATGAGACTAATTACTACCAAGTATTGATTGTCTCTTTCAGGGGTGCTTATAAGAGACTGTTATTTGATACGGGTAGTTTCTCACAGACTGCTCAAGCTCGGAGTAGATATCTCAAGAGTTAATGTACTGAACTGTAATACATAAGCAGTAAGTGGTAATAGTTAGAATCACATTGTCACTACCACACATTGAAGTGCAATACTAATAACTAAATGATATATATCTTGATATTTATGCCATATTGTGGTATAATGTCGGTCTTATTAAATAGAGTTATATCTGGTGATTTTACCAGTGTAACTACCAAGCCTGTAGATGTTCACCACACGTGAGCTATGGAACTACAGCATTAACTTAAACCGTTAACAGTAGTCAGATTTACTCTTAGGAGATGTCGATTAGCTGAACGGTTTTATTGTGCCTGTCGTTTAGCTGGCGCAGTTACCAACTAGGAGAATTATTGTAATGAGTATCGAGAAAGAAATGGCTGTAGCTATGGCGCAGCGTGGCGTTAGTAAAGTTAACATCGCCAGAGTTATCGGAAAGAGCAGGCAAGCTATCACAGCATGGGTTAAAGACATTGATGTGGACTTAAACCTAATCAAGACTATGGCACTACAAGCGGTAGCAGTAGAGGGTAGCACCAATGACTAACGAACAAACATACCTATACGGCAAAGCCAATGCCAAACAGTTAGCAAGAGAGGCAGGCGTTAGTGTTGATGTGTTTCTACGGCTATTAGAGCTATCAATGCTAGAGGAAATACATAGTCGAGGTGCTAGCAATGGCAGCAAAACGTAAGCGGTGCAGTAAGTGCACTGTACGTTATTACCCTAAACCATACCAACGTGTTTGCAATAAATGCCAGTGTTATAGATTTTGGTTAACCAGTATTGGTATCAGGTTGACAGGGCATTTAAAACGTATCCGTTACCGTGGGCAGTTAGAGCAGACCAACATCATAGAAGCTATTGAGTTACTTAGACTACACACCAGAATGACAGGGTATACAGTTAAAGAAGTATCAGTTAAAAGTGATACACCAGTATATGAGACTACAGCTAATCTCGAATTAGATTTAAGTCATTTATACCCAGTGAGCGAGGGTGGTTTGTTGGTAGCTGATAATCTTGTAATAGCACCTAGAACCATTAATCGCCAGATGTCTAACAAGACCTACCCTATTGGATTGTATGACACTACAGGTGGCTTGGTTAGTTGGGATGACATCAAGCAGTGGGTTGAAGTTAATAACGACCTGAACGCCATTATGAGGCAGTACAACCTAACACCTAAGTCTGAGCCTAAGTCAGAGTTTAGTGGTGAGAAGTGGACGTTTAATGAGGTTCTGATTAACCAATCTGACAGACTTAAACTGAAAGTTGAGCAACTTGGTTTTGGTGGCTGGTATGACTTATTAGAGGGTAAACTGAGAATCATCACTGATGAAGAGATAGCGCAGCGTAGCTTGATTGAAGTGGTCACACTAGAGCTTGAAGATGAATACCCATTGCTATCGAGTACCAGTATTAAGCAGGTGATTCTAACTGTTAATGCTGACCGAGATCGAGCAGCTATTGAGTTAAATGAACTAATGAGTATTCGTTACCCAAGCACACAGGACTGTGGGTGTATGAGCTTAGATTTTCCATTCTGTGCTGGGTATTGTGAACCCTACCAAGTGAGTGAGTATATTGATTTAGGTGTACCATTTTAGAGTTGGGAAGAGTCCAGTTTTGTCCCATAGGAAATCGCTCTACAAGTGTTTAACCATACGGCTTTACATAGATAAATAACAATAACTTTATGGTTACCTATAGAGGGTGTTCTGAAAGTTTTACTACAGTTTTAAAATGGGTCAATTTACCCACTTAATTTACGGAGAATATTAGATAATGAACAACATAATTATACATAGAAACGCCAGCGGTGTTACTACCCAAATCACACCAGATAACGAGGTAGTTAAAGTTAATAGTGACGGTGTAACAACTGGAACAATACAGCCGTACGGTTTAGGCAAGCAAGTTGATTTACGCAGTTTAGGTCTACGACAGATGTCTGCTAAGTCTTATAGAAACTTTTATGATATGGCAGGCGGTGTCTTAAATAAGATTTACACACTGGTGAACACTGACTGTAGTGCCGAGGCTTTAACTAGTTTACTGTGGTTAGGAGCTGCGCCCGAGGTAGTAGCAGAATGTTACGCATTCCATAGTAACAGGCAATACACACAGGGTGCTGTCTATGGCTTTAATAGTCCATCATGTTATTACACGTTAGCAGGCGCACCATTCACCAAGAGTCAGGTTATTCACATACTAGATTGTATTGAGAGTGGGCGTGAGTATGAACACCTATTCCATGAAAACTTGACTAGAGGTGTAATCAATAACTTTGTAAGTATGGTAGAGAAACATAGTGGATTTAGACCACTGAGTCATCTACTTAATTGGAGTCCAGCAGGTTACGTTATGCCTATGCCGACATACGATGAAGCTTTCCCACAAGCAGTAGCTTAGATAATGAATAGGAGTTAACACCAGATGAAACCAATGACTGACTATTGGCGCGGAGTATTGATAGAGCACTTACAATCCCTAGAGGATGAGCAGTGGCGTACCATAAAGCTACTGGATGACGGTACGTAATAAGCTATCAAGTTATGGGGTATGGGTGTGCAATGCGCCCTACCCGTGACACACAATATAAGTAACCACTAACATTAACCACCATTAACCATTGTTCGCTTATTGTTCCGCCACAAGCAGTACAGAATAAATCATCAACAACATCAACGACTTAAAGATGGTCACTATAGTTAACTTATTTTATTCCAAACCCATGATTGAGACAGGAAGTGGGGAGGCAAACCAGTGTTGGAGTATGGGAAAATAAGCTTTTGTGATTTCAGTCTGGGGTATATTTGAGAATTGTATTATTACTAAGTTTTACCACGCCTGCTCTATAATCACAAACCGCTATATAATGGGGTCTGTAGCTAGGTTTACACCAAAAACGGACACTTCAACAACCCATTTAACGCGCTTTCAATTATGCATGGGATAACCATTGGATAGTCGATTAGTACAGACAGTCCCCCGTCACTATTCCAGTGATATAATTAGATAAATTACTGCACACACAGTGCTGCCCTAGGCTCTAAACCCTTTTATTATCAGTTAGTTATATCACTTATCATCTAAGGCATTATCGTTCAACATAGGGGCTGGTAGTGCGCCTTACCGTGGGTGTGTAGGCGTTGGTAGGGCTGGTTATTGGTGGTTGTGGGGATAGTACAATATGCGTTGAGTTATAAGCGGTTATACATACAGAGGTGTAATGGGCAGACAACCTGAAAAGGGTTGATTTTACACGAGTATTAACAGCAATACGTAGTTTGATATCTGTTAGCTGAACTATATCCATAACGACAAGAGGCTGTATAGCAGCCCCTTCGTTGAGTCCAGTTAAGGTTATTTAGCAGTTAGGTATCCGTTAACCATTGCAAGGTCAAAGTATTCAGTTATTGCGGTATACAAATGATGTGCATAGTCTTCTGTTAGGTTTGTAGCCATAGGCATATTCTCAAACCAATCAATACCGAAGCCGTATGTAACGTTATCTATTACACAGTGTGAATCAGCTATGTTTTGTGCAGATATCTCACAAGTTGTATCAATACCAAATATATCTCTTACGTTAAAAGATGTAGTGTCAGAATCAGCATAATAGTATGCACGTAGCTCTATTGAACCCATATATGTTGATGAATGGTGAGAGAATGTATAGTTACCGTTGCTGTAACTGGTGGCATCTGCTCTAGCAAACAAATTACCGTTATCTAAATACACTGCCTTACGAGCAAAAGATGACAGGATGCCCGGAGTATGCTCTTTATGTTCAATAACTACATTACCAATCATTTTAGGGGTAATCTCAATAGCATCCCAGATGGTTTCAGGCGGTACAAAGTACACTGTAGTGCCTAAGCATGTATTGACGATATCTATATGAACAGTGTATTCATCGACATGACTTAAAGTAGGTACTATAAAACAACCACCTTCAATCGGTTCAACGATAACTTCAATTGGGTCAAGATATACATCACAATCAGTTGTACATTCAACTGGTGGTATTGGCTCAATAACTGGTGGTACAACTGGCTCAATAGGGTCTGCTACTGGCGGTTCTGGTGATGGCTCTACAATAGGTGGTAATGGCTCGGGTGTCACGGGGGCAGAATCATCAGATGAGCTACCACAAGCAGTTAAGGTCAATACTAAGACCATAGTTAACAGATATTTCATTACTTATTTCCTATTTAAAATTACATTTGCTTATGTGTGTAATTTTACAGAATTATAATAATGAACACTTTGCATACAGCGACTTTTAGTGTGCAATTTACGCCAAGTTTCCCTTTATTTTGTTTAATCTACGAAAAGGTAATTAGATAGTGGGGTGGTGATGAAATTAGTAGACGTAAACAGACCATTTACTTTTGGAGTGCATGAAGAGGAAGTGATGAAAGATAGGTTGAGTTATAAGCTTACTTACATTACAAAAGCATCATTTACTGAAAGACAAATAATAGCATCTACACCTTTACTCTTAAGTTCATCTGCTAAGGCGACATAACCAGGTAAATGCGCCGCAGAGCATGTTGGTGTAAAGGCGCCGGGAACAGCAAATAACACAACTTTTTTATTAGCAAAAAGTTGTGCGGTATTATGCGTGGTCATTTCGCCATTTTTTAATTCTTGTAATTCGCCTACGGGCATTAAACTATTTATTTTGATCATGAGAATACCTTTGTTTGTTAATTGCAGTAAGTTTTCGAGTAACTTAACCTGATAAATGTTAATTATACCTAGCTTGATGGACTTAACATAATAACTCTTTAGGAGGCCTTTTTGAGCGTAAGTCCGATATCATAGACTTGATTAGTGACATCAACTGAAATGACATTGGATAATTGTTGCGAGTCAGTCACCTCCTTGTCAACATTAGCCATGGCTTGCTCAAAGGCAATGAAGTGTCTGCGTTGACGGGTAATTTGTTCCAGGGTGTCTTGTGCAACGGTGGCTGAAACTTGCGCCTGCCCTGATACGGCTAATGCTGTTTCTTGCAACTCATCCGCAATTATACGTTGCTTATATGACGCCTTCTCAATGTCGTTGATAATACCTTCAATTGAGTTACTAGCACCCTGTAATTGATTTAAGCGTTGCGATATTTGCTTAAGTGATTGTTGTGTTTTCCCTGCCAGTTGCCTAACTTCATCGGCAACAACAGAGAACCCTCGACCATGATCCCCTGCCCTTGCTGCTTCAATTGCGGCATTAAGTGCTAATAAATTGGTTTGATCGGCAATAGCGCTAATAACATCGACAATAGAAGTAACTGATTCAACAGAGTGAAAGAGTGAGGTAATCGCTAGTTTACTTTCCTTGGCCGCTAAGTTAGTTGATTCACTTGCCGCCAATACTTGTGATACATGGTGTTGGCTTACTGCCATAGCTTGTTTGGTTGCTTGAGCATTGTTGACCACTTGACCTGAGAGTGTATTCACTGTTTCAGTTGCCTCACCTAAGGCTTGCATAATTTTTCTCGCTCCTTGCACGTGCTCACTAGTAGTGTGCGATGACCGATAAATGCTTTTCACCTGACTTTCCATAGTCGTTAAAGCTTTTGCTACTAAATCAAGTTGCTCAGCTTTGTCTTTATCATCTTGTGCAAGCTTATTAACCATATGATTAAAGCTGGTAGATATCTCACCAAACTCAGTATTTTTATCAATATTAGTGATGTTATCAACTTTGCCTAACTCCGTTAATTGCACAAAACTATCACGTAAATTACGCAACGGCTGGAGAATAACACTACGCTGCAACCAATAATTTGCGAGTAGAAATACCACTAAAAACACTAACAAGCCGATGACAATAATATAGAGCTGCTTATTTATTTTATCTTGCTCAAGTGTAATATCAGCTTCACCTCGCATAATCGATTTTTCAATATTGCCCACTTGCTCAGCTAATAACCTTAAGCCCACTTGTTGCTGTTGTTGCTGCGTTAAGGTATTTTCTAGCTCTCGCTGATAACGGTTAAACAGTGATTGTAGCTCTCCAATAGCTTCAAGACTTAAATCTTCTGGTGCTTCGCTATCTCCTAATAAATCATCACTTTCATCATATAAGTCACTATCACTTGCAGCATAAATAGCTAAAGCTGGCGATACTGACAAGAATCGACCTAAGCTTTGCAGTTCTTGCAAAAGAGGTATTATCGATTTTACATTCGGCTGTTGCTGCATAAAAACAGCTTCTCTAGCGTTGACTAAGTCGGCCAGTAACTTGCCTATTGTTTGTGTTTTAATCAGATAATTAAACTGTGCCTGCAATGGTAGTACCGATGTATTTTGCGCATAGGTAGCTAAATTATGATTAAGAGCCAACATTTCTTGCTCACCATTACGCAAAATAACCAAAGGGTCACCACTGAGTTTACCCATAGCGCGAAATTTAGTATTGATATTATTGGCGAGTAACTTGGCTTGTGAATCTATTTTCTTGGATAGTTGATCGATATTCAAATGCTGAGTTTGTTTAACAATTTCGGCTAATTGCTTTTGCGCCTTATTCAATAAGCCCGCATCACCAGTTTGTAAGTACTCAACAATAGTACGATTAAACTCAATGGTAGTTAAGGAAATAAGCGCCTGATAACTCTTATATTGTGCTTGGCTTTTACTCAAAGATTCACCAACGTGATACATAGTTGCTAGAAAAATTGCCGCAAAAATACTGATTGCTGAAACAGACAAGCGGGAGAAACTAGAAACGCGCATAACATGAGTACCTTTAAGGTAAATAAAGGTAATAATCGCTCAGGAATATGACATTATGGTTACATAAATGTGATGATTTTATGTAACCATAAATATGGCCATGTTAAGCCGTAGGTTTTGGTATAGCTTGTTTAACATAAACATCAAAACGGTTCTTCTTCATTTTGATACTCATTGAGGGTTTTTTATCTGCTAACGGTGGTGCATAACTTGGTCGCTTTACCACAACCCGGTATTTCGCTAAAGCGAGTGCCGGTTCAAGCAAACCATCAGCATCAAGGTCTTCACCAACAAGAGATTGAAAAATACGCATTTCTTTTTTTACCGCTGCTGATTTTTCACGATGTGGGTACATAGGGTCTAAATACACCACATCTGGAGCGTCAGCTAAATCCATTTCTTCTAGTGATAAACCGTGAAATAACTGCATGTTGTTAGCAATGTCGGCGACTTCATGATTTAATTTAGCACGCTCAATACCATCATCTAAAAGTGCAGCCACCACAGGCATGCGCTCTAATAAAGTAAGTCTACAACCAAGACCAGCTAACACAAAAGCATCGCGACCAAGACCTGCGGTAGCATCTAGTACGTGTGGGGTAAAACCATGTTTTAAGCCCACCGCTTTAGCAATATCTTGACCTCGACCACCACCAAATTTACGTCGATGAGCAACAGCACCCTCAACAAAGTCTACTTTGATGGCGCCCAATTTCGGTTCATCTAATTTGCACAGCTCTAACGCGTGATGATGCATTTGCAAGAGAAATTCTAGCTGTGGCTGTTTATTTGCTGCGGCAACATGCCCTAGGTAATTAAATCGCCATTTTTTGGCAAGTCGTTTAGCATATTCGCTATCAACACTATCTACGTAACCAAGGGCAATGTTGCTTAAGTGTTCGCTGGCAATAGTTGGGCTCATTCGCTTCCTATAGGCTTGTCTAATACCAATCTCATAAATTATTGCCCTATTGTGCTGGTTAAAATACGCCAAAGCGGCGTTGCTCTCAATCCCAATAGCCAGCTATTGGTCAATCGAGCGCCTTGCTTTGATTTATTTTTCCTGTGCACAACAAGATCACAAACTTAATGAAACTAGTATAAGACAGACAAGATTTATAATTTAACGGGTATATATGTTGGCATTATATACCCGTTACCAATCAAAGTGCAGGATTTCAGTGGGAATTAAAATAGCTTTAGGCAAGGGAAATGATTTAAGCACTGTCGTGCTTTGGTTTACTGATTGAACGCGGTATATCGTCATTTTAACCCCATAGAAGAAGCCTTTGAAAAACAGCGTTAACCAGCTGTGTTTTTTACTATCATTCAGGTAGGGCGTTAATTACTGCATTATCACGTTTTTTGAAGTTTATTGCTTATTTTTTATAACAAAGTATTAACAACCACCCTAAATTCATATTAAAATATAAACACTTGCTCCTTTATTATCACAACGTAATAATAGTTAACGAAGTAATTTAGATACTTTTTTGAAGCCACAGGAAAAAATTTTGTCATTATCAGATGCTGTTAATAAACATTTAGAAGCACCAAGCCCGCAGCTTTGTGCCGTGACCTTATTGGGTAATTTAGTAGCAACACCAGATATTCGCTATCGTGCTAATCCGGCTACTGCCGTGACCGAAATAGTATTAGCGACCTCAAGCAAATGGTTAGATAAAAGTACTAATAAATATAAAGAGTGGACTAGCTATCATCATGTAAAGGTAGAAGGTGAATTGGTCGAACAGGCATTATTACATGCCAACAAAGGTGACATTATTCTTCTGCATGGCTACTTGAGCAACATTAAGCCAAACACTGCTGATAAAAACACTAATCATGCTGGCATTGTGCATGCCAATTTTGTACAAAAATTTAGCAAAGGTTATACTCAAGCAATTAACCAAATTCACTGCAGTGCACAACTAATTTCAAAGCCAAAACTGATGTTAACCGAACAAAACAAAAATATAAGCCAAGCAAATATTGTAATTAATCAGCACATTTATAATACCGACAAACAAACATGGCAAATAATTTCAGTAGAGCGTGCCATTCATGCTTGGGGGAAACAAGCCCAATATATAGCTGAACATGGCGATATTGGCGACGAACTGATGTTAGAGGGAAAATTAAGTTACACCAGCGGTGCTAACAAAGATCAGTTCATAGAAATAAAAAATGTACATTTATTTAAGGGCACTTAGGCATACAAAGAAAGACTAAAAATCGTTAGCAAGACACTGAACTATGGATGACTCAACTAAATGCTTACCGTAAACAAAATACACTTTGTACTTTTCTTGCTGTGCCTGCTATTCACGACGAGTAGTAATGCGAGAAATGCTGCTGTTGAAAAAAACAATTACTTGCTCCAAAAAATAGCCCAAGCACCACAATTAGAAAACCAAGAAAACCAAGATAACCAATGGATTCAATTACTTGAGCAACCTGGAAACAGCCAGCATTATTATCTTGCTAGCAAAGAAGGAAAGATTTATCAGCTAGAGCAAGATAATCCTAACGGTTCTTCTTTATTAGTCGATTTACAACAACGTTCGGCTAAAAATGCAATGTTAGTATTGAGCGCTTTTGCTCTACACCCAAATTTTTCACAACGTGATCAAAGCGGCTATGGTACTTTTTATACGGCTCACGTAGAAAAAACGCAAAAAGTCAATACAACTAAGCGTTTACAAGATTCAGCCATCTCCACGCCTCTCAATTATGATGCTATTGTCACTGAATGGAAATTAACCCAAGCTAAGCAAGTTAACATCTCAAGTCAACGTGAAGTATTGAGAATTGCTATCGCCAACATAAGCAATAATATTAGCCAATTGAGCTTTAATCCATACAGTAAGTCTTGGCATGATGATTTTGCTCAGCTCTATATTGCCCTTTCTCAAAGCCCCAAATTAATACAATATCCACTTTATTCTGGGGTTATCTTGCGTATTGATCCACAGGAAATTTCTACTGCTAGTTATAGCGTGCCTCATGGCAATCCTTTTTTCGCGAATAAAAGTATTGATGAAACAATTTATTTGCTTGGTGCTGGACAAATAAGGCAATTTATCTGGCCGGATAAATATTCTAAAGCCTTGCTGATCTCACATATATATAACTTTAAAGACTCAATAAAAAATTGGTTATCTTATAGTTATGGTGGTGAAGATTGGCGGCTCTATCCTCCTAAGAGTTATATATATCAACACAAGAAACTATTGGCTGCCAATAGCTTACTGGTATATCGAGGACAAAATGCGCCAGCTTTACGCAATAAACTATTATTACTCTCGAAAAACAAACATCACTGGCAGCTCAGTTCACTAGCAAAAGACCATGCCACAACCAATATAAACAGACAAAAAGTACAAAAATTAAAATCGTCTCCTGAGTTAGAATGGCCGCTGCAGCAAGCCGCTTTACTCACTAACCAGCTAACACTCTTTCGTGATAATCGTGGTGAATTGCTTTTTTTCAATCGAGATTCCGGTGCAATATATCAATTATTTCAACAGGATATAACTCAAGGACAAGCTTATTTGCAGGCGAATGAAGAAAGTTCCATAAGTGGTTTTATGCTCTTTTTAGTTATTTTTTTTAGCCTACTTGGTGGCTATATTTATTACCAAGTTAACATTCAACAAAATTCCGCTAAATCATTGGTACGTAGAGAGTTCTCAAACCTAACACTCACTGATGACAAATCAGGGTTAAATTTATTTAGACGACATCAACACGAGGCTGAAAAAGTACTAGCCTTGACTGATATCAAGCAGTGTCAATTTTGGCTGGGTGATTTAGCCATCGAAACAATTAACACTACCCTTGGCCATGGCTTTAACGACCAAAAAGAACAAGCACTACGTAAGATTTTTCATAATGAACAAGTTGCTAAAATGGTAGATGGTAAAGTCCGCCGCATTAGCTTAACAATTAAAAGCAGCGAAAAAAATAAACAGGTCATTTGTTTATACCTACGAAAAGGCAGCGATAGAATAACTAAGAAGGGTTACTTTACCGTTGTCGAAGATGTTATTGATTGGTGTTGGCTAATAGCAAATACAATCAATGCTGAGTACACAGGTAAACGTATTTTTAAATCGAGTACTACTCCCGCAGAGATAGCCCAAACAGACCATAAAATCCATGACGATACCCCTTTGCATGCACAAGCCGCTATTATTAGACCGGCTACTCACCCTAAGCCACTTATAAGTTCGTCTGACAACGAAGATAAGCCTGAGATAAAAGTCCCTCAAGATAAAATTGATGGTAAAACATCACATGAACACCATGACAACAGCGCAATCGAGTCAGCCAAAGTGGAAACAGACTTAGTGAATGCCTTAGAAAAATTAGTTAAACTACAGCAACAAGGTTTTTTGACTGCGCAGGAGTTTGAGCAAGCAAAAACTAAACTGCTACACAGTTTAAATGAAACAGACTAATTAATTCACTTGGTATAACCATGCTTTCAAAGTTTTTATCTTTTGCCTCGCACGCACGTACAACTAAAATATTGATGAGCCTCATTATGCTGACCATTATAGTGATAGCTTTGTATCAATGGTTGATTTATACCCCAGCAGACACAGCAACAATTACCAGTGTAGAAAGCAACTTTGATTTAAGTTTATGGACAATAACGCTAGTTGAGCAGTTTACTTGGCAACAAGAAGGCAGTTCAACGTACTTTAACAGCCTGCTACTGTTTGGCTTTTTATCGCTGGCAACCAGTATTGGCTTACCTAGACAAATTGCCGCTTTAGTTGCGGGTATTAACTTAGGTGCTTTGGTCGGTATGATTATAGCAACATTAGCAACAACACTCGGCTGCTTCATCACCTTTAGTATCTCTCGTTATCTATTAAGCGCAAGAATTGCCCGTAAACATCCTAAAAAATTGGCAACATTATCAGCATTTTTGGCAGAACAAACCTTCTTAAAAGCGGTTGTTATTCGCATATTACCCTTGGGCAGTAATTTTATCACCAATATAATTGCAGGAGTTAGCAAGGTCTCAATGCCTGCTTATGTCAGCGGTTCGTTTGTTGGTTTTATTCCACAGATGCTCATTTTTTCTCTGGCGGGCAGTGGTATACGATTAGGAGCACAAAATGAGCTTATAATTAGCGTGACATTATTTGTTATTGCGCTATTAATAAGCGCATATTTAGTTAAAAAACATAAAACTAAACAAGGTTAAATCTAAGCAATGTGCATCTAAGTAAGCTTAACAGCGGCGAGTCATTATTCATCGCTATTTCAATAAGCTCATAACAGTAATTTCTATAGCAGTAAGCTTTGCTCAATTTTATGGTGAACATCAGTCGCATCGATCAAAGATTTAGCAGTGAGTTGCTCAACACTATAAACCTCAGTGCTTACGCCATACTTTTCACGAACTTTACGTAACAATAAATCGAAATCACCGTCTCCTGAAAGTAATATAACGGTATCAACATCCGCGGCGGCTTCCATAATATCTATAGTGATACCTACATCCCAGTCACCTTTGGCCGAGCCATCGCGACGCTGGATAAAAGGTTTTAGTTTTACCTCAAAGCCAATATGTTTTAACGCTTTTTGGAATTTGTGCTGTTGATCATCACTACGTTGAATAGCGTAGGCATTGGCGACAGTAATATCGCCTTGCGCCATCAGCTCTTGCCACAATAAACGATAATTAAACTGCTTAGAAAAAGCATCTCTGGTGGTGTAATAAATGTTTTGTACGTCAACAAATACTGCTATTTTTTTCAAAATTATCCCTTACGCTTTAGCCAATAAAAAAGGCACTAAATAGCACCTTTTATGGAAAATAAATTAACTCCCCCTGTTTACCTAATGTTACCCCATTACGACCCTTAACATAGCTAACAGTCAACACACTATTTATTCACTTATTTAAAGATATACTTTAATATTCGACCATAATTTTCGATAAAACTAATCTGTTGAGTCTACATTATCATCAATGGTTGGCATTGATAAAGCAATAGTGGGTACAACATAATCGAGGGTATCACCGGTAACAGTAAATGATGCTACATTACTCATTGAACAATCTTCATCAATACATACACTGACTTGTAAGTCATGCTGACCAACAGTAAAATTGGCTGTACAACTACTCGACTGACTAATTTGTCCTTGCGGTGTTAAGTTGCCCTTACATACCTCTACCTGATTGTCAGTTAGGTACCATGAGTCCCCATTCATTCCCCACCACATATCCCAATCAATCTTTACTGCTTCTCCATTTTCAACTTGCCCGGGCAGCCATGCGATACTTGCTATACCAGGTGCAGCGTAGCTGGGTGTAGCTATAAAAAAAAACATACAAACTACTAAAATGACTCTAGTAAGATTCATATAATCCCCCTCATTTATTATTATTTTTATAGAGATAAAAGTCATATTTTTTATGATGTAGACAGCATTACGATATGTTCTTTTATTGTACATAAAACCTAACACGCTACAAACAACCATGTCAAACATCCCGGCAATCTCAGCCGCTTGGGGCTGAATTCCACATTGAGTTAGACTGTATTTTAGAGGCTAGCTAAGGTGACTTATTTAGTCCTATTTATTTGATACTTTAAAATACAATTACTTATATTTTTCAATGTGATTTCCTAATAGCAAAGCTCTAAAATGCATTATCTTCAGCCCACTACCTCTTTGCTTACAAACCAAGACAATTTTAAATAATGATGTTAAAATCTCCTTTTATAGCTGTTAATGACTAATCCGAGCAATACAAAATGTTGGCCTTACGTTCTTTTTTCTATTTATTTTTAAAACTCCCGCTTAAGTTACTGGTTCGCTACAAAATCATTACAGACAGCCAAAGCATAACTGAACAACCAAATAAACCAATTTTTTACATTGTTCGCCACAAGTCAGCATCTGACTTACTGACCCTGCAAAATGCTTGTAAAAAGCAAAACCTGCCAGACCCTTTAGGGCAAGTAAGCATAAACGGAAAAATTTTTAATCGCATCTTATGCTTGACGAAACCGACACCAATTTTCTCATGGCGAAAGGCCAGCCAAACAACAGCAACCAACCAAGGTTTAGAGCTTTTAAATCAACATGCTATTGATGAAAATCTAGATGCTAAATTAATTCCCGCCAATCTAATTTGGGGAAGAACGCCAACTAAAGAACGTAAGAATCTTAATATTGGTACCTTAATAGCAGATCAAGAGTCACCAAGTTGGATACGTAAGTTCTTTATCGTACTTTTTTTAGGTCGTGATACCTTAGTGCGTTTTAGTGAAGCTTTCTCTTTTAGAAATATCTCTGATAATCACGGTACAGATGAAATTGCCGCTCATAAATTCTTACGGGTTGCTCGCTTTCATTTTCATCGTCAAACGATTGCGGCTAAAGGCCCGAGACTAATGCATCGAAAGCAAATGTTTACCGCCTTATTTGCCACTCCCTCGATCAAGCGCATGATCTGTGATGAAGCAAAAAGTAAAAAAACATCTGAAGCTGAAGTTAAAAAGCAAGCACTCGCCATCATGAATGAGATTGCTGGCGACTACAGTGTTTCTTGGGTACGTTTTGGTGAGATTATTTTACATTGGTTATGGGCGCGTTTGTACAGCGCCATTAACGTCAGTAATGCCAAAGTATTACGTAAATTAGCGCAAGATGGTCATGAAATCATTTATGTACCATGTCACCGCAGCCACATGGATTATTTATTGCTTTCTTATGTGATTTTGCAAGAAGGCCTAGTTATGCCACGCATTGCTGCGGGTATAAACTTAAACTTTTGGCCTGCTGGCACGGTATTTAGAAAAGGTGGTGCTTTTTTCATTCGCCGTAGTTTTGGTGGTAACCGTTTATATTCCACTATTTTCCGTGAATATTTAGGGCTATTATTTGAACGTGGTTATGGCGTTAAATACTACACTGAAGGCGGTCGTAGCCGTACAGGTAGAGTTTTATCACCGAAAACAGGCATGTTAGCGATGACCATTCAAAGCTTGTTGCGGGGCATTGATAGACCATTAACTTTAGTGCCTGTTTATTTAGGTTATGAACACGTAATGGAAGTAGGTACCTACCACAAAGAATTAAGTGGCGGCGAGAAAAAAGGCGAGTCAATGTTCGGCGTACTAAAAGCCATAAAGAGCCTACGTAACTATGGCAATGGTTATGTAAACTTTGGCGAGCCAATGAACATTAACGAGTTTTTAAATAAACAAGTACCTGACTGGAAAGACGCAATTGATCCTATTGATCCGCAAAAGCCTAGCTGGTTAACCCCTACGGTAAATGTACTTGCTGAACAAGTGATGGAAAACATCAATAAAAGTGCTGCTTTAAACGGCGTAGCTTTAATTGCCTTGATATTACATGCCAGCAAAAATAAAGCATTGTCTAAAGTAGAGTTAGAAAATCAGCTCGATTTTTTCTTAAACTTACAACGCCAGGCACCCTTTAGTGATCAGCTGACCATTCCCGAAGAAACTGGTGCACAACTGCTGACACACGTCATTTCACTTAATAAAGTAACTATCACAGAAGATAGCTTTGGTAGTTTAGTATCACTTTCTGATACAGCAAAACTCGAAATGCGCTATTACCGCAATAATATTTTGCATACTTTTGTGCTACCGGCACTTATTTGTCGTTTACTTGATAGGCACAACAAAATCAATCAGGATGAGTTAGTACTTAAAGTACAAGCATTAATGGCCTTGCTCAAAGAAGATTTATATTTGTATCAAGACGCTGAACAAGTTGCCAAGCAAGTTCATCAGGTATTGGCCGTGTTACAAACAAATGATACAGCTAAACTAAGCAAAGCTGGCTTTTGGTCATTAACCGACGAGGTTGAGCTACTTAGCCAAGTCCATGCCTTAGCAGAATGTGTTGATGAAAGTCTACAACGCTTAGCCATTATCACCTCACTAACTAGCCGTTTAGCCCCCTTAAGTAAGCGTGACTTAGAAACTAAGGTAGTAGCCATTGCCAAGCGATTATCGGTATTAAACAATATTAACGCGCCTGAATTTACCGATAAACGAGCTCAGTCAACGTTAATCGGTAGTATACGTGAGCAAGGTTATATTAAATTGAATGATGATGGTTTACTTATCGCCAGCGATACCATGACTGACATAAAAGCCACCATCATTAATCTAGTTGATATTGAAGTTTTGCAAAGTATTGCCCGCTAAATATTCAAACGCTATTTGAA
This sequence comes from Colwellia psychrerythraea, assembly GCF_000764185.1. Classification (GTDB taxonomy): domain Bacteria; phylum Pseudomonadota; class Gammaproteobacteria; order Enterobacterales; family Alteromonadaceae; genus Colwellia; species Colwellia psychrerythraea_B. The sequence goes on from NZ_JQEC01000002.1 coordinate 361,145, forward strand.
CCATAAAAAACGCCACAGTGTATTGAACCAGTGGTGTTTTTTTTGGTCTATAGTCGTACTAATTAAAACTAAAAGAATAAATACACTGTGTTAAAGGGAACTTACACTACAATTATTGTTTCTGTATTACTGCACTTAATTTTATTATTTGCATTAACTTATGGCTCAATAAATCCCCCTAAGGTTATCAAACGAGATAAACCTAAAGTCACTTCAATTAAGAGCTTCTTGTATTCTGCGCCCAAGAAAACAATAGCTAAGAAATCCGTGCCGAAAATAATTACTACTGAACAAGTTATCGCGGAAATAAAGCCTCCGAAAAAGACTGCTGCTAAACAGGTTGTACCCAAAAAGGAAATAATCACAAAGCCTACCAATGATTCTCAGCCAAAGGTAACAGCTAAAGTAGCATCTACTAAGGTAGTCTCAGAACCTGCAATAGCACCTATAATTAAGCCACCACCAGCACAAGTCACTAATGCTGTAAAAAGCGACACGGTAACCACTAAAAATAAAGTAGCTGGTGCTAGTCGAGGTGGTTTTTCTAGTTATGATCGTTTATCACGGCTTAGGAACAAGCTGGCTAACCAGCAGCGCGATCAAGCTTTTGTCGAGTTAACACAAAAGCGTTCAGCATCAGGCATGGATGGTGATCCTTTCCCTGTACCAAAGACCCTAGTGCCACTGACAATTGATCAACAATACAAACTTAATACCAGTCAATCTCATGTAGGGTCAATCACCAAAAATGATAACGGTACCTGTACAATTCATCGAGAACAGATACTTGGCAGCCCTGTTGAGGCTTCAACATCTTATTTTGCTTGTGGTGAAAGTAAATTTGATAAAAGTTTTAGGCAGCACATGCAGAAGGTACAAGCGAAACTTCCTATTAGGCGTTAAAGTCTAACGCTTATTGGCTCTTTTCTCTCAATAAAGCAATAAAATCTGCTTGGGCAACTGGTTTAGACCAAAAGTAACCCTGCCCCATATCACAACCTAATTCGGCCAAAATATTTGCAGTAGCTTTATCCTCGATGCCTTCTGCTACATTGGTAATGCTTAAACTTTTACTCATACCTATTATCGCTTTAACAATCTGCAGTTCATTACTTGAGTGACAGATATTTTTAACAAAAGAACGGTCTAATTTAAGTGTGCAAACATTAAATTTTGTTAGATAACCTAGATTTGAATAACCAGTACCAAAGTCATCAATCGCAAACGAAATACCAAATGAGCGCAACTCATTTATTTGCTTCTGAATATAATTGATATCATCCATCAGCATTGATTCAGTAAGTTCTAATTCTAAAAAATGTGCCGGTAAGTTAGCTTGATGTAAGGCACTCATGGTGTATGTTGACAGGTTACCGCGTTTAAAATCTTCTGCCGATAAATTTACCGCAATACATAATTTATTGAATCCTAGCTGATGCCACTCTTTGCAGGCAATAACTGATTGATCAATAACCCAATGAGTTATGTCAGTTATTACCCCGGCTTGTTCCGCTAATGGAATAAATACCGTTGGAGGTATGAAGCCGTGTTCTGGACTAATCCAGCGTATTAAAGCTTCTGCACCTGTTATTTGCTCTGTTGCTAAGTCTATTTTAGGCTGAAAATGTAAAACTAATTCATTATTATCAATGGCGCTTTTTAAATCTTTGGTAAGTTGTAGTTTTTCTTGCTCTTGCACTGCCATTGCTTGATCAAAAAAGCTAAAATCAACTTTTTTATCTTCACCTCTTGCATGCATAGCTAAATGCGAATTATGTCTTAACTCTTCCATCGTACTACCGTCAAAAGGCGCAAGCGCAATACCAATATCAGGCTGTAAAGCAACGTCGAAGTCAGTAACATGAAATATTTTTGCGCAAGCTTGATGTACTTTTTCGGTAAATTTACTGATGCCCCTATAATCCTTGGACTGCTTTAAGATAACAAATTCATTTTGTTGAAACCTATATATAACCGCCTTATCGTTGGCAAAAGTCACCAGTCGTTTAGCCATGACTTTAATTGATTCATCACAAATCTTATGGCTATAATTCATTTTAATTGCATGTAAATTACTAATATTCAAGGTAATAAAAGCTAAGATATCCCCTGAAGATCTTTCTTGTTTTAATTTTTTTTCAAGATCAGTTTTACAAGCGTTTTCATTGGGTAGCTGAGTTAACTGATCAAATCGACTACGCTGTCTTAATTGGCTAATAGCTAATTCGAGCGAAGCATTTTTTTGTAATATTCTTTTAAATCGTTCCCTTATATCCGCAAAGATAAAAAATACACCCACCGAAAAAAAAGTCAATATGATGATATAGCTAAAGACACGCCCCCACAGAGAAAACGCTTCAAAGGGTAATGCAGAGATCAATAAATTTTGCTGTTGGGCAAAAGCAAAAAAACATAAAGCACCAACAAGGTAGCTATATAAAGAGATAAAAATTAGCTTACCTGATAAAACTATGGCGAGCATTAATAAGCAGGGAAAGCCAAAAATAATAGTATCAAAAACACCATTACCTAACCAACAAGCGTAAGTAATAAACACCGCGATAGACCACAATACCATGCCGGATATAACACTGCAGGTATCTGGTGAAGCCCAAAAATAAAAAGCCAATAAAATGGCAATCGATAAAGCCATCGCTAAAGCCAATACAGATTGACCACTAAAAAATAATTCACTCATGAGTAACAAACATAAAATAGTAAGCAATATCTTCAATGTTAACCTAAGGCGGTGAACTCGCGCTGTAGCAGAAAATAGCGTGATTGAAGAGCGACTTACTTTACTAGATTGCGCAATCATTACAGTTTACTATCTTTTTTTTCATGGGTAATATCACTGCAGAATTCCAAATAAAGTGCTTCATTTGCAGACTTATTCTTTTTCACTTGGTACATGGCTTTATCAGCCGATCTAATCAGCTCTAGTAGCTCCACTTGATCATCAGGGTAAAAACTCGCCCCCATACTAGCGGTAACAAAAATACTTTTGTTATGTTGAGATAAATGAAGGGGTTTACTTAACTGTGCTGCCAGTTTTTCACAAACATTTTTAACCTCTTGTTTAGTGGCATTAGGCAGAATAACTACAAATTCATCCCCACCCCAGCGAGACAAAACATCAGCTTTTCTCAAGCTTTTCATCATCTGACTCGATACATGAATAAGCAATTCATCACCTGCATCATGGCCAAAAATATCATTTATCGGTTTAAAGTCGTTCAAGTCCATCATTATCAAAGCAAATGATACGCTAGTAAGCGTTAGTTTCTTTAAGTGTTGCTCTGCCGCTTGGCGGTTAAGTAAATTTGTTAAACTGTCATAATTCGCTCTCTTATCCAATAACGATATTTGCTGTTTACGTTTTGAGATATCATGTAAGGTAATTTGATAATTTTCTTGAAAATCATCAGTGATCAACTGTGTCACCACTACTTGTACCCAAATTTTTTCATCTTGATATGATATTAGCTCTAATTCCACCACCGCTGATTCATTATTCGAAAAGGCGATTTGAACCTGTTCATGTAGGTCTTTTTTCATGATAAAAAGGTCTTGCAAATAATTGCCATAATTCTTTTTCAGTGATAATTCCAGCTTTTCAACCAGTCGCTCAAAAGTCTCGTTATACAGTAAGATATCGCCTTGTGGCTCAACTAATACAATTGCTGATGTGGCATTCTCAAATAACATTCTAAATCTTGACTCAAGTACCTGTACCTCACTTCTAAGGCTTTTTTCTCTTAACATTTGCTGCTCAGCTTTAGCCAATAGACTATTAACATCATCAACTAACAAACCTATCTCACTTTTTTGGTGGGATACTGGCTTATCTATGCGCTGATGAGTTCCGGGGCTGATTAAATGCAGAGCTCTACCAATACTCAAAATAGGTCGAGTAATAACATAATAGGTAACTAAAATTGAAATGATGGTAATAATTAACGCTTCAATTGCGACAACAAAAGCATTGGTTGCACTAATATTATCGGCTTTATTAGCAAGAAATTTTTTATTGATTTTAACAAAAAGAACGCCCACTTTTCTTTTTTTTTGAAAAGGAGAAAACAGTGTAAACTCAAGGATATTTGCCGACTTTTGATAATTATCACTTTGCACCATAAGCACATCGGTTTTAATGGCTGCCGCCGTAATCACATCATTACTAATCAAACCGTTTACCACTTCTTTGGCAAGTTCCTCATCACCTAAGTAACTAGCAATTGAGGCCGTCGGTGAAACCGTGTTAAACAATTGATTAATACTTTGCTCACCAAGAGCTTGTTCATTTAGAAAGGTAAAACGATAGAAAAGCTGGGTAGTAATAAGCCCAACAATAACTGCTGTAAAAATAATGACCACTGCTAATCTAATCACTAAGCCAGATTTATTCATTTAAAATATAAACAACCTTTAAGTCTGCTGTGATTTGTGACTCTGGCAAATAACCAATAGCTTGCTCATTAGCTATAATAAATGCAATTAAGTCACTCTCGTTTGACTGAAACACCGCCGACCGCTTTCTGCCAGTAAAACGTAACCTTGACCAATAGGCATTCACCCGTGATAAAGGTAAACCAACGAGGTTTTGATAAAATTCAATTTTGATTTCATGCTCACCTTTAAGTTCTACAGGTATCGCTTTTTCATCATTAGGGAAAGCTACGTACTTGCCCATAAATAGATCAATCAACTCTGATCGAGATAATTCATCTACCGGATTCTCTTTATTAACCACCACAGCCAAAGACTCTTGCGCATGCACTGAAATACTCAACAGAGTACATATTAGAAAGGTAAGAGTCCGTATAAACTTAGTCATCAGAAAACCATACTCATTGTTAGGAAGACTGTATTAATATTTTCTGCGACATCATGATGATCTGAATTATTTAACCATAAGGTACTACCGTTTTCTTTTAACCTAGTGTAGTTCCATTGTAAGGATGAAGCCACAGAGCTAGTTATATCCCAACGCCAACCTAACGAGATAGTCTCTTGGTTAGCCGCATAGAAGTTCATTAAGCCGGTAGTCGCGTGAATTAGTTCCTCTAGTGCCTGTTCATTGACTCCTGACTCATCAAAAATATAATTATTGGAATTTGTAAAAGCATAAATACAGTAAAGCTGGTGAGCATTAAGCTGATAAGACAAAGCAGCATAACCGCTGGTTATTTTTGGGATGACTTCACTAGCCGACTGTATTCGAGATATTTCGGCTGACGCCAGCCAATTTTTCCAAAAATATTGAGCACTTAATGATGAATAATCGACCTCTTGCCCTTTCATTAACAATGACTGGGAAAAATCTTGTGAATTAGACCATAGAAAGTCAGGAACTTGACTGATACTCGATGCTAAAAGAGCATTAGACTGTGGTTCATTAGAAATACTAACTTGGCTATGCTTTACTTGAACGAGCCAGTTAAAGTGGTCAAAAGAGAGTGAAATGCCAATAATGTCTTCAATTTTAATTTCTTCAATGGTCGAACTGGCCGCAACTTCGGCCTCACTTGAACCAGTAAATAGCTTTGTTTGAAAAACTCCACCTAAAGCTCGCTGACTATAGGTAACATCAATACCATCAATACTACGATAGGGGATAATGCCATAAACTTCATTGGGTGCTGTAGCCCAAATATAGGAAAAGTCGACATCTCGATATTCAGTGAGTAAAAAAATGTCGGGTGCTGTCCGGCCTAACCTAAAACTCCAATTAGCATTAACTTCATATCGAAGAAAAGCGAGTGTGGTATACCTATCAAATGAGGGATCGGGTAATTCTCTTAATACTCCTTGATAAACCGCATCAAAGTTTGACGATATATTCCAATCAACTTGTAAACCAAGCAATGAGTGCTGCTTAAAATCAATCTCACCAGCATAAACAGCATCAGCCGAGCCAACACTTTTCCGGTAGCCATGATGATCTGAATCAGAATAAACAGCACCTAATGTGGCGAAGCCACTAAATTGTAAATTGTCATTAGCTGTTTCACTCGCAGCCCCTTGAAATGCAAAAGTAAAAAGAGAAAAGCAGAAGAAACTTTTACATTGTGCTAAGGACATATCAAAAAATAACCTAATGATAAGTGATATATAAAATATATATTAACATTAGCTATTTTTCAATGTGCCTAAAAGGCATGTATTGATAAAACATAATAATAACAATCAGTAACAAGAATATTCATTGCTATTACATAACGTTGTTATCACCGAACTTTTACATTAATCAGCAGTGAACATTGAAATTATGAAATACTAAAGCAGCGTATATAAGCCTTGCTAGCTACAGACTCAAGTTCACTCTCATTCCTATTAGTTAACCTGAACTCTGGATAAGCAGCCTTTGCTCAATACTCCCCTTTATCCAAAGTTCAGATTAGTTAAGAAATTATCAAATGCTCTGGGAAAGATAATACCAAGAGTAATACCAATATTTGCATCAAAATGAAGGGGATAACGCCTTTATAAATAGTGGTGGTTTTCATCCATTTAGGTGCCACACCTTTAAGGTAAAATAAACTAAAACCAAACGGTGGTGTTAAAAATGAAGTTTGTAAGTTCATTGAAATTAAAATGGCAAACCAAACCAAGTTAATATCTAAAGCAATAGCTACCGGTAACAAGATAGGTACCACTAAGAAGGCAATTTCAATAAAGTCGATAAAAAAGCCTAAAATTAAAATAGCCAACATAGCTAAAATAATAAAAGTCCACTTACCGCCAGGTAACCCCATAAAGAAATCTTCTATCAAATATTCACTGCCTGAGTAACTAAATACCATCGAAAATGCCGTTGCGCCAATAAGTACAGCAAATACCATAGAGGTTACTTTCACCGTTTCCTTCGAAACTTCATGCATTTTTCCAAATGAAAAACTGCCATAAAAAATAGACAGCACTATCGCACCTACAGCACCAATAGCTGATGATTCAGTTGGTGTAGCAATACCTGCGAAGATTGACCCTAGTACAGCAAGAATAAGTACTAACGGCGGCACAATGTCTTTTAATGCTTGTACTAATAGCTCTCGTTTACTCTCAGTGACCACAAGTGGCGGCATTAATTCTGGTTTAATTTTACCTAAAATTAAAATATAAACTGTATAAAAAATCACTAACATCATGCCTGGTATTACCGCAGCCCGGAATAAGTCGCCAACTGGTACACCCATAACATCACCTAAGATAATCAAGATGATAGAAGGCGGAATAATTTGTCCCAATGTGCCCGAGGCACAAATAACCCCCGCCGCAGTTGGTTGATGGTAGTTGTTTTTTAACATAACCGGTAAGGAAATAACGCCCATAGCAACTACACTAGCGCCAACCACACCAGTTGATGCAGCCAATAAAGCGCCCACAATAATAGTTGAAACCGCCACACCACCTGCGATACCACCAAAAAGCTTCGCGGCAGACTCTAATAATCGCTCAGCTAGACCTGTTTTTTGTAAGACTATGCCCATAAAAATAAACATAGGCACAGCCATTAAAATAGTATTTTCCATAATTGCCATGATCCGATATGGCATAAAAGCAAAGAGATCTATTCCAAGTACGGCAACACCGACAATCAGTGAGATACCAGCAAAAGTAAATGCAACTGAATAGCCTAAAAACAAGCACACCAGAGCGATAGCAAACAGAACAATACCTGTCATTACTGTTCCCCTATTTCAGGTTTAGCGGGCGTGGTAAGTGTTTTTATCTGAGCAACCAGTACATGGAAAATAGCCAGAATCAAAAACATGGATGAAAGTGGAATAACGCTGCGGACAACCCAACGATGTGGTAATCCTCCGGGGTCGCCACTGCCTTCACCCATTTGGTAGGCCTCAAAAGTGTAATCCCAGCTGTAATAAAGAATAACTAAAGTGATAGGTAGCGCTAAAAATAGTGAGCCAAAAATATTCACTAAGGCTTGTTTTTTTGCAGACATAACATCATAAAAAATATCTACTCGAACATGGCTATCTTCTTTTAGGGTATAAGCAATGCCAAACATAAACATAGCTGCAAATAGGTGCCACTCAAGCTCTTGCATACCAATACTGACATCATTAAAAAAGTAGCGCATGATAACGTCATAAAAAACATTAATGATCATTAACACCATAAGCAAGCTACAAAAATTACCTAAGGCATCGATAATTTTACCCGTTATTCTTAACACTGAATCCATTGAGTTTCTCTATTGATATTACAATTTGTTATGAAAATAAAACTTATTAATTAGCAATAAAAAATCAGTGACTAAGCTTCAGTCACTGATTTATCTATAAGGGTCACCTAAAAATGATGGTAAGGTTACTTGCCATCAAAGTTATCAAGATAAGCTCTGTCAGACAAGTTGGTCCAAGCACGTACTTGATGTTTATAATCATTTAACGATTTCAAAATTTCGGCTGTCAGCGGATCTTTAGCAGCAAACTCTTTTAATAGCTCGTTATTCGCTTTCAAAATGGCATTCATTACTGGTTTAGGGAATGAGCGCATTTGCACATTAGGGTAATCACTTTTTAGTGAGGCTAAGTTAACACCACTGGCATGCATCGATTGTGCGTACATATCATAAGCGGCAGCTTTCATCGCCACAGTTAGAATTTTCTGCAGGTCTTTTGGTAACGAATTATAAGCTTTTTGATTTACCATAAATTGTAATTCAGTACCTGGCTCATGCCAACCAGTGTAATAATATGGCGCTATTTTATGAAAGCCCATACGTAAATCTAGTGATGGTCCAACCCACTCTAAAGCATCGATAGTGTTACGTTCCAATGCAGTATACAGCTCACCCGATGGGATATTTGTCGGTTTAGCACCTAATTCTGCTAAGACTTCGCCAGCAAAACCTGGAATTCGCATTTTCAACCCCTTAAGGTCTTCAACGCTGTTGATTTCTTTTTTAAACCAGCCACCCATTTGGTTGCCAGTATTACCACCTGGGAACGACATAATACCGTATTGGTCATAAACTTTTTTCATTAACTCCATGCCGCCGCCATAATAGAACCAAGCATGTTGCTCAGACGCTATCATGCCAAAAGGAACGGCAGTAAAAAACATGGTATTAAAGTTTTTACCTTTCCAATAATAAGAAGCTGAATGGCCCATTTGATATTGGCCACTTTTTACAAAATCAAAAATTCCTAGTGCCGACTTATGTTTATTAGAGGAGTCTATGCGAATAGTTAGTCGGCCATTGGACATTTCCTTGACCATTTTGGCCATGTTTTTAGTGGCGTCACCAAAAATTGGAAAGTTAGGCCCCCATGTTTCAGCTAAGCGCCAACGATATTTTTTGTCATCATCGGCATGAGCTAATGCTGACAGCCCTAGTGAGGATAACCCAAGCGAGACCACGAGAGCTGCTTTTACGAAAATTGATTTTTTCATCCGTCCTTTCCTTTTAACTTAATGTCATTAATTATTTTTATAATATATAGATTGCTCACTAGTTGTACTGTGCTTGCATTCAACAATGCAACTAGACATAAGTAGTAGCTACCATATTCCTGTGCCTAGCGAACAAAAGACCAGAAATATTTTCTAATAAAAACCGCCCAGCTAGATTACAAAAATTAACACTAGTTTTCTATTAATAACTTAGGCATCATGATAATTGGTAGTAAAACCATAATAATAAAACACCAAGAGATACAATAAGATGAATACCGGATTATTCACTTGGCATACTCATAGTAATGCATTATCTGATTTTAAGTACGGCTTAAGTCTTGCTAAAAGTAGTGGTGCAAAAAGCTTATTGGTATTAACTTGCAGCCAAAATCATTATCCAGAAGATCAACTTTCTGCTCTATTAAGTACCTGCTCTTTGACAGTATTTGGTGGCATTTACCCTATGCTTACCCTGCAAAATACTTTATTAGAGCAAGGAGCGTTGATCATTGGCTTTCATGAATCATTTGATGTCACCCTATTTTCACAATTGCATCAGGTTACCGATGAAGAAAGCTTAGAAGCTCTTATCACCTCAACCCTCGAAGCAAAAGACAATTATTGTGGTCGAAATGATTTTTTGATGTTTTACGACTCATTAATCAATAATATCGAGGATTTTATTGATTGCATGTTTGAATGTTTAGATCACGGAATTAACATTGCCGGTGGTGGTGCTGGTAACTTAGATTTTATTCAGAATCCTTGTATTTTCACTAACCAAGGCCTGCACAAAAATGCAGTATTACTGGTCACCATACCCAATAAAGTCAGTGTCGGTGTAGCCCATGGCTGGAAGATTTTTAAGGGGCCTTTTTTGGTCTCTAATGCGCATGAAAATACAGTATACAGTTTAAATTACCAATCTGCATTTGAGGTTTATTGCCAGGCAATTGAAAGTGCTAGTGACTATAAATTTAATAACAGTAATTTTTTCGATATAGCTAAAAATTTCCCATTAGGTATTGAAGATATTAATCATAACTTGATTGTCCGAGATCCCATTTACGCCCATAAAAGCGATTTAAAATGTGCTGGCAGTATACCTATCAATTCTATGGTGTATTTACTTAAAAGTGATACTGATACTTTAATTGCTTCTGCTGAGCAAGCCGCCATAACGGCATTTTCTACACCAACTGAAATAACATCTACTACAATGATATTTGATTGCATCAGTCGGGTGTTATATATGGAAGATAAATTTGAGCAAGAGCTTGATGTTATCGCTAAGCATTGCACCACCCCTATTTTATTTGGTGTACTTTCATTAGGTGAAATAGCCAACAGCCCAAGTGGCGCTATTCGCCTGCTTAATAAATCAACTGTAATCAGCTCTTGGTAGCAACGGGATAAACAATGAATAAAGCACTGTTTATTATCTCATTACAACATGAACTTGCCATGGCTATTGGTAACAAATTAGATTTAAAAGCCATGTTGAAAGTTTTTTTAAAAGTCTGCTTTAATCGACTCAACTTAACCAGTTCACATATCTATGTATACTGCGATCATAGCGGTATGCCGAAAAAATTAGTGGCGCTTGAAAGTATGGATTACCAGCACTTTATTAGCATACCTAAAAATAAGCGCGGCCAACCTTGGCATAAAAATCCAATACTAACTAACTTTGCCGAGCAACTGAATCATGCTCAACAAAACCTTTCATTGCAATGTGACAATGATCAGTATTTATTTGGCTTTATCATTCCTGATCATGGTTTACTTATCTTCGAAACTCATTACGCTATAGCAGAAGAAGTACAAAAGGCGTTGTCACCCATTTTAAAAAAACTAGCTACTAGCTGTTATACCTCATTAGTACACGACTCCCTTGTTAAAGAAGTACTGTCAAGACAACTCATTGAAGATAAAGTGGCTTATCAAGCGCAACATGACGGTTTAACGGGTCTATTTAATCGTCAGCATATTAATCATTTACTTAAAAGTGCTATTGATGATGCTCATAGTAATAAAAAAATTGGTAGTGTCATCTTTATTGATCTAAATCGCTTTAAACCGATAAATGATGCTATGGGACATAGTGTCGGCGATAAAATATTACTCACTTTAGCCAATCGACTTTATTCGTTAAATAACGAGAATATTGATGTCGGCCGCTTTGGTGGTGATGAATTTATCATTATCATTAAAAACCTTAACCATTGTTATCAAGACACTATTAACCAATTAATTAGCCAGATTAATCAGTTACTGATCATACCCTTCGTTATCGATGCCAACTCATACAAACTCAGCTGTAGTATTGGATATTCACTATTTCCATTACAAAGCAGTACGGTGAATAATTTGATTAAGTTTGCTGACATTGCCATGTATGAAGCGAAACGAGAAAAGTGTCGACTAGGGAAAAAGTACCAAACGGTAATGTCTGAGAAAATAAAAAGACGCCTCGCATACGCTGATGATATGAAGCAAGGTTTAGAAAATGGCGATTTTAAATTATATTATCAGGCGCAATATAGTCATTATGGCGACATTATCGGTGCTGAAGCGTTATTAAGATGGCAACATCCCGTACATGGTATTGAATCACCTGCGGTTTACATACCTATTGCTGAAGAAAGTGATTTAATTCTCGCCATTGGCCAGTGGGTATTAGAACAAGCTTGTCGCGATATTCACCAACTTGAACTATTAACATTGCCAGAGTCCTTTAAAAAAATAGCGATTAACATCAGCGCTAAGCAGCTAAATCAACATGATTTTCAAGATCGGGTACTTAATGCTATCAAGCAAAATGATATTCCAGCAGAGCGTTTAGCCCTAGAGTTAACAGAAAACTTATTAGTAGAAAATATTGAAGATTCAATCAAACTCATTGCTGCACTTAAAGAGCAAGCTATAGATTGTAGTATCGATGATTTTGGCACTGGTTATTCATCACTAACTTATTTAAAGCGTATTCCGGCGAGCCTATTGAAAATAGATCGTTCCTTTGTCGCCAATATAGATCAATGCAAAGAAAGTGCTGCCATTGCCAGTATGATCATCAGCTTAGGCAAGACCCTCAATATGAATATACTGGCTGAAGGTGTTGAAACGGCGGCAGAATTGAACTGTTTAAAAACCCTGGGTTGTTATCAGTACCAAGGTTATTATTTTAGCAAACCATTACCCTTTGAAAAGTTTGTGCAACTGCTCAATTAAGCACTATAAATACTCAATTGCTATACCAACAAAAACAATTAAACCAACCCAGTGATTATGTAAAAAAGCTTGAAAACAAGCATCTCGATCTCTATTAACAATCAATAACTGTTGATAGCTAAATAAGCCTGCTGCAACAATAAGACACAACTGATACGGCCAACCAAAAGCTAATATATCACCCACTGTCCACAATAAAGCCAAGGTGATTAATTGTAAAAAACCGATAATACGCTTATCGTTATCGCCAAATAAAATAGCCGTTGATTTTACCCCAATTTTAACATCATCCTCTCTATCGACCATAGCGTACATAGTATCGTAAGTCACCGTCCAGCATAGGTTAGCTGTAAACAATAACCAAGCAACTAAGGGTATCTGACCTTGTGCCTCTGAAAAGGCCATGATCATGCCCCAACTAAAAGCCGCGCCTAAAAATACTTGTGGCAACTGGGTGTAACGTTTCATAAAGGGATAAAGAGCCGCTAAAAACACCGCGACCACAGATAGGTAAATTGTTGGCCAACTTAGGGTTAACACTAAACCAAGTGCCATACCAATTAACAGACCAAATAAGTTGATGGCCTGCTTAGTTGTAATCATGCCATTTACAAGCGGTCTATTTTTAGTACGCTCAACCTGGCCATCTATTTTCCTGTCAGCTAAATCATTTATTACACAACCAGCACCGCGCATGATAAAAACACCTAAACTAAAAACTAACAGTAAATGCATATTTGGCCAGCCATCACTAGCAATCCATAAAGCCCAGTAGGTAGGCCATAATAATAAATAAGTACCAATGGGCTTATCCATACGGGTAATTAATTTAATTGCTAGCCATTTTTTTTGTAATTTTTTCAGCATTTATTTGTTTCTTTTAAGAGTTTTAAATGTTTTATTACTTTGATGTATTGAAGCCTGACTTTTCTTGATAAGCAAAAGCACCTGGCAGAAAAACCTCGGCCACCATCAAGGGCTTATTATCCAAGACAAATATAGAACGACGACCCCAAAGCTCCTGCTCCAGTGTTGATTCTTCATTGAAAATGGCATTACTTTTTGTCAACTGACTTGCTAATATTGCAACACTTGAATCACTGTTAAAAGAAGATAACTCCAATCGCTGGCGTTGTAATGTTGGGTTGTTAAATATTACTTGCCCTAATGGTTGCTCACCTAAATTAGCAAGGTCCTGTTCGTTACCTGTTAAGCTCGTTAAAGGTAACAAACTTCGAGCGAAAACCTGCGGCACATCATCACAATATAAAAGCACTTCACGCACTAAAATAGCCTCGCCAGCTTTAATAAGGTGACACGCTTCTGCCGCTGAGCATAATTGTTTTTTCTCGCCAATCACCCTCACTTTAAATTTATCACAGTGACTTTTCAAACGTGCGGTGAGTGAGCCTTCATCAAGTAGCCAATCTTTAAGTTCCACTGAAAGTGAGCATAATTTTGCATCACTAGGCGATTGCCATTGCCCTGATAAGGTTACCGGAAAATTTATCGGAAAGTTCACTGTTTTCTGTGTCATGAATCTACTTTATTGAATAATAGCGGGTATAAGATCGACGCTATAATAGCAGACCTAAGAAGTAAACTCATTCATCTCAATCAAGGTATCAGAAAAATGATAAATTAGTAAAAAATAATCAGGCAAAAGAGTAAAATCAGGTTATGATAAGGATAAGTTCAATCATGCCAAACCAACTGCCATTTATGTTTAAATACTTATTTCTCTCTGCTTTCCTACTCACCTTAAGCACCTGTTCATCTTGTGCCAATGCTAGCGATTATGCCTATTACGGCTTTGAACCTGACATTGTCACCAATTATGTCGCGGTGAAAAAGAAAATGGGTTATGTACGTTTAACGGTAGAGTTGATGGTTGCAGGCGATGACTTAACCATAGTAGAACATCATGCACCTTTATTACGTGATGCCATCATCAAGATTATTGGCCAGCAAGCGGAAGCTAAAGTAAAATCAATGAAAGGCCGCGCAGAAATTCAATTACAATGTGAAGAGCAAGTAAAAGAGTTACTCATTAAAGAGACCGGCCAACCTCTGATTAAAAAATTACTCTTTACTCAATGGTTAGATAACTAAAATGAGTAAACAAGCATTTACTCATTAGACCGCTAATTGGACCTAAATGATTAAATTATTTCTTAGCGCTTATACCAAGTACTTTCACTGTAAATAGCGCTAAAAAGCAGCCTGATAGTAAACCAAGTAAATGAGCGGTATTGGCGACATTTACAGGTAATAAATCAACAAAGCCAAGCACTAGCCAGAAAAGTAAAAAGCCCACCAATGGCTTAGAAAGTGATAAACCTCGTTCTGGTGCTAAATAGCCAAACCACCACACAAAACCTACCAAGGCATACACCACACCAGATAAACCACCAAAATTCGCTCCTGACACTAAGTATTGCCCTAAATTAGAAACAATCGCCGAGATAAGTAATAAATTTACTAAAGTCGCTTTACCCAAGGTGTTTTCAATACTGCCACCCAATTGCCACCACCACATGGTATTAAAGACAATATGCAGCCAAGAGAAATGAAAAAAAGCGGGACCAATTAAACGTAGTGGGTCTGCTATAAAAGCATCCAGTGATAATTGCGGATAAAACTGTAAGGTATTGAAAAGTTGTTGCGCCCAACCAAGTTCACTACCAAGAAAAACTAGCCAGCAAAGGCTAAAAACGACTAAGGTAATAAAACCAGCATGGGCTAAAAAGTTTTCTTTGAAGCTCTTTAATAAACTGAAATCATCAGAATTTAAGGTGACTGTTTCACCTCGTTCCCATGCCGCTTGTTGATATTTATCGGCGTAAGGTTGCTTAATAAAGGCTTCAAATTCAACTTTTGCTTGGTTGAGTTTATCTTGTGGACAAAAGATCACATAACCTTGTTCTTGGCTTACTTGAAGTTTTGCGGGAATGTCTAAAGACTGCAAATAATTACTGAATAATAAAGCAATATTATGATCTTTAAGTTGCACCAGCGACTGTAAACTATCCGTATTCTCAGCAGACTCATTTGTCATCAGTAACTATCGCTCAATATTATCGGGAAATTGTATTTGCCATTGAGTGAAACCGCCGTCAAGAGAGTATACATCGGTAAAATCTTGGCTAATGAGAAATTCAGCGGCTTGTTGACTGGAAATACCGTGATAACAACAAACAACAACAGGTGCATCGGGATCAGCTTCACGAATAAAATCAGCCAATGATTCATTAGTTAAATGAATCGCGTCGACAATACGACCATTCACAAAGGAATTAGCATCTCGAATATCAACTACAATATGTGATTTATCCGCCATCACGGCCTGTAGCTCACTGACTGACATATGTTTGAAACTGTTCTCTGACACTATTTAATCCTCATTTAACTGCTGCCTTAATGGCAGTACTTTTATCTTACTAAACCTAATAAAAAACGCCACCTTATTAGGTGGCGTTTTTACAGCAGCTAGTATAGCGGATTTAAGTCCAATCTAAAATTACCTTACCCGATTGACCAGATCGCATCACATCAAAACCCTGCTGAAAATCATCAATATTATAGTGATGGGTAATAATTGGCGTGAGATCTAAGCCAGATTGAATCAAACTTGCCATTTTATACCAAGTCTCAAACATTTCACGGCCATAAATACCTTTAATGGTTAAACCTTTAAAAATAACTTGGCTCCAATCGATGGCCATTTCACCACCAGGAATACCTAACATGGCAATTTTTCCGCCATTATTCATATTTTCTAACATGCTCGTAAACGCCATTGGCACACCTGACATTTCTAAACCAACATCAAAGCCCTCAGTCATGCCCAGCTCTTTCATAACATCAGTTAAGTTTTCTTTGCTGACATCAACAGCACGAGTAGCACCCATTTTTCTAGCAAGATCAAGACGGTATTCATTAATATCGGTGATAACGACATGGCGAGCGCCAACGTGTTTAGCAACAGCAGCAGCCATAATACCGATAGGGCCAGCTCCAGTAATTAATACATCTTCACCAACTAAATCAAATGACAATGCGGTATGTACTGCATTCCCAAACGGGTCGAAAATTGCAGCTAAATCATCAGATATTTCATCCGGCAATTTAAAAGCATTGTAAGCAGGTATCACCAAATATTCTGCAAATGAACCTTCACGGTCAACACCAACACCAACCGTATTACGACATAAATGCGTTTTACCGCCACGGCAATTACGACAATGACCACAAGTGATATGGCCTTCACCGGAAACACGGTCACCTAAACTAAAACCTTTAACTTCTTGGCCAATACCAACCACTTCACCCGCATATTCATGACCAACAACCATAGGAGTAGGAATGGTTTTTTGTGCCCATTCATCCCAATTGTAAATATGAATATCAGTACCACAGATGGCTGTTTTTTTAATTTTTATTAGCAGATCGTTATGGCCTAGTTTTGGCTTTTCTGTATTTGTTAGCCAGATGCCCGGCTCTGCTTTTAATTTACTTAAAGATTTCATTATCGCTCTCTATCTTGGTGATATTCTTCTGCTATAAATTGTATAGCCCACTTCAATTCATTATTTATATCGGGCTATACAACTGGCATTTAGTTCTGGTTAATTAGGTACTTATAATCAGCAACTTTTATGCAGGCTCTGTTAACTAAATAACGGCCATTTCTTTACCAATACGGATGAAGGCTTCAATTGCATGGTCTAACTGAGCTTTAGTGTGCGCAGCAGAAATTTGAGTACGAATTCGTGCTTGCCCTTTAGGCACTACAGGGAAAGAAAAACCGATAACATAAATACCTTCAGCTAATAAGCGATCTGCCATTGCACTAGCAACTTTTGCATCGCCTAACATTACCGGCACAATAGCGTGGTCAGCACCAGCACAAGTAAAGCCAGCAGCTTCTATATTGTTACGAAAATAAGCGGCATTATCTTTTAGTGTTTTACGTAAGGCGTCGCCGTCAGCTAATAGTTCGAGTACTTTTAATGAAGCATTCACAATTGCTGGAGCTAGTGAATTTGAAAATAAATAAGGGCGTGAACGTTGGCGTAACCATTCAACCACTTCTTTTTTAGCTGATGTAAAACCGCCGGAAGCGCCGCCCATGGCTTTACCTAAAGTACCAGTGATGATATCGACACGACCCATCACTTCACAATACTCATGACTACCACGGCCTTGTTCACCAACAAAACCGACCGCATGTGAATCATCAACCATAACCATGGCATTGTATTTGTCAGCTAAATCACACACACCTTTTAAGTTGGCGATAACTCCATCCATTGAAAACACACCATCAGTAGCGATTAACTTAAAACGCGCGCCTGCTGCATCAGCTTCAATTAAACTTTGCTCTAAAGCAGTCATATCATTGTTGGCATAACGGAAGCGTTTAGCTTTACATAAACGCACACCATCAATAATAGAGGCATGGTTTAGGGCATCACTGATAATAGCGTCATCTGGACCTAATAATGTTTCAAATAAACCGGCATTGGCGTCAAAACAAGAAGAGTATAAAATAGTATCTTCCATACCTAAAAACTCGCTGATGCCTTGCTCTAAGGTTTTATGAATATCTTGTGTACCACAAATAAAACGTACCGATGCCATACCAAAACCATGTTCATCCAAACCTGTTTTTGCTGCAGCAATTAATTCAGGGTGATTGGCTAAACCTAAATAGTTATTGGCACAAAAGTTAACTACATTTTCACCCGTATTAACGGCTATTTGTGGTTGCTGAGCAGTAGTAATAATACGCTCAGCCTTGTATAAACCATCTTCTTTTACTTGCGTTATTTGTGCGCTTA
This sequence comes from Colwellia psychrerythraea, assembly GCF_000764185.1. Taxonomy (GTDB): domain Bacteria; phylum Pseudomonadota; class Gammaproteobacteria; order Enterobacterales; family Alteromonadaceae; genus Colwellia; species Colwellia psychrerythraea_B. The sequence goes on from NZ_JQEC01000002.1 coordinate 379,642, forward strand.
AATGCGAGTAAAAACCTTTTGTCGATACAGAGTCAGTCATGTAAGTTCCTTAAATAGTGAGTGTGCTTAATACCAATCGCACTAATTTATGCATTTAGTATATATAATCATATTATCAACTCAGTCAGTACTCGAATAAAGTGACACTACTTAATAATATGACCTTTTTTATAGTTAAATTGACATCTTTACCTGTCAAAGTGTAAGTTAACGACTGTATTATGAATAGTATCACTAGAAAAGGAGTGTAGTTTGTTAACCGAAAAAGATGAAGAATTGCTGTCAATATTACGACTAAATGCTCGAGCCAGCGTTTCAGATATCGCCAGAGCAACAGGAGTTTCGAGAACAGCTATACAAAATAGACTCAACAAGCTTGAAAATAATAATGTCATTAAAGCATATAGTGTAGTGCTTGGCAGCGCCTATACCAGCGGCTTAATTTCTTCTAATGTATCATTAAAAGTAAAGCCCAATTTACGAAAAACTATTTGTCTCGCCTTAAGAAAAGTTCATCAAATTAGTCATATCCATTCGATAAGTGGCGAATATGATTTATTGGTTACCATACAAACCAACACTCTAGAAAAACTTAGCGAGGTACTCAATATGGTATGTTCAACTGAAGGCGTGGAAAGAACTAACTCGGCTATCATTCTTGATACCATTTTTGAACGTTAACTCTAGTATTTTTAACCTAGTCTAAATCTAATCCTTATGAATCGAATTAAATTATAGCCAGCCGTTTTGTTACTTAACCTGAACTTTGGATAATGAGTACTTGATGTTTAAGTAAAAACATCAGCTAGCGGTTATTAAGAATTATACTTGCAAGATTAAGTAGGTATATCTTCTATCAATTTATTCAATTATCAAGGTAAAACGTTTATGAATAACGGGTTATGTCTCGACGTTATAACGCTGAGAATCGGATAAAGGAGAATATAGGGCAGTGATGCTTATCCAGAGCTCAGGTTACTTAACGCAGAGTAAAGGTCAACCAGAGGGAGATATCATTAACCAAGTACTTATTCGCCCTGATGATTTGATAATTTAACTTGTCACCTTTGTATATTTGCAGTTTTGAATACCTAGCGCCACTCCAAGCAAACAATTCCTGTGCCGTAACATAACTCATCGCATGTTGAGCTGAGCTGATAAAGTAACTTGGTATATCAACCAAGTTTTTATAACGCTCTTTATCGGCATAAGACATGTCAGGCGTTAATAACACCATTGAGTTTAAATGTACTTGTTCTGCTAACATTACCGCATAAGCACCCGCACAGCCGCTAGCAACAATTGAAATCCCCTGAGTTTTATCAACTTTTTTGCGTAAGAAATTATAAGCCGCCAATAAATCTTCCGACCAATAGGACATCAACACGGCTATTTCAGTTTGAAAACTAATAATATCCGTGGCATTTTTTTTTACTTCTAATTCAGAATAACCTTGTGCAACACTGCTGCCGTAACCGCGAAAGTCTAGCGATAAAGTATGTAAACCTTGCTGGGCAATACTTGTAGATAAGCTTTTATATTTTTTACGATTACTATGACAGTCATGTAAAACAATAACGCCTGGCATATGTTTAGATGAGGCTTTATTAGGGAAAAACCGATAATCGGCTGATAATAAAAAGTCATGGTCAGGCCGAGCATTAAACTGTACTTGGTATTGCAGAGCTGGATCAATATTTTCTTGCTTGGCTGCCTGTTGACCTTTGGCATTATTTGCCAATACAGAGCTTTGTGCGCTAACAGACATCGCTATGCTATAAACAGATAGAATACACAGATAAGAAAGATATTTTACTTTACAATTCACTAAGATTTTCATTACTTTTTGCTGCATGCTTTTTACTATCATAATTGCTAACGCTTATTTGGAAACCCTTTGGTATAATCTACCGATAAATTTATTATAGAGCAATATTCACCAATATGATTTCCTTGCTAATTTACCGTATTTTACTATTGCTATTACTGCCATTTCTGCTGCTTTTTTTACTTATTCGTTCTAAAAACAATAAAGCTTATCGCCAACGTATATTTGAACGATTAGGTTTGTTTCCAAAACCACATAAGCAAGGCGGCATAGTTGTGCACGCCGCAAGTGTAGGTGAAGTTATCGCGCTGAAAAGCTTTATTGAAAAGTTATTACTTAACTACCCAAATTTACCGATCACCATTACATCTTTTACCCCAACAGGTTCAGCACAAGTAACTAAGCTATTTGGTAATTGTGTGCAACATGGTTATTTACCCTTAGACATATTCCCCTGTACGGCATTATTTTTGCGTCGATTAAAACCAAAAATGATAATTTTTATGGAAACTGAGTTATGGCCGAACTTAATTGCACAATGTGCCCAACAAAATATTAAATTATTACTGATTAATGGTCGATTATCGAAAAAATCTTTAACCAGCTACCGAAAAATTAGTCCACTGATTAGACCCTGCTTAAATCGATTTGATAAAATTCTTACTCAAAGCCAAGAGAATTTAGACCATTTTTTGCAATTAGGTGCACAGGCTAGTCATTGCCTTAATAGTGGTAACTTAAAGTTTGATATTAGTGTTAACGAACAAGTAGTGCAAAAGAAGACCGAGTTAAGCAAATTACTTTTTGCTGATAGTAGCCAGGATAAAAGAACTATTTGGTTAGTAGCCAGTACCCATGAGGGTGATGAATTAATTGCCTTAAGCGCTTTTAAAGAATTATTATCTCACTACCCACAATTATTATTAGTTTTAGTACCACGCCACCCTGAGCGTTTTGCACAAGTGGCCAAGCTTTGCCTTGAACAAGGTTTATCATTAGCAAAGCGTAGTGAAAATACAATAATTAATGATGAGCAAGTATGGTTACTTGATAGCTTAGGTGAATTAATGGCGGCTTTTTCTTTAAGTGACATTGTCACTATGGGAGGCAGCTTCAGCGAAGTAGGTGGTCACAACCCGTTAGAGCCTGCATTATTTAATAAGCCCATCATCGTTGGTGACAATATGAGCAATTTCAACGAAATAATGCAACAGCTTAGACACGAAGATGCCATCGTTGAACTATCCGCCAACGATCCTAGCATGCAACTTGTTAATGAAATTAGCACTTTATTAAAACAGCCAAGTCGACAAAAATCTCTTGGTGAAAATGCCTTTAACGTAGTTAGAGCAAATCAGGGAGCCAGCGACAAAACCTTAATTCAAGTAAAAAAACTGCTAGCCACTGCATCTATTAGTACCCTGTCAAAATCATTAGGAGATAACTCTTGAACCAAACTATAAGCAACGAGAAATTTTCTAAAGTAGAACAAGGTAAAAGCACTTGTTTTTTCAATGAAACACTCATCAATGATTTTAGTGTCGATATGCTTAACCCAAGCTATTGGCAGCAACAAAATGCAGTCACTGGTTCTGCACAAGGGCGTGGTACCACTTGGTTTGTTGCCTATAGTGATAGTAATAATATCAAACATGACTGGGTTTTACGCCATTATTACCGTGGCGGTTTAATAGGTAAAATAATTAATGATTCTTACTGGTTTAGTGGCTTAGAAAAGACCCGTGCGGCATGTGAGTTTGCCTTATTACGGCATATGAATGCTCTTCAACTACCAGCACCTGAGCCTATTGCCTATCGCGTTATTCAACAAGGTCTAACCTATAGAGCAGATTTACTCTCTAGCAGGATTCAACACGCACAAGATTTAGTGGCAGTATTAAGTGAAAATGTTTTAACTAATGATGTGTGGCGACGCATTGGAGCCACGATTAAACGTTTTCATCACCATGGCATTTATCACCATGATTTAAATAGCCATAATATTTTACTCGATGATAAAGATCAGGTTTTTCTAATCGACTTTGATCGCGGTGAATTACGTACTAACCCTGTTAATACGCAATGGAAACAAGAAAACATGGCTCGCTTGCAGCGTTCATTCTTAAAAGAATTGAATAAACTAGCACAGTTTTATTTTACTGATGACAACTGGCAAGCATTAATGAATGGTTATCTCGCCTAAGCTTATACCTATAGTTAAAACGTCTATGTCGAATGAAAGCCCTTTTTATCTTAACAAAAAGACTCAATTATTTTGGAAGTTCAGAGTCTTTTTTTTCCACTATTTTATTAAGGTAACGATCGATTGTAGTTTTAGCTGAAGCGGTTAAACCACCTTTGCCATGTTGCTCTTTTAATAAGGATTCAACTTGAGAAAATAGCTGGTCAACACTTACCTCGGCCTTAGCTTTTGGACTGCCAATATCATTTGAGTTTTCCGCGGCCTTGCTAGAATCGTAGGTATGATTACCAAACAAGTTCAGCCACGAGTCACTTTGTTGACCTAAAGCCATTAATCGATGAAAATAACTTTTGGAAAGAGAGTTTCCTTTAAAAATATCTACCAGCCCGCAGATTATTGATAACGGGCTTAACAACAGATCACGAACGGCATCCATCGCTAGCTTCACTTGAAAAACAAACATGTCCCTGATCAACGTCCAACGTGATATATCCGGTTCGTGCATCCATTTTCTCCCTTATTCATCAAAATGTAGTAACCACTAAGGTTTTTAAAGAATACGCCTTAGCGCTATGTAATGAAATTGGTATTATTCTTTATCTCGGTAAATTAATTTCAACCTGACAGCCACCTTCAGCTCTATTCGATAAGTTTAATTGCCCTTGATGCCCTTCTATGATTTGCTTGCACAATGATAGGCCAATACCCGTGCCTTGGGCTTTCGTGGTAAATAACGGTACAAAAACATTATCTAAGTTTTGTATGCCGGGACCTTTGTCTAAAATATATATAACAACTTGATTAGCTCTATCTTTTATCAATAAATCAATTTCATTATTAGTTCCTGAAGCTTCATGTGCATTCTTTAACAGGTTAATTAGGCATTGCTCTAACTGAGCGATATCTACCCTTAATATTACTTGTGCTGGTATGCTTAACTTCACCGGATAGTTAAGTAATGACACTAGTTGCTCAATAACGGGAATAATATCAACTGACTGCAGTTTAGCTTGTGGTAAATGGGTGAGTACTCGATAACCAGCCAAGAAATGTTTTAAACTAGTCGCTCTATCTCGAATTATCTTTAATCCTGATTGAATATCTTCTTTATCATCCAATTCAATCTCACTTCGCGCTGTTAATTTATCTAAGGTTGAAGCTAACGAGATAATAGGTGCCAATGAGTTATTGATTTCATGACTTAATACTCTAACCAAATTTTTCCAAGCTTCTTGCTCTTGCTGGCTTAATAATAGGTCTAAATCTGAAAAGATATATAAAGTATGTTGTTGAGCCTGCTCTCTAAAGCCGTCTTTAAAAATGTGCCAACGAGCGGTGCGTGAGCCTAGAGTCAGTTTCTTTATTGAATTTGATGTGAGTTCGGTCAATTGCCCCAAATTCACATCAGTTAATGTTTTATGGCGTAATTTTGACTCATTTAACCCCAGTAATAATTCTGTCTCTGGGTTTACCATGGTAATTTTACCCTGCTCATCGCAGGCAATAATGGCTACTTTAATTTGTTTAATAACTTTAGCTAGCAGTAACTGACTCTCTTTAAAGTCATAACGTGCAGTGGTAAGTGAATCAGCTAACTTATTGACTTGTCTTATTAAATCACTATGGCCGCTCTGGCCTTTTTCTGCTTTACCACGCAGTGAAAAGTCACCTACATTTAAGGCTTCGACCAAATTCGCTAAGGAGATAAATTGGTCTTTAATATCATAATAAAAATGATGGCAAGAAAACCCCACAATGGCCGACAAAAAAATAGTTACCAGTGCTTGTAAATAAAATGAGACCTCGATAGACCAAAGTAAAAAAATAGCGAGGGAATAACAGGGTAAAATAGCCCACAATACAGTGGTAAATATTCTTTTTTCAAAAGAGCCATTAGCCATTAATTAAAGTCCAAATTTGTCTAAGCGACGATAAAAAGCACTGCGACTCATCGCCAATGATTTAGCGGCGTCAGATGCATTGCCTTTATTAAGTTTTAATCGTTGCTCAATGACTAATTTTTCAATGTCATCCATAGTCATTTCATCTTCAAAAGCATAATGTTCAACTGACAAAGTTTCTTGAGCTGGCTCGTTAACAGCGTCAACCAACATTAAGTGCTCGGAAAGTATTTCATCGCAAGCTAACAAGGTCGCTCTCTCTATGGTATGACTTAACTCTCGAACATTGCCCGGCCATTGATACGCTAACAACTGCTGCACTGCTTGAGCTGATAATTTAGGTACAGCCTTATTATATCTCGCTGCACATTTCACCATGAATGCTTCAGCCATAGGTAAAATATCATCAAGACGTGCTTTTAATGGCGGAATTTCAACGACAAAGGTATTTAAACGAAACAGTAAATCTTGGCGAAAAATTTTCTCTTTCACCATTTGTTGTAAATCACTATTGGTAGCACTAATCACTCTAATATTTGCTTGTTGGGTTTTACTCGCGCCAACTTTTTCATATTGGTGTTCTTCTAACAACCTCAGTAACTTAGCTTGCTGAGCCAAAGGAATGTTGGCTATCTCATCTAAAAACAAGGTGCCCTGTTCGGCTAACTCAACGCGGCCAATACGATTTTCTTTCGCGTCGGTAAATGCGCCCTTAACATGGCCAAACATTTCACTTTCAAATAGAGAGTCTGTAATCGCGCCCATATTAACCGATACAAAGGTATTCTTAGCCCGAGTACTCAATTGATGAATGTGGCTGGCCAATAAGCTTTTGCCTGTGCCGTTCTCACCCGTAATTAGAATATTAATATCTGCCTTTGAAATTTGCTCAAGCGTATTGAGTAAACTTTTCATCGCTGAAGATTCAGCCACCATATCATTACCGTCTAATACGGCAATTTGTTGCTTTAAATTATTATTTTCTTCAGTCAGTTTTAGATTATTTTTAGTTTGCTGTCTTAACGCTAACTGGTTATTAATCACCGATAATAACCGATCATTTTCCCACGGCTTTTGAATGAAGTCGCCCGCGCCAGACTGCATAACTTGTACTGCGATTTCAACAGTAGCCCAACCGGTCATACAAACTACTGCTATATTGGCATCATACTTTTTCAATTTTTGGGTAAGCTCTACCCCTTCAAGGCCTGAAGTCGTATCTAGCTGATAGTTGAGATCTATTAATGCTAGGTCTATTTCTTTTGATTTGATTAAAAACTCAACTTCAGCGGGACTGGTTGCAGTAGTGACCTGAAAGCCTTCACTTTTTAAAAATAACCGTAAAGCGGCTACTATGCTGGCATCATCATCGGCAATAAGGATATGGGACACAAAATTTTCCTGTTATGGAGTATTGGTAAATAACGATAAGTTACTATGACAAAAAGCCTTTTCTATGAAAAGGCTTTTTGAAACTTAGTTAACTTGATCAGTGATCACGCCTCTACTATTCATGCCTTAGTGCAGCACATGGCTCCATCTTTAATGCTCTTTGCACTGGATAATAAATAGCCAATAACATTACCGCACTAATAAAGGCTGGAATAACAAAGTACAACATTAATGATCCTTGAGCTATTGATGACGCTTCTAACATAGTCACTAGCGCCACTCCCATAGGTAAACCGATAGCTAAACCAATCGCTAACTGCTTAACTCCTTGCTTAATAAAATGTTTATAGATATCACTATTATCAGCACCTAATGCACGCCTGATGCCAATCTCTTGTGTTTTTTGTACAATAGTATTCGACATCACACCATAAATACCGCTAAACGCTAATACCATAGATGCGATAGCAAACACTAAGAACAACTCACTGACAAAATTCATTCCTGCATTACGAGCCGTAATAGAGTTACGTAACGTTTTCACATTATATAAGGGTGCATCGCGCTCAACTTTTAGCGCAATATCAACAACGCGTTCAGATAATCCGGTAACACTTGCCGCATTGTCAGCTTCAGTTTTAATAACGACTGACATAAAGCGCTTCGGTGTTTGTTGAATTGAAATAAATGCCGTCGGTTTTTCAATATTATATGACATTGGCTGACCATGAATAACGTCATTAACTACACCAATAACGGTATACCAGTCTTTATCCGTTTCAACAAACTTAAAACGTTTGCCAAGTACGTCACCATCTTTAAAGAATTTATTAACAAAATTATCAGTAACCACTGCAGTTAGTGGGCTATCAATTTTATCTCGTGAATCAAACAGTCTACCTTCACGTAAATTCATTTCCATCACTGCGAAGTAGTTATGATCTACGCCAACAGAGCTTGAGCTTGGATATTGTGGATTTTTACCATAATCAACATTATCTAACGCAATATTTTCATAGCTAGCACCATTGCCCGGTAATGCTCGAGTGAAGCTTACTGCAGAAATTTCCGCCTCTGTGAGTAAGCTTTCAGCAAGATTTTGATAATATTGTTGTCTTTTTTCATCATTTTCATATGCAACTTCAGGTAAACCAACACTTGCGGTAAAAATATCTTCCACCGTGGTACCATAATCAATAGTATTTTGCTGATTGACTGAATAAACCATACCTGTTGACAGTAATAATAATGCACAAGAAAGTACCACTTCAGAAATAACAATCACTTTACTCAAGCGACCCGAAGCTTTACTTTGTGCACCACGAGTACCATCTCTTAAAGTGGCATTAAAATCACCCGAAGTTGCTTTTAATGCTGGTAAAATACCGGTGATAAATGCTGTTACTAGCGTGATAACAACTGCCGCAATTAAAGAGGTTTGGGTGATTTTGATATTCCACCAAAAAGGCGGATCAAATGGGAAGGACTCTAATACGTCTCTATTAGCCACCTCTAGCCATAAGCCAGCAAATAGTACCGCTAGTACACCTGAAATAAGACAAATAAGCAATGATTCCCACATCATCTGCATAACCAATCTTATTCTAGGCGCGCCTAGTGCAGTACGAATCGCTGTTTCTTTACCTTTCTCAGTTGCTCTTGAGAACAATAAGTTGCCGACATTGATACAGGCTAATAACAAGATAAAGCCAACCGCTAACTCCATTGCCAGTATAATTATTGGGGTATCGCTGCCCATAGCTGCTAACTGTAAAGTCCACACATGTGCTGAAGTATTTGAGTTAAGTTTAGGATAGCTTTCTGCTAACTCAGCCATTAAAATCTGCAACTCAGCATCAGCTTGTTTATCTGTTACTCCACCTTTAAGTACACCATACACTGCAACATAGTGACCATCTTTACGAGCCACACCTTTACCTGTTGTAGTGAAAGGCATCCAAACCCTACCCGCACTGGGAAATTGATAACTATCTGGCATAACCCCAATCACGGTTGTTGGCTTGCTATTGATTCTTAATTTTTTTCCTAAAACATTTTTATCACCGGCAAACATATTTTGCCAAATGGTATGACTAATCACTGCCACAGGCTCTGCACCTGATACGCCATCCTCATTAGTAATCAAACGACCAAATAGTGGTTTTGCTTCTGATATTTCAAAAAAGTTCTCAGTAACATAGTGTCCGGTATATCTAACTGCTCGGTCACTGGTACTTAAATTAACAGTCGCTACATCATAGGCATCAAATACCTCATAACTTTGCACACGTTTTTTTAAATCTTCAAAATCATGGACTCTAAAGCTAGCACCTTGATAATGCATACCATTATGAATAGTACCTACGGCTCTAATACGCTCGCCGTTTTCAAAAGGCAATGGCGCAACAATTGAACCATGGATAAAGCTAAACATGTAAATACATAAGGTTAATCCTGTAGTCATCACAAAAACAGTTAACGCAGTGAATTTAGGGTTTTTAATTAACGTCCGCAGTGCAAAATTTATATCTGATAAAATATCCATTATATTTCCTTAAGCAACCGCTTCTTCAATTTGGCTTGGCATTGTTGGTGAATCTGAGACGATACGACCATCAAAAATTTCAATGACTCGCTCTGCGCGTTTTGCGCCCCTCGGATCATGAGTAACCATACAAATAGTTGCCCCTTCAGCATGTAATTTGTCCAACAAAGCCATAACTAGCTCAGCATTTTTTGAATCAAGGTTACCCGTTGGTTCATCGGCAAGAATGATCGAAGGATTACCGGCAATCGCTCGAGCAACTGCAACACGTTGCTGCTGTCCACCAGAAAGTTGTGAAGGGTAATGTTTAGTGCGATGGTTCATATCGACTTTTTCAAGTGCTGCTGTTACTAGCTCTGCACGCTGACTTTTACTTAAATCTTTTCGATAAGTTAATGGCAGGGCGACATTTTCTGCGACAGTCAGTTCACTGATCAAATTAAAAGATTGAAAAACAAAACCAATTTCTTTATTGCGAATTGCCGCTCTTTGTTTGCCATTAATATCGACCACATCATGGCCGTTCAAGTTATAACTGCCACCCGAACTGGTATCTAACAGACCTAATAACGATAACAAGGTGGATTTTCCACAACCTGATGGGCCAGCAATCGATAAATACTCACCTTGTTTAACCTCTAAATTAATATCACTCAACGCATGGGTTTCGACTTCATCGGTAGAAAATACTTTTTTCAGATTGGTTAACTTAATTAATGTTTTCATCGGTTATTCCTTTCTTATTCATGATGTTGTTAGTTTAATTTTTAGTTGTTTTTGTTATATTTTTTTAAATATCTTTTAATAATTTTTTTTGCCTACTAAGGCTATTTCAAGGTAATGAGTTTATGGCGTTCAAAACTGGTTTGCTCTGAAACAATGATTCTATCCCCTACTTTTAAGCCGTTAACTACTTCAATATCAACGCTTGACGATAAGCCAAATTCCACCGGAGTTTGTTGTGCTGTCGTTTGTTCATTATTAACTAGATATATCGCCATCGTTTGGTTTGCTTGAGAAAAAACAGGACGTCTAACAAACAAGCTACTTTTCTTCTGGGTAATGAATATTTCACCATCGATAGAAAGATCTGGCCTTGCTTCATCTGGCAGCTGGGAAGTGAGCTCAACATCAACCTGCACAGTGCCATTGACAACCGCGGGGTCAATGCGAGTGACCTTACCTTGTATTTGATTAAAGCGCGTATCAATACTAACGTGTTGGCCAATAATGATATCGCCAGCATTGAGTTCTGGAACCTTAAGTTCAGCTATCAAGTCGCCTTTTTTAGCGAATTTAGCAATATTGCCACCAATAGCGACACGTTGGCCAAGCTCTAATGGCATGGCTTGCAAAACACCAGCGAGTGACGCTTTAACATTGAGTGAAGCCAGCTGAAATTGTGCTCTTTCATACTTTTTATTTAACTTATTTAATAAAGCCGTTTGTGCTTCAAATTGAGCAGCTAAATTCAGTACTAATTGCTTTGCTCTCAATTCATTAATTTCAATGGTCTTTGCTAGTTGGTTCACGGTTAATTTTGATGATTCAAAATCTAATTTTGACACGGTTGAATTGCCGACTTTAATTAATTGAGATTCAGCATCCAAACGCATTTTCGCTTTTTCATATTTCATTTGTGTTGCTAAGGTACTTGCTTGCATATCAAGTAACTGAGTATCTTGACTTACTTTTAATGCGCGAGTTTGTGCCTGCATGGCTGCAACTTCCCAGTGCAACTCTTCTACCATTTGGTCTAATTCAGGATTAACCAATTCTACTATCAGTTGGTCCTTTTCGACCTGTGTACCCGGCTTAACAAGAATACGTTCGACTTTACCTGACACAGTACTAGCAACCCAACGAACATCTCTTGGCGCCAAAATACCTGGGCCAGAGATTTTAATGTCAAAATCACCTTGCTCAACTACAGCGGTAATCACCGAGTTGCTTTGCACTGAAAATGCAGAGATGTTCATTTGAGTACTAGCAATAAGAAAAGCAGCAAGCGTTATTACGCCAGCCGTAGTGACGAAACTTTTCTTTTTATAAAATGGCTTGTGAGTTTTTTTAATGATATCCATGCCAGACCTAAATTACTTTTTAATATGGTGTTAACTAAGCGAAACTCGTGCCAAATTATTAATTTATATAAATCAGTTCGTTACATAAGGTGGTAGATGTGATTTAATTTACCATCCCAGTTTTGGGATGACTAAAATAAACATTCATCCCAGATTAGGGATGCAATTTTAAGTACTTGCTCTGGATAAATAATCGGGTTATAGCTTGAGTTGAAGAATTATTCGCTTGTATATTGCTGTCACTAAAATCATCCCACTGTAGATATTTAAATGAAATTTATTATGATATGACTGACAGCAAGCTTAGTCTTAATTTCATTTACTTTGAGCGCAAAAAAAACAATAGTGCAGGATATCAGTCACCTAGTTTCTAAAAAATGGTTTGCCCGCTATAAAGATGTCGCCGGCTTTATTGAACAATCGCCAAAGGTAAAGATTACCGTAAGACCATCACAGGCAGATATAGAAAAACACGCTCAACAAGCTGCCTAATCATTGACTGGCTCTGATTGTAATATAGGTAGAAAGGAGATGGCAAGATGGATGATAGCCACAGCTGTAATGCCGTTTTTATGACTTTTGGCTTAAATATTCCCGTTAAGCGTTAAGGAAATGACCCTCGCCTCTTTCTTTATAATTGCTTTCGCCGTTGCTTATACATATTGATGAAAGGCTACCTGATGAGTAAAGAACTGAACCGCGAAATAAACTTATCAAATGGTAAATCAAATATTTGTTCCACCATAAGCACTTATAAAATATTTCCCAACTCTCTATAAAAAATACCTGTTTAATATACTTAAACAGGTATTCAAAATTGAAAATAAACTCCAACCTAAAAAGTTTTCACAACTTTCACGCTAGCATCAACACTCGCCGCATCAACATAGCCAATAGCTCCAGGGTTAGCTGCGACAAAGGCAAGTACTGCTGCGTCATTTTCTACTTCGGTAGGTGGTTTTCCTTTTCCTGAAAAGACTCTTTTAGACCAATAAGCTTTAATTTGACTCGAGCTTTTGTTAAGTACCTTTTTTTCAAAATCAGCTCGCGCGGCATTACCTGCCTTGGAGTTAACCGGAGTCGCCGAATCGCCCCCGCTAAATTTTTTCAATTTTCCTAAAAACAATCTAGATATTTCAGTATCAGATATAGCACGGCCATTCGCGATATTGACCACTATAGAAATATCCGCAAAGCAGGAATGTGAAAGAGTTAAAGACGTTAATAATAGAATACTAATAATAAATTTCATAATTCCCCCTAAAACACAGTTACAATAGCAGTACGAAATAATCCGGAATCATTAGTACTATCTAAGTCGTCTGAAAAGCTAGTATATTCAAACTTTATTGCGGCTGAATCGTGAAAATCCCAACGCAAACCCATAGTGTAATAAGACTGCTCTTCTGTTAATGAATTAGTAAAAATATTAGTACCTGCTATTAAGCCTGCAAGTTGTGGGCTATCCGGCTGAATCCCTGTAGTAAGAGGGTCTTTAGAATCATCATCTACACCATACGTTACATGAACCATTATATTATCAAAGCGATACCCAGCCATCACATAATAGCTATCCGCGTCCGCTATTGGGGTACTGTCTAGCGTGAGTGAAGTATACTCACCGATGAGAACAACATTCTCATAATCAACTTGGAAACCCAGCTCGATAAAATCCCCCGTATCATCTTCGATGACAAAATTACTCGCCACTTCTGGATAACCAAAAGCTGTCCACCCGGTATACAATGGATTTTCATTTGGATCACCCAAATATATATTCATGTTCGTTTGAATATAACCTGCACGTAAGGTCAACCATTCTCTATTGATAGTTACCGATAACCCCATTAGATCTTCAAAGGCAGCAGGTGCATCAGCCAGCGCAGCTAAATCGTCGTTGTTAGCGCCATAAAGCACTTGCACTGTCGTATCAAACTCCCCAAAACTGGTAGAGTAAATAGCTCCTAAGCCATCAAAGCTATCAAATGGTACACTATAGACACCTTCTGGTGGCGTAATCCAAGGGTAAGCGTACGATACATCTATAAAGTCCGAATACATATAAAATGGAACTCGCTGCCGGCCAACCAAAAGCCTCAATTCGTCTGTGGCATCATAACTGACATATGCCCATTCAAACTCTGGACTCCATTCATTACTGCCTCGAGAGATAATTTGTGCTGTAACTCCTAAGCCATCACCAAGTTCACTTGTTGCCTGCAAAGCAAAAAGGGAACCGTTTTTAAAGTCAAATTTATCATCAAATCCATAGAGAGTTTCATCACTTGAGGTTGTAGCCCCCGCGACAATATTAGCAAAGCCATTAAATACTATTTCAGCCTGAACACTACTTACAACTAAAGCACTAAATAAGCTTAGAATTTTTATCTTGTGTTTCATGTTATCCCACCATTAATTTTGATTGAATTATATAAACTAGTTTAAATATTAGACTTTAAATTGACGAGCGACCTCTTCTAGCTCCGATGATAACTCGGCTAGTTTATTACTTACTTGCGCTATTTCAGTAGACACTGCAGAAGCTTCATCAGCACAGCTTTGAATGTCTTCTACATGCCCAACCATTAATCCTGACACTTGATGCTGCTCCTCTGTAGCTACTGCTATTGCGCCATTCATGTCCATTATGGTATTAACCGTCTCCGTGATAGAAACCAAGCTTTCTCCCGCAACATTAGCGCTTTTAACGCTGGCTTCGACACTAGCTTGAGAACTCTCCATCATTGTTACAGCTTTACTCGCAGCCCCTTGTAATTGCTCCAACATTTGGTTGATTTGCTCAGTAGACTCTTGGGTTCGGGAGGCAAGATTTCTCACCTCGTCAGCAACAACTGCAAATCCACGACCTTGCTCTCCAGCTCTGGCAGCCTCTATAGCAGCATTAAGTGCTAAAAGATTTGTTTGCTCTGCAATACCTCTGATCACTTCAAGTACAACATTTACTTTATTGGTATCTTCTTGGAGTTGTAAAATAGTCTCAGCTGATTGAGTCACACTATCCGCAAGCTCTTTAATTCCACTTACGGTATTCTCAACAACCTGCTTGCCTTTATTGGCTTCTTCACTAGCATTTCTAGCCGATCCCGCTGCTTCCGCTGCATTAGTTGTAATATCTCCGACACTTAGGCTCATTTCTTCAACAGACTGCCTTGATTGTAAAACACTGTCAGATTGACGTTGAAATGTGTCGATTGTTTGTTCAGATAAACGCTGGATAGTTTGAGAGTTTTCAGCCAAAGGTAGAGCGGTATCAACAACCTTCTTTATAACCCCTTGTAATTTTTCTACAAAGCTATTGAACCAAAAAACCAAGTCGCCTATTTCATCTGTACTGTTTGTCGATAGCCTAACGGTTAAATCGCCATTTTCTTGAGCAATGTCTTGCAGCGAGTCGATAACACCTTTCAAATTAGACCTAATAGCTCGCGCAATAGGAATTGCCACAGCAAATAGCAAGATAATAGTGATAGTTCCAACAAGGAGACCGGTAGATGACGTTGACTCAGCTTGTTCTGACATTGATTCAAAAGAAGCGGTAAAAGAGGCATAACGTTGGGATTGAAACTTGTTCAAGTCGTTCTGAATAAGCTTCAATTGCTCAGACATTCCTTTACTGCGCTGTCCTAATGTGGAAAAGTCAGCAGTACCTTCAACCATCTCTTTAGATAATGAATATGCTTCATTGAAATACCTATCAAATTCAATCAAAATCTGACGTAAAAAATCGGCACTTTCATCATCAATAGGTATCGTTGCGTTGATTTTATCTTTAATTTCTTGGGAAAAACCTGTTGCATCATCAAGTAATTCGATTTCTCCCATTGTGGCTGCATTACCCAATGTTTCCTTAATTTTGTCCAGTCTAACTAAGCTATATTCTGAGGTTTGTAATAGTTGATATTCAACTCTATAAGCCCTGTCAACTTGATCTACAATTGTTGACATTGCTATAAGGCTCATCATTAAGTAGATACAAAAACCTAGCGCTCCAACTGTAGGGATCAGTAAAATCTTAAATTCTATAGAAAGTGATTTAAAAGCATTCATAAAGAAATATATCTCATTATTACTGTCCTAATTGGACCAAGACTAAACTGAGTTTAGGAAAAATTAGAATATTTCACAACTTACTGAGATGGTTATTCTTTGTTCTGTAAAACAATAAACAGCGATAAAATAGAGCGATAATGAACTTATTTTTTTGGACACCTAAACGACATAAAAAACTAGAGGTATTTCAGTTTGTTGGTGAAAAATTGTTGCGTGAATAATAGGCTATTTAAAAGCACCTATGAACCTCGCAAGTTGATAATACAGGTGTTTGAAAGAAATGTTTTTAAATGGGGTGAGTAGCTCACTACTAACGACAAACTAGCGAAAGGCTACTGAATAGAAAAATTTATTACCATAAAAATAGATAAAATAGAGTGTATACTGCTGTCATTATAATTATCAGCTAGTAGAGAAAAAATGAAGTTTCTTATGATATTACTAGCGGTAAGCTCAGCCTTAACCTCATTTGTATTAAGCGCAAAGAGCCCAAAGCCGCAGGATATTAGCCACTTAGTTTCTAAAGAAGAGTTTGCAAGCTATAAAGATGTCGCCGATTTTATTGAACAATCACCAAAGGTAACTATTACAGTTACCCCATCGAAGACAGATATAGATAAATATGGTCAACAAGTTGCCAAATCATTGACCGGCTCGGATTGTGATAGAGATGGCAAGATGGACGATAACCCAACCTGTAATGCTGTTTTCTATAAGCTTTGGCTGAAATACTCTCGCTAATGACCAGTTAATTTGTCGCCTTTAAAAACCTACTCATCTCCATAAGCATCTCTTTATAATACGGATTATAAGTTAATCTTTGCATAGGTACATTGCGGTTAAGATTCGCTTCTGTCACTTCCCCTTTAATAACTTGTTTATTATTTTTACAGGCTTGATAACTAGCAGGCTCATTAATGTAATGGCCGCAATTTCTATATTGCCCTTTAATACCATAATGTGGATTATCAGGAGAATTAGTGGTGGCAATGTGAGCCACATCAAAAATGTCACTGCATAAACTTTCAGCTGAGCATTCAGGCACAATAACCTTCATCACATTAGTTAGCTTCGTCGGCAGTTTACTGTTATCGCCATAATAAATCAGCACACTTTTTTTCATCTGTTTTAGAGGTGATTCTAGCTGCCATTCCAGTAACAATTGTAAAGTATGTTCCGTATCAATGGTTTGGTCATGTTCACTAGCAACAACAAATAACGGAATGTTATGCAGTTGTCGACTGGCTGATACTTCCTTACCAACAACAAGTCTCATTATTGCATCGACTTGCGCTGCTGCGTTATAGGGGAATGATTCATATTTGGCAAAATCTATATCGGCGTCTAAATCAATCCAATCAACAAAAGGTATTACATCAATATACTTAGCCAACCAAGCTAAATCATTTTTTGCCTTAGAGGCGGGCGACCACATAAATAGCCCTTTAATTTTTTCATCCACCTGTTTTTGTTGCATTAAATAATCAAAAATAAGAGCGCCGCCAGTCGATAATCCGCCGAGGTAGACTTGTTGATAGTCATTTAGCGTATCTTCAATAGCAAATTTTGCTGCTTGTTGCCACTCACTATACTCAACATTTAACAACTCTGAAGGCGCTATTGCATGTCCTGGTAACAATAAAGTTCGGACCGTAAAACCTTGTTGGAAAAAAAACTGGCTAAGGTCATGAAAAGAAAACGGCGAATCCGTTAAGCCATGAATAAGTATAATTGCCTTGTCATTATTATTTTGGGCAAGCTCAAATGGAGCCACCAACTGGCTTATGTTCGGCGTGTTTGACCATTGATTTTTTATCGCCAGTTGTTGATAGGTATCCGTAACAATAGGACAAGGCATAGCAGCTCTTGGATTTTTAGTAACAATTTCCTGATAGGTTTCTACAAGGTATTGCTGAAAACTCGACAATTTTTCAAAGTTAACATTGCTCGCTGAGCCATTTACTACTTCATTGGCTATTTCCTTAGAAAATCGATACTTGCCAGATTCAATTAGGGATACATAGTCATTCTGAATTGTCAGGCAGTCTTCTCGCCATTGAGCAAAGGACAAGGAACTTACCAAACATAGTAATAACAGCGCGTACTTATTGAGGTTTTTCATTATCATTCCTAATTCATTTGCTGAGCAGTTAACTCATTGAGCTTAAATATATAGTACTCAAAAAAATAACGCCTTTGAAACAATTTGCTTCAAAGGCGTCAAATAATACTAATTTTAATTAACTAATAGCTACTAACGTTTTAAATACCGTAATCTAAACGATATTTTTTAATGCTTGCTAAGTTTTCTGCTAGTCCTGAATTCTCAGTACCTTGCGCTTTTAGCTTATCTTCTAGATATGTAACTACATCTCCTAAAGTAACGATTGCCGCAACTTGGGTACCAAAATCACGTTCAACTTCTTGAATTGCTGATAACTCACCCCGGCCTTTTTCTTGGCGATCAAGGGCAATCAACACACCAGAAAGCTGTGCGCCGTGTGCTTTAATGATTTCCATTGATTCACGAATAGCTGTACCTGCAGTGATAACATCATCAACCAACATGATTTTACCTTCAAGATCAGCGCCTACTAATGAGCCACCTTCGCCGTGAGTTTTGGCTTCTTTACGGTTAAAGCAATAAGGTACATCTAGATTATGGTGATCGTACAGAGCAACTGTCGTTGTCGTTGCAATAGGAATGCCTTTATAAGCAGGACCAAACACTAAATCAAAATCAATTTTTGCATCCACTAGAGTAGCTGCGTAAAAACGACCTAAACGCGCTAAATCTCCACCGGTTTTGAACATACCCGCATTAAAAAAGTAAGGGCTAACTCGGCCTGACTTTAAAGTGAACTCACCGAAACGTAAAACCTGCTTCTCTATAGCAAATTCAATAAACTCGCGTTGATAATCTTTCATGGTTATTTTCCTGTTTGCTTAACTGAACGTAGCTTAGCTTAATGCTGCTTTTTGTAGGTCGAATAATTCATTAATGCCATTTTTAGCTAATTCAAGCATGGCTTGCATTTCTTCAAAGCTAAATGGTTCTTCTTCTGCAGTACCTTGTACTTCAATCAGTTTACCAGTATCTGTCATCACAACATTCATATCAGTATCTGCCGCAGAATCTTCTGGGTAATCTAAATCAGCAACGGCTTCGCCTTTATATATACCAACAGAAACCGCAGCAATCATATGTTTTAGTGGGTTAGTTTTAATAATATCTTTAGCACGCATATAGTTAAGCGCATCAACAAGGGCAACACAAGCACCAGTAATAGCAGCAGTACGTGTACCGCCATCAGCTTGAATAACATCACAATCAACTGAGATAGTATTTTCACCTAAGGCTTTTAAATCAACTGCGGCACGTAGTGCGCGAGCAATCAAGCGAGAAATCTCTAAAGTACGGCCACTTTGTTTGCCTGAAGCGGCTTCACGACGCATACGTGTATGAGTAGAACGAGGTAACATACCGTATTCAGCAGTAACCCAACCTTTACCTTGGCCTTTTAAGAAGCGTGGTACACCTACTTCAACTGACGCAGTACAAATCACTTTAGTATCGCCAAACTCAATAAGTACAGAGCCTTCAGCATGAGTAGTAAATTGACGGGTAATTGTTACGGGGCGAATTTGCCCTAATGTTCTGCCGCTTGGACGCATGATGTGTTCCTTTATGATAATTTAATTGCGGCTATTATAATGCTTATACCCGTTACCAATCAAGATGTGACACTTTGAATGCTATATTTTAAAGTAACATGGCTATATCAGACTTTTTTGAAATATAGTTCAACAAAGCAGGGTCATGTAAATTGTCCCAAGTAACAAAAAGCATTTGAGAGCACCATGAAGATAATCACCACATTAGTGATCAGTTTAAGCTTATTTATATCTAATATCACAATAGCGAATACATCATCAACTGTGATTAACGCTGACTTACCCGCATACAGCAAAGTATACGATGATCAACGCGACCCATTTAAAGATGCCACCGCTGCACTGACCTTAGCGCAAGAGACTAATCGACAGGTATTAATTGAAATTGGCGGCAACTGGTGTACTTGGTGCCATAAAATGGATAACTTCCTTGCTAAAAATCCTGAAGTATATAAAGCGCTGCATAGCCAATATGTACTGTTGAAAATTAATGTCAGTGACAATAATGAAAATAATGACTTTATGAAATCGTTACCGCCAGTATTGGGATACCCGCATATGTATGTTTCAACGGCGCAAGGCAAAATGATTTTATCGAAAGATACCGCAGAACTTCTTGACGATAATAATTACTCAAAATCGCAATGGTTAAGTTTTCTCACCCTGTGGTCGGTAGAAAATAGCTCTGTCAGTGCCAAAGCCACCACTAAAACCAACATCCAACATTCTGGGGAATAATCAACTTGCCAACGCTAACTTCTTTTTTTGATAAAAATTATCAGACACCTGAATTTATCAAAAAGAAACAAACCCAGCAAAATAGACGTCATTTCCTTAAATCAGCCGCAGGTATGGGAGCATTAGCTAGCTTACCCGTATTTAGTATTAGCGCTAAAACTCAAGATTTACTTGATGAATCTATTAAAAAATTAATTAAAACAGATCCCTGGTTAACTTTGGATGCCACGCTAAATCATTTATTGCCCAGTTCAAAAACAGGCCCTAGCGCAAAGGAAATTAAGGCTACAACTTATTTATATCAAGTAATGACAGAACAGCCGACAGAGCAAGATGAAAAAGACTTTATTCTCAAAGGTGTCGGTTGGTTAAATAGTTATGCCCATAGTGAAAAATCAGCAAGTTTTTCCCTATTAAATTTTACCGATAAAGAGCAGTTACTGCGCGGAATCAGCCAGTCAAGCGCAGGACAAAATTGGTTAAACACTTTACTCGGTTATATTTTCCAAGCGATGTTAGCTCCACCAAGTTATGGCGGCAATCCTAACGGTATTGGTTATCAATGGTTAGAACATCAAGCCGGTTTTCCACTCCCCGAAAAAGGCCAACGCTACTTTGAATTACCGACCAGAGCCCGTATTAATTTACTCGGTCAAGTTGACCATACTAATAGACCTGCAGATAAACATCTGGCAAATAGTCGTAAAAAATCCCATCAAGGAACCCGCAAAGCATGAGTTATGATATTTGCATAATCGGAAGTGGTGCTGGCGCCTCCCCTATTGCCCATCAATTAGCCCAAGCTGGCGCCAAGGTATTAGTGCTTGAAAAAGGTCCTTGGTTAACTGAAAAAGAATTTTTTAAAGATGAACTGACCATCAGTATTCATGATGCTTACAACCCCAAACTGAGCGATGAACAGCACGTTATTGAAGAAGAGTACCTTGATGAAAATGACCAGCCTTTTTGGCAAGGCGAAAAAACCAGTGACTCTGGTTGGAGTTGGTGGAATGGCAACGTAGTTGGCGGCTCATCAAACTTTATGAGTGGTTATTTTCATCGCTTAAAGCCTATTGATTTTCGCTTAAAATCTGAATTCGGTAACATAAAAGGCGCTAACGTCGCCGATTGGCCAATAAGTTATGATGAGCTTGAACCTTATTATGCCAAAGTAGAACGTGAAGTGGGCGTCTCTGGTCGTGTGGTTAAACATCCACATCAAGAGCCACGTTCAACCGATTTCCCCTACCCACCTATTGCCGAATTACCCATGTCTTCATGGATAGATCAAGCAGCGAAAAAAATTGGCTATCATGCTATTCCTGTACCTAGAGCAATATTATCGAAACCGGCCATGGGCAGACGTAGTTGTGAGTATTCCGGTTATTGCAGCAGTTATGGTTGCTCTTCCGGCGCTAAAGGTAGTGGTAGAGCCGCATTATTAAACCATGCGATAGCAACAGGTAATTGCACCATTAAAGCCAATGCCAAGGTATACAAAATTGCCAGCGATAAAGATGGCAAAATTACTGGTGTGCACTATTACGATAAAATTGGTCGTAAAAAATCAGTCAGCGCCAAAATTTATGTCGTGGCTTGTCAGGCAGTAGAAACTTCTCGTTTATTATTGACTTCAACAGGTGAAAAATTCCCTAAAGGCCTAGCCAATAATGGCGATCAGGTTGGTAAGAACTTACTATTTAGCGGTGGTGGAACTGGCCAAGGTGATTTTAATTATGCTGATTTATCTGATGAAAAAGTTAATGAATTAAAGCAAGTGGGCCCTTTTATTAATAGAGCGTTACAAGACTGGTATCAAATTTCTGATAAAGCTTTTACCGGTGCCAATAAAAAAGGCCAAGCCAAAGGCGGCACTATCGACTTTTTATTCCACCAAAACCCCATCGCTAGAGCGCGAGGCACACAATGGGGCCTTGATGAAAACGACAATGAGAAACTACTCTGGGGCGAAGATCTAAAACAAAGTTTAAAAACAGAATTTACCAGTTACAAAACCCTGCGCTTTGAAGTGTTTAATGACTGGCTACCAACAGACGATTGCTTTGTCAGCTTAGATGAGCAAGTAACCGACCAATGGGGCGATCCGGTAGCCAAAGTTCGTATTGGTTACCATGATCACGACCTTGAAGTGGGTGAATATCTGTCACAAAAAGCAGAAAAATTGCTTGAAGCTTTAGGGGCCAAAAATGTCTCTTCCTCAGTAAGTGGTTATCCGTCAACAAACTTAATGGCCGGTGGTTGTCGCTTTGGTAACGACCCTAAAACTTCAGTACTGAACAAGAATTGCCAAGCACATGAAGTTGATAATTTATATGTTACCGATGGCTCATTTATGCCAACTGGCGGCAGTGTACCTTACACTTTTACCATTTATGCCAATGCTTTTAGAGTTGCCGATAAAATCAAAGCCCATTGGCTAACACTTAAAAGCTAGCCATAAAAATTAATACTTGAAACTCACTCCTAGAATAAGTTTGTGATACTTTTGTGAATTAATATTGCCATTATCAGGTCATCTTACTATAACTCTTAATTATTGGTGACCGTATATGACCTACAAATTATTATTATCTAGTACATTAGTTATCTTGCTAACCGCTTGTGGATCTGATGACAAGAGTACAGAGCAACAAACTAGCTTACCCCCTACACCATCAGTTACCACTTTAACCGGTGTCTTTTTAGACTCAGCAGTAAAGGGACTAAATTATAAAACCGCTAGCCAAAGTGGCCAAACCAACGAGCTTGGTGAGTTTAGCTTTCAAGCCGATGAGATGATCACCTTCTCTATTGGCGCTATTGAACTGCCCAGCACGCTAGCCGCACTTTATATAACGCCTTTAGAGGTCTATCAAACGAATAACATCAATCAAATTGAAGTGGTTAACTTATTACGTTTATTACAAAGTTTAGATTTGGATGGCGATGCGAGTAATGGAATCGAGATAACAGAATCGGTACATCAATTGGCCGCTAACTTAAGCATTGATTTTTCAGCTACTGATTTTGAACAACAGATAGCAGAACTCATCAGCCTGAGCGGCGCTGCAAACCAAGAACTCGTGCCGGTAACAATGGCCATCGAACATTTTCAACTGACACTGAACCAAATCAGTAATGATAACTTAACGCGTTGTACTACAACGCACGGAAAAATAGGTCATAGTGGCTTCTTTAATACTTTTCATCATAATGTTTCAGGAAAAGCAACAATTATTGATGACTGCACTATTGAAATCACTCAATTTAGTTATGATGGTGGCGGGCCGGATGTTTACTTTTACGGCGCAATCGATCATCAATATGCTGAGTCTGCTGCTTTCGCAATTGGGCAACAAATTAATGGTCAAAGCTATGATAACGCCAGCATCACTTTAAAATTACCACAAAATAAAAGTTTAGATGACCTTAATGGTCTGAGTGTTTGGTGTGTAGATTTTTCCGCCAACTTTGGGCAAATGGAATTTACCCAATAATCATAAAAAGCAGACTAATTATGCCTGATTTTCTAGCTAGATCTATTAAGCTCAGGCATAATCTTCGCTGTTCATTCTTATAAAACAAACTTATATAAAGTAAAAATAGGAAAGATTATGATTTACAGTATGACTGCTTTTGCTCGCATTGAAATTAAAGGCGATTGGGGCAACGCCGTGTGGGAGATCCGCTCGGTTAATCAAAGGTTCTTAGAAACATATTTTCGCTTACCTGAACAATTCCGAGGCATAGAGCCTGTTTTACGTGAACGTTTTCGTAAACAACTTAATCGCGGCAAAGTAGAGTGTAACTTACGCTTTAATGCCAACCCGGCAAATAAAAGTGAATTAGCGCTAAATGAGAAGCTAGCTTTGCAACTTGTTGAACATGCTAATTGGATCAATGGACACACGCTTAACAGCCAAGTTAACCCTATTGAAGTAATGCGCTGGCCTGGTGTGATGGAAGCTCCTGAAACAGACATGAGTGCCATTCAAGCTGAGTTATTGGCTGGTTTTGATCAAGCGCTAAAAGATTTCATTGAAGCCCGCGCTAGCGAAGGTGAAAACCTTAAGGCTATGATTGAACAACGTCTTGATGCTATAGCTACCGAAGCCGATAAAGTACAAACGCATATGCCAGACGTAATTGCTTGGCAACGTAATCGCATTATCGAAAAATTCACCGATGCTAAAATTGATTTAGACTCTGGCCGTGTTGAGCAGGAGTTAGTTTTATTAGCGCAAAAAATGGATGTTGCCGAAGAGCTAGATCGCCTGAACAGCCATGTTAGCGAAACCAAAAAAATCTTGAAAAAAGGTGGCGCTCAAGGTCGCCGTTTAGACTTCATGATGCAAGAGTTTAATCGCGAAGCGAATACCCTAGGCTCTAAATCTATTAATACCGACATTACCGCCAGCGCGGTAGAGTTAAAAGTACTCATTGAACAGATGCGTGAACAGATTGCGAATATAGAGTAGCTTTTCCAAGTCATCACAAACGCATCTACATGCAACTAAAGCCTCGTTTTACGGGGCTTTTTTGTTCCTGCGCATTCCCATCTGTTTACAGGTGTTGTAGTATTTGTGGTGGGCAATATGGTGAGCAAACGATCACCGTAAAAATATCATTGGTGGGCAGGAAGCGATATGGCAACTATTACAGCAAAACAAATACAAGCTTTTGTAAAGGGAGTGCCTAAAAGGCACCCTATTGGTAGCGGACTGTATTTAGTGGTAAGGAATTCAGCAACGCCATATTGGATGTTACGCTATTCGTCAAATGGTAAACGAAAGGAAATAACTTTAGGCCAATACCCTGATTTATCATTAGCCGATGCTAAAGGCGATGCTGCAATTAAAAAACGAGAAATAAACTTAGGCGCTGATCCGCTAATTGCTAGAAAGCGAATAAAGGAACAAGCAATAAGGTTAGTCGATGATTTATTTGCTGATTGGTATGAGAGCGATTTAGTTAAACGTCTTAAATATCCGAACATACCGAAGCGTATTTATACTAACGATGTGAAACCTCATATTGGTGATATGAAAATAGAAGAGGTTAACGCGCGTGATATACGTAATATAATTCAGCTTATCTCTACAACTAGACCAACAGTGAGCAATGATGCGCTAATTTATTTAAAACAGTTATTCAGGCATGGAATTAAGCTTGATCTAACTAGCCAGAACCCTGCCAGTGCTTTTACGTATTCAGATGCAGGTGGTATTGAAAAAAGTCGTGACCGACACTTAACTATTGAAGAATTGACCAAAGTTTTTGACGTATTTAAAAAACACTCTGCTAAGTTTAATCGTGATAATTATCTAGCATGTGCCTTGTTAGTAACATTAGGCGTCCGTAAAAGTGAGCTTTGTTGTGCCAAGTGGGAAGAATTTGAGCTTAATAAAGCTTTATGGCACTTACCAGAAGGTAGGAGTAAAACAGGCGCACCAATTACCATTCCCTTACCTAATCAAGTTTTAGCATGGTTAAATGAGCTATCTATGCGTGCTTGCGGCTCTGATTATGTATTCCCTGCTAGACGAGCATCAAAAAAACCTCATATGGGCGACGATACGTTAAATAGAGCTATTTCATCGATGTTTGGTCATGAGGCTGGCCGTAAAATTCAGCCATCAAACCTAATGGGGGAAATAAAGCCATTTTCGCCACACGATTTAAGACGAACATTTAGAAGTTTAGCGGCATCACAAGGGGTTTCAGGCCATGTTGCGGAACGATGTTTAAATCATAAATTAAAAGGTGTTGAAGGTATTTATGATCGCCATGATTACCTTGAAGAGAGAAAAGAAGCACACGAAAAAATAGCAAATTTGTTAGAGCCAATAATTGATAAATAATTTTAAGTTTATTTCGAGTCACTTCGATATTGGCTCTGACTTAATCGTCCACTTGATTAGGTCAGCTCAAACCTAAAACCGGCAACCTCTTTAAATCTGCGGCTACAACAGAATGTTAAGTAAAGGCTTATGTAATTAAATAACTAACTCAATATAACTATGAAATAGCTAACGATTCCCAAATATTACTGAACACTTAGGAAGTCACCGTGAATATTCCTAGGTTAAGATTAAAGGAAAACATCTTCTGACATAAGTTCAACGCTACCATTATCCATAGTGGCAAGTTCCCATTTTTTCTGGAATTCATTATTTAGCCCGCTTAAGTGTTTGTCAATATAGCGAGACAACACTCTGAATTTATATATTAAATCGAGCTTTTTGTTATGTTTTAATTCTCTGTATTTGTGGTTGATTTTTTCATCCAAAAATAGTAAATCGTATATGCCAACCTGCGCTAAACCAATAGAAAAATGGTCTTGATCTTGAAGGTGAACCTTTTTAATGGCTTGAGCAAAAGTTACTGGTTTCTGCCTTGCCATATAGGCCATAAGTCCCAAGTATTTTCTTTTTAAATTAGATGTTTTTATTCCATAAAAATAATACCATCGAAAGTTTTCTTCTTGATAGAAAATATCAAACAAACCACAGTATTCAAGGAGTTCTAAGCTGTACTCTGGCTGGATATTATCTATCTCCATACCAAAATCGATAATATTTTCCATGTCTTCATCATAACAATCGACCGCATATTTAATATGACGACATATACTTTTACAAGCATTTTGAATATGTATATTTTGAGTAACTTTATTATCAACAGACAATGTTTTTTGCCAAGCCCCTATCGAATTAATCAGGTCTACTGCTATTTCGTCATAGTCAATGATCTCACTATCATACAGCCTCGCATGCGTGTTTCCACGGTCATTAATTAGATATGATGCCCTAGCTAATACTAATTCATACGAATTTCTTTTCATGTCGCTACTTATTTCGTAGATTACTTTTTTAAAATCGATTATAAATTTTTGGATTGGATTAACCATGAAAATTTTCCTTTCATTGTTGTGAATTTAAAAGTTCAGTTAATGTTTCTGTGATGTCATCGATGCACTCATTTTGAGTAGATTGGCTTTCGCGGGTATGCTTTTAATAAATGTGCTTCACGCAAAAAGTCCTATCACCGTCACTTCTACTAAGAGAGGTTATTTTTCAGTTAGCTGAAAAATAATATCTAAGTAGACAAGTAACTTGTTTAAATTAATATGAGCATGCCTAGGTAAGCTTTTTAGCTAAAAAAGCAGAGAATGTATATAGCAATTTCTGACAATATTATTCAACTTGGATTCGCTTTACTGCCATAAAAAACACTTTATATACAACCACTTAACAAAACATATGAAAGGACATAAAAATTAAAGGTTTTAGGGGGTATTTAAGTTCATGAAACTAAATGAATTTCCCAAAATAACTTTTTTATAATAAATATCCAAAAAATTTGCACATAGACAACATGAAACTCAATTTCAAAGGTAAATCCTGACTAATTCACTTTAATAGGTCACTATCAAACCTACGTCCTCTTTTTTTTAAATCTAATTTATTAATCTCTACTTAGACTTAAAACAGATCTAGTTCATATTTATTAATTAACTCCTACCTAGTTCAACCCAAAGTTTGTTAATCCCTAAAATCATGAAGAAATCGTCACGCTTCGTGACTAACTTATATGAAATCGTCACAGAACGTGGCGTAAGTCATTGTTTTATATAAATTAGTTGACCTTTTATTTTTTGCTGCGTAGGATTCCCACACACATTAAGAAACGTACAAGGGAACACCATGACAGCACA
Source organism: Colwellia psychrerythraea (assembly GCF_000764185.1). Taxonomy (GTDB): domain Bacteria; phylum Pseudomonadota; class Gammaproteobacteria; order Enterobacterales; family Alteromonadaceae; genus Colwellia; species Colwellia psychrerythraea_B. The sequence goes on from NZ_JQEC01000002.1 coordinate 407,796, forward strand.
ATACACACAACCCACTTCAGAGAGACGTCAGGAGTTATTAAAAATAGCTGGTGAATCTGAGCGGCTAGTAAAGGACGAAGAACGAAAAAAAATTACTACTCTGAGCCGTAGTGAAGCATGGAAAAAAGAAAGAGAAGGGGCATATCCTAAAAGGATTCGATTAAGTCAAAATTCTGTGGCGTGGTTATTATCTGACCTTCTCAGCTTTATCTATCAACAAGTTCCAACTAATAAGAAGCCTGATTAATAGATAATTAACTATGAAAAGATTAATCGGTCATCAATATTTTTAGGATGAATGATGGGTGCTGAAAAAAATAAAAGGTTCAAGCCGAAAGAACGCTTCGCAGGAATTCCCCACATAGTAATGAGTCACCCTGATTACATTGGCCTTGGGGGAAATGCGGTTAAATTATTACTAGAAGCAGCTAGGCAATACAACGGAAGGAATAATGGAAAACTATGCTTCCCTTGGTCACAGATGTCTCAACGAGGTTGGAGATCTCAAGAGACATTACAAACAGCCAAGAATAAGTTATTAGCGAATAACCTATTCGTTATAAGTAAATATGGTGGCTTCTTAAATGGTAGAGGGGTTCCGCAATACTACGCAATAACATGGCAATCAATTGATGAAATCATTGGCTTTGAAATGGATATAGAGCCAAGTAATACCCCTGTAAGAAGCTTTAATTTATAAAAATTTCCTTATACGAAATTCGTCTCGATTCACGACGATAATCGTAGGGCTCTCAATACGTTTTTCGGTACACGATGGTAAATTTCAAGACGAAAACCGTAGCAGGGATAAAATAGAAATTACTATTTATAAGGAACTTAAAGGTATGTAGGTACTAACTACAGTAATACGGTTTTCGTATTCCTATATATATAACCATACCTAAACATAAAAAGTGCTCATTAATCGAAGGTTAACCCTTAGCTAGTTAATCAACATAATCATAGACAAAGGAATAGGTATGACAGTAACTGAAACAATAACTTTAAAAGACACCATTGCTACTAAAGCAGAGCAAATAACTGCATTAGCTTTAGTAGCACAAGCAGGAAGCATTGAAGAACTAACCATTGATAAAATTGAAAGCCTATTTAGTTTATTTATTTATCGACTGATATTGCAAACCTTACAGATCAAATTAATTATCCATTCATAAAAATAGAGGTGAAATAATGCCTAGAGTTCATTCAGCAAGAAACCGCGATGAATTTGAAGTGATATTAAATTCATTAGAAAAAAATAGAGGTAAAAAAGCTCGTTGGATAGCTGAGTTAACTTCCCTCTGGGCTTTAAGAATTAGTGACTTATTGGCATTAACCACAGCTCAAATAGATGAATCATTTAGAAAAGGTGAGATTAAAGTTATTGAAGGTAAAACTAAAAAGCGAAAGACAATTACTTTAACCCCTTATGCCATCAATATTTTAGAGGAAATACGAAAAACATATCCATATGAAAAATATTTGTTTGAAAGTCGCTACGGTGGAGCTAGAAAGCCTATTAGTAGAAAAACCGTGTGGGGCTGGATGTGCGAAGTTGAAATAGATGTTATTAAGTGGAGGCGCTCAATTGGCTACATGGGCGGGGTTAATCTAGGCACACACTCTTTACGTAAATCAGGCTCTAGATTAAGGCTACAAGCAGGGATTTCATTAGAAGAAATACAACAACTCTTAAACCATAGTAAGCCTGAAACTACTATTAATTATATTGATAATAATGAACAGGATTTAGTTAATACTTACGTTGTTGGTGATTATGCTTTGTTTGGTAAAAAACCTGATTAAAGACAGTTTATAAGTTACATCCTAAAGGCACCTTAAGTTATTGATTCTACTAAATAATACCAGACCTAAAAAACACACGGATAAAGTTGATTCGTTAGGTCTAGTTTAAACATTAACTAATTGATAAATAGCGGCCTTTGAAACAACGTGAAATATTGGATATTTGCTAGGAGAAACAAAGATTGAATCAATTTAACTGTGATTAAATAGCTCTATTCCATAGAGGGAGGGGTGGGTTAGATTTCTACAGCTTTATACACTCTAGACCGACGCCTAAGTCCACGTGAAATTTTGCCAAAACTGAAAAGTTTTTTTGTACGTGCTTACTGGGCTGTAGCGAAGCATGTTTACATTTACTATTTTGATAGAACCTCAATATGAATAGGGGTTAGAGTGAGTTCTTGTCGTAAATAATGGCCTTGATTCTTGGTCAGACGAAAACGGGATTTTTCTGTGTCACTTTAATCAACTTGTGATTATGTGCAGCATAAAAATTCATTGAAAACTAATTACCACCATCAAGGGAGATTACAAAAATGTTATTAGAACTTAAGAACAGAGCTATTGAAGCAGATCAAGTCCATTCAGAAATTCTCGATCGATGTTGTGAGTGGGATAATATTGTTGAACGTTCGGATGACCTAGTGAAATTTCTAGACTTGGATATCGGTGAAGAAAGTAAAACATTAATCCGGAGGTTGATAGATACTAACCTTGCCTTAAATCTTACTCATGCCGAACTAGAAGCAAAAAGAGATAAATCAGTATTAGAGTATGCATTAGCAAAACTAGGAGGAAATCTTGGGAGTATTATTGATTACGTTGATAACAAAGGAAGAAAGCGGACTATTGTTGTAGAAGACGCTCAACTTCTAGCGGGAGACGTTGCGGTAACAGGCACGCGTCTTCTTCAATCCGGAAAGATTGGTAAGTTAGAAGGCTATGTTTGTCTAGATTCCTGCCAATGGCAGCTAAGATAACAGTGGCTTCGCGTAAAACAGGTCGCCCTTGTAGAAGTTGTAGAGTTGGCATTCATTACGGCTCTGGCTATTGTGATAAGTGCCAAGGCTCCGCAGCAACAAAACGCTGGTCACATCACCACAAAGGGCGAACAACTGATCAACGAGGTTACGGCTCACAATGGAGGGTTATTAGGGAACAAGTTTTAATCCGTGATAAGAACCTATGCCAACCATGCTTACGCAACAATGTTGCAACACCAGCTAAACAAGTCGATCATATAATTGCTAAAGCTCTTGGTGGTAGTGATGCTGAAAGCAATTTAGAAGCTATTTGCATAGAGTGCCACAAGGTTAAAACAGCTAATGAGAAGCATAAAAGGAAGGTTGATTTAAGTACCATCTAGCTTCAAGTATATCTATCAATCAGTGTCTATTAGTACCTGATAAGTAAAATAACAGTTGATAAAGCAGTTAATTGCACCTAAAAAGATACAAAAAAAACCCTTTTTTAGCCTAAAAACAGTAAAAATCATCTTATAATTGATGAATTATTCAACCCGTTGAGAATCGCACGATAATGAGTCTATTATATTAGACCCTTTATTAACAAGGGCTGCATAGGGGGGGGAGGTAAAATCTCTAGAGCCTATAGCATGGTGACCGTACCCTCAGGATTTTTTTTACGTGCGCGCATTAAAAAGTTTCTGACCCCACCAAGATCGAGGCGTAATTGTTGGGGTGTGACACGTCACATTTATACCCACTTAAAAATAGCTCAACAGAAATAAGCATTTTTTCGTGGCTTAAGCCATATAAGCTGGTTTAAATCTTAATATATCAATTCAAAAAATTAGCGTCTTAATTAGAGAGTACAATTGAAAATGAATAAAGAAAAAAGAAAAATAAATGAGCATTGACGAAAGGACATATAGTCAAACAAATGATATATTGAGGCACATAAAAATAATATATTCATGAATGTTCAATGAGCTTTGATTTCCCACAGGATTCCGTGCAATCCAATTATAGTAGCTCAAAACCTTCTGATGAAAGCGTTGCAATCTCACATCACGAAGAAATTGATGCGGAATTAAGTAGGCTTTTTAATAAATTCAAAACTGATGGTCTACCTATAGAGGTAGATTTTAGGGAGTTAGTGAATTGGATTCCATATTCTGATTCATACACACACTATATTCATAGTTACCCTGCTAAACTATTAAAACATATACCTATCTTTTTTTTGAATTCTAAAATTCTTCTTCCAGAAAAAGGAAGTGTAGTATTAGACCCTTTCTGTGGCTCTGGTACTGTTCTCTTGGAATCCATGTTGTCAGGTCATAACAGCCTAGGCTGCGATGCTAACCCTCTAGCTCGCTTAATTGCGAAAGTTAAAACTACAAAGCTGGATAGCAACGTAATCAGAAGTCAAAAAAATAATATTGTTGCTAAAGCTAAAAGGTTAAGAAAGTTCGCTCCTTTAAACGTGACTAATATTGATCATTGGTTCCCAAAAAAGACTCAATTACATTTGTCTAAATTGATTAGAGCGATAGAGGGTTTACCAGAAAGTAATGAAAAAGATTTTTTCAAGGCTACTTTTTCTAGCATAATTAAAAAGGTTAGTTTTTCTGATCCTAACTTGAGCGTGCCAGTAAAAATTAAACCGAGCAAATATAACGACCCTACAACGAAAGAAAAAGCAGAAAAGCAGCTACTTTCGGTTGAAAATACAGATGTGCTATCCGTATTTGAAAAGCATATAGAACAAAATATAAAAAGAATAGATTTACTTGAACAAGTGGATACTGAATCCCTTAAATGTGAGGTAATTTCCAAAGATGCAAGAAAAATATCTAGCTCATTATCCCCTAATTCAGAACCACTCAAAGCAAACTCCGTTGACTTTATAGTGACATCTCCGCCTTATGCTGGAGCACAAAAATATGTTAGATCTTCTTCTTTAAATCTTGGGTGGCTTGGCTTTTGTGAAAAAAACACTCTACGTGACTATGAGCGGTTGAATATTGGAAGAGAGCATTATAGTAAATCTGAATATAAAGATATAATTCAGCTTTCTATCGAAGAAATAGACAGAGTGTTAGAACGAATTTGGGAAAAAAATCCTTTACGGGCTCATATAAATGGCAATTATCTTTTAGAAATGAAATCAGCAATAGCTGAAATGTATAGGGTATTAAAAACAGACAAATATTGCACTATAGTCATTGGAAATAATGAAGTGTGCGGTGAACCTTTTGAGACGCAAAAATTCATTAGGCTTTTGGCTGAACAAACAGGATTTAAAACCGAATTGGTATTAGTTGATGAAATACACTCAAGAGGGCTCATGACTAAAAGGAATAAAACTGCTAGCGTTATTAATTCAGAATGGATTTTGGTTTTCAAAAAATGAATGAATTCGACTTTAAAGAACAATTAGAAATTAAAATAACTAAACTTTCTCAAAATATTTGGGAAGATAAAGTTGGTGGTATAAGTCTTAATAAGTGGTTAGAAAACTTCCAGACTAATGATGATCCGAGTAAATGTGAACAAACTCATGCCTTATATCTAGTTAGCAATTTTATGTATTTTGGTACACGAGAAATTAGAGAGTTATTGAAATCATTGTATAGAGATAAATTCCTAAAGCCACTTGTACAAACAATTAGAAGACAAAATCAAGATACTAAATTACTCCGAGATATACAGAGCAGCATAAAAAAAGATTTATCAGAAACAAGGTTTTTAGGGATTGGAAACCCTTCAGAGAGTGGAACTCACTTGCTCTATTTCTTTCGACAAGAAAATAATTTGAGTAAAGATGATTTTTTACATAGTCATGAAATAATTTCAATGGCTCGTTCGCCTGTCAATCAACAAGTTACTTTAAGATTAAAAAATTCTAAAATTAGAAGATATATTTTTTTAGATGATGTTTGTGGCAGTGGCACTCAAGCAATTGAGTACTCTAAAACACTATTGTCTGAAATTAAAGCTTTAGACCCAACAATTAAGATATGCTATTTCTCTTTATTTTCGACTGCACATGGAATGAAGAATATAAGGAAAAATACTCATTTTGATGAAGTTGGTTGTATTTTTGAGCTAGATGAATCGTTCAAGTGCTTTTCTGATGAAGCTAGGCAATTTAAGGGGGAAGCTGAACTTCCTATATCCAAAGATTTTGCCAAGGCTTTTTGTGAGAAATATGGAATAAACCTTTTAAATTCACAAGAGCATGCTTTAGGCTATAAAAGTAGCCAGTTACTATTAGGCTTCGCCCACAATACTCCAGATAACACTTTACCAATCATTTGGGGCGAAACCGCTACTTGGACGCCTTTGTTCAAGAGATATCAGAAATATTAACTTATCGGTACAACATACTAGGAAAATAAGAGGCCCAAGTGGATTTATTACAGAAGAACCCATTTACAACATTAAAAGCCAATGATCTCAATGATGCTGAAATTAATGAGCAATGGGTGGATTCGCAAGGTGGATTTGCCGATTTTTTTTGTCCTACTCATAAAGTTTCTCAATATATTTTAGGAGGCAAAGGGAGCGGAAAAACTCATTTAATGAGATATTTTTCATATAACTCTCAAATGGTCAGGAATAGTCATTCTATTTTGGAAGGTATAAAAAATGATGGCTATTTTGGAATTTATTTTCAAGCAAGTGGCTTAAATGGAGAGCGTTTTGAAGGCTTACCATTTGCAGCTAAGAAGAAAAGTGCACTCTTTGAATACTCTTATGAACTTTGGTGTGCCGGCTTAATCATACAAGCATTAATTGAAATAAATGCTATTGATCCCCTTTTAGAGGATGAATCTGCTTTTTGTGAAGAAGTATTATCCTTATTTTTTAAGAAAACTGATTTATTTAACCAGGTTAATAATTTAGTTAGTTTACAGCAGCTAATAAAAGAGCTGTCCAATAAAGTTGATTATGAAGTTAATAATGCATTTTTTTCGGATGACACTCATTTTGAAGTTTTAACGAAAAGAGGTAGTTTGATTTTTGGAATTCCAAAGCTTATCACTGCTCATATAGATAGTTTTGCTGAAATCACATTCTTATACCTTATAGATGAATTAGAGAATATTAATCCTGAACAGCAAAAATATATAAATACACTACTTAGAGAGAAACAACTTCCTTGCTCTTTTCGGCTAGGGGCTCGAGGGTATGGAATTAAAACTTTCAAAACCCTTGGTTCAAATGAAGAAAATAGAGAAGGTCATGAGTATGAAATAACAAAACTTGATAACATATTACACGATAAGTCTGACTATGAGTTATTTGCAATAAACTTAATAATTAACCGACTTGAGAAGTCTGGTTTTATTTCGAAATCTCAAAAACATTTAGATATTTTTGGGGATAATATCAAGGCGAAAAAAACGTTCTTAAATAGCTTATTCGAAGAACCCGATTTAAATTCCGTTTTAGCATTAAAGCAGCCTGAAAATGAAGAAAAGTCATCACATATGACGGCTATGAAAAATAGAATTTCTAGTAAAAGACTTCCCGATAAGACAGCGGAAATAATTGTATCTTACTTATCAAATAGAGCTGCTCCATTGGTTGAAGCAGCCAGTATTCATTTATTCTCACAGTACTGGAAAGATGCAGCTAGAACACCTGAAGAACTTGTAAGTGAAGCTAAAAAAACCAAAGAGCTAGCATACAAATATATCGATTCAAGGTCAAATAACTCACTCATTCACAAAAAAATAAATTACTATAAAAACAACTACCTAGCATCCTCCCTAAGAGCAAAAAGTCAAAAGAATATTGAGCAATATTTAGGTTTAGAAAATTTACTACTTGTTACTAAGGGGTTTCCTCGGCATATATTAACCGCGCTAAGGAATATATATAAAAATGAGGTGTTTGCCGGTAATGTTCCTTTTTCTGGTTCAACTCCAATCTCAATAAAATCACAAAAAATTTCATTAATGGAAGCCGCCAATTGGTTTCATAATGAATGCTCTTGTGAAGGGGTACTGGGAAATAGGGTTCTTGACGCTTTAGCTAATATTTGTGAAATATTAAGAATTGAAATGTATGCCGATAAACCTGTCGAATGCTCTGCATCATCATTTACAGTTGATGAATCCCTAGTCTCTGATGAAACAAGGGATATTTTAAGATGGGGCGTTCTTATCAGAGTATTTATAGAGGCTCCCGATAGACAAGAGAAAAACTCTCAAAAATTAATTTCCAAGTTTCATATTAACAGCCTTCTTTGCCCTAAGTGGGGACTTTCAGCAAAGAAAAGAGGTGCTATTTCTTTCACACCGGACACTTTAGATGTCATTTGCTCTAAGGACAGAAGAAAAGAGTTTGATGCCTTAGTTAATACATTTACAAGCTCTCGTAACATGCCATTTAAAGTAGCTACAGACGAAGATGAAAGTAAAGATACTCAACAGAATGGGTTTGGGTTCTAGATGCATTACTATATGTATTACAAAGATGAATTGGCCCTTGACAATGATTGGCCACAGTGGGATTTGTTTATATCTGCTTATAATTTAAGTGAGCGATTAAATACAATTTTCAATAAAGTTCAAGCTAAAGATAAATATTGGTTAGTTTTTCCAGAATATGGTTTTTCCGAGGATGAAAAACCAAATGGTGACTCTGTTTATAATGTACTTCAAGGATCTGAAGCAGAACAGTTGATGCCTATAATTCAGCAGATAAAGTTAAATGAATATAAAGATAAAAATATTTGTATTGATGCTACTGGCTTTATGAGAGCTCAATTATTATTTTTACTCGCATATTTTAAAAAATTGGGTTTTACGAAAATTGATTTTTTATATAGTGAACCAGATCATTATTCTAAAAAAGAAAATACAACATTCTCTGCAGGAACAATCACGGAGACAAGGCAAGTGATTGGCTACCAGGGAAACTCAAAGCTATCGAATAAAAAAGATCTATTAATTATTTCTGCTGGATATGATACTAATCTAATAGCGAAAGTAGCTCAACAATATGAAAATTCAGAAATAGTTCCTCTACTTGGTTTCCCATCTTTAAGAGCTGACATGTTCCAAGAGAATATTTTAAGAACTGTCGCTGCTGATGAATCCTTTAGTGCTGAAACATTGAAATATCCTTTATTCGCACCTGCAGCCGATCCATTTGAAACAGCTGAATCAATAAGCCATTACATTAAAAAACACGATTGCTTAAATAATTTTGATCACATATACCTCTGTCCTTTAGCTACTAAGCCTCAAGTATTAGGCATGGGTTTAGTATTCCTGAATGAATATGAAAACATGAATGTCAGTATCTTATATCCATTTAGTGAGGGCTACTCTAAGGAAACCTCTATAGGGGTTTCCAAAATCTGGAAGTATACTTTTGAGTTTTAAATTGGTGGGCAAAAAGGTGGGCAAAGTACAGGGTTTTATCATATATCGAATGCAGCCCCCTAATTAATAACACCAAGGCTTTAAAACAATAAGCAGATTGCGAATATAGAATAATAACCACTAAGAACTATCAACGATACCAAAGCCCTTTATTTTTATAGGGCTTTTTTTATATATTCAATTTAAAAATTTATGGAGCTACTTGGCTGATATAACAAGTTCCGATACAGAAACTAAATCTCAGACAAGCATTCATGGCATCATGCGTGATATTACTGAGCGAAACTCAGATATTGCTAAAACATAACACCTTACCCTTCAATATAGAGAATCTAATCAAAAAAACAGTCTATCAACTGATTTCATTGGTTATTTTCGATACTAACACTATCAAGTTGATAAGACCTGTTTACAATATATGCTGCTTTACTCTAGGTATGATGAGATAATAAACATAAAAGGAATTATTTATGTGTGTAAACAACCTAGGCAGAAAATTTTTTATTTTCTTCCTCTTCGCTATATCCATTATTCTTCAGGGCTGCGGAGGTGGTGATGATAAAGGCGAGACTAAAAAAACAAATCAAACAATAATCCCTGTTACCTTTTCTGGTGACAATTCTGTTATTGAGTCTAAAGAATTTTCCATTACAGCAACAGCAAATGGAGCTACTTCTTTTGCATGGACAATTAGTGACAATAACATTGTTTTAAGCGGTGCAGACAGTAATACCGCCTCTTTTACAGCGCCAGCTATTGATCAAGATACCGCTGTTACTCTTACACTTAATGTAACGGGTAACAATGCAACCGGAAGTGGTACTTTCGATATCACAATGAACAGAAAAGTATCCACTCTTACTATCAGTGGTTTAGTTACTGATAAACCCATTGCTAATGCAACGGTAACGTTTGAAGCAGGTACAGATTCACAACAAACAACAACGGATTCTGAAGGCTATTATGATATTACCTTAGAGATTGATGAATCGAATGTTGATAAATTACTTAAAATAACAGCCGTTGGTGATGCGACTAATGGTGCTGTTGAGTTTGTATCATTACTTCCCACTATTGCTACTTTAGTGGCAGCTGCCGGTGAAGACGGTACGCTTGATATCGAAGACGAATTTGGTGTAAACATCACTAACGTTTCAACCGCTGAGTTTACTTTGCTAGAGAAAGCCAATGGCGGCGAAGCAATCACCTCAGAAGAGCAGTTAGCCGTTTTAGCTATTGAGATTAACCCGCAAGAAAAATTAGAACTTGCTGCCGTTATTAAACTTATTGTTGATGACCCTGACTATGATTTACCTGAAGGTTTTGAATCAACGTTAGATTTAGTTGCCGATGAGCAAGCAACAGAAGATTTTGTTACCGAAATTGGCTCGCAAGACCCTAATGCCTTAGACAATGTTCTTGAAGAAATAAAACAAGATGAGAAGTTAACAGGAAAGGTTACTGCTTTAATGGTTGGCGAGTACCTAATTACCAATCCTCAATATTACTTCAGCTCATCACTTCATGTAAGTTTACTTGCTGATAATGTAGCTAAAGTTTCTCAGAATAATGGTGCTGGCGAAGGTACTTGGCAAGCAACAGATACTGGCGTTAGTATTAGTCTAACTAAGCCTATTAAATCAGAGGATAGATCTTACTGTACTGATGAAGACTCCGGCATACAATTTGAGTGTCAGGAGACAATTACTCATTTAGATATTGAATTAATCGCCATGAATGATGTGCATTATGATGTTTCATATCTATATACAGGCGTTCAAAAGGACATAAATAATCAGTATCAAGATAGAGAAATTGATTTTTACGAACCTTCAACGGCCAGCTTAATATCGCTTAACAACACCTTAATGCTAACCGAAGCAGAGCTACTAGGTAGTTTCACTATTGATAACTTTATCAATAGTGAACACTCTGAGCCTGCATTAGTGACTTTTTCTGAAGGTGCTGTTGGTACTGTAGTGATTGCCGAAGACGTATATTCTCTAACTTGGGAAATAAAAGGCACGCAGTTAACTGTCAGAGTGCCTGATTATGACCATACAACTACTGATGTGCATGATGTTGAAACCTTGCATGAAGGTTTAACTAACCAATATTGGTTTATTAAGCAAAGTGATGTGTTATCACAAACAGTATCACTAAGCTCTACAGGTAAATCATCATCGGCGTTATTTGTTGAAAATAAACCTGGCTTAGCATTTACTGAAGACAATGCTGTTGGTGGTTGGTTGTTCCATTACAATAGCATTATTTATCGTTACGACTTATATGAAGACGGTAGCTTTATTCCTGACTGGAACTGGGAAGGGCGTCCATACATTTGGTCAATTACTGATGATGGGCAAATGTTCCGTGAACGTGAACGCTGCGATATTATCAATGATGGCACAGAAGTCTGTTATACCTATCAAAAGGTTTATCACAAAAAACTAGCTGAAGATGGAGATTTCTTTTATGTCGCTAGAGACTTCCAACAATACTGGGTGAATTATGACACGGGTGTTGTTGAGTTTTATAAATCTTTTAAAGGGATTTTTGTATTTGAAAAGTCCGAACACTATGGTCACACACGTTTTTATGAATGGACTGAGGGGCGTTCTTTTTATAGCTTGAGTGCAGAAGATCCGAAAGCGCCGATTCACAAATTAGAATTTACCAACCCTGGTGAAGGTTCTTGGAATTATAACGAAGTTCCTAAAGATGATAATGGCTACTTTGTTATTGATAATAAGAATAACGGTACTGATGTACAGTTTACGCCGTACCATTTTGCTAGTGGTACTATTGTTTTTAATAGTTTTGATGATGACAAAGAAATGCGTTTGAGTATTATCGATCATGAACGTAATTTTTATACGGTTTGTCATTATGAAACAGGTACCAGCGCACAAGAAATTCAAGATTGTTCAACAGGTGAGCTACTCTATGTCTTTGATGAGGCTTCAAAAGCTGAGGCTATGCAAGGTCAATCAGTCATTAACCAGCAAAAATTTGTCGGTAAAACGGTATATAATTTTGAATTATCCGATGGGAGTGATGCTGATATAATTGTTATGGAAATGGCTGATAATGGAACGGTTACCTTAACGGCTCAAGACGGTACTAGTTCTTCAGGTACATATACATTTAATGATAACCAAGTAATTTCTTTCAATGTTTCAGCTGAAGGTGAATACCGGGATACTTTTGCGGTAATCACAGGCTATGATTCTGCAGATAATATTTATGAGTATTGCTATGTTGATGATAACAACATTACTGCTGCTAGCGCTAAGCAAGCATGTTTAGCGGATGATGTGTCAGGTACTTCAATTGATAAATTATATTACGGGGAATTTATTTTTGATAAAGCACTTGCTCAAAGTATTATTGCACGTCTTCCTCTAGTGGGTGAATACCTACTCGCTGATATGTTTATCTCACTTAATGCCGACGGTGGCCATGTTCAGCTTAACGCCTCATCTACCATTGATATTGATTGGAGCCTAAATGATGATCAAATAGTTATTATGCCAAGTGAAGTTGGTCGTTTATTTAATGAGACATCTACATGCATTAATAACGAGTCGGGTAATTCATATGATTGTGCAGCAAAACTTGCAAAAATCACCATCGATATCGTCTCTGAAAATCAAAGTAACTATGTTGTTGACTACCAAATTGAGTTAATTGACTTTGATATTAGTAATACATACCCAGATAAAACGGTTGGTTTAGCAGAAGTGATCCCTAGCGTTACTATGTTTGATACCGATAGCACGTTACCAATGCTGACCGAAAATATGACGGGTCAATGGTATATTGAGAGCTTCTTACCTAATGAAAATACAGCCTTAGTTACCTTTAACGCTGACGGAAGCGGCTCTACTATAGTTACAGGTGAAGAATACGGATTTACTTGGACTATTAGCGGTGTTCGTCTTCATATCAATGTACCCAATTACACTTACTTAAATTATCCAGATAACGACAACCTTACCGGCTATAGCAATACCTTTTGGTTAACGGATGATAGCCACAGCCTTTATCGTAATATTACCATGAGTGGTATAAATGGTATTTCCCAAGCGCGTATTTTTGATACTCCAACAGTTACTGATTTTACTTTTGACGAAGCCGCAACAGGTTGGAATATTGAATTAAGCCAGAAGCAAACAACGGTATATGATTTTCATCAAGATGGTGAATATTTTTATGGCTGGGGTTATAGCTCATATAATGAGTGGCGAATTGATAATGGAGAAATTTTAAGATATCACACTCTTTGTGAAGTCTCTTTCAATGGCTGTGTTGAATATGCCCAAATAATTCATCGTAAAATTGCTGTTGAAGGTGATGTTATTTATGCCTTAAGGCAGTGGCAATTTTTAAATGAAGAGCTCTATGCCAACACCGGTGAAATACAGTACCAATTAAATAGTAGCCACATTCTGACTATGGATCGTAAGGAGACTTATGGCGAGTCAAATTTCAGTTCAAATTTTGATAATTCTTATAGCTATGTTGTTAAAGGTACTGATAATGATTTAGTGAATGAATCATGGGTGTTTAGTTCAGCGAATGGTTGGAGCCGCGACGATTATGGCCTACCTGATGACAAATTAAATTATATTATAAGAGATACTGGCGGTACGCCAACAAATGTGGCTTATGAATATGCTGATGGCCAAATTGCTTACACTGAAAATGGCATCAATTATCGTATCTCTATTCTGGAAACAGCTCGTTATTATATTAAAGTTTGTATTGCTGAGCAAAGTGTACTAACCAATGATTGTGTTAACGGTGAAACAATGTATTTTTACCGTAACTCGGAAAGAGCTGAACAACATACTCAATTTAATACGCCTTCACCTGAGGCACGCTTCCTAGCTGAAATGGTATACGATAAATCTTTTAATGTTACCATGCCAAATGATGTTGTTTCTGCCTTTACCTTCAATGCTGATGGTACAGGTTTTATTCAATACCCACCAAGTGCAGATAATAACTTTGATGCTCATGACACAAACACAATTACTTGGCAGGTAAGTAGAACAGGAACACTTACCTTCACGGAAGCAAGAGATAATGGTAATAGTTGGCTTTGGACTATTTTAGCATCTGATACCTCTACTAATAGCACCTCTTTCACTTGGTATTCAAGTGGACAACAAGACAGTGGTCTTCAGGGATTAGAAACAGGCACAGGAACCATGACACGGCAACCATAAGTTAATTCAATAACAATATTGATTAAAAGCCATACCTTTACCATGCTCTAAAAATGGTTGAGTTATGGCTTTTTTGTGTGCAATCAAACATACCAACATAGTAATGAGTCATCTTGCTTGCTATAACATCAGTAGCCATTTTATAAGGATATCTTCAATATGATCACACTCTCTGCAGAGCAATGCCGCGTTATCGGCGTTATGTTAGAAAAAGAAACCACTACGCCTGAGCAATATCCTCTTTCGCCAAACGGCATCCTCATTGGTTGCAACCAAAAAAGCAATCGTGAGCCGGTCATGTCTCTTATCGAAAGCGATATTCAAAATATTATAGATGAACTAGTACAAATGAATCAGCTGATGGTTGATCACAAGGCATCAAGCCGAGTGAATAAGTACTTTCATCGTTTCTGTAATACCGAATTTGGCAGCTTACAATTCACCCCTCAGCAAAGAGCAATTATTTGTGTATTATTGCTGCGAGGCCCACAAACTCCCGGAGAATTGAGAACTCGTACCAACCGCCTAGCTGACTTTAGTGATGTCAGTGAAGTAGAAGCAACCTTAAACGAACTACAAGAATTAAACGGGCAAACTTTAGTTAAAAAACTTGCTCGTGAGCCTGGAAAACGTGATTCACGCTACGTACATTTACTCGCTGACTTTGATGAAACAAGCTTAACTCAAGCTGTTGAGAGTCAAACTAACCTAGCACCATTAGAAGATAAAAATCAATTAGCGCAAAGAGTCATTGAGTTAGAAGAGCAAGTTGCTTCGTTAACAGCAAGAATGACCAGTTTGACTGAATTTTTAAAAAATAAATAATATAAATTTAAATAAACTTTTTATACGAATTTTTATGTCCACTTTTTTTACAAAAAATAACTCTAGGCTAAGAATAAACGCCATAAAGCCATACCGCTCAATTGGTTACATTTTCGGCATGTTTTAAGCATAATGACAGATGTATATTTCGTGGAACTTTCTAATAAAAATTAAAAGGGACATTTAGATGAATAATAAATTAAGTAAAACTTTAGTAACCTTAACTCTTAGTGCTAGCTGTTTAATTAATGCCGCAAATGCGGGTCTTATCACTGATGCAAATGAAATTACCTCAACAGATCCAAATTATAGTTTAGTAACTTTTGATGAACTAACATTCACCGATGGCACGCTAATCACAGATCAATTTTTACCGTATGGCGTATCATTCAGTCCTAATTTAGGTTATGAAACCACTCGCCCAGACTTTACTGGCTTTAGTGGTAATAATTTACAAAACTTCAATAATAACTTACCGTTCGACATTATGTTTGCTGAAAACGTAAACGCTTTTGGTGCATTCTGGGAAACCAATATAAATCAAGTATTGTCTTTTACCGCATTTTTAGACGGTGTAGAGTTGGCAACAGTAAGTAGTTCAACTAATGACAATTGCTGTAGTAGCGCTAGCTTCTTAGGTTTTAATGGCATGACATTTGATAAAATATCAGTGTCTGGTGCCGGTGCAAATGGACATTTAATTATGGATAATTTGCACTTCTCCGCTACAGATGTACCTGAGCCTGCAACTGTTGCTCTCTTTGGTCTAGCATTAATGGGCTTAGCTACACGTAAATATAAAAAGTAACAATCATAACTCTCCCATACAAAAGCACCCTACTATCAACTGTACGGTGCTTTTTTATAATTTTAATTCGAAATCCATCAGATTAGATTGGTAATTTAACCTGTGTTCAAAGGACAGAACAGTATAAAATAGCTAACAAAATCACATCCATTTACGGAAAGTAGCTATATGGCTAACGATTTACTGTTATTAAGTTTTTTATCCTGTTCTTTATTAACATTTACAGTGCAAGGTAACGATATAGCCGCCGTAAATAAACAAGCTGACGCTATTAAACCTGATGACAACACAAAGCAAAACAATAACGAATCAGCAATAACGCTTACCGAGCAACAAAAAAATCAGTGTGCACAATATTGTAGTGAAGTTAACCCTGACGATAGTTATAAACAGCAAGTCCATAACCGGCAAAATCCGGCCTCAAGTGTCGGATATGAATTAGTAATACCTGAGGCTTTGCCACCAAGAAACCGCTGGTCTGATTTTTTACCTATTTTGGGTAAAGAAGCTCGTGAGGCTGGTTATTTACTACCACTACCTTTTGGTATATCAATCGTTGGCTTAACCCAGCAACAACCTTTTTCAGTGTCTAAAATTGGTTTAGAAATTGATGGCCAACAAAGTGATATTATTAATGACTTTATTGATGACACTATTACCGCTAAAAACCTAAAGGTATCAGACACCACTTACAATTTGCGTCTTGATGCTTGGATCTTGCCTTTCTGGAATGTATACGGCATTGTCGGTAAAACGAAAGGCAAAGCAGAGCTTGAGTTAGATGTTAATTTAGAGCTACCGACCTTACTTTTAGCTGCTACAGGTATTGGTAGTGGTTATAATGATAAACGCTGTACTAGCATTGATTTGCCTTTTCAGGGACCAGCACCCGGTCATTGCTTAGTCTCGCTTGATAGTATTCAAACGACTTTACACTTTAATGGTACTGTACTTGGTTACGGTACTACCATTGCAGGTGGTTATGGTGATTTTTTTGGTATGTTTGATGTTAATTATTCTGAAGCCGATATCAACATTGCCATTGAAAAAACTCAGCAAACGGTTTATTCGACTCGTTTAGGTTGGAATGGCAGTATTGGTGTCTACCAAGGGCAACTTTGGGTTGGCGCCATGAAGCAAGACATTGAACAACAAATTGCTATAACCACACCAGGTAATAAAATAGCTGTGCTTATCGACCAACATACTAGCTCTCCAATAAACTATCTTATTGGTGCTCAATGGAATATTACCGAAGAATGGGCGGTAATTGCTGAAACTAACTTCGCCTTTAGTGATCGTCAGCAATTTATGATGCAAGTAGGATATCGTTTCTAAGCATCCCTGCAGTTAATTAAACCTCAAGTTATATTTTAATGGAAATTTAAATGTCAGATCCCAAAAGCGAAAACGCTGAAAACCTAACTACTACCATTGCTGACACTGCGCAACAAGCAGTAGATCTTCCTGCTGAACTATTACGCACTGAAATCCAACAAGCTTCAGAGATTTATCAAGTCATTATAGATTTTTTTACCAACTACAGTTTTCAATTGGTTGGTGCCTTACTGATCTTTTTATTAGGCTACTCTGTTGCGGGTAAAGTCGCTAAAGCTGTATTACGCCTTTGTGAAAAGCAAAAACTTGATGTTACTTTAAGTCGTTTTCTTGCGAGTACCACCAAAATGGCAGTGATGGTGATGATAACTATCATGGCACTGAGTAAACTTGGCATTAGTGTTACGCCATTTATTGCCGCTATAGGCGCTATTTCATTGGGTGCCGGTTTAGCATTACAAGGTTTATTAGCCAATTATGCTGCCGGATTCAACATCATCATTATTCGTCCATTTGTCGTTGGAGATACTATTGAAGTGCAGGGAGTAACGGGCATAGTTAAAGAAGTACAGCTGGCCTATACCATCATAAAAAATGAAGACTCAGCAGAAATTACTATTCCCAATAAACATATTGTTGGGGAAGTAGTATTGAATTCTAGAAAAGATTCCTTATTAAAACTTTCAGTTGGTATCTCGTATAAAGATAACCCCATTGACGTTGTAAAACTTGTTGAACGTACTCTGTCAGATCTCGACATTTATACTGATGAAGTCCGTATGCAAGTTGGGATTGATGAGTTTGCTGACAGTGCTATTACAATTGGAATTAGGTTATGGATACCAACAACAAATTTATATGCCGCTAAATACAGCGCCTATGAAGCGATTTATTTAGCTTTTGAACAAGAGAACGTGACTATTCCATTCCCACAGCAAGATATACATCTGATTGAGCCAAAGCAAGTTCCAGAGCCCACCTCATTATAGGTTTCATTAAAATACAGTTAAGCGACCTTAACTGTATTTTTATTGGCGGCTTTAGCATCAAGCAAGGCATCTTCAGCATTATGCAGTATATCCTGCATAGAAAGGCCTTTTTTCCAGGGTGCTAAGCCAATACTACAAGTAATGGTGTCAGTACTAAAAAGCTGCTGTTCAATGACTTTTCGCAGCTTATTGGCAAACTCATAAGCAAGTGTGGGGCTTGCTGGTAACACTATAATGAAGTTATCACTGTGCCAATGAATCAGCTGACTATTAACTGGCGAATGCTGCCGAATAATATTCACTAAATTAATCAGAATGTCATCACCTACACTAGGTCCGTATAAATCATTA
Organism: Colwellia psychrerythraea; assembly: GCF_000764185.1. Classification (GTDB taxonomy): domain Bacteria; phylum Pseudomonadota; class Gammaproteobacteria; order Enterobacterales; family Alteromonadaceae; genus Colwellia; species Colwellia psychrerythraea_B. The sequence continues at coordinate 426,513 of NZ_JQEC01000002.1, forward strand.
ATACGTTTAAAATTATCAACGTTAAGTTGCAATAAAAAGAAAATTTCTCCAGCTCGATTAGCTCTGTTAAAAAAATTATAAAGTACTGCCTGACCTGCGCGCCTGTTTAGCGCATTAGTGAGAGGGTCTCGTTTAGCAAGATCTTCAAATGCTTGTGTAACTCGCCCCAATTCAGCCAAACGGCGATAAGTAAAAATAACTAAACTAAATGCTAACGTGCCACCTAAAGGTAGAAACTCATCAAGCTCCCAGTGCTCATGCTCTTTTACAATATTCATAATTAACTCTAAGACATCAAATTGAGCAAAAAAGACAAATAAAAGGCCATTGATGGCCAATAGCCATAACGCATCTCTAATAAAGGTACTTCGATGTAAATATTTATAATGCAACATGCTCGATACTCAGAATAATTCTGACCTTACTGATAATCAACTAGACTAAAATCAAATACGAGTGATTTTCACTCAATTTTGTACAGTAGCACAAATATATTATTCATTATTAATTTAAGTTTCATTTATCTATTAAGCTTTAATTTAACTCATGAAAAATAATAGTGCTTATGCCATAGTTAAGTTAACTGTGTTTTTTGGAGTTAGCATGTTGCCCCATATTCAAGAGATTGTAGAAGCAGTATCAAATAGATACGGCGATGAGTTTTTTACTAAAGTGGCTTTGGCACTTAATAAAGCAATTACCGCTGATTATACTTTTATTGCCCGGATAAATTCTGAGCAATATAGCTGTAAAAGCGAGGTTCTTGTAGCTAAAGGTCAAATAGCCGAGAATTTTGAATATTCATTAACGGGCACTCCTTGCGCTGAAGTTGCTGATAATTCACTTCGCTTCTACCCGAGAGACGTCTTGAATATTTATCCTGAAGATACATTGTTAAAGCAGCTAAAAGTACAAGCTTACTTTGGCATACCAATGATTAACTCTAAACAGCAAGTCATAGGTTTGATCGTTGCCTTGTATGAAGCTGAACAAGAAAATATGGATGAAACAGCTGCGTTATTCCAGCTGTTCTCAGGTCGTATTGCCGCTGAACTTGAACGTCTAGATTATGAACAATGCCTTGAAGACAAAATAACAGCACGCACAAAAGAACTTTCCAAAACCGTACAACAATTACAAACAACACAAAAACAGCTAGTAGAGTCCGAAAAAATGGCTGCTTTAGGTAATTTAGTTGCCGGTGTTTCCCATGAGGTAAATACCCCATTAGGTATAGCGATAACCACACACAGCATTATGGCTGATGAATTTAAAAAACTAAAAGATAAGCTTGATAGTCAAAGCCTTAGTATGAAAGACATGGAAAACTTCCGTAATACCTCTGAAAGTGCCATAACAATGCAAGGTGAGAACCTAAATCGGGCGAAAAAACTCATTGAAAATTTCAAAAAAACTGCCGCAGATCAACATCAATTAGAGATTGAAAACCTTGATATTGGCCAATATTACCAGCAAGTTATTTCCACACTACGCTCTATTCTCAAACCTCATAAAGTGAACTTAGAAATAAATTGCCAAGAGAAAATTATTTTGGCTACTTACCCCGGTATTCATGCACAAATATTAACTAACTTAATCAATAACAGTGTTAAACATGGTTTTGCCAGCAATAATGAACAAGGGATAGATACTGGCAATATCACTCAAGAGAATAAAATCACAATAGTGATTAACCAACTTGCAGAAAATGAAGTGGAAGTTACCTACTGTGATAATGGTCGTGGTCTATCTAAAAAAGCCCAGCAACATGTTTTTGAACCCTTTTTTACCACGGCCCGTGAACATGGTGGTATAGGTTTAGGCATGTCCATTGTTTTTAACTTAATTAGCCAAAAAATCAATGGTTCTATCGAATCAAAAAGCACCAAAGTAGGTGCTTATTTTCACTATACCTTCAAAGCGAACTTGCTCAATAAACAAGCAAGCACTTAGCGTAAAAAGTATTTTGTTATCAGTTGTGAACTCTGTATAATCCATGTTAATCGATTGTTTTATCTAAATATCATGGACGTTACGACATGCATTCCTTTCACAAATATCGCCTAAGTACCCTATCAAATATACTAATCCCGCTAATGTTAAGCTTTAACTGTATTGCCCATGCGGTAGAAGATCAAGAAGCCAAGCAAAATATTGAAAATACCGTTCAGCAAATACAGGCGGCCTTGCCCTCTTCTTATTTCTATTTCGGTGGTAAGTTAGGTATTAATCACTATCAGCATGGTTGTGAGTCTTGGAGCCTTGACTGCGATAAAGATAGCTTTGCTCCCGGCCTTTTCGCCGGTTACCAATTCAATGATAACTTTGCTTTTGAAGCTGCTTATATTGATTTGGGTGAAGCAAAAGCAACTTATCTCGACTCAGCAAGTGAACACCTTTACAAAGGTACAATGAAAGGTTTAAACCTATCTGCTATTGGCTCAATCTATTTAATCGAAGATGTAACATTGTTTGGTAAAGCCGGTGTTTTTAACTGGTATGGCGAAAATAAAGGGCCTTACTCAACAAGCAAAGCAGATGATTGGGCGCCATCGGCTGGTGCCGGCCTGTCATATCAATTAAACGATTCTTGGCAAGCACGCTTTGAATATCAATACTTTCATCACTTAGGTAACGACACTATCGGTGGCACCAATGCGCACTTCACATCTATCGGTATCAGTTATCAATTGGGTCGCACAAGGCCAACCATAGTCACTAAAACTGTAATGAAGCCAGCGCCAATAAAGCTTGAAGAAGTCACCTTTCCACTATTATTTGATTTTGATAGTAGTGACCTCTTGTTAGTAGACTCATTAGCCGTCATTGTCAGTCGATTAACTAAATACCCTCAGGCGAGCGTAATATTACGTGGTTATTCTGACTCTAAAGGTAGCGAAAAGTATAACTTAGCCTTATCTCAACGACGAACAGATAAAATAGCAAGTTACCTTATCGACAAAGGTGTTCAAGAACAGCAGATAACTTCTGAGTATTACGGTGAAAAAAATCCTATTTCAGATAATCTTACGGAAGAACATCGACACTTAAATCGGCATGTACAGATATTGCTACCTAGCGTATTTATTAACACTACGCAGGAGCAAAAATAATGCAGCTATTCAATTCAATTAAATATGTACTGCTATCTTCATTACTTTTATTACTCACCGCCTGTGGTGAAGGCAGTAATTCAGGGTTCCCAACTGCTGAGTGTGGTAATGCATCCAATCTTTGTATTAACTCGTTTGTTATTAATCCTGATAAAGCTGCAATTTTGCTTGGTGGTACACAAACGTATCAAGCTATAGCAACATTAACCGACGGCAGCGAGCGTGATATCACAGAATTGGTTACTTGGTCTGTTGATGACCAGGAAAAAGCAGTAATAGTGGTAGATGGTAGTTCAGTTATTGCCACTGGCTTAGCAGAAGGTTCGGTAAATATTTTAGCCAACTACCGAGGTATAGATGTTACCGCTCAGCTGTCCGTTGGTGCTATAACTTTTACCATTAGCCCAATTGAAGCCAGTATTTTAACTGGCATGGTGCAGTCTTATAAAGCCTTCGCTATTTTACCTAGTGGCGTGCAAATAGATGTAACAGAGCAAGCAACTTGGACATCAATTAATCCTATCATTGCTAGCCTAACCGCCGACGGTGCGAATGTTGAAGTTACCGGCCTTACTAGCGGAGTAGATGCTATCTCTGCAACTTATAATGGCACTAGCATTTTTGCCCAGCTTACCGTGATCAGTACCACACCAGAATCATTGCTTATTACTCCTGCCAGCACCACACTTCCTGCAGGTACTAGTCAACAATATAATGCTTATTTAACCACTACTGATAACGCAGTAATTGATGTGACAGCCAGCTCAACTTGGACGGTAGTCGATGCCAGTATTGCCAGCATTGATGTTAACGCCTGGCTAACAGCTAACACTATCGGTGATACTCAGGTGCAAGCTTCAATTGTTCATGAAGGTATTACCCTAAGTAATACTGCTGCTTTATCTGTTAACAATGCCGTGCTTAGCAGCTTAGTTATTAGTCCTGAGAATGGTAAATTTCCTGTTGGTAAAATTGGAGTTTATCGAGCAGCAGCTTATTTTTCAGATGGTAGCGTCATAGATGTAACGCGTGAGGCTTCATGGCAAGTTGCTGATGAAACTATTGGCAGCATTGTTGGATCAGGCATTTTTGCAGGCGACAGCATTGCCTTATCACCAGGGAAAACCACAATTAGTGCGAGTTTATTATCGGTTAGCGATAGTACTAATGTTGAAGTAAGTACAGCTGAAATAAAGGCTATTAGTCTAAGTCCACAAAATGCCACTACGCCAGTTGGCACAGCAATTAATTATCAAGCCTTTGCTTTCTACTCAGATGGTAGTAAGCGTGATATTACTCAATTTGGCGCTTGGTCAAGTAGCAAGCCCAGTGTCGCTGCTATCAACTTTGTCGGAGCACAATCAGGGCAAGCAACGGCCTTTGTTGTAGGCACAACTGATATTACTATTACTTTTGACGGTATAACAAAGTCCACCTCACTCACCGTTAGTGACGCTATAGTGACAAAATTACAAATATCGCCATTAGACCCTAGTGTGCCCGTCGGTATTGAAGGTCAATTTACAGCTATCGCTTATTATTCCGATAACACCACTGCTGATGTTACCACAACAACAAATTGGCTAGTGGACGATTATACTGTTGCTGCAGTTATACCTACGGGTGAATTTTCTGGTTACGCCAAAGCGTTATCGCAAGGCACTACTCAATTAACAGCAAGCTATCAAGGACAAAGTAGCAGTACTTTAATTACCGTGTCACCGGCAATATTAGAGTCACTGTCTTTATCGCCAACTCAAGTAACCATTCCCGTTGGCACCACGCAGCAATATCAACTATTTGGTGTTTTCTCTGATGGCAGCAATCATGATCTGACTCTTTTTGCTAGCTATCAAAGCAGCAAGCCTATCATCGCCTCTATTGATGTCACGGCGTTAGCTAGTGCTCATTTAATTTCAACCAACTCAGTGGCTATTACTGCCGCTTATAACGGTATACAAACAACCGCATCGTTATCTGTTGCTGCAGGTGTACTTGAATATATTACACTTGAACCTGCTGACCAGAGTATTCCTGTCGGTCATAAAGCTCGCTTAGAAGCGAGAGCCTTTTATACCGGTGGTATAAATAAAGATATTACAGATCTAGCCACTTGGAGTGTCGATGATGGTGATATCGCTTCGGTAGATAATACTCAAGCAGATGCAGGTAGTGTGCTTGGTATTAGTGAGGGTATTGTCACTATTACAGCCACTTTTGAGGGTGAACAAGCTGCGGGAATCACCACTGTGACTGCTGCTGTGCTAGAGAGCGTCACTATAACACCTATCTCTGAAACGATTGCTGCAGGTTTAACTCAACAGTATCGATTGTTTGCAATATTTTCAGATCATACCAGCCGTGAAGTCACTCTAGTAAGTGATTGGCAGTCTGCAGAGCCCAAAGCAGCTTCAATTGATAGTAATGGCTTGGCTACTACATATCAAGAGTGGCAAACCATGATAACGGGTACTTATCAAGGTTTAAGTGCTAGCTCAAATTTAACCATTACCAGCGCCGTAGCAAGTATTTTACAAATAACCCCCCCTAATCCAAGTAAACCACTAGGCACTATTGGTAACTTTGTAGCAACCGTGTTTTACACAGATGGCTATGCTGCTAATGTCACAGAGAGTACCACTTGGACCTCAAATCAATCTGATGTGGTGCAAATAAATGCCAGTGGACCAAGTGCTGGCTTAGCTAGTGCAGACAAAATTGGCATAAGTGAAATAACTGCTAGTTTCTCTGGATTATCAGCAACAACCAATGCCACGGTAACTTCTGCGGAATTAACCGATATTTACATTAACCCGGTAAATAATGCTATCGATATTGGTGATAAAGTCAGCTATAACGCAATTTGCAAGTTTAGTGATGGCTCATTACATAATTTACCAAGCAATGGTATATGGCAAAGCTCAAATACCGAGGTTGCTACCATACAAATTACCGGCCCAACCACTGCATGGGCTACAGGAATCGATGGAGGCTCAGTAACAATCACGGCTAGTGTCGGGGATATTGTTAGTAATGTTGCAATATTAAAGGTAGCACCGAAAGCAGTAATCCCTGTAGTTATTACCTCTATTCAAGTAACGCCTGCCACTGCGACTGTTGCCGTCGGTGCTCAGGATCAATTTGCTGCAATCGCTCATTATTCTGATGGTTCAGATGCTGATATCACTTCAAAAGCCACTTGGCTTTCAGATAATAGCGATGTGGTAAATGTTACTACTACCGGTGATAATGCCGGCTTTGCTTATTCCATAGCAGTAGGAGAAGCAAATATTACCGCGGTGATGGATAACATAGCCAGTAATAGCGCAAAGATTACCGTCATAGGCAAGACCCTTGATAACATACAAATAGTCCCTAACAATAAAAGTTATAATATTGGAGATACCGAACAGTATAAAGTTACCGCTATTTATGATGATTATTCCATAAAGGATATTACTGCTGTTTCACAAATTCAAAGTTTAGATTTAACTATTGCTACTTTTGATGAAAATAATTTGATGACTGCTGCCGGTATTGGTAATGCTGAGCTTACCGCTGTCTATCAAGGCATGATAAGTGAAAGAGAGTTTTTACACGTTTTTGCTCCAGCCCCTACACCACCAATACTTGAAGTATCACCAGCCAACATTGAAGTGCCACAAGGCACCATTGATCGTTACACGGCAACATTGCACTATGCTGATGGCACCAATAAGGATGTTACCAGCCAAGCATTATGGTTCTCTAACGACACTAATATTGTGAACATTATGCCGAATGGAGAAGATGCCGGCTTTGCCCTGGCTACTAGCGCCGGTACCACTAGTATTAATGCCAGCTACAAGGATATAAATAGTAATACCGCTGAGGTAACCGTACTAGCAACAGAGTTGCTCTCCGTTGAAATTGTCATTGAGGATAATGCCCACTTCCCTGAAGGTACAACCAAACATTACACCGCCTTTGCTACCTATAGCGATGAGAGTGTTGTCGAAATAACCCGAGATGCCACTTGGAAAAGTGATAATGCTAGCACGGTAGTAACTGTAAAAGGTTTCGTATATGGCGTTAACATGGGTGAGACCAACATTAACATTTCTTTTGATGGAAAAAGCGACAGCCAAGCAGTTGTAGTTACCGATGCAGTAGCAACTAGCTTAACGATCACACCGAGCTATCATGAAATGGCCGTGCATTCGACGGTAGATTATACTGTTGTCGCAATATTATCTGATGGTACTACAGAGAATGTCACTAAAGACGTACTTAAAAGTGCTACAGGTACTGCCGAGTTAGCAATTATTTATCAAGAGGACTCATTAGTTAAAGTTGAGGGCATCACTAGTGGTAATGCCGTTGTACAGGCTAATTACCAGAACTTAAGTGCTACCGCGAATATTGTAATTTTACCGGCAACTTTAGATTCAATCACGATTACACCTTTAAATGAGACCATTTCACTTAGCTCGACCCTCCAATATCAGGCAAAAGCACAATATAGTGATGGCTCTGAAGTTAATATTACTGAGCAAGCAAATTGGTTCAGTTCCGAGCTAGATATTGCAGCTATCGATAACAATACTTATATCGGCTTAGCATCTGCTATATCAACTGGTACAACAACAATTCAAGCAACATTTAATGGATTGAGTGCTTCGACTAGCCTGTCGGTTGATGCAAGTTGTGGAACACATAAGCCTGTCAGTATTTATATTCATCCAGAGAATACAGTGATCAGTGTAAATACTGAAATGCAGTACACTCTGTATGGGCTGTGGTCTAATGGCTGTACTACACAACTAACACAGAACAATGCGGCAAATTGGTCAAGTAGTGATAACAAAATAGTATCTATCGGTAAAAAAGATGGTATTGCTTTAGCTAAAAAAGTCGGTGCAACAACCATCAATGCTGACTACCAAAGCTTAACGGCAATTCCTGTCAACGTTACTGTTACCAACGAAGAAGTATTATCAGTGAGTATTCAGCCAGCACCATCGGCAATTTTATCTAAAGGTTCTTCGTTAAATTATTTATGTTCGGCAAGAACTGCCATTGATGGTATTGAGCAAGCAGAGAAGTTTATTACGGGTTTAGCAAGTTTCAGCTCAAACGATATCAGCTTAGCTGTTATTGCTGACAATGACGGCAGCACTCAAACAGTAACCGCGCAGAATAAAGCAGGAAGTACAACTATCACTTGTAGTTATGGTGGTAAAGAAAGTAGTTCCAGTTTAACGGTACAATAAAGACTAGTTAACCCGAATCCTGGATAATGAGCACTTAATGTTTTAGTAAAAACAATAACTTAGATTATTAAGAACATAATTTACAAGATTAAGTAGATATATACTCTATCAATGTTTCAATTTATTCGATTATCAAGACAAAACGTTTATGAATAACAGATTATTTATCGACGTTTTAACGCTAAGAATCGGATAAAGGGGATATTGAGCAGGTGCTGCTTATTCAGCAGTTCAGGTTAGTTACCCTTTCGATTAAGACACTAACATTACTTATGTTGGTGTGCTTAATACTTACGGATTCAAGTTAACGTAGTATTCGACACCGTGTAATTACCCCCCTCCAATATTGCCACCCCGCTTCATTCTAATGACTCTTTAAGGATGAGCAATAAGTAATCAATTAAACTGCTTCTTTTCAGCAATGACTTCTGTATAATCCATGTTAATCGATTGTTTTATCTAAATATCATGGACGTTACGACATGCATTCCTTTCAAAAATATCGCCTAAGCTCCCCTGTAAGTATATTGATCCCTATTGTGCTATTTTTTAGCTTCATTACCCATGCGGTAGAAGATCAAGAAGCCAAGCCAAATATTGAAAATACCGATCAGCAAACACAAGCTGCCTTGCCCTCTTCTTATTTCTATCTCGGTGGTAAGTTAGGTATTAATCACTACCAACATGGTTGTGAGTCTTGGAGCCTTGACTGTGATAAAAACAGCTTTGCTGCCGGAGTATTTACCGGTTTCCAGTTTAATGAAAACTTTGCTTTGGAAGCTGCCTACATAGATTTAGGTGATGCTAAAGCAAGCTACTTAGAAAATGGTAATGCCTATCAGCATACCGGTAGCATGAAAGGTTTAGAGCTCTCCGCACTTGGTTCAATGTACCTAACTGAAAAAGTTACAGCTTTTGCCAAGGCCGGCGTATTTAATTGGCACGGCGAAAACAAAGGTCCTTTTAATAAAACCACTGCCGATGATTGGTCAACAACCGTTGGCGCTGGCATAACTTATCAACTGAACGATGCTTGGCAAGCACGCTTTGAATATCAATATTTTAATAATTTAGGTAACGATACAATTGGTGGTACCAATGCGCACTTAACCTCAATCGGTATCAGTTATCAATTTGGTCGCACTAGGCCAAGCATAGTCACTAAAACAGTGGTGAAGTTTTCCCCTGTAGAGCTTGAAGAAGTCACCTTTCCATTATTATTTGATTTCGATAAGAGCAACTTATTACTGACCGACTCATTAAACGTGATCATTAACCGCTTAACCAAATACCGACAAGCGCAAGTAATTTTACGTGGTTACTCTGATACCAAGGGCAACAGTGACTACAACTTAGCGCTGTCTAAACGACGTGTAGATAGCATTGCAAATTATCTAATTGCGGCTGGTGTTAATGAAACACAAATAATCTCTGAGTACTTTGGTGAGCAATACCCAGTGTCTGACAACACCACTGAAGAACACAGACACTTAAATCGTAATGTGAAAATATTGCTACCTAAAACCTTTGTTAATGCACCGCAGGAGCAATAATCATGAAATTATTTTCTCAAACTAAATACCTTATTTTGTCATTATTACTTTTGCTATTAACCGCTTGTGGTGAAGGCAGTAATTCTGGTTTTCCCACTGCTGATTGTGGCGGTGAAGATAACTTGTGTGTCAGTGAATTTACCATCACCCCAAACAAAGCAGCAATATTAATTGATGGCCTGCAAAATTACCAAGCCATTGCTACCTTAACCGATGGTAGCGAACTTGATATTACCGATCACGTTACTTGGGCGGTTGATAATGAAACTATTGCTACCATCGCGATAGATGGTAATACCGTTGTTGCTACTGGCATTGCCGATGGTGTCGCTGTTATTACCGGAAAATATCGCGGTATGAATGCCAGCGCCCAACTTTCAGTTGGCGCAATTACTTTTAGTATTATCCCAAGTTTAACCACCATACTCACGGATATGCAGCAAAACTATCAAGCATTTGCTGTTTTCCCTAATGGTGTCCAAGTAGAAGTAACTGAACAGGTTTCTTGGGCAAGCGATAATAGTGCTATTGCTACTATCAATGTTGTTGATAACTTAGTTACAGCTTCAGGCTTAAGTGAAGGTTTAGCAACAATCTCAGCTAGCTATAATGGTAAAGCTATTTATGCTCAGTTAAATGTTATCAATAGTACTGCTGAAACACTGTTGATTAGTCCTGCGAGCGCAGTAATGCCACTGGGCACAGCAAAACAATACAGTGCCTTTTTAACCACTACCAGTGGTGAAGTTATTGATGTTTCTACCACGGTAAACTGGCAAATAACAGATGAAACCATCGCCACTATTGATGCTACTGCTCGGCTTACTGCGACAGAAGTAGGCTCAACCGAAATAACTGCTAATATAGTTCATAGCAACAACACTTTAACCGCAAGCTCGGCCTTAATGGTTAATAATGCTCAGCTTGATACTATTGCCATTAGCCCAGTCGATGGTATATACCCTGTCGGGAAAATAGGTGTATATCGCGCCAATGCCCATTATGCTGATGGTAGTGTTATTGATGTTACGCGAGAAACTACTTGGCAAGTTGTAGATACCAACATAGGCACTATTGTTGAATCGGGTATTTTTGCCGGTGACAGTGTTGCCTTATCTCCAGGAAAAACCACGATTAGTGCTAGATTTCAAGCGCAAACTAGCCAAACCAATGTCGAAGTAACCGCGGCTAAAACAATCAAACTAAGCATTAGTCCAATTGATGCATCGACACCGGTAGGTACGCAACTCGCTTATCAAGGCTTTGCGCTTTATTCTGATGGTACTAAGCGTAATATTACCGTATTGGCAGCTTGGTCCAGTAGCGAATCGAGTGTCGCCGCTATTGGCTTTACCGGTGCTTTATCTGGCATAACCAATGCGCTTGACATTGGCACCACCAACATCTCAGTTAATTATGACGGCCTAACGGCTAGCACACCATTAACCGTGACTAATGCGGTAGTGACTAACTTGCAGGTTTCGCCTTTAAACCCAAGCGTGCCAGTAGGTATTGAAGGTCAATTTACCGCTATTGCCTATTACTCAGATAATACCACTGTCGATGTTACTCATAACGCTAACTGGACAGTAGATGACTACAGTATTGCCGCCGTTATCCCTAATGGTGAATTTTCCGGTTATGCTAAAGCATTAAATGAAGGCTCAAATCAATTAACCGCCAGCTTTTCTGGTCAAAGTGCCAATACCTCGATAACGGTTACTGCCGCGACCCTTAGTTCATTATCTTTATCGCCATCAACCGCTGAAATCCCAGCCGGTACTACCCAGCAATATCAATTGTTTGGTCTGTTTTCTGATGGTACAAATCATGATTTAACCGAATTTTCTAGTTTTCAAACCAGTGATAATGCTGCCGTTTCAATTGACAGCAATGGCCTTGCCATAGCTCATAACGATGATGCCAATCCAATTACAGTTACCGCCAGTTATAGGGGCATGCAAGCTACTGCTTCATTAGTTGTTACCGCTGGTTTGTTAGAATACATTGAAGTTACCCCCTCTGAAATATCTATACCTGTTGGCCATAAAGGCCAGCTCTACGCCCGTGCTTTTTATAGCGACGGTTCAAATGCCGATATTACTTATCTGGCTACTTGGAGCCTTGATGATGGTGATATCGCTTCGGTTGATAATACCAACACAGATGCCGGCGAAGTTTTAGGAATTAGCCAAGGTGTGGTGACTGTTACCGCTAGTTATCTAGGTACAACGGCCACCACCAACGTTTTGATCACCGCTGCAGTATTAGAGAGTGTCAGCATCACCCCTGTTGCTAAAACTATTGCCGCCGGCTTAACGCAACAATACACCTTAACAGCTGAATTCTCTGATAAAACTAGCAGTGATGTCACTAAGAGCAGCGCTTGGATATCAAGTGATCCAACAACAGCCTCGATTGATAATTTAGGGCTAGCCACCAGTTACTGGGAAGGAAAAATAACAATTACCGGTACTTACCAAGGCATCTCTGCTGTCGCAACCCTCACCATTACAGGGGCTGAACTGTTAAATATACAAGTAACACCTGCGGATCCAAAAGAACCAATAGGCACAGAAGGAAGGTTTACAGCAACAGCATTTTATACTGATGGTTTTGCTGCAGATGTCACTAGCAACGCCACTTGGTCATCTCTTGACGATGGTATTGTTCATATCACCACTAGCGGTATTGCTGGCGGTCGAGCAAGTGCCGATAAAGTAGGTATTAGTGTTATCACTGCAAAATTCGCAGGTAAAACTGACTCAACAACAGCAACAGTGACTGAGGCAGTACTGGAGAGTTTAGTTATTTCACCGCCAAGCGCAGAGGTTCCACAGGGAACAAACTTTCAGTATCGAGTTGATGGCATATACAGTGATAAAGTTATTAAAGATCTAACTCATAGTGCTACTTGGCTGACAGGTGATATTAACATCGCAACTATTGATACTACGGGCTTAGCTATGGGTGAAAACCAAGGGGATACAAGTATCACCGCTAGCGTTGATGGCATGTCTACCATGGCGACAATTAAAGTGACCTCAACAGGAATAGACCATCTTGAAGTTAGCCCTAGCTCATGGCAATTACCTTTAGGTACCAGCACAAAATTAATTGCTTATGCTTTTGACGGTGCGGGCATTAAAACTGATATTAGTAATGATGCCGATTGGAAAGTATTAGCCACGGGCACTGATAATATTCATGTTGATAATAGCGTGACTAATGGCGGTTTTGTTAGTTCAATTGCTATAGGTAATGGCACTGTAGAGGTGAGTTATGCAGGTTTAGCCGCAACAGCAGAAATTGATGTAACCGACGCCACGGTGGACACACTTACAATTAGCCCGCAGAATACTGAAATAAATATGCCTGGTAACCAGCAATATACCGCAATGGCGACCTTGACCGATACCACTGTGGTCGATTATACCAAGCAAGTTTATTGGCACACTAGTGATAAAACCGTCGCGACTATTGACGCTGCACATCAAGATACTTTAGGTCTAGCATCGGCGGTTAGTGAAGGAACCACTACCATTAAAGCCTCTTTTGGCCCTATATTTACTGAAACTAATTTAACCGTTACCTTATTAGGTGGTGGCGTAGATAGTATTCAAATACATCCACATGTAAACCACCTTACAGTGGGTGAAAAAGTACAATTAACATGTTCACTTATCCATCTTGATTCTACCCTAAGTGACTGTAACGATGATGTCGTTTGGACTATGGCTGATGACAGTATTGCTCATGTTGAACCCACCGGCAGTACTGGTGGCTTAATTACTGGCTTAAAAGCAGACACCACACGTGTTTTTGCAACTTACCAAGGGATCACTAGTAGTAACCTTGACGGCCAAATTACCGTAACAGAGCCAGTTTTAGAGTCAATTACAGTCAATCCTAGCACTCAGACTTTAGCAAGAGAGCAAGCTTTTACTTATAGCGCCACTGCCCATTACAGTGATGGCGATGATAAAGATATTTCCAATAGTGTTACTTGGTCGGTAAGCAAACCAAATATTGCCACCGTCAACAATCACGGCCGCGTCATTGGTAAAGTTGTTGGCGATACTCAGGTAACAGCTCGCTTAAACGATATTAGCGGTCAAGCAAGTCTCACTATTGATAACCGCACATATTTATCAGCCGAGTTTATTCCTGATCCGAGCTCACTTACCGTAGGCGATATTATTGATATTACCTGCATGGTCACCTACGGCTTTCCCCCTTCAGGTACTGATCCTGTTGTGGTCGACATGACCGAACAAGCAGCCTGGCAGTTTAAATACTCAATAGATGACATAGGCAACTTAAGTAACTCTCCTGGCAGTAAGGGTCACTTTGAAGCGACTAAAGCTGGCTCTAATGTAATATCCTGCATGTTGCCACAATCAAATGGCAGCTTTATTGCACCAAATATAAGAATCACTGTTACCAACTAATCAAAATATTAAGGAATAATGATGTTAAAGAAGGGATTTTTTATTGCTGCATTAATGTTGCTTAGCGGCTGTGAAACAGCACGTAATACTGATAAAGCGCACGTTAAACAAGACTCGCCCTACAGACTTTATTTTGGTGGCGATATTGTCACCATGACTGATGAGCAGCCTAGTTATGTGGAAGCTGTAGTTGAACATAAAGGTAAAATTGTTTTTGTTGGTAATAAAGATTCTGCACTAAGACAATACCCTGAAACAATGACTCAAATGGATCTACAAGGTAGCACCATGTTACCTGGTTTTATTGACCCCCATAGTCATTTTATGTCGGCATTAATGATGGTCAATCAAATTAATGTTTCAGCTCCTCCCGTTGGTACAGCCACCAATATTGCACAAATTATCGCTAAACTTGCCAATTACCAGCAAGAGAAAAATATTGCTGAGGGAGGCTGGCTTGTTGGTTGGGGCTATGACCAAGAACTTATTGATGAAAAACGTCATATCATCAAAACAGAACTTGATGCCGCCTTTCCCAAGCATAAAGTTATCTTGATTCATGTATCTATGCACGGCGCAGTACTCAATTCAAATGCCCTTGCCTGGGCAAATATTGATAAAAATACTAAAACGCCAAAAGGTGGTGTTATTGCCAGAATGCCCAACAGTAATGAGCCGGCTGGTTTAATTATGGAAATGGCTTATATACCGGTTTTTGAACAGCTACCGCAACCTAACGAAGCAGAAATGTTAGATCTAATGGCTGAGGCACAAGAACATTATACTAGCCAAGGTTACACCCATGCGGTAGAAGGTTTCACCCATACCAAACATATAGATTTCTTATTAAAAGCAGCAGAGCAAAATAAATTAATAATTGATATTGCCTCGCTAGCGGCTTTTACAGAAATGGATAAATGGTTCGATAATGCAAAATACAAATTTGGTGAGTACCATAATAAATTTAAGCTACATGCCTGTAAAATTACCTTAGATGGTTCACCACAAGGTAAAACCGCTTTTGTTTCTAAGCCATATTTAACAACCGGACCTGCGGGTCAAGAACATTGGCACGGTGAGTCGTCAATTACCCAAATCCAGCTTGATGCATTAACTAAAAAAATGTTTGCTGCTAATATTCCGCTGCAAATACATACCAATGGTGATGCTGCTATTGATATGATGATTAAAACGGTAGAGCAGGCAGGTATCACCGCAAAAGACGATAGACGCACCGTTATTGTCCATTCACAATTTCAACGCCCAGAACACTTAGCTAAGTATGCGGAACTAGGTTTAACACCGTCATATTTTTCTATGCACACCTATTTTTGGGGTGATGTTCATGTTAAAAATATTGGTAAAAAACAAGCTGACTTTATCAGTCCTATGAAGGCTGCCAAAGAGGCAGGTCTTATTACTTCTAACCATTCTGATTTTAATGTTACGCCATTAGACCCATTTTTTATCATGTGGTCAGCCATGGCACGTGAATCAAGATCTGGCGCGATTATAGGTGCTGAACAACGTATCGATGCCTATAGTGCGTTACAAGCCTTAACCACAGGGCCAGCTTATCAGTTCTTTGAAGAAAACCGTAAAGGCATGATCAAGGAAGGTTTATTAGCGGACTTTGTAATTGTTGAGAATAATCCGTTAAAGCAAGATGTTACTATGATTAAAAATAATAAAGTACTGGCTACCATTAAAGAAGGTCAAACTGTTTTCAGTAGCTTGCAGCTTGTCGGTGCTGATAGTGATTTACATGGCTGTAAAAGCTCGGCAGGTTATGCTTGGTGTACTAACACTAATCAATGTGAGCGTCCTTGGCTGTTGGCGAAAGAACAAAGTTTTGCCAATGAACCGGCAGCATTTACAGAATTTTGTAAAAACTAACAATACAGAGCCATAAAACACATAACGAAGAAAGTGCTTAAATAGATTTCACTAAATATCATCTAGATACAAGTAGCTGAAATATTTAAGCTGATGCCTCAATAAAAAGGAAGAAGCACGGAATTGATGACTATCAATGAATGCTTTTGACGAATCAAACCAAACGGATTAGTTGAGTTTTACCGCGACAAGGTTTATTGCTACTAAGCTGGAGTTACCTTATATGCACAGCGCCTTGCGCCGTCAATGATATGTTCTTCTCGACTCACGGTAGCAACTTCACTCATTAAGGTTTGAAACATCTGCAATTCTGAGCGACAGAAACTTAAACACTTAGTGGCCGCGGCACAAATAGGGCAATGGTTTTCCATTAACCAATAGATACCTTCATGCTGCTCTACTGTCGCCATATAACCTTCATCACTACGTATTTTGGCTAACATTTGTAACTTTTCTTCGACGCCGAATCTATCTGCAAGAGCTAATCTATAATTTGCCATAGCAGTTTCTTCACGGTGGCTGATCAGTTTTTCCATACCATCATCACCAAATAAAGTAATTACAGAATCCAGTAACTGCACCGTTAATTCATCATGCCTATCAGCAAAGCGACTATTGCCTTTATCCGTTAATGACCAATAACGGGTCGGTCTGCCACGAGCTGCTTTTTCATCTTTAAAGACCACATCGCCCGAATCTTCCAAGCCTTGTACATGCTGGCGCACACCCATGGTGGTCAGAGCCAGTTCACTCGCCAATATTTTTGCCGTTAACGGCCCTTGCGTCTTTAATAGCTGAATTATTTTTTCATGCGTCTTCATTAGAATTACGGCCAAAAAGTTATCTATAGTGCCATTATTACCCATTTTTATCGTCTAGCACAACATTAAGTAAAGGTTTTTATTTATATTATACTTGATCTTCTTTAGTAAAGTGTTTACCTTATTAAGTAAATAAAAAGCTTTACTTAATAACAGATGGAAGAAATGTTATGAATTTACTTATTATCAGTGCCAGTCAACGCACTCAATCACAAAGCGCTAAAGTCGCTAATTATATCGCTGAAACGAGTAGTCAATTTAGTGAAACTAACCATATTGAGTTATGCAAACAACGTTTGCCAATGTGGGATGGCGAGGATGACAGTAAACAAGATAACGATAGTGATTGGCTCGCTATTAATAGTCAATTACAAAAAATGGACGCATTAATACTGATTACACCTGAGTGGGGTGGCACTGCCTCACCGTTATTAAAAAACTTATTAATGATGGCGCAAGCGACTGATATCGGTCATAAACCGGTTTTAATAGTGTCAGTAGTGAACGGCATTAGTGGTGCTTACCCTGTAGCAGAGTTACGAATGAACGCTTTCTCTAATAACAAGCTGGTAGCGATTCCCGATCACCTAATTATCAGAAACGTTGAAGATATTTTAAATACCTTCAAGAAACATAACCAGCAAGAAGACAAGGTTATAACTCGCCAAGACAAAAGTATCCGTCATCGAATTGGCTATAGTTTGCATACTTTACTGCATTACAGCCAGGCAATGAAAACTTTACGTGATAGCTTACGAGGCAACATCTACAACAATGAACATCTTTATCCATACGGCATGTAAATTAATCATCAGATAAAAATCTGAATAAAAAAAGGAATATTTATGAATTTAAATCAAGTTACCTTACCAGTAAGAGATATGGACATTAGCACTGATTTCTACCGTCGTTTGGGCTTTTTACAAATTGTTGATACGCCGCATTACGCAAGGTTTTCCTGCCCCGATGATGGTGCAACTTTCTCATTAAGTCTTGATGAAGAGTTAACTGATAACAAAAGCCAAAGTGGGGCTGTCATCTACTTTGAGCATCAAGAATTAGATGTTTGGGTTGCAGAGGTTCAACAACGAGGCATTCAATTTGAACAGTTACCAACTGAGCAAAGCTATCTATGGCGTGAAGCAACATTACGTGACCTTAGCGGCAATAAAATCAAACTCTATTGGGCCGGAGAGAACCGTTTAAATCCGCCTTGGCGAGTTGAGAAAACATACCAAGCATAAACAAATAAACTACTATAAAAGCATACATTTAAAACGTAAAGGAGAGCACAATGATCACTTTAGAACACATTAACTTAGTCGTTAGCGATATAGAAAAGAGTTTAACTTTTTATCAAGCCGCTTTTCCTCACTGGCATGTACGCGGTGGGGACAAAGGTGAATGGTCAGGTAAACCGAGAAACTGGTTACATTTTGGTGATGACTATCAATATATAGCCCTTGCCGATAATGGTGTTGGTGATAATAGAGACTTAACCGGTCATCAAGTAGGTTTAGCACACTTTGCTTATATCACCAGTGACCTAAAAGGTACTATCGCACGTATTACAGAGGCTGGTTTCCCAATTCATAAAGATGGTACACCCGATGATTATAGAGAGAATATCTATTTTCTTGATGCCGATGGTTATGAAGTCGAGTTTGTTCAATATCACACTGATATCCCAGAGCTAAGAAATCGCTATTAGACTGAATAAACAAGCCCGTTCAATGTTGATGAATACTGATTGCAACCCACAACAACTTTACAGTATTCATCAACATAGCTTAAACTGATACTAATTCCACTAAGTTTCTTCTCACTCATCGAGAATTAAAAGCCTTAGAGGCAAGGCATTGATTGCAGATAATGGTTATTCCCTTATCAAAAATAATAACGCAGCATGTAAGGCTTTTAAACTCCCCCTAAGGGAACTAACTTAATGGACTTGGTATTCCATCAATGTACACACTTAGATAAGTTAAGGTTTTTCATGCGTAAGTTCCAATGGCTATTTATTTTTCTATTTCTCTCCGGTTGCGCCACCTTAGGGGTGATGGAGTTTGATAAGTTATATGGTCCTAGCCATGTCGACAATAGGTTAAGCCAGCCTAAGGCAACCGCTGCGCAAGAAATACATTTTAACCAACAAATACAGCCTATTATAGAAAACCGCTGTGTTGTTTGTCACGGCTGTTACGACGCCCCTTGCCAATTAAAAATGGAAAGTCGTGCTGGTATTGAACGTGGCGCCAATAAAGCTATCGTCTATAGCGGTGAACGTTTACTTACTGCTAAGATCAGCGATAGCTTAAGTAAATTAACTGAATTGAATAGCCAGAGCTTAGCGCCGCTACGCCAGCAAGGTTTTTTCCCTGTACTTAATGAACGCCAACAAACTGAGCAGGTCAATACTCAAGCCAGTTTAATCTATCAAATGCTGCTGCTAAAAAAACAGCATCCTCTGCCCAACGAAGCATTACTTAATAAAAGCTTCGATATTTCACTTGATAGAAGTCAGCAATGTCCAACCATCGAAGAGTTTGAACAATATAAGAGTAACTTCCCTCTTGGCGGTATGCCTTACGCACTGCCTGGGTTAACGAATATAGAGCATAATAAATTAACGGCTTGGTTGACCCAAGGCGCAATTATGCCAGCCACAACACCGCTGACTAGCGCTGAACAAAAAATGATTAACCGTTGGGAGATATTACTTAATGGTAGTTCGGCGAAAGAGCAGCTGATCGCTCGTTATTTATATGAGCACTTATACCTAGCCAATTTATATTTTGATAAAGCACAAACTAGCTATTTCAAACTAGTGCGTTCAAGTACTGCCAGTGGCGAAAAAATCGCAGTTATTACTACCCGCCGTCCCTTTGACTCACCTTATGCTGATGGTCGAAATGATGCCGTTATTGATAAACCAGACGTTTTTTACCGACTCATTAAACACAACGATACCATTATTGCCAAACGCCATATGCCCTATCCCTTTGGTGAGGAAAAATTCGCCCGACTTAATGCACTTTTTTATCAGCCAGATTATACGGTGAACTCGCTACCCGATTACCAATTAGCGAATGCTTCAAACCCCTTTAAAACATTTCAAGCCATTCCAAATAAGTCGCGTTATCAGTTTTTATTAGATCAAGCACAGTTCTCCATCATGAACTTTATCAAAGGTCCTGTTTGTCGAGGCCAAATTGCTTTAAACGTAATTGAAGATAACTTCTGGGTATTCTTCCTTAATCCAGATAGTTTTGATAATTACCCTAATGATGAATTCATTAACGCTAATACTGATTTATTACAATTACCCGCAGCTACCAGTGATAATGCCATGTCACTACTATACTGGCGCCAATATGCTAATCGCCAGCAGCAATATGTAAAAAATAAATTGGCTTATATAGAAGAGCTGAATTTACAAAGCGATGAGATAAACCTAGATTTAATTTGGTCAGGCAAAGGCAACCCAAATGCCAGCTTAACGGTATTTAGACACTATGACAGCGCTTCTGTGTTAAAAGGTTTTGTTGGCCCAACACCTAAAACGGCTTGGTTGATAACTTACCCATTATTAGAACGTATTCATTATCTGTTAGTGGCTGGATTTGATGTTTATGGCAATGTTGGTCATCAATTAAAAACTCGTCTTTATATGGACTTTTTGCGTATGGAAGCGGAGAGTAATTTCATTAGCTTACTGCCTAAAAAACAACGTAAATCGGTCCATGAACATTGGTACCGAGACACTGATGATACTGTAAAAGATTATATTTTTTCAGACGATTTCTATCAATTACCTGACACAGGCCTTAACTACCAAACAAGCACCCCGAAAAAAGAGCTTTTTCAATTCATCGCTAATTACACTAAAAATAGCCAAGTAAACCAGTTTAACCTCACTTCATTACCATTAAGTGCTAGCGATAAACTAATAGCAGACATAGAAAATATGCCCGGAGAAAGCGTCGCCTTATTACCACAAGTAAGTTATGTCATGGTAGAAAATAACGGCAAGCAACAAGTTTATAGCTTGATCAATAATTCTGCACATACTAATGTTGCCCACTTATTTTCTGAAGAAAATAGACGGCTTCCTGCAGAAGATAATTTAGCGGTTTTGCGTGGTGTTGTTGGCACCTACCCCAATGCCTTTTTTAAAATAGACCAAGTTCACCTCGTTGAATTTGTTAATAGCTTGGTGGCATTAAAAACTGAGCAAGATTATCAAACACTTAAAGACCAATTTTCCATTCGTCGAACCAATTCGGATTTCTGGATTTTTGCCGATGAATTACATGCTTGGTATAAAACTAATCAGCCGGATTCTGCTGGTTTACTTGACTTCAACCGTTTAGAAAACCGCTAGTTATTAATGTAAACTTCTATGCCAAACGCTGTAAAAAAATACTGCCGCTTGCCTCAGATGTCAATGAGGCAAGCAATAGTCTTGCTCAACCCTCATCTGCTACACTGCCAATCGAAATGTAAAATAAATGTCAATCTACGGCGGGTTACTCGTATTAACTTGCCTATTGCTCACTTCAACAAGCGAGATTTAAATGAACAAACAAAGCCTTTTCTTGACCAGTATTTTGGTCACTAGTGTATTAGCCGGTTGTACTGGTAGCAGTGTTGAAAAAACACCTGACACCTCTGTGTTAGCTCAAAATCAAGCACTACAAATCACTTACCCTGTCACTCAGAAAGGTGATGTTGTTGATAATTATTTTGGCAGTGATGTTGCTGACCCATACCGTTGGTTAGAAGATGATCGTAGCGAAGAAACTGGCGCTTGGGTTAAAGCAGAAAACAAAGTAACGTTTGATTACTTAGCGCAAATACCATACCGCGGCCAACTTAAATCTCGTTTAGCTGAACTATGGAACTATGAAAAAGTTGGCGCGCCATTTAAAGAAGGTAACTACACCTATTTTTATAAAAATGACGGTCTACAAAACCAATACGTTGTATATCGCCAAAAAGACGATGACAAAGCTGAAGTGTTTTTAGATCCTAATACATTTAGTAAAGATGGAACCACCTCTATGGGACAGCTTAGCTTCTCAAAAGATGGCTCAATTGCCGCTTATGCTATCTCTGAAGGTGGTAGTGATTGGCGCAAAATTATTATTATTGATGTAGAGACAAAAAAAGTATTAGAAACACCACTAGTTGACGTTAAATTTTCTGGTATTTCATGGTTTAAAAATGAAGGTTTTTACTACTCAAGTTACGACAAACCAGAAGGCAGTGAATTATCTGCCAAGACTGACCAACATAAACTTTATTATCATGTCTTAGGTCAGTCACAAAAAGACGATAAAGTTATTTTTGGTGATACACCAGAAGAAAAGCGTCGTTACGTTAGTGGTGACGTTACCGAAGATAACCGTTTTTTACTTATCTCTGGAGCAGTTTCAACATCAGGCAATGATCTTTACCTTAAAGATTTAACTAAGCCAAATAGCCCGTTAGTTACCATTATCGATAATTTTGATGCTGATACTTATGTGATCGAAAATGAAGATGACAAGTTATTTTTAGTGACTAACTTAAATGCGCCAAATAAGAAAGTTGTTACAGTGAATGCTAAAGCGCCAGCAAGTAAAAACTGGACTGACTTTATTGCCGAAACAGAATACGTATTAAGCGCTTCAACGGGTGGTGGTTACTTTTTTACTGAGTATATGGTTGATGCCATTTCGAAAGTTTACCAATATGACTATCAAGGTAAACAAGTGCGTGAAATCAACTTACCGGGCGTTGGTAGCTCTTCAGCGCTTGAAGGCGGAAAAGATGAAAGCACCTTGTATTACTCTTTTAGTAACTACAAAACCCCAGGCACTATCTATAGCTTCAACATAGATAAAGGTAACAGCGATGTTTACCGCAAGTCAGGCGCAAAGTTTGATAGTGCTGCTTATGAGTCCAAACAAGTATTCTACCCTTCAAAAGACGGTACTAAGGTACCTATGATCATTACCTATAAAAAAGGTATTGAACTAAATAGTAAAAACCCAACTATTTTATATGGTTACGGTGGCTTCAATGTTAGCTTAACACCACGATTCAGTGTTTCTCGTGCGGTATGGTTAGAGCAAGGTGGCATTTATGCTGTGGCTAACTTACGTGGCGGTGGTGAATACGGTAAGAAATGGCATAAAGCGGGTACTCAGCTAGACAAGCAAAATGTTTTTGATGACTTTATTGCCGCTGGTGAGTATTTAATCAAACAAGATTATACCTCGAGTGATTATTTAGCGATTAATGGCGGCTCTAATGGTGGTTTATTAGTAGGTGCTGTTATGACACAACGTCCTGATCTAATGAAAGTTGCCTTACCTGCCGTTGGTGTATTAGATATGCTGAGATACCATACCTTCACAGCTGGTGCCGGTTGGGCATACGATTATGGTACTGCTGAGCAAAGTGAAGCGATGTTCAAATATTTGCAAGCTTATTCACCAGTACACAATGTTAAAGCCGGTGTGAGCTACCCTGCAACTATGGTTACCACTGGCGATCATGATGACCGTGTTGTGCCGGCACATTCATTCAAGTTTGCTGCAGAGTTACAAGCCAAACAAGCAGGTACTGCACCGACATTAATTCGCATTGAAACTAATGCTGGACATGGCGCTGGTACGCCAGTATCTAAAACTATCGAGCAGTACGCCGATATCTATGCATTTACTTTGTTCAACATGGGTTTTACTTCATTACCTCAGTAATGCGGTAAACTTTGCCTTAAAAGAATAAAGCTGATCTCGATCAAGTACCTGAGTAAATTACTCAGGTACTATTTCAACAAGTCTTAATAATACTAATGAAGTAAATAGATTCTATTTAAATAACTGGAGTAAATTATGGATTGTTGCGGTGGTTGTGGTGGCGAAGGTCATGTTGATAAAACAGAGCAAGAACAAGCTAACGAAAAACCAGCTGAGAAAACTGAAGCTACTGAGAAAGAGTAATTTACCTTACTATAAATTTTTATTTTTTGTCTTGGGATCGCTCAGTGCCTCTATGTTAACAAGCCACTAACTTATTTAAGTTCAGTGGCTTTTTTATCTGCACTTATAAATAACTGCCAACGTTAACTACACCAATTTTTCTTAGTTTTACCGTGATATTCAGTGGCATGATTATACTTAATCAGTTGCTCAGCAAGATTAAGACCATCGACATAAACATCGGCTATCAAGCGGAAATATTTACCACGTTTGATATTTTTTAAGGTGATACGTTTCGCACCACGTAAGTGTTTAACGGTAAACTGCTTTGCTAGCTTAGCTTGCGCTTTTTCTTTGGGACATTTACCTCGTAATTCCGGTGTATCTATACCATTGATACGAATCGACATATGCTCACCAACAATCGTTGGAAAACCCTCTATATTCGCCCTAAAAGTATCACCATCATAAATACTGGTGATTTCTGCAACGGTTGCATTACCATAACTATTGTTTTTTGCACTGATACTAAAAGACTGTATGGCTAATAGAGCAGCTAACAAAAGGGTGAATGATAGAGTTAATAAAGATTTATTCATAAATACTGCAAGTAAGATAACTAGTTTTTAGCTATGACCTTAATTATATTCCTGGTTATGCCGCTTATTTATGTTCTTTAATTAATGCTAAGAACGGCTGACCATAACGTGATAGCTTCACCTCACCAATACCACTAACACTCAGCATTGCTCTTGAGGTTTGTGGCTTTATACGTGCCAATTCAGATAAGGTGGCGTCATTAAAGACAATAAAAGGTGCAATATCTTCGCCATCAGCAATACCTTTGCGCAATTCACGTAACTTAGCGAATAAAGCACGGTCATAGCTTTTTTGTGGTGCCTTCTGCTGCCAGTAACTGGCTTTTTGTAAACGCGGGCTTGCTAGCATTAATGGCTCTTGTGCTTTTAGAACCACACCTGAGGCTTGCGTTAAACATAAAATGGATTGTTGCTCTATATCTTGCTGCAAATAGCCAAGATGTATTAGCTGACCAATAATAGAGAACCAATAACCTGCGGTTTTACCTTTACCTAAACCAAAGGTTGAAACTTTATCATGACCTAATTGTTTAATTTTATCAGAAAGTTCGCCGCGTAATACCGCAATAACATGATTAATATCACCTTGCTGCTCGATACGATAAACACATGACAATACTTTTTGTGCCTCTATAGTGCCATCAAACTGACTCGGCGGATCGAGACAAATATCGCAGTTACCACAGCCTTTTTCGGTATATTCAGCAAAATAATTCAGTACTACCTGTCGGCGACAAGTTTGTGCATCTATAAAAGCATCCATAGCGGCAAAGCGCTGCATCTCAACATTGACTCGCTCAGGGTTATCGCCTTCACTAATACGTTTCTTAATACGGGCGACATCTTTTTCATCAACCAAAAATAAAGCTTCTGCATCTAAACCATCACGACCAGCGCGACCAATTTCTTGATAATAAGACTCTAACGTACGTGGTGGCTCATAATGAATAACATAGCGGACATTAGGTTTATTAATGCCTAAGCCAAAGGCAACGGTAGCGATCACTATTTGAATATTATCTTTGGTAAAACCTTCTTGTACTATGGAGCGAATTTCATTTTCTAAACCAGCATGGTAAGCGGCACAATTAATGCCACTAGCAGCCAAATATTTTGCCAATTTCTCTACTTGCCAACGGCTATTGCAATAAATAATGCCACTATCTTCTGCCCGCTTTTTGATATAACCCAAGAGCTGCTTTTCGCCATTGTATTTCGGCGCTAAGGTAAAGCGGATATTAGGTCGGTCAAAGCTATCAAGATGAATATATGGATTTGGCAGCGCTAACTGGTTTAAAATATCTTTACGAGTAGTAACATCCGCCGTAGCGGTTAATGCCATCACCGGCACGGTAGGAAAGTTTTGTTTTAAACATTGCAGTTTGGTGTAGGCCGGTCTGAAATCATGGCCCCATTGAGAAATACAATGCGCTTCATCAATGGCAAACAAGCTTAATGGCAACTGGCTCAAGCTTTGTAAGAAGTAATAATTAGTTAAACGCTCAGGTGCCACATACAATAACTTGATTTCACCACGTCCTAAGCGAGCAAAGATATCACTGATCTCACTTTGCTCTAAACTAGAGTTAATAAACGCCGCCGATATGCCTTGGTGAGTTAAACCGTCAACTTGATCTTTCATCAAGGCGATTAATGGCGACACAACGATAGTAACTCCGGGTAACAACACCGCCGGCAGTTGGTAACATAACGACTTACCACCGCCCGTTGGCATTAACACCAGAGAATCTTGCCCTTGTAGTAAATTGTTAATAATTTCTGCTTGCCCAGCACGAAAGCTCTCATAGCCAAAATGGTGCTTTAAGGTATCGAGCAATAAGGCCATATTTGCAGTACCGGCTTGGCTACTGACTTCAGCACTGCTTTCTGCGCTTATTTGGGTATTGTCTACTGGGGAGTTCAAGAAGCTGTCGACTATTTTTCTTAGGAGTAATACGCTATTTTAACTCAGCAACATGGTGAAAACCTAGTACAGAAAAATATATTTATAACTCGTACAAAATCATTCAGTTGCTTAGACAGTAAACTTAATAGTATTCGTAAGTTTACACCGTTAGAAATAAGCACTGAGCTTTTAGTACTCTCCCTCTTTAATGTCATGTTATTATCCCGCCTTTCCTACACTTTGTCCGTGGAATGATGAACTCATGAGCACAACAACTTCTGATCAACTTGAAGACAATAGCAGCCGTAACGGCACCTTAAGTGCGTTATGCGCATACCTGCTATGGGGCTTTGCGCCGATTTATTTTAAATTACTCAGCGAAATTGAGCCTGGTGAAATATTAATGCATAGGGTTATTTGGTCAGCATTGTTTTTACTGGTGATGATTATCGCTATGAAAAAGTGGTCACAGTTGGTTGCTGTTTTCCGTCAACCAAAGGTATTACTCTTGTTGTCTTTATCGGCCAGTTTTCTGGCGATAAATTGGTTTCTTTTTATCTGGGCCATTAACAATAACCATTTACTCGATGCCAGCTTAGGCTACTACATTAACCCACTATTTAATGTTGTCCTCGGTATGCTGTTTTTTCACGAGCGTTTACGCCGTAATCAATTAATAGCGGTAGGTTTAGCCTTTACTGGTGTATTGGTGCAACTGGTAACATTAGGTACTCTACCCATGATTTCACTGGCTTTGGCCAGTACATTTGCTATTTACGGTTTAATAAGAAAAAAACTGCCGGTAAATTCATTTATCGGCCTATTCATTGAATCACTGTTAATGCTGCCAATCGCCTTAGTTTATTGGTATTTCTTTGTGGAAACTAGCACCAGCGATATGGCGATAAACACGGCCAGCCTGAACTTTACTTTGATCATGGCCGGTGTAGTCACTACCGCACCTTTACTATTTTTTACTGTCGCAGCTAAACGACTAGCATTATCTACCTTAGGTTTTTTTCAATACTTGGGACCAAGCATAATGTTTTTACTGGCAACCTTTTATTATCAGGAAACTATGAAAAGTGCTGAACTGATCACCTTCATTTTTATCTGGGCAGCCTTAATACTCTATAGTCTGGATTCACTGAAAAAACGTGCTTAACGCTGCTCTTTAAATACCTAAAGAATTTACCAACAATAATAACCAGCAAAAAAAAGCGCTCATTCTCAGTAAGAGAACAAGCGCTTTTATTCATGCTTTTTTTGTCAAAAAATTAGCTATTCTTCAAGCTCTGCACCAGAAATCACCACCTGGTTACGACCATTTTCTTTAGCTAAATAAAGCGCATTATCGGCTTCATTCAATTGTTTAGCGAATTCGTCGTGACTATCAAAAATCACCCCTAAACTTAATGTTATTGATATCGGCGTTTCACCTGCAGGAATTGTTGATACCGCTATTTCTCGTCTAAAATCATCTAACTTGTTATACAAATTATCTGTATCTAAACCATGCAACAGTACCGCAAATTCTTCACCACCCAAACGTGCAGTTAGCCCTGAACCAAAGTGTTTACGCATATAAAGCGCCACTATTTTTAATACCTGATCGCCAGCATCATGGCCGTAGCTATCATTAACTTTTTTAAAGAAATCAATGTCAATCATCGCCAGACAGTAAGGCACTTTCTTACTGATATACTCTTTAATTCGTGGTTCAGCGTTGCGGAAAAAAGCACGTCGATTAGCCAGATCGGTTAAATAATCCGTATTGGCTGCATGCTGAATTTTGGCAATATTATTCAGGCTATCAATGTTCTGAGTTATACGACAATAGAATTCTTCAGGGCAAAATGGTTTACGTAAAAAGTCATCCGCGCCATTTTTAATAAAACGCGCTGAATGAATGCCGTTACTGGCACCTGAAATACCTATTACAGCTAACTGTTCACGCGTATAAATACGGCGAATTTCATTCGTCAATTCAATACCATCCATTACTGGCATTTCTAAATCGGTAATGACCATCTTAATATTTTTGTGTTGCTTAATTTTTTCTAATGCCTGCACACCGTTATTAGCCGTGATGACAGTAAAGTTACGGCGCTTTAATAATTCAACAATATGATTTCGCGCTGCCGATGAATCATCAACCACTAAAATGGTATTTTGATCATTGGTTTGCTGCCAATGTAAAATACGTTTTAAATATAAAAAAGCTTGGCTGTTTTCCTTAGGAATATAATCAATAACTGGCTGCGACAATATTTTTTGGCGTGTCTCATCATCCATTTTTCCCGTCATAACAACGCTTGGAATGCCGTGAGACAACACACAGGCTATTGCTTCGCCATCGAGCGCATCAGGTAAGGCATAATCGATGGTCGCTGCAAAAAAATCTGTATCCGCAGATAATATATTTTCCACTTCAGCCAAGTTAGTGGCAATGACCACCTCAAACTTTAAAGAGCGGGCTATCTGTTTGATAACGGTAGCTATAGGTTTACTGTCTTCTACTACTAATAATCTTTGCGACATCTCAACACCTTTTAATTTTTATTAGGCTACTTTGCATGTTCTTTCTAGCACTTAACAAATAGCCGAATGCTCAGTTAAACCGCTTGTAAATTAGCGTATTCCACTACAAGCCACTTGCTACCTACAGCCTCAAAATTCACCTGAATTCTTGATTGGGCACCACTACCTTCATAGTTAAGTACTACACCTTCCCCAAACTTAGCATGTTTAACCTGCTGACCCAACTTAAACCCTGTATTTTCAAAGGTTTCAAGGGTAAAGGTATTTGAAAACTTGCCAACTTTACTCGGACGTTTTACTTGCGATTGCATACGAATTTCTTCGATGCAATCTTCAGGTAATTCACGTAAAAAACGACTCGCTTTATGGAATTTTTCCTGGCCATATAAGCGACGACTTTCTGCATGGCATAAGTATAGCTTAACCATTGCCCTTGTCATACCGACATAACATAAACGACGTTCTTCCTCTAGACGGCCAATTTCCTCAACCGATTGTTGCGATGGGAACATACCTTCTTCAAGACCGGCAATAAACACTAAAGGAAATTCTAAGCCTTTAGCCGAATGCATAGTCATTAACTGTACTGCGGCTTCAAACTCATCGGCCTGAGATTCACCCGATTCTAATGCCGCATGGGTTAAAAATGCGGTTAATGGTGTTTGTTCTTCAACTAATTCAGGATCGCTTTCAAAAGTTTGACAAGCGGTAACTAGCTCGTTTAAATTTTCTATACGTTGTTCAGCACGCTCACCTTTTTCAGCTTGATACATCGCTTTCAAACCACTATGGCTAATAATAAAATTCGCTTGCTGATCTAAATCTAAATTACCGGTATCATCTTCTAATTGCTCAATAAGTTGCATAAAGGCGGTAATCGTTTTAGCACCTCTGCCTTTCAATTGCTCTGCTTGCAACATTTGCTGACATGCCTGCCACATTGTTACTTCCATACCCCGAGCGGCATCTCTAACTAAAGACAAGGTTTGATTGCCTATGCCACGGGTTGGTGTATTGATAATACGCTCAAAAGCCGCATCATCATCACGGTTATTGATAAGACGCATGTAAGCAAGTGCATCTTTGACTTCCTGACGTTCGAAGAATCGCTGACCACCATAAATACGGTAGGGTAATTGCCCTTGTAATAACGCTTCCTCAAGTAAACGTGACTGGGCATTTGAGCGATACAAAATGGCCACTTCATCAAGCTTACCACCATCATCACGCCATTGCTTAATACGACCCGCGATAAAGCGAGCCTCATCGATTTCATTAAAAGCTGTATATATTGATATCTTTTCGCCCGCTTCACCATCAGTCCACAATTCTTTACCCATGCGATTGCTATTATTACTGATCAATTGATTAGCTGCGTTCAAAATATTAGCGGTTGAGCGATAGTTTTGCTCAAGACGAATAGTTTTGGCTTCATCATATTCTTTTAAGAAACGCTCGATATTTTCTATTTTGGCTCCACGCCAGCCATAAATGGATTGATCGTCATCACCAACAATCATCACCTTACTGCGAGCTTTACCCAACATAGTCAGCCAAGCATATTGAATGGCATTGGTATCTTGAAACTCATCCACCAAAATATGACCAAATCGTTGCTGATAATGATCTAATAATGCAGGGTTTTTCAACCATAATTCGTGCGCACGCAGTAATAGTTCCGCAAAATCCACTAAACCTGATCTATCACAGGTTTCTTGGTATGCTTTATAAACTTTAACAAATAATTCTTCTGTTGGGTCAAACTGGGCATCAATATGCTGAGGACGTAATCCTTCATCTTTTTTACCATTGATGTACCAAACAAATTGTTTAGGCGGCCACTTTTTCTCATCTAGCTCTAATGAGCGAACTATGCGTTTAATTAAACGTAGCTGATCATCGCTGTCTAAGACTTGGAAACTTTGCGGTAAGTTAGCTTCTTGAAAATGCATACGTAATAAACGGTGCGCTAGACCATGAAAGGTACCAATCCACATACCATGCGTATTGCCATTTGTTACTTGCTCAACTCGAGCACGCATTTCTGCCGCCGCTTTATTGGTAAAGGTTACCGCCAAAATACTGTGTGAAGAGGCTCCTTCTACCTGCATTAACCAAGCAATACGTTGTACTAATACTCGAGTTTTACCACTACCAGCACCTGCTAAAATAAGCATATTTTGCTTAGGGGCAGCAACAACTTCACGCTGCTTATCATTAAGAGAGTCGAGTAATTCTGAAACATCCATAGGGTTAAAGACCTTAATTGAGGTGGCATCATCTAATGCAGTAGATAGCTGTACTAAAAAATAAGCAAAAGTATATCACTAATTAGGGTGACTTGTTATTGTGTGCTGTTTATTTTTACAGTACACCTAATCTAATCAAAATAAATAATTGACTGGCGTTATCAATCAAAACAGTCAGTGGGTTAATGAGTCACTAAAAAACAAAAAAGCACGCTACTTTATCAATAGGGTGCTTTTGAATGCGACTTATCTTAACAGCATTTACGCTACGTTTAGCGACTTAAAGTGCCGTCAACTCTGTAACCTGAGCTAATTCAATATGAGGAATTTGCTGTAGTCTTTTACCAACACCGTATTGTGGTAACCAAGCGGTTTGACAGCCAGCTTTTAACGCACCATAAATATCAGCAAAACCACAATCACCAACATGTAATAATTGCTCAGGACGAATAGCTAACTGCTTACATACCAAAGTAAACATATCTGTTGCCGGTTTTTGCCTAAGCAAATATTCACTTTCCCCTTGAGCGGTAGGGGCTTGAAAACCGGCATGGTAAATATGAGTAAAATAATGATCAATACCCAAGGCTTTAGTATCGACATTACCATTACTAATAGCCACTAATGGAAATTTTTTGCTTAAAGTCGCCAATAATTCATGGCTTGCTTTGGGTACCGTAAAGTCACTACGTAAGCTAATAAAATATTCTAAACCTGCTTGTGCTTCTTTTATCGACTCTTCTACTGAAAGTTGCAACGCTAAAAAACCTAATCGATATGTCTCATAGCGAACTCTAACAACGTCATGACCAAGTTCAGGGGTTATGCTTATTGCTTGTTGACGATATGGTGCCCAAAAACGTCGATTAAATACCTGCTTCGGTTCAATGTGAAGCTTAGGTAACAAGCTAGAAAATTTTTCAGTAAAATACTGTAGCATCTTTTTTTCAATCGCCAGCATTACTGGACGATTGTTATATAAGGTGTCATCTAAATCAAAGCTAATCGCTTTAATTTCAGTTAAACGTCGGTAAATTTGCATGCTTACAAACCAAGTGTTGAAGTAATAATTTAGCCATTTACTAGGTAAACAGCCGTTTAAGCTGATTAAGCAACTTTGCGTTTTTACAACTTAAGCTGTTGGTGTAAAAGTTTAGCAACTAGTCGTTTGAATTGATTAAGCAACAAGGTATCCATACGTGGATCAAAATGGTGGGCATCTTCACTACCAATGGCTAAAAAGCCAACTGATTGTTCATCATGTATGAGTTTAATCAATACTACAGAGCCTGAACAAGGCTGAGAGAAAATCAGTATCTGTTCACTTTCTTGCAAACGACCAAAATAATACTCTTCATTCGTTAAGCGATTTTGCATTACGCCAGCACAGTCATTAGTCGATAAACTATGGTGACTAATCGATGAATTATCTGTAGGAACTAACCACAATTTAAAGGCAGATAAGGATAATAACTCAGTGGTCGCTTGATGTAGGCAATCGAGCAATTCTTCTGCTGATTGACAATCTAGTAAGCGTAAATAGAGATCGCTATAGAGCACAAATAACTGCTCATTATGATTAGCCACAGACATTAACTGGGTAATTTCATCTTCTAAACCGTGTACTTTTTGCCTAAGCAGTTGCTGTTGACGTTCTACTAAAGAAACAGTACCACGTTGCTCATCATTTAAACGCAAGCTGGTCATTAAACTGTTATTGCGATTAAAAAACTCTGGATTATCTTGCAGGTAACTTACCACTAACTCATCGGTTAGTGGTATTTCTTCACAGTTAATACTCTTTTGTACATCATTCATTTTACTAGATTCATCTTTCATTGGAGGCCATCACTAATAGGATAAGGAGAGTAGCGGCTTAAATAGATAATTGACCATCAAATACGTGTGTTGCCGGTCCTGACATTTTTACAGGGTGACCTGGTCCTTGCCAAAATATGCGTAATTTACCGCCTGGTAGCTCTACGGTTACTTGTTTAGCTAATTTTTTCTGCATATAGCCAACAACAACTGCCGCACAAGCACCACTACCACAAGCCAAGGTTTCTGCTGCGCCACGTTCATAAACTCTTAATTTAATATAATTAGGTGAGATTATTTCCATAAAACCAACATTAGCGTCTTTTGGAAAACGCTCATGGGTTGACAATTCTTGGCCCAATGATTCAACTTGTGCCTCAAGGACATTGTCCACGGTAACAACACAATGTGGGTTACCCATTGACACAGCACCACATAAAACGGTTTCACTTTCACTGCGTAGAATATATGTACCTTCCATTTTTTGCGCATTAAAAGGAATTTTATTTGGCTCAAATTGTGGCACTGGCATGGTCACTGAAATATTACCATCACGCTCAATGTGTAAATTCATCTTGCCTGTACTAGTAGAGACTTTAATCTTATGTTTATTACACAAACCTTTCATGCGGACAAACTTGGCAAAACAACGAGCGCCATTACCACACTGCCCCACTTCACTACCATCGGCATTATAAATGCGATAATGAAAGTCTAAATCTGGGTCATAAGGCGGTTCAACCACTAATAACTGGTCGAAACCAACACCAAAATTTCTGTCGGCAAATTTAGTAATTTGTTCAGGCGATAAAAAAACATTCTGCGTGACATTATCAAGCACTAAAAAATCATTACCTAAACCATGCATTTTGGAAAAATTAACTAGCATTAATGGTTACTCTTTAATAGCATCTGTTGATTGCTTAGCTGATGGAGTAGTTGATTGCTCAATGGCTTGTGGAACAGCTTCTTGCTGCTCTACTTCATCAGGTGTAGTTGCTGACTTTTGCTGTGACTCAGCACTTTTATTAACATCACTTTCTTGGCTGTCTTCGCCGGACTCAGTAACTTTATTTTCTTCGCTAACAACTGGCTCTGGAGTTTCATATAAATCACCTTTAATACCACAAGCAGATAGCAAAATAGTTGCAAAAAATGCCAGTAAAGTCGATTTAAACTTAAATTCTTGATGTAACTTTTGTTGTAGGTATCGGAGTCTTTTGCTACGCATGATGGTTTTTTGCCATGAAAGTCGTTTAAATCAAGCTTTTTAGCGTAACTTAACCGCTCTGTATCTATATTTATTTTGTCTGATTGCTATTATACTCACATGCTTATCAACATTTATACCAATTCTAATAAGTTTATTCTCGCTACGCTGACAGGCTCTGAGAGGCGACGAACTAAAGAGACTTGGTGTGTTACTCACTTAGACTAATAATGATATTTAAAGGATAGGCAATGAACGATAGCCAATACAACTTGATCGCTGATGAACTTCTTCTTGCGATAGAAGAAGCGATTGAAGACTCTGGTGTCGACATAGATTACGAAGGCGTTGGCGGATTATTAACGCTGACCTTTTTAAATACCAGCAAAGTGATCATAAACAAACAAGCTCCTTTACATGAAATATGGGTAGCAACAAAATTCAACGGTCACCACTTTACCTTTAACAACGATAGTTGGCTAGATAAGCGCAGTGGCGACGAATTTTGGCAGTTTTTATCAAATGCTGTAAGCAAGCAAGCTGAAGTTGAATTAACACTTTCCGCACAGTAATACCCTTAAGGTTCATTAAGGATCTGATTGGTATAACCACTATAAATTTGGATAAATCGAATGAATAACACCACAGTACGAATTGCCACCCGTAAAAGCGCCCTCGCTTTATGGCAGGCAGAATATGTTAAAGCACAACTTGAACATTTTCATGATGGCATTAACGTCGAATTAGTGCCTATGACAACCAAAGGCGATATTATTTTAGACACGCCTTTAGCCAAAGTTGGTGGCAAAGGTTTATTTGTTAAAGAACTTGAAGTAGCTATGCTTGAAGATCGTGCTGATATTGCTGTTCATTCAATGAAAGATGTACCGGTAGATTTTCCTGAAGGCTTAGGCTTAGAAGTGATTTGTCCTCGTGAAGACCCCCGTGATGCGTTTGTTTCTAATTCCATAAAATCACTAACCGATTTACCAGAAGGCGCAATAGTAGGTACCTCTAGCTTACGTCGTCAATGCCAATTAAAAGCAAGCCGCCCAGATTTAGACATTCGTGATTTACGTGGCAATGTCAATACTCGCTTAAGAAAGTTAGATGAAGGCCAATACGACGCCATTATCTTAGCAGCTGCAGGTTTAATTCGTTTAGAAATGCGTGCACGCATTGCCCAGTTTATCGAACCAGAAGAAATGTTACCGGCAAATGGCCAAGGTGCTGTTGGCATTGAATGTCGTAACGATGATGCAACTATTAAAGCCTTATTAGCGCCATTAGAGTGTAGTACTACTCGTATTCGCGTATTAGCAGAACGTGCGATGAATAAAGCCCTTGAGGGTGGTTGTCAGGTTCCTATTGGTAGCTACGGTGTTATTTCTGCTGATGGTAAAGAAATCCACTTACGTGGTTTAGTTGGTGCTGTTGACGGTAGTCAAATGATCGAAAGTGAAATCACCGGCCCAGTTGAGCAAGCCGAAGATCTTGGCAATAAACTCGCACAAGAGTTACTGAGCCGCGGCGCAGATAAAATTTTACAGCAAGTTTATTCAGAAAATAATGACGAAAACAGCTAAAGCTAATGAAAATATGTCTCAAGTAGCAAAACTTGAGACATCTACAAATGAGCAGAATTTACTTATGCCAGGTAAACCACTCGGGGTTTTGATCACCAGGCCCAAAGCTAAAGCTCAACAGCTTGCCGTGTTACTAAATCAACAAGGCATAGCCAATACTAGCCAAGCCCTCTTCGACTATCAAAATAATGCCAGCGCTGCCAACATCAACACTGCACTAAAACATGCTGATTTACTTATCTTTGTTAGTGTTGCGGCTGTTGAATTTACCCATGCTAATTCCCCACTCAATGAAAATCCTAAGCACACTTATTTTGCTGTTGGTAATACCACCAAGCAGGCTTTACATGTTATCGGCATAATCGAAGTCTCTGCGCCACCTTCACAACATGAACACAGTGAAGGTTTACTTAACTTGCCACAATTAACCGATGTAAGTGGCAAAAGAGTCGTCATATTTCGCGGTAATGGCGGACGAGAACATATCGCTAGTAGTTTAAAAAAACGCGGTGCTGAAGTTCGCTATATCGAAAGTTACCAACGTGTATGGCGAACATTACCGATAAATATTGCCCAGCAATGGCGAGCACAACAAATTAACTGTATTGTCGTTACCAGTAACGATATATTATTAGCATTAGTAAAGTGCCTGAGCATTACCACAAAAAACACCGATAATTATTGGCAATCGCAATGTTTGTGGGTGGTAGTTAGTGAGCGTATCGAAAAGAATGCCAAAGCTTTAGGTTTAACACGGGTAATTAATACCCACAGTGCTAACTCTCAAATACTCTGTGATAGCTTGCAAGCACTCACTTGTTTGTAAACATCAAGTCAATAACGATGGAATATAGAATTATGTCGGACAACGAAGTCTCTAAAAGTAATTTATCGGATAATAGCGACGCCGAGAAAAAAGAGGCCGCTACATTATCACCGGGCAGTAATGCTAAAACAATAGCTGCAAAAGCTGA
Organism: Colwellia psychrerythraea; assembly: GCF_000764185.1. Lineage (GTDB taxonomy): Bacteria > Pseudomonadota > Gammaproteobacteria > Enterobacterales > Alteromonadaceae > Colwellia > Colwellia psychrerythraea_B. The sequence goes on from NZ_JQEC01000002.1 coordinate 463,453, forward strand.
GCAGACAAGGGCCCCTACCAGCACGGTAACTAAAAAAGTACCGCCATCGAGCACTCAAGTAGCCACTAAAAAGTCATCAAATAAAACCTCAACTATAGCAATAGTACTTGCCTCAGTGAGTATTTTCGCCTCTATTGGTCATTATATTTGGCAACAGCAACAAACCAGCGCTCAACTTATAACACTGAGCCAGAAAAACCAGCAAGCGATACAACAAGGACAAGCTCAACTGAAGATCAGCTTAACTAATGAATTTAATAGTCAATTACAGCAGCAGCACAAAAACACTAACCTATCGCAACAAAGCGCTAAAAAAGCACATCGGGATAGTGATGCCCAAATACAGCAATTATCAACTCAAATAAATAAATTAGAACAGCAAATTAGTCTACGCCAACCTAGTGATTGGTTAATTCATGAAGCTGACTATCTTATTCGCGTTGCCGCTCGTACTATGTGGCTGGAACGTGATACTAAAGCAGCAATCAGTTTATTACGTGAAGCCGATAATCGCCTGAAAGCATTAGAACAGCCAAAATTTTTGCCTATACGAGCATTGGTTAATGAAGACATTGAAACCTTAGCATTAATGCCAACCTTAAATAATCAAGAAGCTATTCTGACCTTGATGGCACTGAACAAGCAGGTGCCAAGTTTAACATTAGCCAAGGTAAACTTGGCCGAAGCACTTGATGACAGTAAAGAAGACTTTGTCCTGTCTGAGGATATAGGTGATTGGCAAAAAAACCTAGCGAAAACTTGGCAGAAGTTTCTTAACGACTTCATTACTGTTCGCCGAAGAGCTGGCATGGTTGAGCCTTTAATGACACCTGTTCAGCAACAACATTTACAGCAGAATTTAAGTCTAAAAGTACAACTGGTTCAATGGGCCGCCAGCGAACAAAAAGCTGAAATTTACCAACAAACCTTGCTTGATATTCAACAATGGTTAAATGAGTTCTTTGATATGGACTTAGCCATAAATCAAAAATTCTATAATTCAATAGAACAACTCAAGCAGAAAACCATCCATTATGACTACCCTAGCGATTTACGTTCATTAACGGCAATAAAACAGTTGTTACAAGAAACTCGACAAGGGACACAGCCACAAAGCCGCTCGCCGAAAAGTAAGACAACAACACAGATTGAACAAGCAACTGACAAAAAGCCTACAACAGGTAATATCCCAAAACCTGAGAGTGAAAAAGTGAGCGGAGGTCAGCTATGATCCGCATTATCATTGCCTTGTGCATATTTCTTAGCGTAATGGCAATAAGCCCCTTTTTAATTGATGAAAAAGGTTACATTCTTATCGCTATGGGAAATACCACCATAGAATTAACGGTATTATCTGCAGGTATTATGTTAATGCTGCTATTTATTGCCCTGATTCTTAGTTTGAAACTCTTTCGTGGCGGTTTAAACTTTAGTTTTGGTGCTTGGAATAAACTTGCTTTTGCTGGTCAACGTCGTGGCATTGCCAATTTTAACAAAGGTCTTGCTGCTTATATGTTAGAAGACTATTCCCAAGCGGAAGAGTTATTTTCAAAAAGCGCTATCCCATCAAAACGTAAACAGAGTGCTTATTTGCTTGCCGCCTCAGCATCGGCAAAATTAGACCTCGATAGCAATACTAATCATTATTTAGCGCTACTTGAAAAAGAAACTGTCAAACTCAAAGATGCCGGCTTAGAGGGTGTCATTGTTAATATTAAATTATTAATGAACCAAGATAAGGCAGAGACCTACGCCAAAGCTCGTAAGCTAATTGATGAAAACCACAAACAGATTGGCCATGATGCCCGCCTACTGGCCCTCGAAATTGATTTATGCCTTATTGAACAGCGCTTTGAACAAGCGGTGCAATACTTAGCTTCGGCACGTAAAGACAAGACCATTACCGAGGCAAGGGTTCAGCTTTGGGAGCAACAGGCCTATTACGGTAGCTTTAATGACAGTATCAAACAGCATGACAATAAAGCATTACAAGAAAATTGGGCTTCTCTAAAGCGAAAAAACAAACAACGCGAAGACGTTTTATTTGCTTACTGCAAAGTATTAGCCGAGAACGAAATCATTGAACCGTTAAATACATTATTAGTACCACTTTTTAAAAAATCACCAAGTAGCGATTTTTTAAAAAAGGTGCGTGAGTTACCTATTAAACAAGCTGATGAGCTTATTGCTATTGTACAAAAACAACTTCATAACAATGTGCACAGCGGTAAATGGCTAAGTTGTTTAGGTCACTTAGCCTTGATGAGTGGACAATACTCTATGGCAGAGAAAGCCTTTGGCAGCCTAATAAAGTTAGAAGAAAATGACTCTACTAAACAATATGACCAACAAGATTTACAAGCATTAGCAAAAGCTCATGGTAAACAAGGACAATATCAACAGGCCAATTCTACCTGGCTAAAAGCAAGTACCTTATAAAGGTTGCTACTGATATTGTTGGGTTATTGCTTAATAAGACTTAGGTAAAGCAATAACTCTTTTAAAATTTACCCTATATCTTTGACTGCACCTTCATCACATTTTTTACATTTCAATAAGTGACCTAACATACTTTGTCGGCCGCTGTGTGATATCACCCAAGGTCTAATAATAAAAGGCGGCTTATGCCTCACATGCTGGAAATGCCCACATGTTAGCTCCGCTACCCAATGGTGTTCCTCGTCTTGATGATAACCACAAATTGCTTGTTTCATGGGGTACTCTTTGGCTAAGCCTCATTGACTTAATATTGTAGATTTAGCATAGCTAACTTCATGTCTCTGGCTTGGTGTTATTTCAACATTTACTGTGGACACTATCTAGAAAGTCATTGTGAAAAGAGCACTTTAAACTCTTTACCTTTATTTTCGCCATCTAGGCGAGAGAACTTCATCAGTAAATCATCTTTACCATCACCATTTAAATCTTCAACCATGACAAGGTTGCCATCTTTAGGTAACGGCGTATCGTAGCTAACACTACGCTTGTGAAATGAGCGCTGACGTTTGCTATTTTTAGTGCTTTTCTTGCCTAAGTATATTTTTAACTCGTCATCATCATCCGACAAAATCAGCTCTTTTAAGCCATCACCGTTTAAGTCCGCTAACTTAACTACAGCACTACCGCTTTGCCCAGATGTTAGACTAAAGGTCAGTTCAACACCCTTTTTTATCGCCGGCTTAGCGGGGAATTTATCTTGCTCACTCATTTTAAATACATAAACATCTTGATCAATACCACCGGTGACAAGGGCGCCGATAATTTGTGATAGACCAATATCAAAACCAGCAAGTAAAACCTCAAGCTTGTCATCATTATCAATATCAACAAACTCTAACCCTGTTAATGTACCTTCAGCATGAATAACGCTATCAGGCTGCTGTGCATAACTCAAAAGATCTTGATTTTCTTTGCCAAGAAATATCTCATAATCATTAACGCGATCAAGCACGCCAGAGGCCTTAGTGTAGCGGACTATCATATCAATAATACCATCAGCATTAACATCGCGTAACTCTTCTAACTTGCGATATTCCAAATCACTTTGATCTAATTGTTCACCACTTTCATCACGTTTATTCCACCAATCAGTGCCACTGATGGCTTCATTAATAGGTAAATTAATTGCTGTGCTGACAAATTGACTCTGATCCATTTGAGGATAAATAATCATTTCGCCATTACCTACCAATAAAATATCCGTTTTTTTATCAAAGTTTACATCAGTAAAATATAACTTGGTTTCGGTATAAGTCGCGCCTGCTGATAAAACACGGACCTCTGGTTTTATCGGTAAAATTTGCTTAGCAAAGCGATTCATTGCTTGCCCAATAAGAATGTGAGTTTTATTAAAGTCAGCAATAATGACATCTTCAAAATTGTCATTATTTAAATCTTGTATAAAGTTTCCTTTACTAAGAAAATCCGCCTGCTCTTGCACATATAACGATTCGATATCTGCCAGCTTAGTGAACTGCTTATTTTGATAAAGCGTCAGTGAATTTGCAGAAAGAAAATAAATTTTTTGTCTTTGTCCCTCTTTCATTTCAGATTTTAGCTCACTTACATCAAAGCGATAAAACTGCTTCGGTATAATGGTTTTTTCTGCGACAACATACTGATTTGTTTTTTTGTTTAACTGATAAATCATTATCCAACGGTTACTTTTTTCATCAACTGAAAAGGTGACTAATTCTTTACCTTTACTTGGCAATACGTCTGCGGCAATAATTTCTTGAGTGAGATTATATGGAGAGTTAATGACTACTTCACTAAAGTCAACGGCGCTCGATTTGCTCGCCAAGGTTGTTAAAGAAGTGGCACAGCCAATGGTGGTAAGGATGGCGAATAAGGCCTTATTGCTAAACAGTTGAGTTTTTTTCATTTAATGAGATCCATATCGTCGGCTTTAACTATATTCTGATAAATGTAGAACACTAAAAGTAGCTAGAGTTCCCAAGCTTTCTCTAACATATACCACAATGCCTAGTTTCGACGCATTAAAAAAGCTGTTACATAATATGTAACAGCTTTGTAAGCACCTACTATTCAACGCTTTAAAAATACTAGGGGTATGAACTCATTTTCTACATTAAATTAGCTGTACCCCACATAGTCCGCTTGCAGTTTTTTCGCCAACATAGCACTCATCATTGCTCTTAAAGCTGCTGGTTTCACTAGTTTACGCATATAACCAACATCGTAACTTTTAGCTTTTTCTTCAATGCCTACTTCTGTAGTCGCCGTGATTAATATAGCGGGTAATGAATGATGACACTGGCTACGTATATCCTTAATCAAGGTTAGCCCATCGACTTGTTTTCCTTGTGGATCGTCAGCTTGGCTATCGATTCGGTAACCCAACTGATAATCAACTAACAATATATCAATTTCATTACTGTGATTAGCGAATTCTGCCAACGCTGTTTCTCGGGAGTCCGCCGCTAAGATATTACATTGCCATGCTGAAAGTAGCTCAACCATGCCACTGAGCACATCAGGATCATTATCTATGCATAATACGGTGATATCTTTAAGAGCGACATTAAAGCCCGGATTAGCAAGACTTCTACTTTGCTCGACAGCTTCTGCTTGCTCTACTTGCACAGAAAATTTACAACCCTGCATCGTTTTTGATTGCAAACTTAAAGTATGCCCTAATAACTCAGCCAGACTCTGAGTGATATTTAATCCTAAACCCAAGCCTCTCCCTGCGTAATTATTAGCGGTGTTAAGCTGAGTAAATTGTTCAAAAACAAGCAACTGCTTTTCAACCGGAATACCTGGGCCATTATCTAATATTTGAATAATGACCTGCTTGTTAAAAACTCGAGCACCTAATAACACTTTACCCGGACTAGCATACCTAAAGGCATTACCAACAAGGTTTTGGATTATGCGCCTTAATAAGTACCGGTCAGATTTAATCCACACCTTACTTGCAACTAGGCGAAACTCGACCGACTGCTCAATAGCAAGGGCGGCAAATTCTTGCGCCAAATCTTCAAACAAATCATTGAGGGCGAACACGTGAATGTTAGCTTTAATATTGCCACTTTCTAAACGGGCGATTTCAGCTAAGTCTGCTAATAAGTCATTGGCTGCTTTTAAAGACCGGTCGATATTCTCAACTTGCCTTTTCTGAACTTTGGTTAAGTTACTTTGCTCAGATAACGCTGAGGTGAATAACCTTGCAGCTTCAAGAGGCTGCATTAAGTCATGACTACAAGCTTTTAGATATTGGCTTTTTTTCAAATGTGCTTGCTCTGCTTTTTCATGGGCCTTTGCCAAAGCTTCATTAGTTTTAGCTAAAGTGAGCGTACGTTCATAAACACGGGTTTCAAGATCAAGATTTGCTTCTTTAAGTACTTGCTCTGCTTGTCGGTAGGCGGTGATATCAGAAAATAACATAACAAAACCGCCTCCTGGCAGAGGGTTTCCTTCAATACGAATGGTTTGACCACTAGCTTGTTGACGTTCTGAGCTATGTGGACTGCCTTTACGCAAGAAGTCTAAGCGCCGATTCACTTGTAACTCGATATCGCCAATCCCACACAAACCGCGTTGCACGTTATGACGAATAAGACCAGAGATAGGACTGCCCATATAAACTAACTCGGTGGGATATTCGAATAAGTCTAAATATTTTTTATTCCAAGCCACTAAACATAACTTGTCATCGACAATCGAAATACCTTCACTGGCATTTTCAATAGCACTTTGCAGTAAATCTTGCGAAAACTGCTGCTTTTGACTCGATGCCTCTTCAACTAATACCGCCAGCTCATCAAGGGCAATATCTCGACCGTCTAGTGCCGAAGAAAGTACTAATCGAGCAGAAGAAGATCCCATAACAGTCGCTAAGGTATTTTCTGTGTGCTGTAGCAACTGCTGGTTATACGTAACATTACCTAGCTGCTTTTTATCATGAGACGATAAAAAGTGAGCAAAGTTAGCTTGTGCTTTGTCAAGGCCAACAAAGCGTGAAGCTAATAACTCTAATTCTCGCACATCAAGTTGTCGTTTTTTCTCGACTTTTAATAACTTAGGTGACTGCCACTCAAGAAATAGTGAAGCTTGTACCCGCTCTTGCACACTCTGCCGGCTGATTTGTGATAACGCCCACATCACTATGATATTGGCGCCTAAACTAAACAGCGTCGCGGTAGTTTTCACCGGTAAAAAGCCTTCAGCAAAGGGTGATGCATATAGACCAAATTGCGGTAAAAAGTTCAAGGTAAGCCAGAGGATAAAACCGACCAATATGCCCGCATAAACGCCCACCAAACTTGCTCGGCGCCAATAAAATGCTGCGATTAGTGCCGGAGTTAATTGGGCAAATGCACCAAAAGCTACCTCTCCTAATGAAGAGAGTGTATCGGGCGAGGCCATGATAAAAACCCCATAACCCAGCATGATAACGAACAAAGCCAGAAATTTACGTATATTAAGCAGACGTTTTCGAAAGTTATCATAATCTGTTTGCGCGACTTTTTGTCGACGATAAAGCAACGGAAAAACGATTTCATTACTGAGCATGGTACTTAAGGCAATCGCAGAGATAATAACCATAGAACTTGCTGCAGATACTGCACCTAAAAAAGCAAATAAGGTTAGCCAAATCTGCTCAGTAACATCGGGTAAAAACAGCACGTAAGTATCGGAGGGAACCGTATTGCCCAGTAACATTTGCCCCGCCAAGCCCATCGGAACGGCGAAGAAAGCGAATATTAATAAGTACAATGGAAAGACTCGGCGGCTAAGCCAGGTATCTTTTTGATCTTTCAGCTCCACAACCATGACCTGAAATTGACGCGGCAAGGATAAAAACGCCGCCATAACAATCACCAGCATGGCAAACATAGAAGTGACGTTATCGACGGTTAGTTGTTGCTCAAGTAAAACATTGGCATCGGCTTGTCGCCAAATATCTGCTGGCGAATCATACAAAACAAAACAAACAAAAATACCCACAGCTAAAAAGGCAAATAACTTCACCAACGACTCAAAAGCTATCGCCAGCATCACCCCAGGGTGGCGTTCGGTAACATCAATATGCCGAATACCAAATAATATCGTAAATACAGCTAAAACTAGACTGACGACTAAACCAATGTGCCAACTGGTGAAACTTTGATCTATTTGTAATTGCTGAAAAGAATACACCATGGCTTTAAGCTGCAGTGCGATATAAGGCATGGTGCCAACGAGGGCAACTATGGTAACCATAATGGCGAGGTTATGTGACTTACCAAAACGCGCCGCTAGTAAGTCAGCAATAGAGGTTAAATGTAGCTTTAAACTGACACGAATAATACGCTGGATAAAGGGCCAAGCAAAAAAGAATAGTAGGATGGGCCCGAGGTATATGGGTAAATGAGACAGTAAACTAGTTGATGCTTGCCCAGTAGTGCCCAAAAAACTCCATGAGGTGCAATAAACACCTAGCGTCAGCGCATAAATAATACTCTGGCCTTTTTTCGCCAGCTGATGTCGGTATTTATCACCTAAAAAAGCAATTAAAAATAACAAACCTATATAAGCCAGACTCAACAGTACTAATTGCCAATTAGGAAACATAAACACTCGCTACTATTATTTTTATGAGAAAGTTACCACCGTGTGGATTCATCAAACTATCCGTTCCACATAATAATGCAGCATTCACTAGGAATTTAAAAGGCTTTAGAGCAGCAAGCTAGTAAGCAATCGTTATTATCCAGATTAGTTGCTACTTTCCCTAATAGGGAACTTAATAAAAGGATTAGTATGTAATTATTTGTTAGAATATTCGTATACCATTCCGTATAAAGAAGTAATCACTTAGAACGGTATGAGCGACATTAGAACAAATAGAAGTTTTGAAGATATAGTCATTCTACATCAATAAACTTTTGTTTCGTTATCATGGTGCTATTACGTTCCCGAAGGGCGAGTTTACTTCTTTATGCCGATTGGTATTAGACCAAGGGGTGCGCTGTCATTTAGTTTTTTAAAGTGATTAGTCGCTGAGATATATACTCTTTGAACCTGGGCAAAAAGTTATCGTTACTAATTTTTTGGCAAGGGATGGTTATAGATAAAATTAATACCAAGTGCATTAACGCTAAGTTGAGCAATAAATTGGTATAACATTCTTCAAATTCATCCTCATTGCACTCCCCCTACTTTTATTTTTGTTGATGAGATTTTTAATGACCTTCCCTAAATCAGCTATTTGTTTAGCTATCACTGCCAGTATCTTTAACGTTACCGCCTTCGCTGAAGAGCAAGCGAGTAATGACACGAACAACAATGACAATGTTGAAACCATCACAGTTACCAGTGATTTTCGCCAGCAAAGTCTGCAAAAGGCTCCCGTCTCAATGTCGGTTTTAACCGAAGTTGAAATTAAACAGCGTAACGCTAGGCACCTTGAAGAGTTAATTGCGATTAGCCCTAATGTTAACTTTGCCAGTGGCTCACAACGAGCACGTTATTATCAAATCCGTGGTATTGGTGAGCGCAGTCAATTTAAAGAGCCGATTAACCCATCAGTAGGTATGATTATTGATGAAGTTGATTTTACTGGGATCGGTAGTGTTGCTTCATTATTTGATGTTAAACAAGCGGAGGTATTTCGTGGCCCACAAGGTACCCGTTTTGGCGCTAATGCTATCGCCGGTATGATTAATATTACCACCAATGAGCCAAGCGAAGACTTTGAAGGTGCCATACAACTGGGTGTTGGCAATTATAATACTTATGATTTAGGTGTAGCCTTATCGGGTCCTGCTAGCGATTCAGTAAATTACCGCTTAGCTGTTAATCAAAGTAACAGTGATGGTTATATGGAAAATGTGCATTTGCAGCGCGATGACACTAACAACCGTGATGAATTAACTATCCGTGGCAAGTTAACTATTGAAGCGAGTAACGACCTTACCATTGATATTGCTGGTTTCTATTTTGATTTTGATAATGGTTATGATGCCTACTCATTAGATAACACCCGAGAAACCTATTCTGATGAGCCTGGTTTTGACCAACAAGAAACTGCCGCTTTCTCGGCAAAGTTTACCTTCCAAGGTTTTGAAAGTGCCACAGTATTAGCCATTATTAGTAGCTCCGATTCTGATTTAGCTTATGGCTATGATGAAGATTGGGCCTATGGTGAATATGAATGGATTAGTAATAAACCTGTTTATACTCCCGATCCATGTATTACCCCAACCGGTTGTTTAGCTAATTTTGATGGTTACTCATCCACCGATCATTATTACCGCGATAAAGCCGTACTAACCTCAGAATTACGTGCAATATCTAAGCAAGGCCAAGAAATTTTTAATGGCAGCACCGCTTGGGTTGCGGGTGCTTACTTCAAGCAAGGCGACGAAGATCTTTTGCGCCAATATACTTATGCCGATGGTGATTTCACCTCGACGAATGAACGTACTAGTGTCGCGGTTTATGGGCAATTAGATACTCAATTGAGCGAGCGCTGGTCATTAATTTCTGGTTTGCGTATTGAAAATTACAGTGCCGACTATAACAATTCTGATCAATTTGATGACAGTATTGACGATACTATGGTTGGTGGTAAGTTAGTACTTAGTTACCAAAAAAATCAAGATAGCTTGTGGTACGCCTCAATCAACCGAGGCTATAAAGCCGGTGGGCATAATACCGACGGTACTTTACCTGAGAATTTACGTACTTTTGATCCTGAGTATTTACTGAACTATGAATTAGGTTATAAAGTTTCTTTACTCGATAATAGTGTTTATGTACGCAGCTCTGTGTTTTATATGGATCGCGAAGATGTACAGGTGAGCAGCTCTAAAACCATAGAACGTGAAGATGGTAGTTCTGAATTCATTAGCTATTTAGGTAATGCGGCTACTGGCACTAACTACGGTATTGAAGTTGAAGCGGCTTTTGACTTAAATGACTTTGTTAACGTTTACGGTTCATTTGGATTACTTGAAACTGAATTTGATGATTTTATTAATGCTGAAGGTGAATCTTTAGATGGTCGTGAACAAGCTCATGCGCCAAATTATCAATTTAATGTCGGGATCAACATCCTACCTACTGAAAACTGGTTAATTAACTTATCTGTTGACGGTAAAGATAGTTTCTATTTCTCCGATAGCCATGATGAACAATCTGAATCAGTAGCATTACTCAATGCTTCCATTGCTTACGTACAAGATAATTGGCAAGTGAAGCTTTGGGGCCGAAACCTTACCGATGAAAAATATGCTAACCGTGGGTTTTATTTTGGTAATGATCCTCGCGATAGTTATACTGCCAAGCAATATACCCAACTATCTGAGCCATTAGTTTTTGGTGCTAGCTTAGATTATCAATTTTAATTAGCATGACTTGTATTAGGGGGATATCCATCCCTCTCATACACTTATAAAGGTTACCTATGAAAATTTCTATCGAACTTAGCTTATATCCATTAGCAGAAGAGCAGTACAAAACTGAAATTTGGGCATTTATCAAAAGGCTTAGAACTGTTGAAGGTTTACAAGTGATAACTAACGGCATGAGTACCCAAGTATTTGGTGATTACGATCTAGCAGTCAGCCATGTTATGGCTGAGATAAAACACGTGCATCAAACCACAGGGGCGGCGGTTTTTGTTTGTAAATTTATTAATGGTGATCGTTCACAAGTAGAAGCGGAAAGTTAATGTTTGATATATATACCCGTGTTATAGCCGCCTTCCAGCACCTGCCTTGGCTTGAGCTGACCGCTATGTTACTTTCCCTTGCCTATGTCATTTTAGCTGCAAGAGGCTCTTTATGGTGCTGGCCAGCTGCTTTTATTAGTACCGCGTTATATACTTACATTTTTTATGATGTCTTGCTGTTAATGGACAGCGCCTTAAACGCTTATTACTTATTTATGGCTGTGTATGGATACTGGCAATGGTCTAAAAATATCAACAATAGCGCCAATAAAAAGGTTGAGCTAGCAATCGTAAGCTGGGGGCTAAGTTGGCATGTAAAAGCTTGCCTAGTTTTAGCGGTAATTGCGACGATTTTAGGTTATTTGATGGCTACTTATACCCCCGCAGATTTTGCCTACCTCGATAGCTTTACTACAGTTTATGCTGTATTCGCTACTTATTTGATTACTCAAAAGGTATTAGAAAACTGGCTCTACTGGATTGTTATAGACTTAATTTCTATCTATTTATATATAGAAAAAGGCTTAATACCAACGACAGTGTTGTTCATAATCTTTGTTATAGTTGCCGGTTACGGTTATATCAAGTGGCTAAAATCCTATAAGCAGTCGGCAATTGATTTACAGCCAGTAGAAAGTAATTAAGGCCATCCTCATCATATGCTTATTCCTATTGATGTCATTAACTCACTTAAATCTCTACCCTGTTTTACCGAGGTACGAGCCATTAGTTTATTAGCTAATGGCTTGAGCCAGACAGCACTCAAGGTTACCACCGCTACACAGGTGTTTTTTGCCAAAAAGCTTAATGAAGAAACAGCGAGTACAGAAATATCTTGTGCACTGCTTTATGCGGGTTTAAATATCAAAGATGTTTCAGAGCAACGTATTGAGCAACAGTTAAGCCCGCAGGTCATTTATCATGATCAACACTGGTTAGTGACTGACTTTATTAGCGGACTCACGCTTACCGATACAAAGCTCAACAATGATAGAAAAATTTCAATTGCACTTAACATGATGGCAGAGTTACACCAATTTCCACTGGAACTTGCAAAGTATCCTATTCCGTTACTAATTCCTACTTGTTCGGTTAAGCGCTTATTGACGAAACCAGCTCCCTTTCTGATTTCACACAGTTGTACCTTAGACAAAGTGACCAAGTCACTGTCAGCCAGTATTAACAGTCTAATTTTGGATTCAACGAGCTCTAACGTAATTTGTCACGGTGACTTGAACTTAACAAATATATTGCTAGATGATGGCCAAAGGCCTTGGTTAATAGATTTTGAATGTGCTCATGTAGCGCCAGAGGAATTCGACTTAGCTATGTTTATCGCTGTCAACAATATTGCTGACCAATATATCACTAAAATTGTGGCTGAATATATGAGTTTAGTTCCCGGTTACCGACCAAATAGGAACTTATTAAACTACTATATTCTTTATAGCCTTTATATAAATGGCTTATGGTACTTTGATAATATAGATCCGCTTGAGCCTGACAACCCAATGTATGCCTTAGGTATTGAGCAGTGGTCCGCATTCGACATTTTTACTAATGAACACGCCATTGCTGTTCCAAAATTAATGTCGATAATCAATGGCGGTGTGGATGAAAGAAGATAAAATTATTAGCTAATATCGAATTTACTGAACGTATAGTTTCTTTTTATCTCTTCCTAATTTTCATACGCAAACTAAATAACTTACCAGACACAAAAAAGCCGCTTTACTAAAAGAGTAAAGCGGCTTTTCTAATTCTGATTCTATGTTCACTTCTTAACTCTATTTACTTCTCTTCTCTTCTCTTATTAAAGGTAAGGTAAGAAAAGTTAAAGTCAGAAATCACTAAACCTAAAGGTATAACTAGTTACTAAAGTAGCTAATTATTATGCTTTCTTGCTAGTCGCTTGGATAACGCGTAATTGCGCTTCCGCACGAGCTAATTCAACAGAAACAGCTGCATAGTCAACATCAACACCATTGGCGTTCATGTTTGCTTCTGCACGTTGTTTCGCTTCAAGAGCCGCTTGCTCATCCAAGTCCGCAGCACGTGTAGCAACATCTGCTAATACGATAACGTTATTTGGTTGAACTTCTAACATACCACCAGAAAGATAGATTACTTCTTCAGTACCATCTTCTTTGGTGATTAATGCCATACCAGGTTTTAGTGAGGTCAATAAAGGTGCATGACCAGGCATAATACCTAGCTCACCTTCACTACCTGTGATCTGTAATGATTTAATGCTACCAGAAAATAAGCTTTCTTCTGCACTAACAACATTTAGATTTACAGTAAATAATGCCATTTGAGTCGACCTCTATTACTGTAAGCACTTACACAAAGCATAAATGCTTACTAGTTGATTACATCTTAGCAGCTTTCTCGATAGCTTCTTCGATACCACCAACCATGTAGAACGCTTGCTCAGGCATATCATCGTATTCACCAGCTAAAATGCCTTTAAAGCCAGCAATGGTGTCTTTTAATGATACATATTTACCTGGCGAACCAGTAAATACTTCAGCAACGAAGAACGGCTGAGATAAGTAACGCTGTATTTTACGTGCACGGAATACAGTTTGCTTATCTTCTTCAGATAACTCATCCATACCTAAGATGGCGATGATATCTTTAAGTTCTTTGTAACGTTGTAATACTGTTTGTACACCACGAGCAGTTTCATAATGTTCAGTACCAACTACTAATGGATCTAGTTGACGTGAAGATGAATCTAATGGGTCAATCGCAGGGTAAATGCCTTGCGAAGCAATATCACGACTTAGTACAACTGTTGCGTCTAAATGAGCAAAAGTAGTTGCAGGGCTTGGATCTGTCAAATCATCTGCTGGTACGTATACCGCTTGGATTGAAGTGATTGAACCTTTGTTCGTTGAAGTAATACGCTCTTGTAATATACCCATTTCTTCAGCAAGTGTTGGTTGGTAACCAACCGCTGATGGCATACGACCAAGTAATGCTGATACTTCAGTACCTGCAAGAGTATAGCGGTAAATGTTATCTACGAAGAATAATACGTCACGACCTTCATCACGGAATTTTTCAGCCATAGTTAAACCAGTAAAGGCAACACGTAAACGGTTTCCTGGAGGCTCGTTCATTTGACCGTAAACTAATGATACTTTATCAAGTACGTTAGAATCGTTCATTTCGTGATAGAAATCGTTACCTTCACGTGTACGCTCACCAACACCAGCGAATACTGAGTACCCACTATGTTCAATAGCGATGTTACGGATAAGTTCCATCATGTTTACTGTTTTACCAACACCAGCACCACCGAAAAGACCAACTTTACCACCCTTAGCGAATGGACAAACTAAATCGATTACTTTGATACCAGTTTCTAACAATTCGTTAGACATTGATTGTTCAGCATAAGCAGGTGCTTCACGGTGAATTGACCAACGGTCTTTTTCGCCGATAGGGCCAGCTTCATCAATTGGCTCACCAAGTACGTTCATGATGCGACCTAAAGTCTCAACACCAACAGGTACTTGGATACCTTGACCTGTATTTTCTACATTCAGTCCACGACGCAAACCGTCTGAAGAACCCATTGCGATAGTACGTACAACGCCGCCACCAAGCTGCTGTTGAACTTCAAGTACTAAACCTTCAAGGTCACCTTCAGTTACTTTTACTGCGTCATATACCTGAGGTACGGCATCTTGTGGAAATTCAACATCCACAACTGCGCCAATTATTTGGACGACTTTACCTGTACTCATGTTTATTCCTCTTAATTTAAGTTAGCTAAGCTTCGCTTTAGCTAACTTTTCGTTAAATTACGAAAATTGTTATCAGATTACTTCGTTACCGAACTATTCTGTTTACCCTACCGCAGCTGCACCAGCAACAATCTCACCCAATTCTTGAGTGATTGCCGCTTGACGCGCTTTGTTGTATACCAATTGAAGATCGTCGATTAAATCGCCCGCATTATCTGTTGCGGCCTTCATTGAAACCATACGAGATGCTTGTTCACAAGCAATATTTTCAACAACACCTTGGTATACTTGGGATTCAATATAACGAACTAATAATTGATCTAACAATGAGTTAGCATCAGGTTCGTAGATATAATCCCAACGATGACTAATTGCTTTGTCATCTGATTTAGGTAGAGGTAACAATTGATCAATTGTCGGCTCTTGCGTCATAGTGTTAACAAATTTGTTAAACACAACGTATAACCTATCAATTTCACCGTTATCATAAGCTTTAAGCATTACTGCAACACTACCAACTAAGTCAGTTAGTGAAGGAGCATCGCCTAAACCCGATATCTGTGCAGATACTTTAGCGCCCATATTGTTGAAGAATGATGCGGCTTTAGAGCCTATTACAGCAAATTCAACTTCAGCGCCTGATGCTTGCTTTTCAGCAGCATCAGCAAGTACTTTCTTAAATAAATTAATATTTAAGCCACCACACAAACCACGATCACTTGAGACAACAATGTAGCCAACACGCTTAGCTTCACGTTCTTCCATATAAGGATGACGATATTCTAAGTTACCAAGCGCGATATGACCGATCACATTTCGTATATTTGTCGCATATGGACGAGAGGCTGCCATGCCATCTTGCGCTTTGCGCATTTTACTAGCGGCAACCATTTCCATAGCGCTTGTGATCTTTTGAGTGCCTTTAACACTCGCAATCTTGGTTTTTATTTCTTTACCAACGGCCATGACTCTTCTCCGAAAACGTTACTTAATTAAAGACTCGATTACCAAGATTGAGTTGACTTGAATAACTCAAGTGCTTTGTTCAAACCTGCTTCAATATCTTTACTGTAATCACCCTTTTCGTTGATAGTAGCCATCAACTCAGCATGCTCATTGTTTACATAAGTATGTAAAGCCGCTTCACAATCAACAATTTTGTTGATAGCAACGTCAGTTAAATAGCCTTTTTCTGCGGCAAATAATGACACTGCTGTTTCAGCGATTGACAATGGGCTGTATTGCTTTTGCTTCATCAATTCAGTAACGCGTTGACCATGTTCTAATTGAGCACGAGTTGCGTCATCTAAATCAGATGCAAATTGAGCAAATGCTGCTAATTCAGCATATTGAGCTAGAGCTAAACGAATACCGCCACCAAGTTTTTTGATGATCTTCGTTTGCGCAGCACCACCAACACGAGATACTGAAATACCAGCGTTAACTGCAGGACGGATGCCTGAGTTAAATAGGTTAGATTCTAAGAAAATCTGACCATCGGTAATTGAGATTACGTTTGTTGGTACGAAAGCAGATACATCACCCGCTTGCGTTTCAATAATTGGTAATGCAGTTAATGAACCTGTTTTACCTTTTACTTCACCGTTAGTGAATTTTTCAACGTATGCTTCGTTTACACGAGCAGCACGTTCTAATAATCTACTATGAAGGTAGAATACATCACCTGGGTAGGCTTCACGGCCTGGCGGACGACGTAAAAGTAAAGAAATTTGACGGTAAGCAACTGCTTGCTTAGACAAATCATCATATACGATTAGTGCATCTTCACCGCGGTCACGGAAGTATTCACCCATAGAACAACCAGCATATGGTGCTAGGTATTGTAGCGCTGCAGCTTCAGAAGCTGAGGCAACAACAACAATAGTGTTTGCTAAAGCGCCATGCTCTTCTAAGTTACGAACAAGGTTCGCTACTGTTGAAGCTTTCTGACCGATAGCAACGTATACACACTTAATACCAGTGTCTTTTTGGTTGATGATAGCGTCAATTGCAATCGCTGATTTACCGATTTGACGGTCACCAATGATTAATTCACGTTGGCCACGACCAATTGGAATCATAGAATCGATAGACTTGATACCAGTTTGCACTGGTTGGTCTACTGATTTACGTTCGATTACACCTGGAGCAACAACTTCTACTGGAGAGAAGCCATCATTTTCAACTGGGCCTTTGCCATCAATTGGTTCACCAAGAGTGTTTACAACGCGGCCTAATAAACCACGTCCTACTGGTACTTCTAAAATACGACCAGTACCTTTAACTTTTTGGCCTTCCGCTAAATCAGCGTAAGGACCCATTACTACCGCACCTACCGAATCACGGTCAAGGTTTAACGCGATAGCAAAACGGCTACCAGGAAGTTCGATCATTTCACCTTGCATTACATCGGCAAGGCCATTAATACGAATAATACCATCTGTTACAGAAACGATAGTACCTTCGTTACGAGCTTCGCTGACAACGTTAAACTGTTCAATTCTATTCTTGATCAGTTCAGCGATTTCAGTGGAATTCAGTTGCATGCTCTGTTCCCTTATCTAAGATTGTAGTGTTGTTGCTAAGCGGTTCAATTTACCTTTGATAGAACCATCTATTACCATGTCACCAGCTTTAATTACTAAACCGGAAACGATACTCGCATCAACAAAACAATTAAGCTTTACTTTACGTGCCAAGCGCTTTTCAAGCGCGGCGCTTAATGTTGTTTTTTGCTCTGCAGTTACTTCTACCGCAGAGGTTACATCCACAGAGATTTCTTGATCAAAGTCAGCTTTTAATGCTATAAATTGCTCAAGAACTTGTGGTAGCACCAACAAACGTTCGTTTTGTGCCATAACTTTCAAAAAGTTTTGGCATTCGCTATTTATTTGTTCACCACAAACATTTAAAAACAATATTTGTGCTTGCTCTACTGAAGCACCGCCAGAGATATAACCAGAAACGGTTGTATCTTTAGCAACTTCAGCTGCAAATGTTAACTGGACTAACCAATCATCCATTGCTTTAGCTTCAACAGCAAAATCGAACGCTGCTTTAGCGTAAGGACGAGCGACAGTTGTCAATTCAGACATAGCTCTTTCCTCTTAAAGTTCAGCGACGAGTTTATCTAAGATGTCGCTGTGTGCAGCGCCATCAATTGAACGCTCAAGAATTTTCTCGGCACCGGCAATAGCAAGAATTGCAACTTCTTTGCGTAATTCTTCTCTCGCTCGGTTACGTTCGGTTTCAATTTCCGCATGACCAGTTGCTAAGATTCTTTCTTTCTCAGCTTGTGCTTTGCCAGCTGTTTCTTCAACAATTTTTGCTTCAAGTTTTTTAGCAGCATCAACAATAGATGCAGCTTGAACTTTAGCTTCTTTAAGTTGAGCTGTAGCTTTTTCTTGAGCAAGCTCAAGATCTTTAGCAGCACGGTCTGACGCAGCAAGACCATCAGCAATAGTTGCTTGACGTTCTTCGATGGCACCAATAATTGGTGGCCATACATACTTCATACAGAATATTACAAATACGACAAACGCAATTAATTGGCCAACTAGGGTCAGATTAATATCCATTGTGCGTACCTCCTATCAATTATTCGTTTAAAAAAAAAGTGGTAAAATTAACCAATTTTAACGAATAAGATGTATAAACCAATAGCAACACCGATCATAGCGATAGCATCGATTAGACCTGCTACGATGAACATTTTAACTTGTAGTTGTGGTGCTAGTTCAGGTTGACGAGCAGCAGATTCTAAGAATTTACCACCTAACAGACCAAAACCAATAGCAGTACCAAGAGCACCTAAACCAATTAGTAAAGCCGCTGCAATATACATTAAGCCAAAGTTTTCCATTTTTATCTCCGATTGTTTAAAGTTAAAGTTTTAAAAATTTCTTTTTTGATGAAGAAAGCTACCTACTCACTTGAGCCTAATAACCTTCTTCGACAAATTTAGTCTTGCGGGTATCCTACCCATCACCCTACGGGTCGACCTCCGTCGTTCAAATTATTTCCAGAAGAATTAGTGGTCTTCGTGCGCTAAACTAAGGTATACAATAGTTAGCATCATGAAAATAAACGCTTGTAATGGGATTACCAACAAATGGAACGCTGCCCATAAAAAGTGTACTGGCAATTGGAATAAACCAATTGTTGCGATAAGTAAGAAAATCAACTCACCTGCATATAAGTTACCGAATAAACGTAGTGCTAGTGATAAAGGTCGAGCTAGCATAGTTACCGTTTCAAGGATAAAGTTCACTGGGTATAAAGACCAATGGCCAAAAGGTTGAGTAGTCAGTTCTTTCATGAAACCACCTACACCTTTCACTTTAATTGAGTAATAGATAATTAAGATGAAAACACCTAAAGCAAGACCAAAAGTAATATTCGGATCTGCTGTTGGAACAGGTTTCATATAGATATCACCTAAAGGCATGCCTGTAGTCCAATGGATCAAGTGTGGTAAAAGGTCAACTGGAACCCAATCCATAGAGTTCATAAGAAGAACCCAGACGAATATAGTAAGTGCTAAGGGTGCAATTAATTCATTTTTGCCATGAAAGGTGCTTTTAACACTATCATCAACAAAACCCACTATCATTTCAATTGCACATTGCAACTTACCTGGCACGCCAGGGGTTGCTTTTTTAGCAACGGAACGAAAGATCGTTAAAAAGACCAAACCTAAGAATACAGACCATCCCAATGAATCTAAATGAACGGCCATAAAACCGTCACCTACTTTCAAGTTAGCGAGATGGTGAGTAATATATTCTTGGCTGGTTAACTCAGCGCCTGATGACATATTAATTTCCCAATAATTAAAGTTTAAAAAATAAAAAAATCTGAATTACCGCTGCTGCTTGATAATAAACGGCGTTATTATCGGCAAAGCCATAACTAAACAAAACATACTAAAAAAGGCCAGTGGACTTATTACTACATACTTAATTGTTAAACCAAGCAATAGTGCCATTAACGCCATTTTCAGTTTTACGCCACTAAAGAAAGACTCAACGACTTGCTTTGACGCTCTTGCACCAGCAAACTTAAATGCTTTATATGCGAATAATATATTGGGTAGTATCCCAATAGCTCCACCTAATGCGGCGGATTTTGCGGATTCAAATCCCCAAATAAAATATGTTATCAGTGAAACAACGAGAGTAATTACGGTTATCAAAGCGATTTGAGTATAGGCAAATTTCCGCCCTGGCTTTGTAAGTTCATTTCTCATAGTTTTATAGTTTTCTTATACGAGATAATTCGTATGAGTCACTGATTTTTTAAAGTAAAAACTTTAAGTCTAAAAAGTTTGCGCAAGTATACTTAACTTGTCCGTTTTTGCAAGATATAAGGGCATTACACGCACTATATTTGTGCGAATAATTTATATTCACTAATGAAATACTATTTAAAATTGACTTAAATCTTAGTTATATTTATAAGCGCCTTAACAGCGTAATTAGCAATTTTATTTGATTAAGACACTATGACCATCGAATATTTTTATGGCTTCATAATTGGACGATAGGGTACAATTATGGGACCCCAGCAATATCGTCTTCATATATCACTTTTTAAAGTTAAATAAGATTATTTAAACACTCTATTATCTGCACTTCTACAAACTCACAGTCTCTAGCTACTTTTAATACAAGACCATTACTTGCTTCGATAACATTATATTTACAGCAACTATTATCTATATGCACATATTAGTTAATTGCTACTAGAGTAGTGTTGAGTAATTTAAATCACCAAATAAAAATATTTCTAATATATTCCTTTGAGGTTTTGAACTTTATTAGAAATTATCTATCTTGAATATCGTCAGCCACATGTGCTTAACCGATATTAGTCGAATTTTTACCCGTTCAAAATTCTTCTAACGCCAACAAAGACAAAAAACATCGGATGAGCTACGGATCGCAGTTAAAGTTAGCAATGTTCTACGCTCACATGGGCATGTTTAATAACAGTTACACTACCATAGCCTGAACTGAATTTTATCAAATCCCAGAAAGCAAAAAACCCGTAGCGCAAGCTACGGGTTTCTCAGTGCCTAAGCACAAATTAGAAGTCTAGCAATGTCCTACTCTCACATGGGAACTCCCACACTACCATCGGCGCAACTGCGTTTCACTTCTGAGTTCGGAAAGGGATCAGGTGGGACCACAGCGCTATTGTCGCTAAACAAAAAAGG
>NZ_JQEC01000003.1 GCF_000764185.1 Colwellia psychrerythraea
AGTATCGATAATTAGTTTACTAAGTTCAACTTAGAAACAAGTTTCAACTTCATTGATAAACAGAAGTTAAAAAGTTTATTCCCCAATAGCTCAGTTGGTAGAGCGATGGACTGTTAATCCATGTGTCACTGGTTCGAGCCCAGTTTGGGGAGCCACATTCAACTTCATTAATAAACAGAAGTTAAAAAAGTTTATTCCCCAATAGCTCAGTTGGTAGAGCGATGGACTGTTAATCCATGTGTCACTGGTTCGAGCCCAGTTTGGGGAGCCACATAAAAAAACCTGCTTTATGCAGGTTTTTTTTCGCCTAAAGAAAAGTTTATTCCCCCTTTCGTTCTGTTGTTATAACAACGCACGAACTCTCTAACTCTTACTACAATAAAAATCATGTATTACAAGTTGAACTCCAGAGTCATTGCATATTAATTATTGGACAGCACAAGAGGATGATAATTTAATGAAATAGGTATTACATGGGATAATTAATACAAATATTCTCTGTAATACCCCCATTGTTATTATGCTGAAGGGTAACAGTTGATATAGACTTTTATGACCAAGCCCATTTTTATGTTCATTCAAGCAACAGAAATTTCCTGTACTAAATAAAAGGTATAAAAAAGCCTTACAAATAAATATTGTAAGGCTTTTAGCAGTATTTTACTGGCGATTATTTAGCAGTAATTAACTCTTGCTTATTTTCGAAGCTAATGACAAGTTTATCTTTTTTGACATCAACCTTAGCAACACCACCGTGCGTTAGCTCTCCAAAGAGTAACTCATTGGCCAATGATTTTTTCAAGTGCTCTTGAATCAGACGAGCCATAGGTCTAGCGCCCATGGACTTGTCGTAGCCATGATCGGCTAACCAAAGCCTAGCTTGCTTACTCAATTCAAGAGAAACACCTTTGTCATCGAGCTGGGCTTGTAATTCAACAATGAATTTATCAACTACTTGCTGAATAACAATGTTATCTAAATGATTAAACCAAACAATATTATCTAAGCGGTTTCTAAACTCAGGTGAAAATACTTTATTAATTTCACTTAAGGCATCAAGACTGTGATCTTGTTGTTTAAAGCCAATGGATTGACGCACTGTTTCTTGTACGCCGGCATTGGTGGTTAACACTAAAATAATATTTCTAAAGTCAGCTTTTCGACCATTATTGTCCGTTAATGTGCCATGATCCATTACTTGTAGTAAAATGTTGTATACATCTTCATGTGCTTTTTCAATCTCATCCAGCAATACAACTGCATGAGGATGTTTTAAAACAGCATCAGTAAGTAAACCACCCTGTTCAAAACCGACGTAGCCCGGTGGTGCTCCGATAAGACGGCTAACGGCATGTTTCTCCATGTATTCCGACATATCGAAACGAAGCAGCTCTACGCCTAATATTTTAGCTAATTGTTGGGTTACTTCCGTTTTCCCTACTCCCGTAGGTCCTGCAAATAAGAAGGAGCCTATAGGTTTTTCTTCACTGCTTAATCCTGCTCTAGATAAACGAATAACTGAAGAAAGCTCTCCAATGGCTTTATCTTGACCAAAAACAACAAGCTTCAAGTTACGATCAAGATTTTTAAGATTATCCTTTTCACTGAGTGACACTGATTTTTCAGGAATTCTCGCCATTTTAGCGACAATACTCTCAATATCAGTATTATTAATGACTTTTTTACGCTTATTTGCCGGTACAAGCTGTTGCTTAGCACCCGCTTCATCAATTACATCAATGGCCTTATCAGGAAGAAACCTTTCGTTAATATATTTAGCGGATAGTTGAGCAGCTGCATGTAAAGCTTTACTGGTATATCGAATACCATGATGACTTTCATACTTATCTTTCAGACCGTGCAGTATTTTAGTGGTATCGGCGATGCTAGGCTCGGCAATATCAATTTTTTGAAAGCGACGAGCTAAAGCACGATCTTTTTCAAATATACTTTGATATTCTTGATAAGTAGTAGAGCCTAAGCAGCGTACCTTACCTGCAGAAAGTAGCGGTTTAAGAAGGTTAGAGGCATCCATCATACCACCAGAAGCAGCTCCCGCCCCAATAATAGTATGGATTTCATCAATAAACAGTACCGCATTTTTATCTTCTTCAAGTTCTTTTAATAAAGATTTAAAGCGTTTCTCAAAGTCCCCTCGGTATTTAGTACCTGCTAATAAAGCCCCCATATCAAGGGAGTAAATTGTCGCATTGGCTAAAAACTCAGGCACCTCTTTATTCACAATCATATTGGCTAAACCTTCAGCAATGGCCGTTTTACCAACACCAGCTTCACCAACAAAAAGTGGATTGTTTTTTCTCCGCCGACTCAACACCTGTAATGTACGTTCAAGCTCATCATCACGACCAATTAAAGGGTCAATATTACCTTTGATAGCTTCTTCGTTAAGGTTGACTGAAAAATTTTCGATGGTGCGTGGCTCTTCTTCACCCTGCTGATCGCCTTCCAAGATCTGCGGAGCATTTTCATCATCGACCTTTGATATACCGTGAGAGATATAATTAACAATATCTAAACGACTAATATCTGACTTTTTCAATATATAAGCTGCTTGTGATTCTTGCTCACTAAAAATAGCGACTAAAACATTCGAACCACTGACTTCATTTTTACCCGAAGACTGCACATGAAATACTGCTCTTTGTAAAACTCGTTGAAAACCCAGCGTAGGTTGTGTTTCTCTCTCTTCTTCCCCGATAGGAATCATAGGTGTAGTTTCACCGATAAAGTCTAATAGACTTTTACGCAGTTTTGCTATGTCTGCTCCACAAGCTCCAAGGGCCTCAATCGCTGAAGGGTTATCTAATAATGCCAACAATAAATGTTCAACCGTCATAAATTCATGGCGAGATTCTTTAGCTTGGCGAAAGGCTAAATTAAGTGATATTTCTAAGTCTTTGTTTAGCATAGCTACTCCAATTCATAACTTTAGGCTTTGACCATCATACACTTTAGTGGGTGCTGATTTTCAAAAGCGTACTGGACAACATTTTCTACTTTTGTTTCTGCTATTTCGGCGGTATATGTTCCACAAAGGCCTTTTCCTTTATAGTGAATGTTTAACATAATATCTGTTGCTTGCTCTTCACTTTTATTAAAAAAATTACACAGTACGTCGACAACAAAGTCCATCGGGGTATAATCATCGTTAAGTAAAAAAACATGGTATTTAGCAGGCTCTTCTAGTTCCTCTCTAACCGCGTCTTCTACAATGCCTTCGGTGTCAAATAACTCTTTCCAGTTGCTCATATATTTATCTTAGTCTCTACTTTTTACTTTTGCTGTAACTTTTTATGTAATAAAGCCCAAAAAACGTTAAAAAAAACATATTTTTAACTTGACTAATCCCATAATTTATCTACATTCTATATGTGGCTAGTTTTTAGTCACTTTGTTTGTGGTCTATGCGCTAACTTATAACTTATATACTATTTAATAGTATTGGGTGAAAAGTAAGTTAAACATAATTGAATACTAAAGGATATAGAAGGAAGTTGAAGTATGGCACACGGTACAGTGAAATGGTTTAATAATGCAAAAGGTTTTGGCTTTATTCGTCCAGATAGCGGTGGAGATGATATCTTTGCTCACTATTCAACAATTGAAATGGATGGGTATAGAACATTAAAGGCCGGACAAGATGTCAATTACGAACTAAATGAAGGCCCTAAAGGTCACCACGCAGCAAGCATTAAGTTGGCTGAAGGCGAATTAGAATAAAAAAGACTTTGCGCTAAAGTGACACAAAAAACACAGCTAAATAGCTGTGTTTTTTATTACCTACATCCGTTGATTACATATGTTCGATAATGCAATCCCCAAATGCTGAACAAGAAACCAGAGTCGCGTCATCCATCAGTCGTTCAAAGTCATAGGTTACTGTTTTGGCTTTGATTGCGCCAGACATACCTTTAAGTAGTAGGTCCGCAGCTTCAAGCCAGCCCATGTGTCTCAGCATCATTTCCGCTGATAAAATAACAGAGCCAGGGTTTACCTTATTCTTACCTGCATATTTAGGTGCTGTACCGTGTGTTGCTTCAAACACAGCGATTTCATCCCCTAAGTTTGCGCCTGGAGCAATACCAATACCACCGACTTGAGCCGCGAGAGCATCAGATAAATAATCGCCATTTAAATTTAATGTCGCAATAACACTATACTCCGCAGGACGTAACAATATTTGTTGCAACATTGCATCAGCAATAACATCTTTGATGATGATTTCCTTACCTGTTGTAGGGCTTGTTAACGAGCACCAAGGCCCGCCATCAATCAAACTAGCGCCAAACTCATCTCTTGCAAGTTCATAACCCCAGTCTTTAAAAGCGCCCTCAGTAAACTTCATAATATTGCCTTTATGAACTAGCGTCACGGAGTCTTTATCATTATCAATTGCGTACTGAATTGCTTGTCTCACTAAGCGCTGTGTACCTTCTTTTGATACGGGTTTTATACCAATACCACAATTTTCAGTAAAACGAATATTACTAGCACCCATTTCTTCGGTTAGAAATTCAATCATGGCTTTCGCTTTGTCACTACCTGCTTGGAACTCAATGCCCGCATAAATATCTTCTGTGTTTTCGCGAAAGATTACCATATCAACTTCTGCTGGCCTTTTCACTGGACTTGGAACACCAGTAAACCATTGCACAGGTCGCTGACACACATAAAGATCTAACATTTGACGGATAGCAACATTTAAAGAGCTCATGCCTCCGCCAACAGGGGTAGTTAATGGTCCTTTGATAGAAACCTTATATTCTTGCAAGATATTAAGAGTTTCCTCAGGCAACCATGTTTCACTGTCATACATTTTAGTTGCTTTTTCACCGGCATAGACTTCTAGCCAAGCAATTTTTTTGTCGCCCCTGTAAGCTTTGGCTACAGCTGCATTTACAACTTTTAGCATAGGAGGTGTTACGTCAACACCTATGCCATCACCTTCAATAAAAGGAATAATTGGATTATTGGGTACTGATAATTTACCGTCAATAAAAGTAATTTTTTCTCCGGTAGTGGGAATGGTGATTTGATTAGTCATAAGACGAGCTCCAAATTAAACGGAAATAGAAAAGTTGTTCTACTAAACTAATTCAAAAAAGCACAAGGCACTAATCACTATTTAGTGATAATGACTATCACTAAAATGAATAAATAACACTTAGACTAAAGTCTAATAGGTATATCATCCCTGAAAAAAGTCAAAAAAAAAGCTAAGTATTTCTACTTAGCTTTGATATTTACAGCTTTATGGTTAGCCGTAAATCTATTTACTTTACGCTTTACATATTAATAATATTATAGAAGTGCAGATAAAATAGTATTGAATGTTTCACTTGGACGCATTGCTTTTTCTGCAAGCTGAGTATCGGCAAAGTAATAACCATTAAGATCAATTGCTGGACCTTGAGCCGCATTTAATTCAGCAACAACTTTGTCTTCTTGCTTTGTTAATGCTTGCGCTACACCAGTAAAATTTTCTTTAAGTTCAGCATCTATTGTTTGCTCTGCTAGTGCTTGAGCCCAGAACATTGCAAGATAGAAGTGGCTACCACGGTTATCTAATTCACCCACTTTACGAGAAGGTGATTTATTAGTATCTAAGAACTTACCTGTAGCCTCATCTAAAGTATCAGCTAAAACTTGTGCTTTAGCATTTCCCGTCGTTACTGCAACATGCTCAAGTGAGGCAGCAAGTGCTAAGAATTCACCTAAAGAATCCCAACGTAAGTGGTTTTCTTTTTCTAACTGTTGCACATGTTTAGGAGCAGAGCCGCCCGCGCCAGTTTCAAATAAACCACCACCATTCATTAATGGTACTATTGAAAGCATTTTAGCACTGGTACCTAACTCTAAAATTGGGAATAGATCGGTTAAGTAATCACGTAATACGTTACCAGTTACTGATATTGCATCTTCACCTTTAGCAACACGAGCAAGGGTATATTGACAAGCTTTTACAGGTTCAAGAATTTGAATATCTAAACCAGTGATATCATGGTCAGCTAGATACGCATTAACTTTTTTGATCATTTCTGCGTCATGACCACGGTTTTCGTCTAACCAAAATACCGCAGGAGTTCCCGTTGCTTTAGCACGAGTTACCGCTAATTTAACCCAATCTTGAATAGGTGCATCTTTAACCTGACACATTCTGAAAATATCACCTTGGGCAACATTTTGTTCTATCAGGGTTTCACCTTTATCATTAACAACACGAACAACACCTGCTGCTGACATGGTGAAAGTTTTATCGTGTGAACCATATTCCTCAGCTTTTTGCGCCATTAAACCAACATTAGGTACTGTGCCCATTGTCGTTGGATTGAATGCACCATTTTCACGACAAAAATCAACTACCGCTGAGAATACACCAGCATAGTTACGATCAGGGATCATAAACTTAGTATCTTTTTGCTTACCATCTGGTCCCCACATCATTCCTGATGCACGAAGTGCTGCTGGCATAGATGCATCAATAATAACATCACTAGGTACATGAAGGTTGGTAATGCCTTTATCAGAGTCAACCATCGCCATTTCAGGGCGAGTAGCATAAACAGCTTGTATATCAGCTTCAATTTCAGCTTTTTGCTCTGCCGGTAAACGGGCGATCTTAGCGTAAACATCACCAATACCATTATCAGCGTCAACACCTAACTGTTCAAAAGTCGCAGCATGTTTAGCAAATACATCTTTATAAAACACTTTAACAGCGTGACCAAACATGATTGGATCTGAAACTTTCATCATGGTTGCTTTCAAGTGTAATGAAAGTAGAACATCTTCTTCTTTGGCTTTATTTATTTCAGTTTCGAAGAATTCAACTAATGCTGACTTGCTCATCACTGAAGCATCAATAATTTCTTTATCAAGTAATGGTAACTTTGATTTTAATAAAGTCACATCCCCGTTTTGAGCAACAAACTCAATATTTACAACAGTTGCACCATTAATAGTTACTGACCTTTCACTACCGTAAAAATCACCTGATGCCATATGAGCAACATGAGATTTTGATTCGTTTGACCAAGCGCCCATTGAATGAGGGTTATTACGTACATACTGTTTCACAGAAGCTGGAGCACGTCTGTCAGAATTACCTTCACGTAATACAGGGTTAACCGCTGAGCCTAAAACTTTAGCGTAAGTTAACTTAATAGATTGTTCTGCTTCATTTTGTGGCTCGGCAGGATAATTTGGTAAGTCATAACCTTTTGCTTGTAATTCTTTAATAGCCGCTTCTAACTGTGGTATAGATGCAGAAATATTTGGCAATTTGATAATATTTGCTTCTGGCGTTTTAGCTAGTTCACCTAATTCAGCCAAAGCGTCATCAATACGCTGTTCTGGGGTTAAGTATTTTGGAAAGTTTGCTAAGATACGGCCAGCTAAAGAAATGTCACGTGTTTCAACGTTAATGCCTGAAGAAGCTGTATAAGCTTGAATAATTGGCAATAAAGAATACGTTGCTAGTGCAGGCGCTTCATCGGTAATAGTATAAATGATTTTTGAGTTATCAGTGCTCATTGAGATTCCTACTTTAATTAGCTAAACACTTAGGCGTCCGCATAAAAATTCACTAAAAATTAATTAAAATTCACCTAAGCTAAAATTTATTTTTCGCGCGCATAGTATAGTAATTCAAACCATATTAATATAGCCAAGCGAAATGGCGTAATATATTTTTTAGGATATTTAGTATAAAAATGAAACAGAACAAAGGCTATACAAGACATAAGGCGAACAAACACAAAGAGGTACGACCACTCAACGAAAAGCGAAAAGTTGTACTTTTCAATAAACCTTTCGATGTTTTGTGCCAATTTACTGATGAGAATAATCGTCGAACGCTAAAAGATTTTATCGATATTCCTGGCGTTTATGCTGCGGGTCGGCTTGACAGAGATAGTGAAGGTTTATTGTTATTAACTAATGATGGCAAATTGCAGCACCAAATAGCCAACCCGGTCAAAAAAACAGAGAAAACTTACTGGGTTCAAGTTGAAGGTGCCCCAACTGATGATGATTTAACGAAATTACGCCAAGGTGTAGCGCTAAAAGATGGTATGACTAAGCCAGCTAAAGTAACAGTAATGCTTGAACCTGATGTCTGGGCACGTATTCCCCCTATCAGGGAGCGGGCAAGTATTCCTACAACTTGGATAGAAATAACCATCACCGAAGGGCGTAACCGGCAAGTGAGACGTATGACCGCCAATATAGGCTTCCCTACTCTTCGACTTATTAGATATCGCATCGGCACTTGGACATTAGATAATATAGTTAATGGCGAGTATAAAGTTGAGCAGTAACAGTAAAAATGCCTTGGGGAGTAATGAACAAGTGAAAAACGATCATGGAGAAAAACAGTTTAAGCCAAATACCACCGTTGCCGCTGTTATTCACCACCAAGGTAAGTTTTTATTTGTCGAAGAAATTGATAATAACCACGTGGTATATAATCAACCTGCTGGTCATTTAGAGGCTGATGAAAGCCTTATTACGGCGATTAAACGAGAAGTACTTGAAGAAACTGGCTTAGCATTAGTTCCAGATTACCTGTGTGGTATTTATTATTTCCATCGACCCGACCTTAACCTCTACTTCTTGCGCTTTTGTTTTGTCATCGAATTAGAACAATGGTTAAAAGGTCAACCGCAAGACAATGAGATAATTGACACCCATTGGTTTAGTTTCGAGCAAATAAAGTTAAAACGTCATCAATTACGCAGCGCCATGGTATTAGAGTGCATTGAAGACTACTTAGCTGGCAATAAAATACCTTTATCACAACTAAAATCTAATCTTTAATCTATATCCTATTAGTTGTGCGTGTTATAATTTTGCGCTTCTAATTTTGGTACACTGCTTTATATTTATAGTTTGTACACTTTTTTTAAAATCTATTGGTCAAAAACATGTTAACAGCCACAAATAATAAATCCCCTGAACAAACCAAAGTTATTGTTGGTATGTCTGGTGGTGTCGACTCTTCTGTCTCTGCTTACTTGCTTCAAGAGCAAGGTTATCAAGTAGAAGGTTTGTTTATGAAAAACTGGGAAGAAGACGATACTGATGAGTATTGCGCTGCTGCCCAAGACTTAGAAGATGCTCAGGCTATTTGTGACAAACTAGAAATTAAATTGCACACCATCAACTTTGCCACTGAATATTGGGATAATGTTTTCGAATACTTCCTTGAAGAGTACAAGGCTGGACGAACGCCTAACCCAGATATCATGTGTAATAAAGAAATAAAATTCAAAGCGTTTTTAGAGTTTGCTTGTGAAGACTTAGGTGCGGATTATATTGCTACCGGACACTATGTTCAACGTGAGTTTCGCGATAACGCATGGAAGATGATTCGTGGCCTTGATAATAATAAAGACCAAAGTTATTTCCTCTATACACTTGACGAAAAACAATTATCACACACCTTATTTCCTGTAGGTCATATTGAAAAGCCTGAAGTCCGTGCAATTGCAGAAAAAGCAGGCTTAATTACCCATAATAAAAAAGACAGCACTGGTATTTGTTTTATCGGCGAGCGTAAGTTTAAAGATTTTCTTGGTCAATACCTACCGGCAAAACCTGGCATTATTGAGTCAGCTGAAGGTGTTGCTGTTGGCCACCACGATGGTCTTATGTACCATACGTTAGGGCAACGAAAGGGTTTACGTATCGGCGGTTTAGCTGATGCCGGTGAAGAGCCTTGGTATGTAGTTGAAAAAGACTTATTGCGTAATGTATTAATTGTTGGTCAAGGCCACAACCACCCTCGCCTGTTTTCTAAAGGCTTAATTGCTAATCAATTACATTGGGTTGATAGGAAAGATTTTACCGATAGCATTACATGCACGGTAAAAACACGCTACCGACAAGAAGATGTTGCTTGTACTGTCACTCCTGTAGCTGAATCGACTACAGGGGAATACCAAATAGATTTTTCCGAGCAGCAAAGTTCAGTTACCCCCGGACAATCTGTAGTTTTTTATCAAAATGATGTTTGCTTAGGCGGCGGCATTATTGATACTTTAATTCGCTAGTAATAAAATAAGAATAATTTCAATGAAAGAAATAACGTTAACTTTTGCCGCTATTTGCCAAGTTGCTCATCAAGTACAACAGGTTTCTCGTCACGGCCGTATTGATGATGAGGACTTATCTTTATTACTAAATAGCTTGATACAAATGTCTCCTGATAACACTCTAGCGGTTTACGGTGGGAATTTAACTAACCTTAAACAAGGCCTTGAATTGCTCGTTAGCCACCTAGGTGACACTTCAAATAGTACAAAAGAAAAAGACCCCGAATTTACTCGTTATGTCATTAGCTTAATAAATCTTGAGCGTCGCTTAACAAAACAGTCTAAGCAAATGGCTTTACTGGGCGACCGTCTAGAAGCAAGTAAAAGACAGCTGGAGCATTACGCTATTACCAGTGAAACTTTAGTGGCAAGTTTCGCCAGTATATATAGTGACATCATCAGCCCCTTGGGTGCTCGTATTCAAGTTACGGGTGAACCAAGTATTCTCAAACAAACGGCTAACCAGCATAAAATCCGCGCATTATTATTGTCGGGTATTAGAGCTGCTGTATTATGGCGTCAAGTGGGCGGTAAACGTAGAGCAATATTATTTAGCCGTAAAAAAATTGTTAATTCAGCCAAACAATTACTTAAAACAATATAATGAAATTTTAAACACTTTTTAACTCTTTGACTTATCAAATGAATTAAAAAGAAAATTAATATAACCTAATATAACCTAGGAAAAAACTATGGAACTTTCAGCATTAAGTGCAATTTCACCTGTAGATGGTCGTTATGGCAGTAAAGTAAAGTCATTACGCCCTATCTTTAGTGAATTCGGCCTAATTAAATACCGAGTAACGGTAGAAGTACGTTGGTTACAAAAACTAGCTGAAACTAACGCTATTGCCGAGGTTCCTGCCTTTTCAGCGCAAGCAAATGCTGCTTTAGATGCGATTGTTACAAACTTTAGTGAAGCTGATGCGCAAAGTATTAAAGATATTGAAGCAACAACCAACCACGATGTTAAAGCGGTTGAGTATTTCTTAAAAGAAAAAATTGCTGACAATAAAGAGCTTAACGCTGTAACTGAATTTATTCACTTTGCTTGTACTTCAGAAGACATTAACAACTTATCTCACGGTTTAATGTTAAATGACTGCCGTGAAACAGTGTTATTACCAGAAATGGATAAGATTTTAGCGGCAATTAAAGCCCTAGCAGTTGAATACAAAACTATTCCTATGATGTGTCGTACTCATGGTCAACCCGCTTCACCTAGTACTCTAGGTAAAGAAATGGCTAACGTGTATGTTCGTTTACAACGTCAACGTGAGCAAATTGCTAACGTTGAAATGTTAGGTAAAATTAACGGTGCTGTAGGTAACTACAATGCTCACCTAAGTGCTTACCCTGAAGTTGATTGGCATGAATATGCTAATGAATTTGTTACTTCATTAGGTTTATCATTTAACCCATTTACTACACAAATTGAACCGCATGATTACATTGCTGAATTATTTGATGCTATCGCACGTTTTAACACTATTTTAATCGATTTCGATCGTGATATCTGGGGTTACATTGCCATGGGTCACTTCAAGCAAAAAACAATTGCTGGCGAAATTGGTTCTTCAACTATGCCACATAAAGTTAACCCAATTGATTTTGAAAATTCAGAAGGTAACTTAGGTATTGCTAATGCATTATTTACTCACTTAGCACAGAAATTACCTATTTCTCGCTGGCAACGTGATTTAACTGACTCAACCGTATTACGTAACTTAGGTGTTGGCTTTGCTCATGCAATGATCGCTTACGGCGCAACATTAAAAGGTATCAGCAAGTTACAAGTAAACGAAGCCAATTTAGCGGCTGAGTTAGACAGCAACTGGGAAGTATTAGCAGAGCCTATTCAAACAGTAATGCGTCGTTACGGTATTGAAAAGCCGTATGAAAAATTAAAAGACCTTACTCGTGGAAAACGTGTAAATGGCGACTCTATGCGTGAATTTATCATGACTTTAGAACTACCTGACTCAGCAAAAGCACAATTATGTGAAATGACACCAGCTAGCTACATTGGCCGTGCTGTCGCTTTTATTGATGAGCTTAAATAATCTCTTACTTGGTTAATTAAGTACTAAAAAGCACGCTGAAGGCTAATAGCTAGTCAATTAAACTGACTGGCTCTTAGCCTTCTTTATTTCTTTTTTTACTTCCTGTTTATAATCAATTAAACGATCCCCTCCCTGTCGGTTAACAAATTACCGAATAAAAAAACAAAAAAACACGCTCGTCTATTGGCAATCTCATCAGTTATTAACTAGTCTGAATGTACTTCTGGTCTTCACCTTATCTCGTTAACGTTGGGTCTATAATGTCTTACAGTATTAGCCAAGTAAAATGGCAACAAGCAGCACCTCTTCTTAAGAATATTCGTGAGAAAGTTTTTGTTTGTGAAAGACGTATCCCCAAAAAAATTGAATTTGATCAAGGCGATCGAACCGCCTACCACATGTTAGTTTGTGACGATGAAAATCAAGAACCTATTGCCACGGGCCGTATAACCCCCCAAGGTGAAATAAGCCGTATTGCGGTAGTTATGGGCTATCGGAGTAAAAAAATTGATAAATATATAATGCAGGGATTATTTCGAGTTGCTGATAGCCTAGCTTTGAAAGAAGTTTTTATTTCAAGCCCCCTTGAAAAAGTTGAGTACTTTACTCAGTTTGATTTTTATCCTATTGGTTCAGTTTACATGGAGGCTGGCATGCCAAAACAACGTATGGCATGTGCAATTTCTCGAGCCGTTAAACATGCTGAAAAAGCCAAATACTACCTTAGCCATTAAATGCTTATTGCTCTTCCTTATTTATTCAGCTGCATAAAAACTATCTGGGTCTCCAATTAATAAATAAGATTAGCCATTTAAATTTTATTTCTCAATTGTTATAGAGTCCCCTCACATTCTTACCTATCTAAAGTCTCAATGCACTTCAGCATAAATGAAAAAACATTGCATATTCATCTTAAGTTGGTCATTTATTCTCCAGGTGAATTTGGCTAGAAACTTTGTCACTTGTACCTTTTCGCTTACAGCTTGCCTGCAAATGTTAAATTCTTAATTTTTCAGTAACTAGCTTGGCTATTTTCTAGGTGATATCGTTCCTCCACAACATAACAACACATTTAATTTGCCTTTTCTAGCAAGAATGGATGGAGAAAAACAATGGCTTTATTTGATTTACCTGATTTTGATAACCACGAACAAATAGTTTTTTGCACTGATAAAGCAAGTGGACTAAAGGCAATTATTGCTATACATAGTACTAAACTTGGAGCTGCTGTAGGTGGTTGTAGGATGTGGGATTATGCGAGTGATGAAGACGCAATTGTTGACGTTTTACGACTATCAAAAGGCATGACATATAAAAATGCCTTGGCTGGCTTAAGTATGGGCGGTGGAAAGTCCGTTATTATTGGTGATGCTAAAACGCTCAAATCTGAAGCACTTTTTAAAGCTTTTGGTGAAGCGCTAAATAACCTAAATGGCCGTTATTTAAGTGCCGAAGATGTCAACATTACAACCGGTGACATTGCTATTGCTAATAGTGTCACTCCCTTTGTAACAGGTACTGAAGGAAAAAGCGGTAACCCTGCGCCCTTCACTGCCCTTGGTACATTCTTAGGCATTAAAGCATCGGTTAAGCATAAACTTAATCGTGACGATTTAACCGGCCTTAAAGTTGCCGTTCAAGGACTAGGTAGTGTTGGTTTCCAATTGTGTGAATACCTACACAATGCAGGGGCTGAACTTGTTATTACTGACATCAATCAAGTCGCTTTAGATACTGCAGCAACTCAGTTTAATGCTAAGGTTGTTGGTCTTGACGAAATTTATGACCAAGATGTTGATATTTATGCGCCATGTGCATTAGGAGCAACTATTAATGATGATACTTTAAGCCGTTTAAAAGCGACTATCATTGCAGGTTGTGCAAATAACCAATTAGCCGAACCTCGTCATGATCAAGCCTTAGTCGACCAAGGCATATTATATGCTCCTGATTATGTTATTAATGCCGGTGGTATCATCAACGTTTCATTTGAAAGTGATTACGATGCTGAAAAATCAACTAAAAAGGTTGAAGAAATTTATAATACTTTATTAGATATATACAATAAAGCTGATAGCCAAAATAGACCTACGGGTATTATTGCTGATGAAATGGCACGTGAAATCATCAAAAATGGTGGTAAATAACCTTTAGTTATTACC
The DNA here is from genome assembly GCF_000764185.1 of Colwellia psychrerythraea. Taxonomy (GTDB): domain Bacteria; phylum Pseudomonadota; class Gammaproteobacteria; order Enterobacterales; family Alteromonadaceae; genus Colwellia; species Colwellia psychrerythraea_B. The sequence continues at coordinate 14,341 of NZ_JQEC01000003.1, forward strand.
ACTACAGTTCATGTATTCAACAAAATTATCAAGGTTAAACTATAATTGCTGTAATTCCTATAAGCCCACTTTAAGGGAATAGCAGTGAAAAATTTGATAATTTTGTTGTTACTTATTTCAGCTCAGTGTTTTGCTGTAACAACCGTAACAACCACGGGTAAACAAAAACCCGATGATGCTAGTCATGATTATTTCATTGGTCTGTTACGCCTTGCTTTAATCGAAACATCTGAAGAATATGGCTACACTGTATTACAAACAGTACCCTATCCTGGACAAGAAAGAATGCTTAAACTTCTAGCATTAGGGGAATTTTACGATGTCGTCTGGGCTGGAAATTCAATTATTCGAGAATCAGATCTTTATAAAATTCCTTTCCCTCTATTTCGTGGTGGTTTAGGTTGGCGCGGTATGATAATCCGTCAGCAAGACAAGTCAAAATTTTCAACCTTTAAAACAGCTAAAGATCTTAATGCCTTAATTGCCTGCCAAGGTTTGCATTGGCCCGATGCTGATATTCTAGAACGTGCTGGTCTAGCAGTTGCACGAGTAGGATACTTTGATGCTATGCTGCAAATGGTAGAATTAAAACGTTGTGATTATTTACCTTTGAGTATCTTTGAAGGACAAGCAGAGCTTGCCGCGGTAAAAGACAGCTTTCCAAACCTTATATTTTATCAAGAGCTCATTATTCAATACCCACTGACCATGCATTTTTTTGTTAAAAGCAGTAATAACATACTAGCGCAGCGACTGACCTTAGGGTTACAACGCCTCTATGAGTCAGGCTCTTATGAAAGATATATGAAAAACCATCCATTAACTCAACATGCTTTTCCATTAACTAAGTTTAAAAAATCAACAGTGATAAGTTTAATGAACTCGAATTATACAGAACACGCACTAGCAGAATACGGGTTGGTTTGGCCAGGTAGCAAATAAAAAAACCCAGTCAAAAACTGGGTTTATATTAATGACAGACTAAAAAATTTTTAATCAATCAGTTGATATTGCTCACGTAAAATTGCAACAATTTCTGCTTTGGGATTATCAGAAATCACTATTTTTTCACCGGTGATTTTTTCTGCTATATCAGTATAGGTTTTAGAAACTTGCATTAAAACTTCTGTTGGTAATTCATTATCAACAGCAAGTGCTAAACGCTCTTCCATGCGGTCTTTATTGAGTAAAATATCAGGATCTGGGAAGTGTTTAAGTAATAACTGACGGAAACCTTCTTTTGAGTTTTCTACCACTTTACCGCCGCGGTATTGCTCTCCATCCCAAATACGTGACGAATCAGGCGTTCCTACTTCATCCATGTATATAAGCTTATCATTACCAGCTTTATCTTTTACATAACCAAATTCAAATTTAGTATCCACAAAAATTTGATCAAGCTTAGCTAATGCATTTGAAATAAGGTCAAAACCTTCGGTTAATAGTTTTTCATATAAAGTAATATCATCAAGTGATTTGAAGTTAAAAGCTTCATAGTTATCTTCAATATTTTTACGGGTAATATTTACATCATCAACCGCTGGAACACCTGGAATACCTTCTAAAATACCTTTAGTTGAAGGTGTTTGAAGTAGCTCAACTAACTTACTGTCTTTCTCCAACCCTTCAGATAATTCAATACCACAAAAATCACGTTCGCCTTTAACATAACTACGCCACATTGACCCGGTAATATATTGACGACAAATAGCTTCAATCATCACAGGTTTAGCTTTTTGTACAATCCAAACAAACGGATGAGGTATATCTAAAATATGGCTTTCAGCTAAACCCTGTTCATTAAATAGTTTAAACCAGTGATTTGAAATTGCATTAAGTGCTGCACCTTTTCCTGGTACGCCTTTCATGCCACCCTCACCATGCCAAACACAATCAAACGCTGACATTCGATCACTAATGACCATGATAGCAAGTGGTGTATCACTCGCAACATTATAGCCTTTTTCGGCTATTAAACGCTTACTGTCGGCGTCGGTTAACCAATAAACACTGCGGACTTTACCACTATGCACAGGCGCATCAGTTCTAATAGGAAGATCATTATTTACGGATAAAACTTTATCAGCTAGGTTCATGATTTTTACTCTCAACTATCAATCCTAAAGAGGATTTAATGGACTTAATGTTTAATTAATATAACTATTCTTAAGGGGGCTACTATAGCTAAGATGCATTACAAATAGCACACGAGATAGCACAAGGTAACAATCCTTTACAGACATCAAAATTAGATTAATTAAGCATTAATATTTAAAAAAATAAAAGTAAAAAGGACGCTATAAAGCGTCCTTTTCTCAAGCTTAACTAAAGTTTAGCTAAACTTACATTCTGTTACTTAAGCAGCTAAAGAAGCTTGCGCTTTTTCAACTAAGAAAGTGAATGCTGCTTTGTCGTATACTGCGATGTCAGCTAGGATCTTACGATCAATTTCAATAGAAGCCTTTTTAAGACCATTAATGAATTTGCTGTAAGATAAACCATTTTGACGAGCTGCTGCGTTAATACGAGCGATCCAAAGTTGACGGAATTGACGTTTACGTTGACGACGATCGCGGTAAGCGTATTGCGCTGCTTTAGTTACTGCTTGATAAGCAACACGGTAAACACGGCTACGTGCTCCGTAATAACCTTTAGCTTGCTTTAGAACCTTTTTGTGACGTGCACGAGCTTGTACACCACGTTTTACTCTAGCCATTTTCTATATCTCCTAATTAACCGTGACGTAAAAGTTTTTTAACTGACTTAATGTCAGATGCGGCGATCATGCATTTAGCACGAAGATGACGCTTAACTTTAGTACGACGCTTAGTCAAGATATGACGAAGGCCAGCTTGTTTGAACTTGTAGCCATTGGCTGTTTTTTTAAAGCGCTTTGCAGCACCTTTATTGGTTTTCATTTTAGGCATGTGAATAATTCTCAAATTTATACACTTTTCTATTAAAAGAAGAGGTATATGCCAAATATTAAGTAGCGAGGGCGAAAGTAATTTTCTTTATTTAACTAAAGTCTGTCACTTTACTTGCAAGCCTTTACTACCAGCGTAAAGATAAAGTTGGTGAATAGGAAATCCGAAAACCTCCTATTACTTGTCAAACCAAGTATTATCTATTTTTAGGGGCTAAAACCATCACCATTTGACGCCCTTCCGCACGACGCGGGAAGAACTCAAGCACGGTTAACTCTTCTAAATCGTTTTTAACACGAGTTAAAAGCGCTAAGCCTAGCTCTTGGTGGGCCATTTCACGGCCACGGAAACGTAAAGTTACCTTGACCTTATCGCCGCCTTCTAAAAAGCGTTTCAGGTTACGTAGTTTCACCTGATAATCGCCTTCATCAGTACCAGGACGGAATTTAATTTCCTTAACCTGTATTTGTTTCTGGTTTTTACGTTGTTCTTTCTGCTCTTTAGCTTTTTCATAGATAAACTTGCCGTAATCCATCACACGACAAACTGGTGGTTTAGCAGTTGGGCTAATTTCAACAAGATCAACACCAGCGTCATCCGCTTGGTCCATTGCTTCATCTAATGTAACGATGCCACCCGGCTCTCCGTCAAATCTAATTAGACGAACTTCATTGCCTGCGATATCTGTAATTAACTCATTTAAACGATGAGCTGGCTCTTTACGCCCGCCTCGTTGTCCACCTTTAATAGCCATGTTCCTCCAAAGAACTTTTTATTGATTAATTTCTATATTGATATTTTATTTCTAAATTGTCAGTGCTCATGGACAAACGTCAACTCTGCACTTGTACCTAAAAATAAAAATAAATCTCGGTTATCTAAGTTACAAAAATGAGTAAATTAAATAACCTTAGATTATCTTAATTGTGCCTTGTTCATTTAAACATGACACTTTTAGCTTAAAACTGTATTTATGCCCGTGTTTTAACTTCTTCACTTAACTTCGTAATAAAGTCATCAACCGACATTTTACCTAAATCTTCACCACTTCGAGTTCGAACAGCAATTTCGCCTGATTCCATTTCTTTGTCACCGACAACTAAAAGGTAAGGAACTCTCTTTAAAGTGTGCTCGCGGATTTTAAAGCCTATCTTCTCATTTCTCAAGTCTTGTTTTACTCTAAAGCCATTTTCTTTTAGTTTTTTAACTGTTTTTTGACAATAATCGCTCTGTTTATCGGTAATATTCATAATTACGGCTTGAGTAGGCGATAACCATGTCGGAAATTTACCAGAAAACTCTTCGATTAAAATACCGATAAAACGTTCTAATGAACCTAAAATAGCTCTGTGAATCATCACTGGAGTATATCTTTCGTTGTCTTCACCAACATAAGTTGCGCCTAAACGCTCTGGTAAAGCAAAATCGAGCTGCACTGTACCACATTGCCAAGCACGACCTAAACAATCCATTAAGGTAAATTCAATTTTTGGACCGTAGAATGCACCTTCACCTGGTAAATATTCAAAGGCAATATTACTATCTGTCAGTGCTTGGGCTAAACCAGCTTCCGCTTTATCCCAAATTTCATCACTACCAATACGGTTTTCTGGGCGTGTTGATAATTTAACAACAATATCTTCAAAGCCAAAAGAACTGTATACGTCGTAAACCATCTCGATACATTTTTTAACTTCGTCTTGAACTTGAGACTCCATACAGAAAATATGGGCATCATCTTGGGTAAAACCACGTACACGCATTAACCCGTGTAAAGACCCTGATGGCTCATTACGATGACAACAGCCAAACTCAGCTATACGTAATGGTAAATCACGGTATGATTTTAAACCTTGGTTAAAGATTTGCACATGACCTGGGCAGTTCATTGGTTTGATTGCGTATTCACGCTTCTCTGAGGTAGTAGTAAACATACCATCTGCATACTTGTCCCAATGACCAGATTTTTCCCAAAGGCTTCTGTCCATCATCATAGGTGCTTTCACTTCATCATAATCATAAGTATGAAGTTTTTCACGAACAAATTTTTCTAATTCTGTATAGATAGTCCAACCATCATTATGCCAAAACACCATGCCTGGCGCTTCTTCTTGCCAATGGAATAAATCTAATGTTTTACCAATTTTACGGTGATCACGCTTTTCAGCTTCAGCTAAACGCACAATATAAGCTTTAAGCTGCTTTTTATCTGCCCATGCTGTGCCGTAAACACGCTGCAACATTTTATTGTCACTATTACCACGCCAATACGCACCAGCAACTTTCATTAATTTAAAATGATGACAATGGCGCATGCTTGGTACATGAGGACCACGACACATATCAATGTATTCTTCATGATGGTATAAAGCAGGCGTATCTGTTTTTTCAATATTTTCATCAAGGATCTGTAACTTGTATGTTTCACCACGTTCAGTGAAAGCATCATAAGCATCTTGCCACGATCCCGTTTTCTTAACGACTTGATAACCTGTACGCGCAAGTTCAGTCATACGCTTTTCAAGTTTAACTAAATCGTCTTCAGTGATTGATTCATCAAGATCAATGTCATAATAAAAGCCATTTTCAATCGTTGGACCGATAGCCATTTTAACATTTGGGTATAATTGCTTTATTGCATGCCCTAATAAATGTGCGCATGAGTGACGAATGATCTCAAGACCTTCGCTATCTTTACTGGTGATAAGTTGTAAAGTCGCATCTTGGGTAATTAATTCACACGCATCAACAAGGTTTCCGTCAATACGGCCAGCAATGGTTGCTTTAGCAAGACCAGGGCCAATATCTAACGCAACATCCATTACAGATACAGCTTGTTCAAAAGAACGTTGAGAACCATCGGGGAGAGTAATTACAGGCATGTTTTTCCTTATCAGTGGCGGCGCACACTAAGCGTCGCTTGAGTTTTAATAGTTAAAAATAAATGGTATTAGCTTCTGCATCCTGCAAACGCTTAATCATGTTCATCCTGAACATAAAAAAGAGCACACAGCTCTTTTTTTAAATTTGGTTTTGTCGCCCGATGATTGTAAAAGCCTTCCCCCTTTTAAACAAGAGTTTTCAACAAGGTTTGAGCAATTAAAAACTGTTTATAGTCAATATCAATACGACTAAGAACATGGCTATCCTTTAACAAACTAATATAGGTGAAATAAATAACAATACTATCAAGCCCTAATCTATAGGGCACTTTATCTAAAATCCGTAATACCATTGATAAAAGTAAAGTGGCAATAACTATCTCATTAGGGCTACTGTCACTTTTATCTGCACAAATTACTTTACTATTTGTCGTGCTGTGCGGTCATCGATAACGCCATTGCCTCAGCGATTTTAATGCCATCAATACCCGCAGATAAAATACCACCCGCATAACCTGCTCCCTCGCCCGCTGGGTACAAGCCTTGTGTATTAAGACTTTGTAGCGTTTCTTTATCGCGAGTAATCTGAATAGGCGAAGAAGTACGCGTTTCCACTGCCGTTAAAGTGGCCTCTGACATTGAAAAGCCATTTATTTTCTTATCAAAAGCGGGTAAGGCTTCCTTAATAGCGGCAATGGCATAGTCAGGTAAAGTTTCACTTAAATCACAATAGGTAACACCCGGTTTATACGATGGCGTAACACTACCGTGCTCACCACTTTTACGCCCAGCGAGAAAATCGCCAACAAGTTGTACTGGTGCATCGTAATTTTCACCACCAAGTTTGAAAGCTTTTTGTTCTAATTTACGCTGAAAGTCCATACCAGCAAGAACGTGGTCACGTTCACTAGCAAACTCCCCAGTTTCTTTACTATCACTAAAGTCTGCCGGCTCAATGCCAACGACAATAGCACTATTAGCATTGCGCTCATGACGTGAATATTGACTCATACCGTTAGTCACAAGATGGCCTTCTTCAGATGCTGCCGCCACAACGGTGCCTCCAGGGCACATACAAAAACTGTAAACCGAACGACCGTTACTGCAGTGATGCACTAATTTATAATCTGCAGCACCTAATATTTCATTACCGGCATTGTCACCAAAACGTGCTTCATCAATAACAGATTGTTCATGTTCAATACGAAAACCAACAGAAAATGGCTTAGCTTTAAGGTAAACACCTTCATCAAAAATCATTTTAAAGGTGTCACGAGCACTATGACCGATAGCTAAAGCAATATGGTTAGTTTCAATATGCTCACCACTTGAAAGTGTTAAGCCCGTTACTTTCTGGTTTTGATAACCTTCAATGCCTTGAGTTGTAGCTTCATTACCATCAATATCAGTAAAATGAATATTATCAACGCGTTGATTAAACCTAACTTCGCCGCCAAGTTCAAAAATTTTAGCGCGCATTTGCTCAACCATGGTCACTAATTTAAACGTGCCTATATGAGGTTTACTGACATACAGAATTTCTTCTGGAGCACCCGCGGCAACAAATTCATGAAGAACTTTACGGCTGTAATGTTTAGGGTCTTTCACTTGGCTATAAAGTTTACCATCAGAGAAAGTACCAGCACCGCCCTCACCAAATTGCACATTAGATTCAGTGTTTAATATTTTTTTACGCCAAAAGCCAAAGGTATCTTTAGTACGTTGCCTTACTTCTTGGCCACGCTCTAAAATAATAGGCTTAAAGCCCATTTGAGCTAAAACTAAGCCAACAAATAAACCACAAGGCCCCATGCCAATAACCACTGGACGATTTTTAAGCTTTTCGGGTGCTTGGCTAACAAACTTATAGGCCATATCTGGTGTGGCTTTTACTTGAGTATCATCAGTAAATTTATCAAGCAGCTCAGCGTTAATTTTTGTGTCAACGTCAAGGGTGTAAATTAAAAAGATTTTATTTTTTTTACGTGCATCATAACCGCGTTTAAACACCGTAAAATTGACTAGTTGCAGGTTTTCAATTGATAGCTTAGTTAAAATGGCTTGTTCAATTTCGTGCTCTTTATGATCAAGCGGGAGTTTAATATTGGTTAAACGAATCATTCTTTGAGATCCAGCATTTGGAAGAGTAATATTTTTCACTATTTTACCTGTACGTTACCATTTTAGAAACAAGAGATTGAAATTGCTCTCAACAAAGGTATGATCCACACTACCATTGAGACAAATATTAACGAAATTTAAATAAAACCATGGCATTTGTAGTAACCGATAACTGTATCTTATGTAAATATACCGATTGTGTCGCAGTATGTCCTGCAGATGCTTTTTATGAAGGGCCTAACTTTTTAGTTATTAGTCCCGATGATTGCATTGATTGTGATTTATGTCCGGTTGAATGCCCTGCCGATGCTATTTACCAAGAAGATGAAGTACCTAAAGATCAACAAGAGTTTATTGAACTTAATGCCGAATTATCAAAACACTGGCCTAGAATTACCGAAATAAAAGCCCCTTTAGCGCAAGCACAAAAATGGGATGGCGTAACCGATAAAATTCAGTACTTAGATACTCAATCAGATGACTAGCAGCTAATCACTAATCATTCTTCACCAAGACAACAGCCTGTAGGAAAGCAGCTATACTAAAAAGAATATAAATCCTTGTAAACCCTTGGAGATAACTATGTGGCATAGCATTGAAAAAGCCATTAGCGATGAAACTGGCAAGGCGTTTTATATTTCAGAAAAGCAAGAAATCTCCATAGGCGGTGCTAGTGCCTCTGCTTTTCCTAGTTTACTTGGTAATAAAGAACCGCCACTCAACTTATCTTTTAAAATATCTGATGGCCAGCGCTGCTATTTTTTAAAAATAAATAATAAAAATCATCTAGAAAATTTCCAAGCAGAAGCCTACTCATTAAAACAACTTAATACACTAACTAGCATTGCCAGCCCCTGTGTAACAACCTTAGGCACGAGTTTAGACAAAAGTTTTTTAATACTCGACTATATCGACTTTAGTAAAGCAAAACCTATTCTTTGGTATCAACTAGGGCAACAACTCGCGCAAATGCATTATGAAAATCGTCATGGCCAATTTGGCTGGCAGCACGATAACTTCATTGGTAGTACCGTGCAACCGAACCACTGGAGCAGTAATTGGACAACTTTTTTTGCTGAACAACGCATTGCTTGGCAATTACAATTACTGTCTGAGCGAGCCATTATGCTGGGTAATATTGAACACATTACCCAAGTTTGTCACGACGCATTACTGCACCACCAAGTATCGCCTTGTTTAGTTCATGGTGACTTATGGCAAGGTAATACCGGTTTTACTGGCGAGCAAGCCATGATATTTGACCCTGCTTGCTATTACGGTGATCGGGAGGTTGATATAGCCATGACAGAATTATTTGGTCATTTTCCTGATGACTTTTATCATGGTTACCAAGCAGAATATCCGTTAGATGACGGCTATGGCCAAAGAAAACTTGTTTATAACTTTTACCATATACTCAACCACGCTAATATTTTTGGCGGTATTTATATTGATCAAGCAAAAGCGACGTTATCTCGAATTATGTCTTTACCATTACACTAAGCTGTAAGATTCTTTTTAGATCAAAGAGCTAACGATTAATCGCTAAAAGCACCGACTATATTTGGTAATTTAATTAAAAATAGTCATACTCAATAAAGAATATATGACGTTATAAAACTATTTACCCTTTCTTTTCGGGAGGCAATATGAACCAAAAACTTAGTGAAAAACGCATTGCTTGTCCTCATTGTGGCCACCATTTACACGCCACAATAGATGCTTCTGCTGGTGATCAAGATTACTACGATGAATGCCCATCTTGCTGCATGGAGATTCACTATAATTTACATGTTGATGAATACCGAAAAAAGATTCAATTAACGGTTGATAGTGACGATGAACAAGTCTTTTAATTCACCATGATTTAAATGTAAATACGACTCACTAAATTATAGATTTACCCGCTAAGTTCCATTCACTTTTTAAGACATTAATTGCCTTGTTTGCTCAAGCTATCTCCTCTATCATGCTTGCAGTTTCACTATGACAAATAGTCGAATTCCTCTTCCCTAACTAAAGTTACCAATGCCATGAATCTAGCTGACTTCTTCACCCACAGCAAAAGCTTATTAAAACTTACTTACCCCATTTTAATCGCGCAATTAATTCAAAACTTAATGGGTTTTGTCGATATTGTAATGGCTGGTCGTGTTAGCGCCACTGATTTAGCTGCGGTCGCGGTCGCAAATAGTATTTGGCTGCCCTTAATACTGACAATTTACGGATTAATAATGGCACTGGCTGCAATTGTTTCTCAACTCGCTGGCGCTAACAAATATACCGATGTGGTAGAGCAAACTTATCAAACCGCCTGGATTGCACTAGCGTTAGGGGTTTCACTCATTGGCCTCTACTACTTACTGACCCCTATAATTGCTCCACTGGTTACCTTAGAAGGTAACCTTGAAGAATTAATGTTTGACTACTTAGGTTATATTGTTTGGGGCGCACCAGGATATTGCATCTATTTAGTGCTGAGAAACTACTCCGAGGGTTTGTCATATACTAAACCTACTATGATCATTAGCATTATTGGTTTATTGGTGAATATTCCTGCAAATTATATTTTCATCTATGGTGAATTTGGTATGCCGGCGCTTGGCGGTGCAGGTTGTGGCATTGCAACGGCATTAGTTTACTGGTCAATGTGCATCAGTATGCTTATTTATTGCTTTTACTCAAAGGTTCTCAAGCAAGCAAATTTATTCAGTGCTTTTTATTGGCCAGTCTTTGCTGAAATAAAAGCAATTCTTGCCTTAGGCATTCCTATCGCTTTGTCACTACTTTTTGAAGTTAGCCTCTTTGCCATTGTTGCTATCATTTTAGTGCCTTTTGGCGCGCAGGTGGTTGCAAGCCATCAAGTTGCCTTAAACTTTACCGGTTTAGTGTTTATGGTGCCGTTAAGTATAGCGATGGCGACAACCATTAAAGTCGGTTTTGCTATTGGTAATAAAAACTTCAAACAAGCAAGAGATTATACCTTGTACTCGATAATACTTGGCTTATTACTCGCTTGTTTTACTGCGTTAATCACTGTGCTATTTAGAACACAAATTGCTGGAATTTATAGTACCGAGGCGCCCGTTATAGAATTAGCCGCAAGTTTGATGTTACTGGCGACCATTTATCAATTCTCAGATACTATTCAGGTAGTATCAGCAGGGGCATTACGTGGTTACAAAGACACAAAATCAATATTATATATAACCTTCGTCTCTTATTGGCTGGTTGGCTTATCTGTTGGCTTAATTTTAGGCATTACAGATTGGCTTGTTCCTAAAATGGGACCTTATGGTTTTTGGATAGGATTTATTGTGGGCTTAACCACAGCTGCTATTCTACTGGCTTGGCGCTTAAAAGTGATTCAGCAACGAATTCAAAAGGGAGAGCTATTACAAGAAGGTAGCAATCAGATAACATAAATCTAATTATGTAGTGCTATATTTGAACGCTTTGTTGTTTAAATCAGCAAGTAATACTTATTTTCCAATGAATTAAACAAAACTACTTGCAAGGCAATGAACCAAAAGCTAACATAGCGCTCGTTGAGTTATCAACATGTGCTCGCTTAGCTCAGTTGGTTAGAGTACTTGCATGACATGCAAGGTGTCACAGGTTCGAGTCCCGTAGCGAGCACCAAATCAGGGTTTAAAAACCCACTAAAAGAACCCGTAAGGCCTATAAACAAAGGCTTTACGGTTTTTTTTATGTCTAAAGCCGTTCAATAGCGCTCTTTGAAATCCACACTTTTAAGTAGTACAGTAAGTAGTACAGAATTTATTTACTCAAAGTTGTACTACTTACTATGGCTACAAGAACCACACCGCTGACTAATACCGAAGTAAAACAGGCAAAAGCCAAAGATAAGCAATACAAGTTGTCTGACGGTGATGGTCTACAGCTTAGAGTGATGCCCAACGGCTCTAAACAGTGGTTACTTGATTACATTAAACCAATTAATAAAAAACGTACGTCAATGACCTTTGGTAAATACCCCGCAGTTTCATTAGCCGAAGCGAGAAAAAAACGAGTAGCCGCAAGAGAGCTATTAGCCAAAGACATTGATCCCAAAGAATTCAAAGACGATAAACACCGCGAACAGTTACTTTCCGCCAGCAATACCTTGAAAAGTGTGGCTACTGACTGGTTTGAAATTAAGAAAGCTACTATTGCAGAAAATACCGCCAAAAGTTTATGGCGCAAGTTTGAAAACCACGTATTTCCCAAATTAGGCCACCGCCCTATTGATAAAATCTTAGCACCTGAAGCTATTGAAGCTTTAAAGCCCTTAGCCGCTAAAGGTAATTTAGAAACTACAGGCAAGATCATCGGTCATTTGAACAATGTGATGACGCATGCTGTTAATACAGGGATATTGCACCATAACCCTTTGTCAGGTATTCGCAGCGCATTTCAAGCACCTAAAGTCACTAATATGGCAACCATTAGACCCAATGAGCTTGGTAAGTTAATGAGTGATATAAGTTACGCCAGCATTAAATTGGTAACTCGATGTTTACTTGAATGGCAATTGCATACCATGACACGCCCTAGTGAAAGTGCAAAAGCGCAGTGGTCAGAAATAGACTTTGAAAATATGCTTTGGACTATACCTGCTGAACGAATGAAAATGAGGTTAGAGCATAAAGTCCCTTTAACACCACAAACCATTGAGATATTATCGCGTTTACAACCAATAACAGGAGATAGAAAGTACCTATTCCCTTCTAATATTAATCATCATAAACACTGTAATGTTGAATCAGCTAATAAAGCATTAGGTCGTATGGGTTATAAAAACAAATTAGTGGCTCATGGTTTACGTGCTTTAGCCAGTACAACACTCAATGAACAAGGGCATGATCCTGACGTTATTGAAGCTGCCCTTTCGCATGTAGATAAAAATGAAGTACGTAGAGCTTATAACCGCGCTGAATACCTTGAACGTAGACGTGTATTAATGTGCTGGTGGTCACAACATATTGAAAATTCAGCAAGTGGTAAAACTACTATTGAAGACAACCTTAAACATTTAAACGTTGTTTAAGGTTGTTAATCTGGAATTATTATATTGAATATAAGTCTACTCCACCTTATTTTCAATATTTAAATACCTATCGTTTAGTGCATCTTTTTATTGCAACAATAAAGTGCCAAGTAAATATTAAAAAGAAAGCATGAAAAATCAGAGTAACAAACTCCATGCCTTCTTTTAAAAATCTTCCATAGGGGGGGACACCTTTAGAGAAAATATTTGCTTGGGTCATAAATGCTGAAATATATTTATTTGCAGGTTCATATATCTTATATAAGCAATTACCCTCATATCCCAAAACTAGTAAATAATAAATTACTGCACAAGTTAGCATTAACAAAAATGGCTTACCTATACTAGAACCAAATTTAGATACATTTTCGTTAAACCAAAAAACTAGTCGTTCAGTAGATAAGGTTTTTGCCGCTTTTAACTCTTCTTTATATTTACGCATTTCATACGAATAGTACTTATTGGCATCAATCTGATTACCTATTTTATCGAAAGAGTCTTTTATTATTCTAAATGTTTCTCTGTTGGTGAATTGTTCATTAATTTCAGCATTTAAAAAGTTTGGTGATTCTTTTAAGTTTGCCTGCTCAAAGTCAAGACCGTTATGAAACTTTGCCTTACGAAAATTAGCAAAGCTGAGGAAGGTCGCGAATTCAAATTTTATCACACTACCATTAACACCTTTTGTACCAAATTCACATTCTTCAAAACTTGTAAAATCTTCGAAAATACTTCTACTGAGATTAAATTGATTAAACTTGGTTTTATAT
>NZ_JQEC01000004.1 GCF_000764185.1 Colwellia psychrerythraea
CGTTAATATTATGTTATTTCAATCTAAATCTCATTATTGAAAATATCAAAACGCTTTTTTTAGATACTTATCACGGTTGTTCGCAGGGTGTTTTTAATCTAATTATTATATCTTTCCTCAGCCAAAACTTGCTGGTGATTTTATATTTTGAATGTTCGCTAGAGTAGGGCACTCTAGCGGTTAATTATTAGCTTCATAAAGTTCAACTTTTCATGTAGTTGCCACAATGAGGCAAAGCAGATAAGCAAAACCTTAAATAAAAGAAGGCTAAAAATTCTATGAAATTTCTATAATGGCAAATTATAGATTTCTTATAAGACTATTTTTACTGAGCTTGCTTCAATTGACCCAAGTAAATTGTGTACGTACAGCAATTACCTTTATAACAATAATTGAAAGGAAGTATTCATGCGAAAAATATTTTTACCCTTAATAATGGCCAGCACATTATGTTCTACAACACTTATTGCTGTCGAGTTTTCACAGAGCATTAAACAAGCGATGTCATCAGACATTCGTACCGACAATGAAAAAGCGCGAGATCGCAATAGACAGCCTGAAGCAACGTTGGCATTTTTTGGTATAAAAGGTGATATGAAGGTATTAGAACTGGTACCTGGTGGCGGTTGGTATACAAAATTACTTGCACCAGCACTTCGCGATAACGGAAAATTATATTTAAGCCTTGGCACTAAAAGGCTTAAAGAGTCACTGTTGACGAAGAGTCCTTTTGATAAAGTTGAGTTAGTCGGTAGTGAAGCTTATGATTTTGAAAACCTTGACTTTAATTTAAACGACCTCGATGCTGTATTAACCTTTCGTAACTACCATAATTTTGATGAAAATGAACGTATCAGCGTTAACAAAGCAGCTTATAAAGCATTAAAACCAGGTGGTGTTTATGGCGTAGTTGATCATACTCGCAGACATATGCAAAAGAAGAATGATGAAAATGGTCGTCGCTTTGATCCGGTTCTAGCCATAAAAGAAGTACAACAAGCGGGCTTTGTTTTAGTCGATTATTCTAACTTACATTACAAAATAGACGACGAATTACGTTTTGAAGTTGGCCGTAAAACTGTTCGAGGTAACTCAGATCGTTTTACACTATTGTTTAAAAAACCAGAGTAAGCTCTTTTCTTTATGAATGGGGTCTGAGTAATTTAAATAAATAGCGTAAAAGGTTATTTACTCTGACTCCATTATTCATTCGTTGGATTTATGTATTTTGTTTCAGCGAAATTTTCAGATAAAAAATGTTGCAACCCGGATAACTGTTTGTCGGAAAACCATTTTTTGTGTGCTTGGTAATAGTCTTTAGTTTGATAAACTTTTGCTAATATCTTATTAATATCGTTAATAATACGCTGACCCTGTGCACTGTTTGAACAGTTGAAATGGGCAATAAGGTAAGGAGGCGCTCCGGCAATGGTGTATTGTTCTAATAAGTGCTTTTCCGACTTATCAGGGGTTATGTCGACAGGTAAAGCAAGGACAAAATCAACCCGTGATTTATATAACATTGACGCTAGCGCGACAACTCGCTGATTGCCACCACGGTAATAGATGTTCGCTGGATTTATTTTTTTTATTTGTTGGTCAAGAAAATTACCAAAAGATACATCCTGCGCTAGCCCTATCGTCTGTGACGGCAATATCTTAAATACGCTGGCAAGGTCCTTGATTTCTGCCTCATGATTAAATAATTGACTAGGCAAGGCCGATTTTTGATTAAAACGGTAAAGTTTATGGGTCAAGTAAAAGCTTTGCGGATCTGAAAAGAGTGAGTAGCCCCGGCGCTCTGGTGTATCAGCTCTGTTGGCTACACAGGCATTATCTTTGGTGTTAAGCGTTCGGTTTATTCGGGGCGCAGTCACTCGTTGTGTTCGAACGTCGTAATGCCCTAATTGTTTTAACTGTTGAATGATTAAATTTTCAATATAGGAAGCGGTTGAAGTTTCTGCAGAGTTTTTAGCTAATAGATCAATGTTTTCAACTTTGTCTTCGACTAACCAAAGGATTTTTTCCTTAGCCACTTTTTTATTTATTGGAGTACTTTGTACAGCGGCGCTATACGTTACACTATAAATAGCGCTTATCAAAAGGCTCAAGCAGATGAGCAAGGTCAGCATTGACGGTGAAGAAAATAGCTTCAAGGAAAATGTCTTCTGAGTGAAAATTGAGCTTATTCTAACTGTATTTTATTCAATAAAGTAGCTTTCGTAACTGCAAAAATGTAAATGTATGTTGTTGCATAAACTGCTTGTCGACTCAGTTAACCTGAACTCTGGATAAGCAGCACTTACTCAAGATTCCCCTTTATACTATTCTCAGCGTTAAAATGTCGATAAATACACCGTTATTCATATATGTTTTTTGCTGATAATCAAATAAATTGAAACATTGATAGGATTTGTCTATGTTTTTTTGTGTTGTAGTCATCATCGCGATGCTAAGCCATAAATCAAAATACCAAACAGTAGCATTAATCACTGCTTCTAACAAAATATAGCTTTCGAGATTGCAGTTTATTGAATTCATTACATTTTACAACGATTTAGCTGGAATACATTACATCGCTTCGCCATGAAGACTGTTAATCTCTATCTATTATTTTGTAATCCTCGATTGCCCTATTTATTTTAACGAGGAGTCTCGATTAGTCATTTGATAATAAGACTGTGAAGTTGAATTCATCAGTTCTGACCATAAGGAAAAATTATGAAGTTGTTGTTTAATTTAGTCGTCACTATTATTTTTAGTACTGTTATTAATGTCGAAGCTAAAACTTTGGGTGATGTATATATTTCTGAATCAATCAAGTTTGATGATAAAATACTGTTAGCACAAGGGGCGGGTGTGCGTAGTCGGTTTTTTATAGACCTATACGTGGCGAGTTTATTCAGTGAGCCAGATATTAATAGTAAAAGGTTAAGCGCAACTGATAGTTATGAAGTGCTTAATGGTCAAAGCCTTAAAGCCATTCGATTGAATATTGTTTCCGGTTTGATCTCTTCTGAAAAAATGCTTGTTTCCATAGAAGAGGGCTTTCAACTTGCCACTAATGAGAATAGTAAAGAAATAGATATTTATATCACTGAGTTTGTTTCAGTTTTTGATCAGCCAATAGAAAAGAAAGATCAATTCACTTTTATCAGTGAGCCCGGTGTTGGTGTGCATGTATTAAAAAACAATGTGCGTTTAACTAGCATTAATAATGAAGCCTTTCGCCGAGCATTATTATCTATATGGTTGGGTACTAGCCCAGTTGATAAGAGCTTAAAAAGAGATATGTTCGGAAAATAAAATTGTGCTTATAGATAATAGAATATCTATTATCAAACCAAAATAAGCTTGGTTGAAATATATACAGCTAAACACTTAAGTTATACTTCACAGTGCCGATACTTTTTATATTAGCTTTGAAAAATTAAGGTAGATATTATGAGCTCATCAATTAACTCAAATTCGACATTTAGCCAAGATGTTCGATCCTTAGCAAAAGTGCAAGATAAAACAGATAAGCAACCTATGGGTCAACAAGTATCGGAACTTGCCCATGAGAAAAAAATGACCGAAGTACAAGAGCCTATTTATGTTAGTCAAAAAAAACAACTTAATGCTGCAATTATTGAATCATCACTGAAGTTCAGTAATACCATTGGTGACCAGCCACTGTCACTCGTATTAAAAACCGCTTTGCAGGGAATAAATGAGGCACTAAAAGCGGGCGGTGTAGAAAGTAACGTTGAAGATGCATTTGAGTCGGGCGTTGATTTTAGTCCTGAAGCGACGGCAGAGCGTATTGTTGCTTTTAGTACTCAGTTTTTGGCTTCTTACCGAGAACAGCATCCAGAAATGGGGGAAGAGGAATCGTTAACTGCTTTTGTTGATATTATTAGTGGCGGTATCGAGCAAGGTTTTGCTGAAGCCAAAGATATATTAGGTGGTTTAAACGTATTTGCGGGAGATATCGCCACAAATATCGACAAAACCTATCAGTTAGTTCAAGACGGCTTACAATCTTTTATTGATGCATTTAGTGAGATAGATGAAGAATAATTTCCTAGTTACTTTCTTAAAAATAAAAGGCGAACCTGAGAGGGGTCGCCTTTTTACTAACATTATCAACAGCTATTCAAATATATTTGCCGCAGTTAGGTGTAATGTTGACGTAGAGTGATGAAAAGCTTAATCTCATTATAGAGCGATAACTAGTCAGTTTATTAAATAACTCGCTATACTTTTGAAACAAGTGGGTCATTCTTTTGATTTATATTTCCGGAAATCTTTAATTGCTTTGCAGAAAAAGGAATGTGAAATTGTAAATGTTATTCAATCTGAAATTACGATTTTAATGTATAAATAACAATGGATAAGGCTTGATTTATCGACGGTAAACATTAGAGTGACGCAACAGTCTAACCTAAGTATATGATTTTGAAGTTTTCAAATGTGGTTCATGTAAAAGATAAGGTATAACGACTAATGAGCAGTGTAATAAGTCCTCACCTCGTAAGGTTTAGTAAACAAATATTAAGTTTAGTTCCTTACGCAAATAACGACAGACTAGAATATCTTGTTCAAAAGCTCCTACCTGAAGAAAGCAGCGGTCAGCACCTTGCCGTTAAAAATGAAATAAAAAAACTTGCCCAACAAGCAACTAAATCAATAGATTTACGTTCACTATTTACTGATTGTGAAATTGTTACACATAATAAAATCACCCATTATCTTGATTCTGGGGGGAAAGAGCTCTTTAATCAAAAATTATTGGAATATCAAAACCTTTATACAATAGCTATATATCATGAAGTCTTTGAAGATGCTCAAGAGAGAGCCGCCGAAAAAAACAATAGTAAAATTGGCTATGACGATGAAAAATCGAATGAAAGTAAACCTTCAGCGTTTACCATAGATAAAGCTGAGCCTAAACCATTAGTCAATAAAAACCGAATAAATCACGAAGTAAAAAACCTTAACTCTTCTTGCAAAGTTTTCCTTAATCCAATTATGGGTATGACCTCTCAAGGAAAAAAGGCTGTTGGTATAACCGCTAGTATTGAAAAAATGAATAACAGAAAAATTGTTATTAAGACATTAAATGAAATAGCAGATATAAAAGCTAACAAAGTGTATTTATGGTTATATGATCACGATGAAGAAATAGGTTTTGATAAAGAACTTGAACTGGGTTTTGAAATAATAGATAGCCAAAGTTCCTCGGTAAATAGTAGCTTTGAATACTTGTTAAAGTTCTCTCACCCACTAACAGATAAGCAAATGCGTGTACTGTTTTTGCATTACTTAATGCAAAAAAAACGGGCGATAATAGGCCCTACAGAACTGTTTATTAAACCGCTATTTGACTCTATTACCTCTAAGGGGTACGAGCAATTATACCTAAATAAAACCCATGATATTCCGCTGCTTTGTTATAAAGATAACGACGCTTGGCATGCAAAAGTAGCCATGAAAACTTCTGGCAATGATGAACTATGGAATTTTTTCAGTGATGAACAGCAAAATTTCTATTTACCAGTATTACTGGGCAATAAGGATATCCAGCAGGCTTTAAACGAACGAAAAACCGTTGATAAGTATGCATTTATATTGAAGTCTAGTTATGAAAAAACGTATAGCTATTCACTTATTTGGTATGAGGATTTTGTAAATGATAAAGATGTTAAATCCGTCTTTAATCGTTATTTCAAAAAGGGACTGTTTAGAGTTATTAAAATTTCTTCATCAAGCATCAATTCAATAGAAGATGCTTATGTACCCTCAGCACTACCTTGTCATGTACATCCTAAGATGGCAGTTTTAAATAGGACTCCACCTAAAGCTGCTATTGATATGATTAGTGAATGTGATCATATGCTTACTGTCTCAGATATTAGCAGCTTGTACGAAATCGTATATCAACCTGTACTAGGTGATATCACTGAAATTGATAGTTTGTTACCAAAACGTTACCAACTTAGTGCTGTTGATGAACTTGCTGACACTGAAATAGTGACCGCGGAAAATGATGAAGCACGAAGTGAAGATCGCTTTGTCTTATCGTTTAAAGTGGCAGTAACCCGCAGTAATAATGTTATTACAAACATTACGGGTGAAACTCAAAATATTTCTATCCAAGGTTTATTAGTTAACCTCACCGAAGAAACTAAATTCAAAGCGGGCGAAGAGATTGAAATTGAATTAACTATACCTTTTTCTCAGCAAGAGCGTACGCTTAAAAAGCAAAAATATATTGTTTTAGGTTATGACGGTCAAGGGGCTGTTAGGTTATTAATGAACGCCATTGAAAGTAAACATTTAGCCTGTAGGGCTATTAGAAAGTACTTATATCAGCACATGGATGATATTGAGGCATGTGGTAAACGCGGCAGTCGTATTTATGGCTTGCAAAAGGCGATGAGAAATATATATGCTCATAACCATTTTTCTGTTCCGTTTTATTTAAAAGCAACTAAACATCAACAATATATTAATGCTGCAAGTTTTAGTGGTAATTCAGCGCTAAAACACCTTATTTATAAAAACGAAAGCAGTGAAGATATTATTTTAAACTTGTTAAGTAATAAGAAGTTTAGAGAGTCATGTTTATCGATTATTGCGGCGCTTTCTCACCAAGACTTGCCTGCACGTGCATTTTATATTCTTGTTTTACCTAAAGATAAAAGTGAAAGTGAAGAGTACTCATTTTGGTATCGAGACTTATCTGTTTTAAAAAAATCGTCGCAATTACAACAGTATATGAAGAAAGTTTCTAATCATGGTCAGCCAGCAATTTTAAAAATTGAATTGAAAAAGAGTAGTAAAACTCAGAATATGTATTATCGTGATGAGATTAGTTACTTAAAGAGTTTGGATAAAGATTTAGCTCATGATCTTGAAGTGCAATTAGAAAGTACTATCGGCATTGGGGAAGTTACCGACTTAACCGATATTGCCATTGAGATGATTAGCAATGCGGCATAAAAAATCATCTCAAATTATTAAGGGGGAAATGTGAGGCTGCCTTGCATTTAATAAATATTTAATGCGTTTGCTATAAGACAGAAAAAGGCAGCCTTTAAATTACCTTAATCAGCAACACCTTCAATATCACCACGCATTACTGGATAACCTAAATTCATCCAACCAAAAACCCCTTCCCATAACACTGCTGTACGGGTGTAGCCGCGATCTCTTAATTTTTTAATGGTGTAATCTGCTGCGGCGCGTGGGCAAGAGCAATAGGCAATAATTTGCACATCTTTTGGAATGCCTGCCACCGTTTCATCAAGGTCAGAGTAATATGGAAAAGGAATAGAACCCTCTATATGTGCGGTTTGCCAAACGGAAGTTACCCGTGTATCAAGCAATACCATTTTGTTTTTTGCTAATAAGGCGGCATTTAAATCTTTTGATGAGACGTACATACCATCTTGTAAATTAAAATTTGGATCATCACCCTTTTTGTTTATAACGTATTGATCAGGTGTTGGCAGGGCTTTTAAAATAGTTCTTTCTTCTTTCCAGCCAAGAGCCTTACTGCGCAAAAAAGCTGTGATGTTGTTGATATCTGCGGCTGATAGCTTATCTTTAAAGGCTTGCATGGGTGTATCTTGTCGGCCATTTTGTATGGCATGACGAATAAATTCATCGGTGTTGTGGGCAAGTGCTGATTGATTGCCCAGCGCCGGAGCTGTTACGCCTTCACCCTTAACACCATGACAAGTTGTACAGTTGGCTAAATAGACTTGCTCACCGCGTTTAATATCACCATGAACGGGGTTAGTTGATAGTTTTAAGCGTTCAACGCCAGCTTGTTCAAATAACCAATAGGTTAAATCCCATGTTTCATCTAACGTCATCGGCCCGCCGACTTCATCTAAGTATCCGCCCATGGCTGTGTCTTTTCTACCATAAGACATTGGTCTTAAAATAGCGTGTGGAACACCAGATTCAAATAAACTTTTACTGCGCAATGATGGTGCGTGATCATTAACATGGCCTTGTCGGTCTGCGCCATGGCATAAGGCACAGTACTTTTGGTAATTTGTTGAGGCAACCTCTGCTTGTTTTTCAGTAAGTTTTCTTGGCGGCGGTAAAGTACCTAATTCGTGTTCTTGGGCAAATAATTCATTAGGTGCAATAACCCCTAACGAGCAGACAAGGAGTAATGACTTTAGTAAAAATGGTGACATCATGTTTATTTTTTATATTGTTATATGGATGAGTTAATAGACTAACGAGCAAAAAGATAAGAAGCAATAGCTACCTCGTTGGTGAAAAGTTTAGTAACATTTTTTAGGTCGTTTATTCGCTAATTGATTCATGTGGTTCATTTTGTTGTTAAGAAGCCAAATTCACCGCAATATTTTGCCAAAATTTAATCTAACAACATAGCTAAGCAATTACGTTTACTGTTAAATAACACACAAAGAAAATACAAAACAAGCATAAATAAACAGTAACAAAACAACAAAAATGCAGAAGAAAAATTTGAATCCTGCATAAGTCGTCATTTCAGTATATAATGGTTCCCGCTTTCGAAAAGACTTGTGATGCAACCTACATGAATCTTATTTTTTGGCGGCTTGCGTGGTGAGGAAAATTACACGTAACACTTTACGGTTTAGCAGACCAATATTAGCAAGAATCCAGAGTAGTATTGCATGCAGATATTAGAAAAAGATTATCAGATTAACAGCGTTAATAAGGCTATTAACGCAGGAGAAAACTCCATTATTGCACTACCTACCGGTGGCGGTAAGAGTATCTGTATTTTAAAATTATGCCAAGCATTGTCCGACAAGAGAGTCGTGGTAAGCCTACGTAATGCCGCATTGGTTCCGCAATTATTAAATACTCTCACCAGTAATGGTCTGACGGTGAGTGTCGTTAAGTCTGGCTATCAGTACGTAGCTGGTGGTGATGTTACCTTGGTAATGGAGCAATCATATGCCAGACGAAAACATTTAAATATAAAGTGTGATGTATTGTTACGTGATGAATATCATGTCGGCTGCATGGGCGGCGTTTATATCGCCATGCGTGAAGAGCTAGCGCCAGACTTGATTATAGGGCTTACTGCTACACCTATTGACAGATTAGGCGTTTATATTGATAAGTCGATGAAACTGATTGAAGAGACTACGACTAAGGATCTGATCGAGTTAGGTGAGTTAGCCAAACCCGTTTACAAAGTACCTAGCCTTTCTCAAGAGATAGATTACAGTACAGTGAAGATGTATCGAGGCGACTTTAGTGTCTCAGGTTTAGATTGCATATTACTGGAGCATTGTTCTTTAGTGGCACAGCAGACCGTTGACGATGCGCTATCTCATGGCCGTAAAGTAATGTTGTTTGCTAACTCCATAAAACATGTCGAGTCACTATCTGAGGCCTTTGGCTTACTCGGTGTCCCACATGAGCTGGTACACTCTCAGCGCCCGAGCAGTGATAATGATGAAAGCATACGTAGATACAAGTCCAATGAGGTAAAGCTAATCATTAATATGTCTATGCTGACCATTGGCTTTGATGACCCGACTACTGATTGCGTTGTTTTAGCCCGACCTACCAAGATATTAAGATTGTATTTACAAATTATCGGTAGGTGTTTACGTGCATCAAAAGGTAAGGCGAATGCTTTAATACTGGATTTAGCTCAATGTATTTCGACCCATGGTTTTGCTGAAGATTATCGAGATTTTACCCGTAAAACAGCTAAGTCTGCTGCGATAATGTCTGAAAGATTAAGTGTGACCAATATAAGTCAGTTTGTCGATGGAGAATTTAGCTATAAAGAGTCAATAGAACGTAAAGTTGTTAAAAAGAAATCAGCTGTTAAGCGTACGCGTATCCGTAGTAATGTTGAGACTAAGTTAGTTGCTAATAAAGAGTTAGTTGATAGGGCAGCGAGTAATAGGGCTACGGCGTTACTTAGGCTTAATCCTCGCATGGAAAAACTTGTCAGCACTATTGAATTGGTTAATATCGTTTATGAACAGCAAGACGAAAGCAGTAAAATGCTTGATGAGGTAGCTATGGTGAAGATAGTTGCGCTGATAGGGTTTGCTTACAGTGATGCACTAGTTGATAGTTGTACTAAGTTAGTTGAAACGATGCACGCTGAAAATCAATCAATAAGAGGTTTATTGCTTAAGGTTAGTAATTTGATAACGGCTATCGCTATGCAAGACTTAGCTGTCAAGGATGTGGTTGTTGAGGTGTAAACACTCCTAATTAGAAAGGTCAGATTAAGTTTACCTAAACAAAGAGGAAATCAATTTACTCTGACCTTTAATTCTCCTTACTACCCCTAAACTTCCTCAATTACCTATGATCTAAATTTCATGACTGCAATTTCTCGTCAGCTTCATAATGTGAAACGCGAAACAAGCTGCAACGTTGTCATTAAGCCAATTAATCATAACAAGCAGCCTAATCACTGATAAAATAGTGACAGTTACTATTAACCTTACTCAATAGAAAATACCTAAATCATGAGCGAAACTATACCTCCTTGTCCTAAGTGCCAATCAGTTTACGTCTATCAAGATCAGTCTTTATTTATTTGCCCGGAATGTCATTGTGAATGGGATCCTACTGAGGTTGACGACGAGATCATCGTTAAAGATGTAAATGGTAATATTCTTGCTGTAGGCGATAAATTAACCTTAGTAAAAGATTTAAAAGTAAAAGGTAGCTCAATGGTACTTAAAATAGGCAGTAAAGCGACGATAAAACGATTGCTTGCTGGTGATCATCCCCTTGATTGCAAAGTTACTGGTTATGGTGACATGTTGATTAAAGCTGACAAAGTTAAAAAAGCTTAAGCAATTTTATCGCTGACTTTTACAATAAATTAAAACCGACCTGCAATATTCTAAGCAATACTAACTAACGCTAACTAAAGGAAATTATGGATTTAAATACTTGGCTGATCTTTATTGTCACTATTGCGGTGGTCATTGCTATACCTGGGCCATTAACCTTGTTGATGATTAATAACACAATTAATCAAGGCATGAAAAAATCACTGCCAATTATTGTCGGCGGCAGTTTTGCTTCTGCAATGTTAATTACAATTTCGGCGTTAGGTTTAGGCGCGATTATTACTGCCTCTGAAACTTTGTTTAATATTATTAAGTATTTAGGCGCAGCTTATTTGCTCTATCTTGGGATAAGTTTATGGTTTGCTGTAACAGCAAGGGAGAACCCCGCAGAGCTAACGTGGGATCAATCGTCAGAGTTGAGTGAGGAAAAGGAGCAGAAACCTAATAACAACTTGTTACTTAAGAGCTTTATGTTGGGTATTACCAACCCGAAAGATATTGTATTTTTTGTTGCTTTTTTACCGCAATTTATTAACAGTCAAAGTAACTATGCTGAGCAATTATTAACAATTGTAGTTACGTGGTTTTGTGTCGATTTTTTATGTAAAATTTCTTATGGGATCTTGGCTGATTTGCTCTCATCTCGTCTGAATACTGTCAGTCAAAGCAACTTACTTGATAGAGTTGCTGCGGTTGTTTTTGTTGCAGCTGGTTTAGTAGCAACTATTTAATATTTTATATTCAGGTTTTCTACGGGCTACTTTTTATCTAAGTAAGCATTATGATCTTAACGATAATGTTACTAAGACAATGCCATGATCGGTACTCTCGCCATCACGGTCGAAAATAGGGTTAATTAAATGCCGGTCGTAAGTTTCATAACTGCTGACTTGATAAAGGCTATCATGATAACTGGCATCAAATTCACATGACAATAAAATGTAATCGAGGACAGAGCCAGCGCCGCCAAAATAATGTGTTGCTCTACGTATTAATGGTAGTGCTTCACTCAGCGCTTGATTCGATTCAAAATTAGCTTCATTAATCTTACCCGTGTCATTTGTTTTGTTAGCCTCATTTGAAAGCGCAACTTTGTACAAATTCCATGCATCGTTTAAGCAGTATTTAGTAAGGTAGGCATCACGATCAATGCGTGATACAAAACGTAAAGTATTGGTCAGTAAGTGACTCAATACGCCATCGGTTAGAGTATTATTAAAATCGCCCATTAATACCATAGGCTGACTTGTTGCCTCACGTCTGGTAATCATCTCAATCATTAATAAGGTCGCTTCACTGCCACGTTGTATGGTTGACCCCCAACTACCAGCAACTTGTGCTTTAAGGCTTTCGATAATGGTTTGTTCTGCGGAGCGGTTTTTATCTTGCGCATCGAGTTCAATCATTGAACGTTTAGATTTAAAGTGCACCACATAACAATCGGTATTGCCCAAATGAGGTACATTGATGGTCGCTCTGATAACTTTTCGGCTAAAAGAGAAGTTCTCGGTTAATCCTAAAGTTTGGGCAAGCTCTATGTTTGGCTTTACCTCTGCTACAGCAACAATAGGGTAACGAGAAGCAATGGCGACTACAGGTTTTTTATAAATAAAATCATCAACTACTTGAGGTTGAGCAACCACTGAAAAATAACTATAACCTTGCGTATTAACTAATTCTTTTAATGACTCGATACTAAAAACTTCTTGAAAGCCAATAATATCAGGCTGATATTCATGTAAATAATCAACAATCCATTTTTGCTTTTTCTGCCATTGCTCGGCACTATAAATACGTTCAAATTCATAATAAGCATTGGGCGGCTCAAGGTAATTAAATAAATTGAAGGTGGCAATTTTAAGCGATAAATTAGTTTCAGCGGTGCTTTCATCAGCTAAAACTTTATCAGTAATGCTTTCCTCGGTCATTTTATTCTCGGCAATTTTGATAGTGCTACAGTTGATGCAGCTAACGAGTGGGCTAGCTGTATCGAAAGTTCATCTTTGTAATCACTACTATCACTTCTATCACTATGATTGATGATATTAACCCTCTTGATAGGTATGTGGCGCAATAGTATTGGTTTTACTCATGACTAACTCAACCGTTGAAAAAACCTCTGGGTTGGGATAACCGTCAGCAATAAGTTGATGTTGTAATTGAAACAAACGAATAGCATGCCGACTTTTAGGTCCCCAAATACCATCGGGCTCACCGGTTTCAAATCCTAATGAGTTAAGTTGGCTTTGTAGGTTTTTCATTTCAGTAACACTATAAGGTATTACTTTAGGTTGCTCTTTGTTAAAAGACTCAATGCCCTGAGCACCAACGAGTTTATTGGCCAATAGACCTACTGAAAGCGCATAACTTTTCGAAAGGTTCCAGGTCATAATGACATTGAAATTTGGATACAGTAAAAATGCTGGCCCTGTATGGCCAGCGGGTAGATAAAGTTCAGCTTGAATGTCATAGGTAGGTAATGCCTTATCGTTGGTCTTTTTCACGCCTAATCGCTGGAAATCATTAAGCGGATAATATTGGTCAAAAGCCACTTTATCAAAGGCAAAGTTTTCAGGTAACTTTACTTGTCTGCCCCAGCGTTCTTTGGTTTGCCAACCTATTTTATTTAAGTAATTAGCCGCTGTTGTTAAGGCATCAACCTCACTTTGCCAAACATCAACTTTGCCATCATTATCACCGTCAACGGCATATTTCAAAAATGCTGTGGGCATAAATTGCATATGGCCCATTGCACCAGCCCAAGATCCTTTCAGCTGGTCAACAGATACTTGTTTTGTTTCAATTAAGGTGAACAGGTTAAGTAATTCTAGGGTAAAAAACTCACTACGGCGTTCATCACAGGCAAGTGTTGCCAAGGCATCAAGTACTTCCATTTTACCTTTGTGTTTGCCAAAAACTGTTTCTAAGCCCCAAAATGACACTAAATACTGCCGCGGGATACCGTATTTATTTTCTAAGTCATCAAATAATTTTTTGTGTTTTTTTAATTTTTCTTTTCCTACTCGAACATGGTAATCCGTCACTCTCGCTTTAATATATTGCTCAAAAGTTTGATTGAATTCTGGTTGTTTTTTATCTAAAGCAATCACGAGTTCAATAGGAGATATTTCATCAATAACTGTTTGAGTGATAAAGGAAGAAAAACCGGCGGCTTGTGCACGTTCAGCTAAATTAACCTTGCACTGAAGAAAATTTTCATCGGCTATCGTTGCATTGGCAAGCATAGGAAACATTGAGCCGACGATGATTAATCTTCTAAAATTGAAAAATTTACTTATTTGTTTAACAAGAGACTTGGATGAGTTCATGAATGAGCATTCCTGGCTAAAACTGAAATTAAGGACTAAGTATAACTAGCAATAACATTGCTCGTTATACTTTACCTTAATTACACTCATGAAATCATCGATCATTTTGTAAATAATAATAGTTGATTTAGTTGCAGGGTAACTTAATGTTATATTGACGATTTTAGTCTAATAAAGTTAAGAAAAGGCCAAGTAGGTATACAGTGTCACTAAACTATGTTTATACAGTGACAAGGCTAATTTTAAACGACTCTATTTACTCTTTACTATTAGCTATTCGAATTGATGCTTTAATTATTTTAACTTCTTCTGAGGTTTTACCACTTCGACTACCTAAAGCTTCTATTTTAGTTAAGCTATTCTCTAGATCCGTAACTACTTTGCCAAACACCGTATGTTTACCATTTAAAAAAGGTGTCGCTTTAAAGGTAAGGAAGAATTGGCTACCATCAGTACCAGGACCAGCATTGGCCATACTTAATGTGCCTGATTCGTTATGACCTAACTCTCCCTCAAAGTTATCATTAAATTCACCATCGTACTTGTAACCTGGGTTACCTGCACCTGTACCTGTAGGATCCCCACCTTGTGCCATAAAACCAGGAATAACACGGTGGAATGTTAAACCATCATAGAAACCGAGTTTAGTTAAGTAAATTGTACTTGAAACATGCATAGGTGCTGATTCAGTTAACAGTTTAATTGTTAGATTACCTTGATTAGTTTGCAGCTCCCAAAAATAATCTTTACCTGGAGTAAAGCCAAGTAATGGCGGCTGATCTAACTTGGTTTTCCAAGCAGGATCTGCTTTGTCTATAGCCTGTTTAGTAATAAAGTTATTCACCTTTTCAATGGCCGCATCACCGCCACAACATGCTGTTAGGGTGAACATCAAAAAGAGACTAGTAATTATTTT
This sequence comes from Colwellia psychrerythraea, assembly GCF_000764185.1. GTDB lineage: Bacteria > Pseudomonadota > Gammaproteobacteria > Enterobacterales > Alteromonadaceae > Colwellia > Colwellia psychrerythraea_B. The sequence continues at coordinate 15,081 of NZ_JQEC01000004.1, forward strand.
TTTATGGTTGTTCATATAAATATCTTATTTTTATTTTAATTGGTTGAAAGTATGTGTTACTGAGCAAATATTATCAGGCTTTTGGTGTTAGGTAATAGCCTTACAGGTAAATTAAAACAGCAAATAAAAACAAGTTAATTAACTTAATACATTTGATGCAAGGTAATGTGCCCGCCATTGGTTAAGTGAGATAGATAACTAGGAAAAGCAAAAGAGTAAAGCGGTAATGTTTTATAGAAAAATGAAAACTAAATACGCTATAATCCACGCCTCGTTCATTACTCTGCTAAGTATATCTTCATGAAGTTTCCTGGTCGCCGTCAACATAAACACTACTTTCCTGTAGATAACAAAAATCCGTTAACAAATAAGCATGACAGTAATACGCCGCTATTAAGAAATTATATTGTTGGTATAGATCAAATTTTGGTAGATATAGAGGCGAAAATTGACCAAGCATTTCTTGACGAATTTTCTTTAACACGTGGCATGTCACAAATCATTTCAGATGAAGTAACTGAAAAACTCTACCAGCGTTTGAAAGATGAATCCCTAATTAATTATGAGTTTGCCGGTGGCACTATTGGTAATACCATGCACAATTATTCTGTATTGGCAGACGACCGTTCAGTATTACTTGGTGTTATGTCAGAAAATATTCATGTTGGTGATTACGCCTATCGGTTTATTAGTAATACTTCTTCACGGGTAGACTTAAATTACTTGCAGCCAGTAAATGGCCCTATTGGTCGTTGTTTCACCTTAATTGATGACACGGGTGAACGAACCTTTGGTATTAATGCCGGTTTAATTAACCAACTTCGTCCTGACTCAATTGATGAATCTTTAATTGCAGGTGCTTCTGCGCTGGTGATCAGCTCTTATTTAATGAGAACTGAGCCAGGTGATACCATGACAGAAGCGGCAGTAAAAGCAGTAAAGTGTGCCAATGCTGCAGGCGTGCCTGTGGTACTGACTTTAGGTACTAAGTTTGTAATCGAAAAAGAGCCAGAGTTTTGGCAAAAGTTTGTCAAAGAACACGTTAATATATTAACAATGAATGAGGAAGAGGCATTAGCTATTACGGGCATTGAAGACCCGTTACAGGCTGCTGACAAATGTTTAGATTGGGTAGATATGGTTATTTGTACTGCCGGCCCTGAAGGTTTATACATGGCGGGTTATGTTGATGATGTCGATAAACGCGAAAGTGAGTACCCATTATTATCTGGTGCTATTCAAGACTTTAATCAATATGAATATTCGAGGCCAATGTTATTGGAGTCGTGTAAAAAACCTATTCGTATTTATACCCATACAGCCCCTTACATGGGCGGCCCTGACAGTATTAAAAATACTAATGGCGCAGGGGATGCAGCATTAGCCGCAGTACTTCATGATTTAAGCGCTAATGTTTACCATAAACGAAATGTTGAGAACTCGAGTAAACATCAACAACAAGCCCTAACTTATTCGTCTCTATCTCAAATGAGTAAATATGCAAATCGCGCGAGTTACGAAGTATTAGTACAACATTCGCCAAGACTGTCACGCGGTTTACCTGAACGTGAAGATAGTTTAGAGCAAGTCTATTGGGCTAAGTAGCGCTAAGTATTTAAGTTTATTGTCTTAGTTCATTTATAGGCAACTGTGTTTTGTCAGTTCATTGATAATTTGAGCTAATTAACAATGAAGTGACAGCAATATAAAGAAGCCGGTTAATAATACCTTGCTGTTTTATTCACAAAAACTCACACTGTTTTGTCTCAGTTAGCAGACAAAATAATTCATTGCAATGGTGTGATTAAGTTGAACATAATCATGCTTTATATGTTTTGATTTATATCAGTGACTTCTTCTTTTGATTGTTTTCTTGCTACTTTAACATCGACAGAGCAGTTGAAAAGTTTGCTTTAAGCTCTCTATTGGCCAATTAATTACTATAATTATATTTTAATACAGTATCGAGTGGTGTATTACTAATGCTCAAGGCTAATCTAACACTGTTAGTTATATTACTTTTATTTGTAGTTAATTTTACTTGGGCTACTACCCAAGAAAGCCTTGCTGAAAGGTTAGCTAATATAGAGTCTTTGGTTGTTTCTCAGCCAGAGCAAGCTCTTACTGCAATAGACCGACTCAAAAAAAGTAAAATAGAGTTAACTTCTACAGAAAAAATTAAGCTTATTAGGCATGAAGTCGTTGCGAATACTTATCTAAATAATCATCAGGTCGCACTTTCTCTTATTGAAGAGGTTAAAGAGTTAGCCGAATATTCAAGTGATAAGAACTCTTTCTGGCACTACTACAACACTAAAGCCATTGTCTATTGGCATATGGATAATATTGAAGGCTCGCTGGAGTCAAACTTAAAAGCTTATAACGTAGTAAAAAGTATTGACGAGTTTAGTCAAATTCAAGCCATTAGTGAGGGTAATATTGGTTATGCTTTTATCAAGTTAGGTTTTTTTAAAGAAGCGGTTACTTATTTAGAGTCTGCTTTAGAGAAAGTGTTAACGGGTAATAATGCGGCTGTTATAGCGAGCACCTATAACAATTTAGGGGAAGCCTACTTAGGGGTAAAAAACTATCAAAAGTCTGCTGAGCTGCTAGAAAAATCTTTAGACATGAGACTTAAACATCAATTGACATTCCACTCATCATTTTCTTATCAAAATATAGGTTTACTCCTTTATCAACAAAAGCAATACCAACAAGCAGAAACTGCTTTTAATAAGGCGATTGAAATAAGAGAGCAAGCGGGTTTTGTTAAAGGGCTACTGGTTAGTAAGTTAGCTTTAATTCAAACCTATGTTGCCAGTAATCAATTGGCCATAGCAGAGCAAGAAGTCAAAAATGTCATCCTGGCAGCAGTAGAGCAAAAAAATAATACCAGCCTAGCTAAAGCTTATGACTTACAGCGGAAGATATTTGAGCATAAAAAAGACTACCAAAGCGCTTATCAAGCATTGTTGCTTTATCAGCAAACTATTGAGCAAGTGGTTTCGCGTAAAACAAGCGTTAAAGTGGCTAGTTACCTTAATACTTCAGAGGCAATTTCTAAAGATCTTAATATATTATCGTTAAAAAAGAACGCTGAAATTAAAGACCTACAGGTTAGCAGCGAACGGCAAAAAACTAACATAATGCTTATTTCGGGTCTTTGTATATTCGTTATATTGACTATCTTTTTATGGGTATTGCAAAGAAGCAAGCAAATCATCGCAAGATCTAATAGCAACCTCTCTGAAACATTAACTAAATTGCAGCAAACACAAGAGCAATTAGTTAAATCGGGAAAAATGTCTGCACTGACCACGTTAGTCTCTAGAATGGCTCATCAAGTAAATACACCTTTAGGTATAGCGGTTACTGGTGTGTCGCACATACATGAAAAAGTTGAAGTTTTTGGCCGGTTAATCAAGGGCGGTGAGGTTAAAAAATCAGAGATTGACTCGTTAATTACTGGTTTGAATAAAGGTTGTGAGCTTTCTTTAAACTCTATGAATAACGTCGCCAATTTAATAAGCCAATTTAAGCTAATTTCTGAAAGCTTGGAGGCAGAAAAACAGCAAGAATTTGAAGTGTTAGATCACCTGATTAAACAGACAGATCTAATGCTGATATTACTTAAGCAAGATAAACCAGTAATAAATGTCTATGGAGATAAGGTGCTGATATTAGGTTATCCAGAAGCCTTGAATAAAGTTATTAGTCAATTAATTACTAACTCTATAGATCATGCTTTTGAGGGAACTTTAGCCCCCCAAATAGATATTAAAATCGCTAAAACCGATACCCACGTTGAAGTTAAATATCAAGATAATGGCAAAGGAATAGACCCTACTATTGTGAATGATGTATTTGAACCTTTTTGTACCACTAAAATGGGAAATAAAAACTTAGGAATGGGACTAAGCATAGTATATAACCTAGTCGTTCAGCTGATGCAGGGAGATATTCAATGCTATGATAAGCAGGGAAATGGCATCATTTTTTGTATCACTCTACCCCTGAGCGTTAAGTCAGTTTAGATTAAAAATTAACGAAGCAGTATAGGTTTATATTCCTCAATTTTTACATCATTGCCTAGCCCTGAAACTAAAGTTATAACTGACTAATTATCTGGCTTAACCATCGGTGACTGGTTTTACTGTTGTTTAATTTGTGCCAATATAAATTGAGCTGATAGTTAGGTATGGCAATGGGTGGGGTGAAGATCTCAATATCGACAGTTTTGGCGACATGTTCGGCCATAAGTCGTGGAAATGTTAGCAGGTGATCTGAGTTTGCTATGATATATGGGGCAGCCATTATACTCGGTAGTTGCAAAGAAACATGACGGCTAAGCCCCAGTTTAGCTAGCTGCTGATCAACAATACCTTTTTTTTCAGCCCAAGGTGATAATCGAACATGAGATAAGTCCAAATAGGTATCTAGCGTTAAGCCATTTGTTAGTTGAGGGTGGTTTTTCCTTGCTATGGTGCAATAGCTATCTTCTAACCATGTTTGCCGCTCAATGGTGGATGATTTTTCAATTTCATGACTAAAACCTAAGACAAAATCTAATTCGCCAGTAACAAGTCTTGCTGTCGGGGACTTTTCTTCACATGGAATCACAGAGATGCTGATGTTAGGTGCTACTTTGCTAATATGGCTGATAAGTTTTGGTAATAAATTAAATTGAGTGTAATCGGTGGCTGAAAACGTTAATTCTATATCACTGGTGGCGGGATCAAACACTAAGCTACTATTTAAGCCACTATGAATTTGAGCTAAAGCAGGGGTTATATGGTTTGCTAATTCATGGGCGAAGGGGGTTGGCTCCATAACGTTATTGATACGGACAAATAAATCATCGGATAAACGTTTTCTAAGCCGGGATAACCCATGGCTGAACGCTGACTGACTAAGGAAAATTTCATTAGCTGCCATAGAAACCGAGCGGTAACGGTATAAAGCGTCGAATAAAAGTAATAGGTTTAAATCAATTTGATGTAGATTCATTATGAATTTAACACATGTTTATATGAATATAATGCACTGTTGTCATAGTACTACAGGCGCTATGATAGCGCCAATAATCAAAAGTAAAAAATCAATTAGCCATGAACAACAACGGAGTCATACGTGAATCAATTATCAATTCGTTCAGCTGTAGCTGCAGATAGCAAACAGGTTTTACATTTTATTAAAGAGCTAGCGGCTTATGAAAAAGCTGAGCATGAAGTGCATGCCACGGAACTAACTATCGAAGAAACAATTTTTTCAAAAGATAGTCATGTTAATGCATTGATTTGTGAGCAAGGAGGAAAACCTGTGGGTATCGCTATTTATTTTTATAACTATTCAACTTGGTTAGCAAAACCAGGCCTTTATTTGGAGGATCTTTATGTTTCACCTGAACATCGCGGCAAGGGGGCAGGTAAATTATTACTGAAAAAAATGGCACAAATTGCCTTAGAAAAAGGCTGCGGCCGGTTTGAATGGAGCTGTCTTGATTGGAATACCCCATCACGTGACTTTTACCAGTCCATTGGCGCCAAATCACAAGATGAATGGGTCGGCTATCGTATGTCTGGTCAAACGCTAATCGATTTTGCCGAGCAAAATTAATACGGCTTAAATGGTTTTATATTTTTTTTAATATATAGAATATCTCCTGCCACAGATTCAGTTAAGCCCAATTTTAAAAAACTCAACTCAACTTAAGGTAATGTTATGACCCTTATGTCAGGCATAGCGCTTTTTTTTGCGATGTCGATATCAGCCCTAATTCCAGGACCCAGTGTTATGGCTGTTATTTCACGCTCAATATCATCAGGAGCTAAAAATGGCTTAATGGTGACCTTAGGTATAGTGATTGCCGACTATGTTTTCATATGCTTAGCATTGACTGGTCTATCAACACTTGTCTCTTTGTTAGGCGAGTTTACTGCATGGCTTAAGTATTTAGGGGCCAGCTATTTGTTATGGTTGGCTTATCGTACTTGGCAAGCCGATATAGTGCTCACCCAAAGAGTAGAGTTTCAATCAGAAAGCTTAATCGCCAATATCTTTGTTGGTTTATGTATTGGTCTGGCTAACCCAAAGGCCATTTTATTTTACTTAGGTTTCTTCCCTGCGTTTATTGAGCTATCAAGTATTGGACTGTATGAAGTCGTTGTTATTTTGTTTATTTCAACCATTGCTGTTGGTGGTGTGCTGAGTGCCTATGCCTGTGCTGGCGGTAAAGCTGGTCATTTGTTTAAGGGATACCTGGCTCGGCGTGCTCTGAATCGATTATCAAGTAGTATATTAGCCACATGCGGTGTCTTGCTGGTGGTAAAAGCTTAACTAGTTTCATAACTTTTATGGCTACTTTCTTGATAACGCTATTTATAGGCGTCACCAAGACTAAAGAATACAGTAGTAGTTTCAACCTTTAAGTCACTTCGCCTACTTCTAAAATTAGTTAGGCCTCTTTATTTCCCTCTTCCTCTTAATATGAACTATAGATGGTTGTTAAATTTATGTCTTTAAAGCGAGTACTGTCAAGGCTGTTACTTGCTTTTTCGTTAGGCAATTTTTAAAGGAAATAAGTTAAGGTAAATTTTAATTATCCTTAAACTCATTTCAACTTTAATTTCATCCCGACCTTAGTTTAAACTCATTTTAAGTCAAAGCGATCTAACTGCATGACTTTAACCCAAGCGGCAATAAAGTCATTAATGAACTTCTTCTCGGCATCGTTTGAGGCGTACACTTCAGCGATGGCTCTTAATTCTGAGCTAGAGCCAAAAATTAAATCGACAGGGGTGGCTTGCCACTTTAATTTTCCTGAAACACGGTCATGGCCAAGATAAACCCCAACCTTATACTCATCTTTACTCCACACGGTAGCCATATCAAGTAAGTTTACAAAGAAGTCATTGCTCAATTTTCCCGGGGTATTGGTGAATACTCCGTAAGATGAGCCGTCATAGTTGGCATCAAGCGAACGCATACCGCCAACAAGTACTGTCATTTCAGGCACATTTAAACCAAGTGAGTTGGCTTTATCCACTAACATTTCTGCTGGTGACATGTAGCTTTCATCGGTAAAGAAATTACGGAAGCCATCAGCTTTCGGCGCTAAGTAATTAAACGATTTAACATCAGTTTGTGCTTGGCTCGCATCAGCACGACCAGGAAAAAATGGCACGGTTACTTGAGTACCAGCTTGCTTGGCGGCATTTTCGATTGCGGCAGCGCCAGCTAAAACGATTAAATCAGCCAGCGATACTTGGCTCGAAGACGATGTTTTATTGTATTTCTCCTGAATAATTTCAAGTTTAGCTAATACCTTGTTTAACTCTTTTGGGTTATTTACCCGCCAGTTGTTTTGCGGTGCAAGGTTAATGCGAGCACCATTGGCACCACCACGCATATCAGTAACTCTATGACTCGACGCTGCCGCCCAAGCAGTTCTGACTAACTCCGCAGTAGTTAAGCCGGAATTTACAACTTGCTGTTTAAGCTTGTTGATCTCTTTGTTGGTAATAAGCGGGTGTTTTACCGCCGGAATAGGGTCTTGCCAAGTTAATACTTCACTTGGTACTTCTGTGCCGACATACCTAGCTCTAGGTCCCATATCTCTGTGGGTTAACTTAAACCAAGCTTTAGCAAAGGCTTTATCAAATTGAGCAGGGTCTTTTCTAAAACGCTCAACAATTTTACGAAAGCTAGGATCTTCCTTTAAAGCAATATCAGTAGTGAACATAATAGGAGCGTTACGCTTATTAGGGATGTGAGCATCGGGCACTAAATTAGCCGCTGCTTTATTATCAGGAATCCACTGCTTTGCTCCGGCTGGGCTTTTTGTTAGTACCCAATTAAAGTTCATTAGATTGTCTAAGTAATTAGATGACCACTTTGTCGGGGTAACCGTCCAAGCGCCTTCTAAGCCACTGGTGATAGTATCTGCACCAACACCAGTGCCACATTTATTTTTCCAGCCTAAGCCTTGGTCTTCAATAGTCGCTGCTGCTGGCTCTGCGCCAACACATTTACTCGGTTTTTTCGCGCCATGTGCCTTACCCAAAGTATGACCACCAGCAAGTAAAGCCACTATTTCTTCATCATTCATTGCCATACGGCCAAATGACATTCTAATATCTTTAGCAGCTAACAGTGGATCAGGGTTACCATGTGGGCCTTCAGGATTAACATAAATTAAGCCCATTTCTACCGCTGCTAATGGGCCTTTTAGTTTACCCTTTTTATCGCGACGTTCATCAGTAAGCATGGCGGCTTCAGGTCCCCAATAAACTAAATCGGGTTCCCAATCATCGGTTCTACCACCAGCAAAACCAAAGGTTTTAAAACCCATAGACTCAAGGGCGACATTGCCTGAAAGTACCATTAAATCAGCCCAAGAAAGTTGACGACCGTATTTTTGTTTAACCGGCCATAATAAACGACGCGCTTTATCTAAATTAGCATTGTCTGGCCAACTATTTAGTGGATCGAATCGTTGTTGTCCGCCAGATGCGCCACCGCGGCCATCGTGCACGCGATAAACACCGGCACTGTGCCATGCCATGCGTATCATTAATGGACCATAATGGCCCCAGTCTGCAGGCCACCAAGCTTTTGAGTCAGTAAGTGTGCTTTGAATATCTTTTTTAAGTTGGGTTAAATCAAGGCTGGCAAACTCTTTGGCATAATTATATTTTTCGCCGTAAGGGTTGGATTCAGCGCCATGTTGACGCAGTGGCGATAGGTTTAGTTGTTCAGGCCACCAGAATTGATTAGTTTTTGTTTCACTGGCTGCCAATACTTGTGTCGGCAGTATCATTGATGAGAGCGCTACTGATATAGCCGTTGCAATAGGAAGTGTTTTCTTTAACATGTTTTTCCCCTGTTTTTAATTAGTGATAAATAAATTTATATAAATCATAAGGAAAGCCGCGGCATTTGAATATTTGATTAACTTGAAGATAAGCTTCTATTTTTCTCATACTAAAAATAATGACTAGTTTGGTATTTCTGATTAAAATCACTTTTATGTTCTAAAAAAATAGATATTAAATTATCACTAAGTACTCACAAAATATGATCTCATTAAAACAACTGCACTATGCATTAGCTATTGAAAAAACCTTACACTTTAAAAAGGCGGCAGAGGCATGCAATGTCTCGCAATCGGCTTTAAGCACCGCCATTACTGAGCTTGAAAAGCAATTAGGGGTAGCAGTCTTTGAACGTAATAATAAGCAGGTATTAGTCACCAATGACGGTCAATTGATACTTAATAAAGCCAAACAGGTGAAGCTAGAGTTAGACGAGCTTTTACACATAGCGCAAAGCAATAAAAAACCTTTTGTCAGCCCTATGACTATCGGGGTGATCCCAACAATTGGTCCTTACCTGTTACCTAAAGTATTACCTGAGGTTAGAAAGCAATATCCAAACTTTAAATTAAAAATCATTGAAGAACAGTCACATGTTTTAGTGGAAAAGGTGCGCATTGGCGAGATTGATGCAGCTGTTCTGGCATTGCCTTATCCAATTGAGGGGTTGATGAGTTTTGATTTTTGGCATGAGGATTTTTACTGGGTCTGTCATAAAGATGAATGCCCGGATAAAGTTCAGGAAATTAGCAGTGATGAGTTAGAAATAGATAAGTTAATGCTATTAAAAGATGGTCATTGTTTAAAAGAGCACGCCTTAGCGGCGTGTAGTTTGCAAAACAAAAAACAAGATACAGATTTTGACTCCGCCAGTTTACATACATTAATTCAAATGGTTGCTGGCAAACTTGGTACGACACTAGTACCACAAATGGCTTTAGATCAACTAACCTATAACGAATCAGAAATTAGGGCTATTCACTTAAATGAACCTGGCCCACATAGAACCATTGCCTTAGTGATCAGGCCCAATTATGTCAGAACCAATGAGTTAACTATGCTACAAGATATTTTTACTGAACAATTAACCAATAAATGTAGCTTGGCTTAGTTTTTATCTTAGTACCGATGAGCTAGTTCAGTTATATAGAACACTATCTTCAATATTGTTAAATTTACTGAAGGATCATGATGGGGCACACTAACATCATCATAAAAAAGAAGGTGAACTAAAATGAAAAATATCATTAATCATATAGTTAGTACTGTAATAAATACTTTTAAATCAAAGTTAAAATTAACTAGCACCAAAAAAACAGGACTTATTTGTAACTACTCAAACAACTATTATGGCGATCAATATTGTCAGACAAAGCTTAAATAAAGTTAATATATCGGCGAACATCTACCGCTACTTTCATTGGTGGATGTCAGCCTTTTTTAAGAGGAAATTTGATTAGCTTTAGTTTTTGACAATAACGCCAGATTTCATGACAAAATCGACACCCAGCAATTCTTTAATATCGATTAATGGACTGTTATCCATGGCAATAATGTCGGCCATTTTACCCGCCTCAATAGTACCTAACGAGTCTGATTTACCTATTAAGTCAGCGGCATTCACCGTTGCTGTTTTTAATATATCTTGTGGTTTCATGCCAGCGTTGAACATCAACACAGCTTCTTTACCGTTATTACCATGTTTAGAAACACCGCTATCAGTGCCGTAAGCTATTTTTACTCCGGATTTATATGAACGTTTAAAGTTCTCAATCATATCTCCACCGACGCGAATGGCCTTGGCACTAATCGCTGGCGACATAAAGTTGGTGTTTTTTGCTAAATTTACCACGGTATCACCGGCCATCAGGGTAGGCACTAAATAAGCGCCAGTTTCTTTGAACAGTTTAATACTTTCTTCATTAGCGTAACTGCCATGTTCAATACTATCAACACCGGCTCTTAACGCGGCGTTTATGCCCGCTGCAGCATGGGCATGACTGGCGACTTTTCTGCCTAAGGCATGAGCAGAGTCTATTACTTCTCTTAATTCATCATCAGCCATTTGTTGGCCTGTACCTGTGTCTGTATCTGACAATACGCCACCAGTAGAGGTTATTTTTATCACATCAGCACCAAACTTAATTGCTCGGCGAGTAGCACGACGACAATCATAAGGGCCATCACAGACAGTTTTAGCTGTATGCATTTCTAACAGAGCAGGGCTCATGCCATCAACATCGCCATGACCTCCAGTTACGGCAACATTACTGCCAGCGGCAATAATTCTTGGTCCTTGAAGGTAACCTTTAGCAATACCATCACGTAGAGCATAACTTTGCTCGGCGTTGCCACCTAAATCTCTAACGGTGGTAAAGCCGGCCATCAAGGTTTTTTTAGCAAAATAGGCACTTTTAACCAGTTTGTCTGCATCAGACATTTTTAGTTTTTCACTGTCATTGTTAGGACCTAATTCGCCTTGTAAGTGCACATGCATATCCATCAGCCCAGGCATTACAAAGCTGGTAGATAAATCAACTAATTGTGCATCTTTAGCGATTTTGTTTGCTGATATAAAGCCCGATTTAACTGCGGTAATTACGCCATTTTTAACGACAATTGTTTGTTTAGTTAAAGGCGCTTTACCCGGAATTGTTAATACTTTACCAGCATGAATTACCTGGGTTTGTGCAGAAATTTGAGTGGATACTAGGGTAGTTAATGTAAGCCCTATCAGCGTAGAGGTTTTCATTAATTTTTTACTTAATACCATATTTAATGCTTTCATGATGTTCCTATTGTTATTTTTCTCATTTCACTCACCATAGCAAGCTTATTAATCGTGAGAAATTCAAATACGTCTAATGAACGAAATCCATGGTTGAGTAGCATAAGTTGAGTGTTGGATAAGATTATTTTTTAGATAAACAGAATTATTGGAAAAAGGTTTTGTTGAATGACAACAAAAAGTGATGCTTTCAAGGCCTCACTTCTTCTCTAATTTTTAGTCGATTAAAGAGGTGGGTTAATCACCTGTCCATGGTTTTAAAGGAATATTAATTTTACTGTCGTTAAACCACTTTATTTTCAGCGGCTCTCCAGCATCTTTAAGGGTTTCTTCATTGACATATTTTCCTGATCCTAGGTTAACTTGCGCATCTACATTTTTATTGATGTTAAGCACAATGACTAATCGACTACCTTTGTTGATCAGCTTAGCCGTCATTCTGGCGTTGATAATTGGGATAGAGGTTTTCTTATTTGGTATCAATAATTTGCGTTTACTCATGTCGTTAGCAAAGCTTGCTCTACTTCGATAAGTATTGAAATGAAAAACTTCGCCATCCTTATCTATTTCATAAAAATTATAGCCAATATCAACATCTTTTTTATTCACTGAAATTTCAAAAGTTCCGGTGATTGCACCTGCTAGTTCTTGAGTCGATTCAAATGCTTCTGTTATATAGACAATGCCGTTAGGCTCATTTAACTTTTTTTGTATAATAGGCCAAGGTGCACGGTTATGCTCTGTTGTTCTGTTGGTCATATCGACAGTTTGTGAAACAAAAGTGCTTTGCTTTTCTGGGCTGGTTAATAAAGTAAAATGCCCATCATCATCGACAGATGATGCAAGATAAAAAGCGATTGACTGTTTATTCAGCTCATCCAGTGACTTGCTATGGCGCCATGTATTGCTGCCCATTAATTGATAATTAACTTTGTCTTGCACAAGTTTTGGTTGCTCTTTATTAAACAGTAGATGATCAAACCAGGCAAAAACCACTTCATCGGTATCTTTTTCTAAAGCGACTTCATCCAGTTGATAATTACTGTAATGTGAGCGAGGTTTTCTTTGTGCGCTAATATGGCCGTATGGGCCAATGAGCAAGGAATGGTTAGCATTTTTATTGTATTTATAATGCCGCTTTAAATAGTCTAACGAAGAAATCTGGCCGCCATCAAAATAGCCTGTCACGCTCAGTACAGGGATATTAATGTCGGTATAATCGGTTTGATAAGGCACCATTTTTTGATAATAACTATCGAAGCTAGGATGCTCTAACCATTTTTGAAACCAAGGATTAGCTTTACCGTCAATCTTGTCAATATCTTTAATGGCACGACCACTTTCAAACAATGTCTTTTGTAGATTTTCACTGCTTTGCCAATCACTATAAACACTATTATCCATGGTTTTATTATTGGTGACATGAAATGCCCAAGGGTAATTACCCGTTAACAGGATATTATTTTCATAAGGCAAACCAGTGATCAAACTTGCCGCGGCATAAGGTGCCATTGCTTTTAACGCGGGATGCATTTTTTTTGCCGCAGCCCACTGGGTAAAGCCATTATAACTGCCGCCGTACATAACAACGTCACCATTGCTCCAACTCTGCTTGCTGGCCCAATCAATAACACGTCTTGCATCTTCACCATCAAACTCCCAAGGGGATATTTCATTAGTACTTGAACGTTTACCTCTAGAGTTTGCCACAATGCCAACATAACCATGGGCAGCGGCATGAGTAGCTGTTTTTATATGGGCGGACTCGTCAGCATAAATAGTAAATTGCAGTGCCGTCGGCAGCTTACCTTTAGTATTTTTTTTCCTAACTATTGTCGCTGATAATTCAATGCCGTCCGGTGTAGTAATAAGGGTGTCAGCTTGAATGTCATAACGTTTATTATTCTCAATAGCCAATAATTTATCACTAACGGGCAGCACTTTTGAAAGTACGTGATAAAGGTGGGCATTAACAATTAAGTCTACCGCTTGTTTAACGTTAAGTTCAGCTAAATTCTGGTAGCGTTCAAATACATTATGAACATAATCTTGCGCACGTAATACCGACCAGTTTAATGCACTGGTTTTTTGAAATAATGCCTCATCATCCATCAACACTAATGACTGAGAAAAATCATTAGTTAAGGTTTTTATGAATGGATTTAGCTCTGATTTTTCAGCCACTAACTGTTCAAGTTTTAGTTGAGTTTTACTATGTAAAGCATAATGAGAATACGAGATAGCATTTTTATGTTCAGCGACGGTTTCAAGTAGAGTTTTGTGCTTTGTTAAAATGGATAGTAAGGCAATTTTATTAAACATACTTTGCTGATTTATTGTTGCAGCACTAAGTTGTTTTGCCAGCAATAAAAGCTGTTGATGAAATTGTTTTTTATTGAGTAAAGTTAAGGTGTCAGCACTGTTGCTAATATTTACTTGAGATAACAATAAAGGTGTCATAAATGTTTTTTTTATAGCTGTAGTTTCTATGCCTTCTTCTGCTTGAGCCTTTGGCAAGGCAAATAGGAACGTTAATAATATAACTATAGATAAATAACGAAACAGGGGAGGGGTTGCATACTCGATTTTTTGCTGTGCTTTGTTCATTAATAAGCCTTAGGATGATACCAAGTGTCTTTGAATTTATTAGGGCTAAAATGGTAGAGCAATGAGAGATAATTGACGTGAAAAGCCTGTGACTTTTTGTGACTTTTGATGACCAATACGCTGGTATATGCTATTTTCCAGCTACTTATCCTATTTATGGGCATTTGCATGCGTTGGCAAATAGCACAATTTGTTTTTTGTGATCAACAACAAACTTTAACATCGACAAACGAGTGTGTGCAATTAGAGCCGATGATGGTGGCTTTATTAAGCTACTTTTGTCAAAACACAGATCTAATTGTCAGTAAAGATCTGCTTATCGAACAAGTCTGGTTAGGACGAATTGTTAGCGATAATGCCGTGAGTAAGTTAATTACTAAGCTGCGTAAAGTTTTTAATGATGATGCCAGACAACCTAAATTTATCGCTACTTTTCCCAAAAAAGGCTATAAGTTTATTGCTAACGTGAAGCCAATAAATGAAGCCGATTTACAAGCTGTTCCGCCGGTAGAGACTAAGACTCAAATTCATGAAAAATCTATATCAATAGTACAGGAAGAGACTAACGCAGAGGTCTTATCTAAAGTTACTTTTGCAGAGCCAAACCCAACTAAAACTAAAGATCGCCGGACAACATATATCACTGCTCTGGTTATTATAATATTGATTATTAGCTTTTATAACCTGTGGCAGCAAGGTCAAAAATCGCCAACTGTTTCTACGCATACAAAAGTATTAACAACTGATGCGGGCGATGAAGTGTATCCGGACTTCTCTCCTGACGGTACTCGTGTTGCTTATATGTCGGTAAAAAATGACCAAATGCATTTGATCATTAAAAATGTTGTTGATGAGGCTATGATCGAAATTTCTCACGGAGAAAATATTGGGGTAGGGCCAGCAAGTTGGAGTAGCGATGGTAAATTAATTGTTTATTTAGCCGCAACGCCACAGCAATGCCAATATTATATTCGAACCGTAAACGGTCTTGAACTTGGAGAGCCACAGTTAATCCATAACTGTCCTGCGGGTAGTTATGGAAAAATAGCCTTTAGCCATGATAATAACCGCTTAATTTATGCTGAAAATTCCGGGGGGAATACCCCCTATTCGTTATTTGAACTTAATTTAACCAACGATCAGATAAAACGCTTAAATCAACCTGAAAGGTTTTTAGGCGGCAATTTTCAATTTGACTTGCACCCAACAGAAAATAAATTATTAATTTCATCCCCAGATAAACAACAATGGGAAGGCTTTTACTCTCTTGACCTAGAAACCGATGAGTTGACGTTATTATTTAAACAAAATGCTTATATTTGTTGTGGTATTTGGAGTCATTCAGGCGCTAGAGTTGTTTTGATGGGGGAGCATCCAGCACACCAGTTACTGAGTTATGACTTAACCGGACATGATAAACAAGTTGTGCACTCAGGTAGCAGACAAATAAGAAGTCCACGTCGGCATGTAAATGAAACTGATTATTTATTTTCATCAGGCAAAGATAATTATAATGTACATTTAATCGACTTATCGACTAAAAAAGAGCGAGTTATTGTTAATGATTCAGTCGATGAGCGTTTAGCCGTATTTGCCCATCATAATAATCAAATAGCCTATATTGGTTTAGCATCGGGCAATGAAGAAGTTTGGTTAACGGATAGTGAAAGTAAGCAACGCAAGAAGCTTACCCAGTTTAATGATAGTCGTCATTATGTTGATTTACTCTGGTCGCCCGATGGCAATTATTTAGTTGCGTTAACATTAAATGAAATCCACTTGATTAACTCTTCGACAGGGTTGTTTGAACGGCTTAAAATACCGCAGGCGCAGATTCAAGGTGTTTCATTTAAATCCGCTGAGACGATTAGTTATAGCATGAAGGTAAACGCTCAGTGGCAGGTCTATTATTACCAGCTAAATTCAGGTGAAGTTTTAGCTGAAGATAAAAAATGGCAATTTATTCAATATCAAATAACCGCAGATAATAACCTTTGGCTTGACCAAGAAAATAAACTGTTCTCTGGCGAGTTACCAATAGCCGTTATCAGTCAAAAAATATCCGCAAAAAACTTAATCAACGGTCGGCAATTTAATTTAGCTAAAAGAGGTCCATTGTGGTTTTGGTTTGAGCGTAATATTCAAGGACAAATACAAGGTTACTCTGAGATAACTAATGTTTTAACAACACTCACTCTCACCGAAACAGCACATTTTGATATAACAAATAATGAGCTGTTATTCGGTGATATAGAACAACTCAATTCGAATATTTATCAAACCCAAGCCTTACCTAGCAACTAATCGTTTTGAGTATTTACTACTAGTAGAGCTAGGTAGCACTCGGTGTCTTATATTTTCAAGGAATAAAAGTCTTTATAAACCTCGTTGCCACTCTTGTCTTAAATTGGCATCACTGGGCTGTTGCAGTGCATGTCTTACTTGGCCCAAAAGCGCTGCTTTATCATTGCCTAATACTCCCTTGAGTACTAGGTAGTTTGATGCATGATCAGAGCGAAAAATAGTTGTTTCTAAATCTAACTCTGATAACAGTACTTCCATTTCACTAAATAACTCTTGCTGGGTTAGCTGACGAAAAGGTTTTAATGATGCTTGAGTAAACTTTTCAGCAAAGCGTACTTCACCTAGTGGGAAAGACACTACTAATGTTGATAAAAAGTGAGGTTGCGCTTCGTTCATCAGTTTGGCTGAGTTGATGGCATGTTGCCTAGATAATTCAGGGCCGCCGAGACCATTTAAAATCATTACTGAACTTTTCATGCCCGCTTTTTTTATTTTATTAAGGGCGATTAATGAGCTTTGGTAAGTCTCGCCTTTTTCAATTAATGCCAGTACCTCATCGTCACCACTTTCACAGCCGATATACATTAACTTCAAGCCTAAGTTTTTAAGTTCAGCTAATTGTTCAACGGTTTTATTCCTGAGGTTTCGTGGCAGGCAGTAACTAGATACTCGAGTTACTTGCGGCAAGTGCAGTTCTATTAATTCGAGAATTTCTTTTAAACGCTTAAAAGGCAACATCATGGCATCGCCATCAGCAAGAAACACTCGGCCAGTTTTTATGCCTGATTCAGCCACTTTAATAATTTCTTGCTCTATCAAGTCAACTTTCTTAGGTTTGAATTTCTTATTTTCACTGGTGTACATGTCGCAAAATGAACACTTGTTCCATGAGCAGCCATTAGTGACTTGTAATATTAGACTTTTCCACTCACTTGGTGGACGAAATACAGGTTCGACATAATTCAAAGGATACATAGTATTTTCTACATTATTAGGACCTAGCTAGTTTATACCAAGTCGGTGTTAACTGTAGACTTAAAATGAATTGCCTTTTTTAATCATCGCTGTCATGAGGTTGTGTAAATGATGGAACTTAACCCTAAAAGCTTACCCGCAGTTGTTGTTGTTGTTGTTGTTGTTGTTGTTGTTGTTGTTGTTCTAGAATAAATGGTCTTTACATATGAATTTAACGTAGAAAGATGAAGAAATAGTGGCTAGATAGGTATTTGTTAAGCCGAGCTTCGGTTCAATGATTTAGTCTCTAGGCCATGTTTATTTACATGCTCAATCAAGTCAGGAAAAAAAGCTAAAAACACAAGCTCTAATTCAACATAGTGTCGAGTTATATCTTCAATGCTACCACTAAATTGATTAGCAAAGCGAATGCGCTTGGCAATATTATCTAGCGCAAAACCTATGCCTTCAATCGTTTCATATTCTTTAAACCAATCATTTTTTGTCATGCGCGTAACTACTTGCTGCATTTTACTAGGCATAAAGCTAATATTTTCATTGAGTAAGGCATAACTGCTTTGTTTAAACTGGCTCAAGGGTATTTTATGAAAGCTTGACCAATGCCGTATAAGGAAATGATCAAAAAGTACATCTAAGGCAATACCGGCAAACCTTCTGCGCGGTACTGAAAACAAATATTTAGCTTGTTTTACTAAAGCGTGGCTATCGGTAAATCTGTCAACCAGATAGTGGTTCTCTAAGCCTTTTTTCACTGCTGTAGATAACTGTTGAGCATGAATTTTGCCGCCAAAATCCCCTAACAGGTTACCGAAATGAGAATCTGCATTAGCTTGAGCGAAATATAGATGAGCTAAATAATTCAAAACGTTAAAGTACCTTAATTTTTATATTTTCTGAATGGAGTAGGCTGGTTGATAAATCAAGTTAATAACTATCGTATCTTGTCCTATCTTATCCTATTCGTGGTAAGCATAAGTAAGAGTAAAATTGTCGACAAAAGGTCTTACCAGTAAAGTGGTTTAGGGTATAATCTCTATAATTAAAGCCAGCGAAACTATTCGCTGGTATAATTGATAAATAAACAACTCATTTTAGGTTAGTAGATAAGTAATAGCTATGGCTGAAGTACGTACAAGAATTTCATTAAAGGTTGGTTCTAACAGTGACATCCCAGCAGAAATGGTGTCATTTAAAGCGCTTAATTCTGATAAAGAGCATGTTGCCTTAGTTTTTGCTCAGGCCGATAAATCACAGAAAGTCCCTCTGGTTAGAATTCACTCTGAATGTTTAACCGGTGATGTCTTTCATTCTTCTCGCTGTGATTGTGGTGAGCAACTTGATGAAGCTATTAATCTAATGGCTGCAGAAGGTGGTGTGATCCTTTATCTACGCCAAGAAGGGCGCGGTATCGGTTTATATAATAAGATTGATGCGTATAAGCTGCAATCTGAAGGCATGAATACCTACGAAGCGAATAACCATTTAGGTTTTGGTGATGACTTAAGAGACTTCACTGAAGCTGGACAAATGCTTGAAGCGCTTAAGATAAGTACTCTAAAGTTAATGACCAATAATCCAATTAAAGTAAAAGCATTGACAGATTATGGCCTGACGGTTGAAAAAGAAGTCAATACTTCTACTCATCTTAAAGACGGCAATGAAGATTATCTTAAAGCTAAAGTAGACAAAGCCGGTCATAAGCTTACTTTTGATTAATTTGTTTTAGTGCCTTTAGCCAAAAATCGTTGGCGAAAGGCACTGGGAGAGAATCCCAGAATAAGTGAAAAGTATTTTATACATCTACTACATCTTCAAAATATATTTGATAGGTGATAGGTAGGAAACCTGGCTTATAACTTACCAATGATTCACAAGTTCTTACTTTTAAAAGTAGGAACTCGTCTCTGAGCTAGTATAAGTTTAGTGTCTTTAGTTGACAACAGGCCTTTATTAGCGCTGTTGTCTTGTCGCTAAATAGACCGTTTACTTTGAAATCGCCATTGTATGGAGTACTTTTTTTTAACTGTTTTCATACCACAAAGCAGGCGTAAAATATTTACCCGTCGAATCACTTCATATCCAATCAAACAACCGGCAACTGTCATTGAAAGTAATAACATTGCTTCTAATAGCGAATTTAACAGCAAGGGTTTTAACCACCAGGCGAAAACAATAATTAAGGTCTGGTGCAAAATGTACCAGGGTAAAATAGCCTTTGTTGCATAACTTAGTATTGGACTTGGTCGGTTAAGGTAGAAACCGGCGAAGCCGACCACACAAAATAACCATGCCCAGTGATTTATTGAGAAAATGAAGCCATAAAATAGTTTAACTTGTAGGTTAGTCTCGAACTGACTCGCTAGAGCCGTAAAAGCATCGTGTCTGTCTGCAATGATGAGAATGTACGCTAAAATTGCTACTACCAGTAAAATTAGTCGCTTATCAATAACAAATTTCCACCAGAATTTCTGTAAGACAAAGAAATAACCTAGGGTGAAAACTAATAAGTATTTTCCGTGATTATACCAATCGTTAATTAATGCATTAGTGGGCGGATAGTCTTGTCGAAGCATAAACCAAACAAAAGTTAAGGCTAAAACAGCCATCGAAAAAGCTAATGTTGCTGGTATATTCTTAAGTAATTTACTATTGGCTAATTTATTAAGTGGTGATTTTAATATGATAAAGATAAGGCTATATACCCATAAATAAGGTAAAAACCATAAGTGATTCCAGGTGAGTAAACCTATTATGGTGTGGTGATCGCGTAGTAAGTCTGTATTGGGATTGATGTAGCTATGCCAAAAGCTTAAATACCCAGGGACTATTAAATTCTGACTTAGCGCTTCGTAGTAAATCTGGGGCACAACAATAACAAACATACCAAAAAGTAACGGAATTAATAATCGTGAGGTTCGTGATTTAGTCAAGTGCAAAGCCGAATATCGTGGTTGTACTAATGCCAAGGCAATGCCGCCAATAAAAAATAACAGCGACATTCGCCACGGATTAGTTAATATCATAATATCTTGTAATATTGTCGATGTTGCTTCGCTTTTTATATGCCAACCCCAGTCGGTTACATAGTACATACCAACGTGGTATAAAATTAATACGCCAAATGCCAACGTTCTTAACCAGTCAATATCATAGTGACGTTCATTATTATTGTAAGTCATGCCTTTCTCCATTAAGATTTTACCAAACAGTTTGACAAAAACCTTCTTGTTGAAAAACACCTAAGTGCTTATGATGACTGGCTTTAGGGATAAACGGTGGAATAGTGGGATAAATGAATAGCACTCAATTTGAACAAATAGAAAAAAATAAAACCCTCTACGGCTACTTTGTGGTGGGTGTCTACTTGTTTATCAATAGTATTATTAACGCTTCTACTGTTTGGATGGAACACAGCCGTCATGGCGAGCCAAGTATTTCGTTATGGGAACCTTTTACTTGGGAGTTCAGTAGTGCGTTAGCTACCTTGTGCATATTTCCGGCAATAATTTGGCTTTTTAAACGTTATCCTCCACGTCTTATAGAGATAAAAAAGCAACTGCTAACTCATTTAATTGGCTCAATACTTTTCTCTTTAGCGCACGTTCTTATCATGATTACCATTCGAGAGGGCGTGTATTTTATCAATAGTGGCAACTATGACTTCGGTTCTATATCTAGGGAGCTTTGGTATGAGTATCGAAAAGATGCCAGGGGCTATCTGTTCTTTTTCTTCATCTTTCATATGGTGCAGTACATCTATAGTCGTCTTAAAGGCGAAGCCAGTCCGATTGCTGAAAATGAAGAGCAAGCTGATAAAGAGGAAGGGAATAAAATCCCCAAACATTTTCTAGTAAAAAAATTGGATAAAGAATTTCTAGTTAAAGTCTCCGATATTGAGTGGCTTGAGTCCTGTGGCAATTATGTCAACCTACACAGTAAGGGGCGGATATACCCATTGCGGTCGACCTTGGCTAACATAGTCAATCGAATAGAAACCTTGGGTTTTAGCCGTATTCACCGTAGCCATGCTATTAATCATAATGAAATTGAGAGTATCAGCTACCTACCAAGCGGTGATGGCGAGATTTCTTTTAAATCAGGCACTAAGTTAAAGCTATCACGTAGTTATAAAGAGGCGTTTAAAAAGGTATTTAGTTAATATTAACTGGCGCGATCTTTAGCAGTGTCGCTCTAGATAGTCGCAACAGAGGTTAAAGCATGAATCACCTGCTAATTACGTGTTAGCCGATACTTCAAGAGAATAGAATTGTATTTATCTGATTATTGACGAAAGGAATAGATGGCTACATTTCCCTTGGCACCCGCGCCTAAAAACAAACCTTGATTACTTGCTAAGGTATAAAAGCCGTGGTTATTTTTTTCTGCCGAAGTATTGGCTAAAATGCGCCAGCTTAGCCCACCATCAAAAGAAATGTCATTGCTGTTTTTTCCGGTAGTAATACATACCAGGCCTTCACAGCGCATTGCTGTTCTTAAACCGTGTTGGCCAGTATCAACAATAGCCCATTGATCGTTGTGAAAAGTTGCCATGTTAGCGTAGTTGCCAGCCCTTTGTTTATAATCACCACCGATAATAAAAACCTGCTGTAAATGATTAATCGCTAAGCTATAGCCTCCAGCTGTTGATGTCTCGTTATATAAGGGCACACTTTGTCGTTGCCATGTTTCACCAAAATCTTCACTGGTATAAATGGAGGCAGAGTCTCCTCCTGTGGCAAACCAAGCATCGCCATGTTCACCAACTATTATGCTATTACCACTAGCCGCAAAGGCTGACTCATTAGTAAGTATTTTCGGAATGTTTTGGGCTTGAATACGTCGCCAGGTTTTACCGCCATCAATTGTTCTTTTAATAACATAATAACCATCAACAGGATCGCCCAAAAGCAAACCATTATCTTTATCCCAAAAAGCGATGGCATCAAAAAAACCTTGTTCATCTTGATTTTCATATAACAATGACCAACTATTGCCGCCATTAATCGTTTTATAAAGCACCGAGTCTTTGCCACTGCCAATGCCCATAACAATAGCCGTATTAGCGTCAAATAATTCAATATCTCTAAAGTCAGTGGTAAGCTCAATTGTTAAAGATTTATCCTGCCATGTTTTGCCGCCATTTTGACTGACAAACACCGAATTATTACTACCAGTTACCCAAAGTGAATCTTCTATTACCGCACTACCGCGAAATGAGGTTGTTTTGGGTAAATCCTGATATTGCCACTGTGGTAAATTGGCTATAGTGTCAGCAAAACTTACCGATGTGGTAAGCGTTATTGTGCAGGTAAGCGTGAATATCATACCTGTTAGTGCTAGCTTTATATTGTTAAACATAGGTCATTCCATTCGCTATATGTTCGTTATATATTGGTAGTTGTAGGCTTTGTTATTACTCGCTCTTTAGTGACTTGGTCGAGCTTAATCATATAAGAATTTCTCCCTATGCCAACGAACTCTTCATCGGTAAAGATGATGGTATTATCATCAGAAAAAGTTACTGCTTCTTTTTGAGTGACTATGCCTAAATCAATTTTATAGGCATCGCCTGAAAAAAAATTATCGTCTTGCCAGTTCTCAAATAACCATAATCGCTCTGAGTCTAATAATACTAGCTTTGTTCTGTCAGGACTTAACGCCGCAGAAGTTATCCAACAAAGTTTTGCATAGGTGGTACAGGTATTAAAATTACTAACAAAATCGGCTTGATAATTATCGGCATGGTCGCCAATTTTGTATAAATTAGTATCGCCATCAAAAGGCTCTGTACGGTTTTTTGAAAACAGGTATAAATGATTTTTGTAAAAAACAAAGGCTTCTAAATCAAAGTTTTTTTCTGAATCTTTTGGCGGGAAGTTTAACTGCTCAGGGAAGGTAAATTTAATTATTTCAGCCTGAGTTTCAGTGCCTTTTATATCGATGGGGTTTTCAATTTTATAAATGGTTAACCATTTACGTATATTGTCATTGTTACCAAAGTCACCAATAAAAAAATGGCCAAAATCATCTTGAGTCATATCCTCCCAATCGAGATTTTGAGCATTGGTAATGGTGATTGTTTTGATCACTTTACCATCACTTTGTATTTGATGTACTTGCGCTAAATTACCGCCATCATTAATGCCCCAAAAGTTACCCGCTTTGTCAACTTCAATGCCAGAAATTTCTTTAAGTTTACTGTCTAAAGTGACTAATTTACTGCTATAAAGCTGATGAGTTGCAGTCAAAGTAAGTACTAACACCACTAGAGTACATATGAGTGTTATTGCATAAACCGATTTTTTTATCATTAACTTTCCAAATAGAGTGATACTTTGACCAAGGAAAAATCTATAAAGACAAGCCAATATGGTGGGGTTAATTAACAACAGCAAAGTGATTGATTATTAACAGGCCATAGGCATGAATGTTTACTTAAATTCATATTATCGATTTACTGGCACGCTAAAATAGCACAGCTAGATTAATTTATGTGCTATTTTTTTTGTTACTCTGGGTAGGGATATAATGGGTAATCATTTTTAGTGGCCATTTTATCAGATATGCCGGTTAGCAATCAAAGTGCACTCTGAAACATGCATCTTGAATGGTTACGGGTATAGGTATGTTAATTAAACTTACTTTGCTAGTTCAATAAGTACAGCAGTGTACATTTTCAGGTTTAATACAAACTGTTCTTTGGTAATAAATTCGTGTTCTGAATGCCCAGTGTACTCTGTTCCTGGCATTGAAGGGCCAAAGCTGACAGCATTAGGGAAAAGCCTTGAATTAGTGCCTCCCCCAATAGAGATAGGCTTAGCATCGATGATGCCAGTGTAAAATGAAAATACCTCGAGTAAGGTGTCAATTTGTGGCGCATTGGTTTGCACAAAGGGTTCGTTGATTTCATTGCTAACATTTAATAGTGTTATTTGGTTTTCATGTTGCCATTTATCCAATGTAGAGCTAATTTCATTTTTTAACTGCTGGCTAGTTTTTCCACTAGGTCTGCGAATATTGATATTTAGCTGCATTCCCTTAGGTGTAGTTTTAAGCACGGTTGGTTGTACTGACATTGGTCCCATAAAATCATCGCTATAGGCGATATCACCAAATTTCTCACCATATAAGCCTGTACCTAGATGATCATTAAGAAAATTAACCAAGGCGCCGCTGGTATTATTTGGCCAATGATTGACTGATAATAAATCTGCTAGATGGGTAATGGCATTCACGCCATGTTCAGGCTTAGAAGAATGAGCTGATTTTCCTCGAGCGCTAATGCTTAAACGTTTACCCTGCCATTGGTAGTTATAACTCATACCAGTGTGGGACTTAGCGGCTCGTTTAATTTTTGTTAATAACCCTTGATTGGCATTTTCTATAGTTACTTGAGCATCTTCTGGAATTTGACTGCCAAAAAAGCCACCAGTAAATTCACTGATATAGGTTTTATTTGAGTTATAGCGTGTTTTTGGAAAAGTCATACTTATAGTGCCATAACCTTTCTCTGCTGTTACCACAGGGTATTCAGCATCAAGGGTTATGTTAACTTGTGGCAGTGAGTGTTGTTTGATGTGTTGGCGTAATGGCTCCCAATCGGACTCTTCCGCCATATATACATATAACTCAATACGTTTATTAAGCTTAATTTTTAAATCTTTAATAGATTTCATTGCATAAAGCGCGTTACTTATTGGTCCTTTATCATCCTCTGTTCCTCTACCAATCAGCTTTCCTGGCTCAGAAGTTTCATCAAGAATTAATGGCGATTGTGCCCATTTATTTGCATTAAAAGGTTGGATGTCACCATGAGTGATCATACCTACACGCTGGTCGCTTTCGCCAAGTCCTATCACAATTACATAACCATAATCGGTATAGTCAAAACCCAGTTGTTTGGCTTGTTTGGCAAGCTCGGCTTTAAATTGTTGGTGAATAGGGTTTTCGGTCGAGGCTAAGCCTGTTTTTGCAATGGTATTAAATGTCATTAATTGACGCAGACTTTCGGTCATTTCACTTTGGTAAGTTGCTTCAGCGTATTGTGCCGTCTTTTTAGCAATATCAGCTACACCAGCAAATGTTTGCAAGGGCAAAAATAAAGCGACTGAGGTCAACAAGTAAGATAAATAGTTAGTTTTTTTCACAGAGATGTTCCTATAGCTTTATATGTTCATTTAGCGAGAAAGAATTTTTTATTTAGCATTATTACTACTTTTGATAGATAGCTTTTGATAACCCTAGCTTATTTGAAATATTAGCAAGCCGCTGATTGAATGTACTAACCGAGTTAGTTATATTTTCGCAGCAGTTATCTTGCTTTATGTTGTTCGACGCTTCTTTATTGCTTTTTATGGCTGATGTAACATTCATTTTATTTACCCCTTTATGTAACTTAACGCTATTGTGCCAAGATAAATTTAGCAGAACCAACAATAATAATTTAACTCGCCCATAAGTAAGGCTTATACAAGTTGCTGACAGGATATTTTCTGATATTGTAGAGTTAGAGCTTATTTAGCTTTAAGTAAGTTTGACAGTAAGCTCTAAAGTGAAGATTCACACAAATATTATTATCATAATAAATCGCAGGAGAGTGAGGATGGATAAAAGGTTAAAGCAGCTAAACAATTTAAGAAGTTTTGAAAGTGCAGCTCGTCATCAAAGTTATAGTAAAGCAGCAAAAGAATTGTTTGTCACACAAGCCGCTGTCAGCCAACAAATGAGGCAGCTTGAAGCTGCTATGGGCAGTCAGTTGTTTGTTCGTAACGGGAGAAAAATGCAATTAACCGAAAGTGGTGAAAAGCTTTATACGGCGACTCATAAAGCGTTCGATACATTGTTAAAAGGTTTTAATAGCATTCAAACTGAAGAGGTCGCTGGCACCTTAACCATCACTTCCACCCAAGCGTTTACCTCGTTATGGCTTATGCCTAGGTTGTATAAATTTTCTATTAAACATCCTGAAATTAAAATAAAGGTGGTTGCCTCAAATTGTATTGAAGATCTCCGTCAAGGTCATATAGATCTTGCCATTCGTTTTATAACAACAGGTGAAGTCGATACTAGTGATGATATGGTTTATGAGTTTATCGCCGAAGACCATGTATACCCGGCCTGTTCGCCACAACTGGTCACTGAATATAATTTTAAAGAGCCAAGCGATGTTTTAAATTGCTGGTTGGTGAGTTTAGAACATCAAGGCCCCATTAATTGGCCTGCTTGGTTTAAAAAGGCGGGTGTTGAAAATTATCAATGCCATAAAAAATGGACTGAAGTCAGCTCTGGAGATATGGCATTAAGTGCAGTATTAAGTGGCCATGGTTTTACTTTAGCTTCACAAGCGTTATTTTCTCAATACGTAAACACTGGCCAATTGGTTATTCCTTTTAATATTAAACATCCAGTATCGTTTAAACGATATTTTGTTTTTGATCCTAATTCGGCGAAGAAAGCCCGCCTTGATGTCTTTATTGCTTGGCTCAAAGAGGAAACCCAGCTCGATGATCAAAGTACCATGGAAGCTATAAGTCAGGCTAATTTATAAGCTAGATTATAAAAAGACCGTATAACTATGTATTGCGCAGCAACTAATAAGTGCTGAAATTACGCATCTTGAAAGTTTAAAATTTTGTAAATATAGCCAATTATTATGAGGAATACATTATCGTTAATTACAATTATTGGCAAATAATTTTAAGATAAAAACCTAGCTGATTAAAAAAACATCACTTTATGGTGAAGATTATATTTTGTTCGCCTCGGTATTGCTGTATAATGCGCGACCTTATTATTTTGAGTCTTGTTGTTGATTACTGAGTTACTTCCCGCTTACGGAAAACAGTATTTTTAAACAATAAAACACTCAAAAAGCAGTTTGTAAAACTTAGGAATATCTTTTGATCACTACATCTAACATTACTATGCAATTTGGCGCTGAGCCGTTATTTGAAAACATTTCCGCTAAATTTGGCAACGGTCACCGCTACGGTTTGATTGGCGCAAATGGCTGTGGCAAGTCTACATTTATGAAAATACTTAGTGGTGAATTAACGCCAAGCTCTGGCAATATCTCGGTAAGTACGGGTAACAAAGTAAGTACCTTGGGCCAAGATCAGTTCGCCTTTGAAGAGTTCAATGTTATTGATACTGTAATCATGGGTGATATGCCGTTATGGAAAGTTAAACAAGAACGTGACGCTATTTACGCTCAAGAAGAAATGAGTGAAGCCGATGGTATGCGTGCTGGTGAATTAGAAAGTGAATTTGCTGAAATGGACGGTTACACCGCAGAAAGTCGTGCTGGTGAAATCTTATTAGAAGCAGGCATTGAGGAGTCTTTTCACTACGGTACTATGCAGCAAGTTGCACCAGGTTGGAAGTTACGTGTATTACTAGCACAAGCGCTTTTTGCTAACCCTGATATTTTGCTACTTGATGAGCCTACCAACAACTTGGATATTCATACCATCAGTTGGTTAGAAGGTGAATTGAACAAACGTAAATGTACTATGATCATCATTTCTCATGATAGACATTTCCTTAATTCAGTTTGTACTCATATGGCGGATATTGATTACGGTGAATTACGTATTTATCCGGGTAACTATGAATTCTTCCTAGAGCAATCGGCTTTATTACGTGAACAGTTATTATCAGGTAATGTTAAAAAAGCTGAAGAAATTGCCGAGCTACAAGACTTTGTTAACCGTTTTGGCGCTAATGCTTCAAAAGCAAAACAAGCGAGTTCTCGTGCTAAGAAAATGGATAAAATTAAACTTGATGATGTTAAGTCGTCGAGTCGTATCACACCAAAAATTGCCTTTGCGCCGGGTAAAAAAATGCATCGTCAAGCATTAGAACTTGAAAATCTAGGTCATGGTTTTGATGGCGAAGTATTATTTGAAAAAGGTGATTTATTGCTTAAAGCGGGCGATAAATTAGCTATTATCGGCGAAAATGGTGTTGGTAAAACCACCTTGTTACGCTGTTTAATGAGTGAATTAGAGCAAACTGAAGGTGTGATTAAGTGGTCAGAAAATGCATCAGTGGGTTATTGTCCACAAGATAGCGGCTCATTTTTTGATAATGACTTAACACTAATGGATTGGATGTCACAATGGCGTAGACCTTGTCACAACGATTTAAGTGTTCGCGGCATGTTAGGACGTATGTTATTTACTGATGATGATGCCAACAAAAAAGCGCGTAACTGCTCAGGTGGTGAAAAGAACCGCTTGTTATTTGGTCGCTTGATGATGGCTGATATCAATGTTTTGATTATGGATGAGCCAACCAACCACATGGATATCGAAGCAATCGATGCCTTAAATAATGCGTTGAAAGATTTTGAAGGTACACTTATCTTTGTAAGTCATGACCGTGAGTTTGTTTCAAGCTTGGCAACACGTATTATCGATATTAAAGATAAAAGGTTAGTTAACTTCCAAGGTTCATTAGATGAATACCTTGCTAGTCAGTTAGCAGCACAGAAAGTTGCTTAACTAATATTAAAATATATTAGGCTAGGTAAATATGAGTAAAATATTAAACTCATATGATTTTTAGCTGTTACAAACGTCTCGAAAACAAAAAGAGTGAATTTATTTCACTCTTTTTTTTGATCTCAATATTATTAATATGGAGATTTTTGTGCGCTACCACTGAACTGAACTTTAAATTAGTGGTGATATTTCCTGAGCATTAATACGCTTCGATAATCTTTTCTAAATTGCCTGTTTGATATAGTTTATCTAATGATTCTTCGAGGTGTCTTTGCAGCTCTTTGTCGAATTTAGGTGACATGGCTAAGTGCAAATCATAATTTTCGATGACTTTAGAAAAATTATGTAAATTATAATCTTTAGTGGCTAACTCTTCTTTTTTGAGATTGTATTTAATACGGACATCCATTTCGACAAACCCCGCTTTATCTTTTAACCTATTAACCACTTTAAACGCTGATTTATAGTTTTTTACACTGATTGCTTTAATGCGCTTTTCAGCAATATGTTCTTCTAAACCAGGATAATTAAAACCGTGTAATAAGATAACTGTTTTACCAAATAAATCCTCGGCTGAATTAATATCAAAGTCTTGCTGGGTGGACGTTAATAATGAATGTTGAACATTAAATACCGGTAGTTTTGATAAGTTAGCCGATTGTACTCCCGGCCAGTTTGGCGAACCGAAAGTAATCCAGTTTTCAATATCGCCTTTCTCAAGCATGCTGATCATTCTATTAAATGGCAGGGTATGTATTTTTAGCTCGTATTCAGGGCTAGAAAATATCTCTTTAACAATGTCGGTAATGATACCTGTATGGTGTTTTTTGTTTTGATGATTTTGAAATGGCTGAGCTTGGTCTTGAATTACCATGTAATTTATTTCAGTGGCGGCTTTGCTGCTAGTCGCTATAAATAACAGTATCAATGAAGCAATTTTGAGTATATGCATTTCACTACCCTGTGAGTAAGTTAGAAGTTTATTTAAATCTAGTTATAGATTGTCAAATTTGCAAAAAAACTCGTTGTTTACTAGCCTAAAAGTAGTAACTTAAAAGGTTTTTTAAGTATTTTTCGGTTTCTATTATGTAAAGGACAACATGCTAGAATGAAGTTTAAAAATTCAATCGCTAAACAGCTACTAATATGGATCATGTTATCTAGCTCTTTATTGACCCTAATTATTACATCAATCCATTTATTTGTTGATTATAACAATGATATGTCGGCACTTGACGAACGCTTAATCCAGATTGAAACTAGCTACTTGCCAGCAATAAGCAACGCGCTTTGGGTGGAAGATGATGAACAAATAAACGTGCAAATTAAGGGTATCAAGAACTTACCAGATATAGCCTTAGTACAATTAATTCGTGAAGGTGACATTGTTGTTGAAGAAGGTATAGATGATACTGAATATTCCCGGGTAGGTCGATGGCCGATAAGTTATCTTTATGAGGATCAGGCAACGGTCTTGGGTGAACTATATGTGGTTAGTGACTTATACCCCGTTTATCGACGCTTAGCTGACAAAGTTTTACTGACACTAATCACTCAAGGCGCTAAAACCTTTATTATTTCTTTTGCTATTTTATCCATTGTTTATCTTATTGTCGGTCGCCACTTAACCTTTTTGGCTAAGGCAATGTCGAAAAGTGCTAAGTCTGTTAAAAATCATCAGAATATCAAGTTGGAGGGTAAAGAAAATAAAGTTGATGATGAGCTGAATTACCTCGTTCGATCATATAATGATATGTGCCATATGCTAAAAAATTCCTTCGAAAAGTTAGAAGTCGAAAAAGAAAAAGCTGAAGAAGCTAACCGATTAAAAAGTGAATTTTTAGCGAATATTAGCCATGAGGTCAAAACGCCGATGAACGGGGTTTATGGTATGACAATGTTGCTGTTGCGAACCCCACTTGATAAGAAACAATATGAATTTGCTAAAACAATTGAGAAAAGTGCCAACCATATGCTGGATTTGCTTAACAGCATTTTAGACTTTTCTAAAATAGAAGCGGGTAGATTAGAAAAAGATGAGCATAACTTTGAGCTAAAGGAGTTTTTAAATGATGTAGTGGTATTATTTAACCCTACTGCTGAAGAAAAAAAATTAAAACTTACCTTAGATATCGAAACCGAACTAGATCATTATGTTATTGGCGATTCAACCAAATTAAAACAAGTCTTAACAAACCTTATTAGTAACGCAATAAAGTTTACTCAAGAGGGCAGCATAAGCCTTAAAGCCACAGTTACCCAATCAACGGAGCAATATTACCAAGTAGAGTTTTCAGTAACAGATACGGGTATGGGAGTTGCTGAAGATAAAATTGAAAGTATTTTTGATAAGTTTAGTCAAGCTGAGAATTCCACCACTCGAGTTTATGGCGGTACCGGTTTAGGTTTAGCTATATCTAATCGTTTGGTCGACTTTATGGGCGGAAATCTCATGGTCAAAAGCGAAGAGATGTTAGGCAGTTGTTTTTACTTTTCGTTGAAGCTTATCAAAGCTGAATCGACAGTAATGGTTCCAGCAGATGACTTGGGCTGTCTTTATAATAAGCGTGTCTTGGTGGTTGATGATCAACCCTTTAATACCCGATTATTATCAGAACTGTTAATCTCGTGGCAAATGAAAGTAGCTGTATTAAATGATCCTCTGTTAGTGGTTACCACCCTAAAAGAATTTGATAAAAAAAAGGAACATATTGATTTAGTATTTTTAGATAAGAGTATGCCAGAGCTTAGTGGTTATGGAGTATTTAAGCTCATCAAGCAAGATTCACTTAATAAAAACTTCAAAGTAATTATGACATCTGCCTATGCCAATGAAGCTGATATTAAGCATTGTCATGAATTGGGCATAGATGCTTTATTAGAAATTCCGGTGTCACCTGAAAAAATACATCAAACTATTTTAAAAGTAATGCTTAACAAGGAGGTCAAAGTTCAGCAAGAAAACTCAACGGAAGTAGAGTGCCAATTGAAAAAGAAACAGCTGGCTATTTTAGTTGTTGATGATTCACAAATAAATCGTAAAGTGTGTACCAATATGGTTGAGGGAATTGCCGGCACTGTAGTCACAGCTAATGATGGCAAACAAGCCGTCGAAGTCTGGCAGCGAGAGCGTTTTGATATTATTTTAATGGATTGTCACATGCCAATTATGGATGGTATATCTGCGACCAAAGAAATACGTAAACTCGAAAAAGAGAGCCCAAGGCATACCATTATAATTGCTATTACTGCGAGTGACCTTGAGATTGAACGAAACAGATGCTTTGAGGCAGGCATGGATGGTTTCATCGCTAAACCTTATAGCCCAAATGATTTATGGCAAGCTATTCATGAGAGTCTAAATGCCAAAGCAGGGACTGCGGAGCAAAATAAAATAACCTTTTAATGCTAATAATTGTATCGCCTTGCTTACCTCACCTGACAGATTATGAATCACTATCTGTATTATTGATGTTTTGATATTATTTCGTTAATTTTTCCTTGGTCAAGCAAACGCTGAAAACTGTTAAATATTTTGTTTATTAATTGTTCATCGACAGACTGCTTACTTAAGGCAAAATACACAGGGTTCTTATGAAATATTAACGGTGGAAACCAAACATTGCTAAATTTTTCATCGTTATTTATGCCATGAATAACATGACGCTTTGCTTCTAAAAAACCACTTATTCTACCGCGTTCGAGCAGCTTTAATTTTATGTCATTATTGGGAACATGGACAAATAACTCGGTATACTTTTCATTATCGATCAACCTTTGTATTGCCTCACCATAATAGGCGTTTCGTTGTATAGCTACTGGTTTATCTAATTTAAGAATATCATCAACTTTAGTTAAGTTATGTTCAACAGTTTTATAGGTGGCAAAAACTATCTCTTCATTGCGAATAGGGCCGATAAAGTAATATAGAGGCTCTCTTTCTGGCGTTTTAGAGACGTTAATCATTAAATCAATTTCACCTCTCGCGAGCATTAATAAAGCTCTTGCCCAAGGCGTTTCTAATATATTGAAATTACAATCAGCCTCATTCAAAAGAGCTTTTGTGAGGTCAATATCAATACCAAACCATTCATCATTGTGGCTTTTATGGGACTCAGGTGAAAAGTGCTCCAAGCGAATGTCCAGCTGGCAGCTATAAGCGTTAAATGTTATGAAACAAAGAAATAACAGGGAGCACTTTCTCATGAGTTTACTCAAATTCATTCACTCTTTTTCAGTATAGGTTGATAAAAGAAGATGTTCTAACAAAGCATTGGCGTAACTCTGTCTTGGTGATTGTAGGTAGGAATATATTACGATCAAATCGGAAAATTCTTCTGGCAATAAAAAATAGGGGGCTTGGTAGAGTAATGACTTTCTGTTTAGTGAGTTTTTATTTGGTATTGCTTTAATAATCTAGCAACACTTTTTTTAAATAATGCATCAGAGGCATTAATTGGCGCTGTGTGTTGCGTAATTGCATGACCCAAATATAAGCTGTAAAGTTCATAAGCAATGGCGACGCTTTCAATATCAGCGGTTAATTTATTTTGCTCAACACAACGTACAATTCTATGGGTGAGGTAGTTGATCAACCTATTTTGTTGATCAATAGTAAAAGTTCTTACTTTCGATGGCGGCCGATTTTGAAATTCAACAACGGCTTTAATAAAAGGGCAGCTTACTTGGTGTTCTTTAAACATTTCACTGGTCCAATCGGCCCAGTTTTCGAGCAATGTTATTACGTGATCAAGAGGATCTTCTCGCCATGCAGTTTTTATTACTCGTTCTCTAAATAATTCTTCACCAAATTCTAATATGGCAATTTGCATATCTTCTTTGTTTTCAAAGTGCGAAATAACCCCTGTTCTTGATAAATTACATAACTTAGAAACTGTACCTATAGTTATATCGGCAAGGCCATATTTACTGCTATGTATTATGCTTTGTTTAAGTATTTCTAAACGAGTGCGTTCGCCTTTGTTCATTGGGAAGAGAGAACCTGAGTTATATTATTAATGACGTTAGTATCGCTTAATATTCTTCTATGACCAAGTCCTTGTGTTTCAATTAAAGGAGTATTTTCTTGTTTTAAGAACTGTGTAACGTCTGCAAAGGGTGCATATCTGTCTTGGCGATCATGAATAAAAGTTAAATCGAAGGCTAACTTATCACGGTTACTTTCTGTCGTTAATTGTTGCCATGATTTACCATGCTTATGGCTGATACTCTCTAGTACTCGCGATAGCAACTTGCTTGAAATTCCCGCTTGTTCCACTTTTTCAAACATTAACTCGAAAAAATTAATGGGTGAGGAAATTAGAATGATTTTTTTGTTTGCTAATAAGTAACTAGGTAAATTTAATGTGGCAATCGCCCCCATAGAGTGGCCAATAACCGCGCTAACCTTGATACGCTCTTCATGAAAGTGTTCTATAAGTAAATCAAGAGATTCAATAAAGCTGAGTAAATGTGATTTACTGCCTGTTGATTTACCATGACCAATATGATCAATTGCGGCTATTACATAACCTTGCTCGGTTAATGCAATGATCATTTCCTCAAAACTATTACTGTTATCTCCCCAACCATGGCTGACTATAATAACTCGGCTACCAGTGCCAAATAGGTTAATGTGAGCAATGCCCATTGATGTTTGTAAGTTTAGCTCTTTTGTTGGCTTGATCTGCTGAAAGTCATACTTACGTCTACTATAAGGTTTCATTAATATATTCTCCCCTAGAAAAGAACTAAACCTAGGCGCTAACCTACTCAATGTTGCGGTCATGCTTCGTGCAATTGAAGCTAAACCAAACTTTGAACCAGCATTGTTAAAATAACTAAACTTCATATCCATTATCCGTAAATAAAAATAGTACGACTGTGTTTTTATAATAGTTAGACTGTACTATTTTGTAAAGGTTTTGTTGCTCGGTAAATGATATTTAGTAGGAAGGGTTTACTAGGCGATGATCATTGGCATATTAGTTTGAAGGGATAAAGGTTCCCGGGCTTCAGTTTTATTAGTAAGCATAATGTATAAATTATGCTTACTTTGATTGTTAACAAAGCAGATTAGTGTTCTAGCTAGCTGATAGCTTTACTTTTCTTTAGCGTATCATCAGGCTGGTTAGATACCTAATTATTCGCTGAATGGGTATTTATTGATAAATTATTGGGTAAATTAGTTTCCGGCAAGCGCTTGTTAAACTCTCGTTTTAAAAAGTAAAAACTTACCGATGCTTGAATACAAACAGTTAGCACTGAGACATACCAAAGTTGTTCTATCTGAAAACCATCTTGTTGTGATAACCATAAAGCAGGAATAATAAAAGTAATCAAGCGCGTTGCAGTACTAAATAATGCAGGCATAGTATTACCGAGCGATTGAAACATACCCGAGCAGGTAAAAACTATGCCTGAGGGTACAAAATTCCAGCAAATTATTTGTAAAAACATCACACTAATTAACAGTACTTCTTTGTCATCAGAAAAACCTTGTACCATTAATTCAGCTTGGCTTAAACACGCTAAAGTGAGCATCGCCATCAGCGAGCAAGTCATAATGGCAGACCAAGTAAAGGTTTCTCTCACTCTTCGATAATTTTTGGCGCCAAAGTTTTGCCCTGCAATAGCTGGTGCAGCGAAGGCTATAGCCATTGCCGGTAAAAATAATGATTGCATAATGCGTGATCCTAAGCCAAACCCAGCTTGTGCATCGGCGCCAAAAGGTTGAATTAACCAATAAATGGTGGCCATATATACAAACATCAAAAAGAATTCGCCACCTGCGGGTAAACCGATAGCGAGTAGTTTTTTAATACGGGGTAGATTAATACGCCAAAGCGTGAAATTAACGCTGACGTATTTATCTGAAACTCTAAAGTAATAACATAAGAGGACTACCGCAAAAATAACCGATATTGAGCTAGCAAAGCCAGCGCCAGCAATACCCATTTCATAACTCGTTCCCCAGCCAGCTATCAATATTGGCGACAAGATAATGTTCACCAAAATAGAGAGTGTTTGAATAACCATAGTTGGCTTAACAATACCGGTACCACGTAATGCTGCGCTAATAGAAACCATTAGAAACTGTAAAGCCATACAGGGAATAAACCAATGCAGATACGCTAAGCCCATGTTCACAGTATCTACGTCTTGTGATATTAAGCTAAGGTAAGCCTCGGCTCCTAAATAGCCAATAATACAAACCACAGCACCAGTGACAGTTGATATCATCATGGATTGATTAAAGGTTAAATTAGCGTCTGTTTGATCCTTTGCGCCCACAGCATGAGAGATAAGTGCAGCAGTACTAACATTAAGTATTTGGGTGAGTGCGAAGATTAAAAACATGGCATTACCCGCCAAGCTCAAGCCAGCGAGGGCGGCAGCTCCTAATTTACCAACAAAGTATAAGTCGACGATAAAATAGAGTGTTTGAATAAACATGCCTATCATCATGGGTAATGCCATGTTGATTAGGTGTTTAGGGATTGAGCCTTGGGTAAGATCTTTCATCTACTATGAAATCCATTGTTATGTAACTATTTGAAGAAAAGTAATGCCAGCCGCTAAAGCTCTAACCCGCTAACATAGCGCATCTAAGTACTTAAATATATTTTAATTGACTAGGCCATCGGGGAATAAGTAGTGCTATTTCGCTTAGCGTAAAAAGGGACTTGGTTTTTTAATTACTTTCTTAAGTGTAAGGAAGCTTTAACAGAGGAGTTATAGGTAATAAAAAGACAAATATTTAGCCCTATTAGGCCAAATATTTATATTTTTATTATGTTTTCAGCCTTATTATATAATTGGATTCACATTGATGCCGCCATCAATATTATATTCTGAACCTGTAATAAATGAAGCATCGTCAGAGGCTAAAAATGACACCAATTTAGCTATATCTTCTGGCTGGCCAAATCGTTTAAGTGGGATTCGACTTTCTATCGCAGCGGAAAACTCACTTAGCTGCTCTTCGGCCATGCCGGTTTTAGCAAATATAGGGGTGTAAACTGGGCCAGGATTAACAGCATTAACGCGTATTTTACGTGGAGCTAATTCTGTTGCTGCAGTACGAGTATATGAATTTAAAGCCGCTTTTGAGGCCGCATAAATTGCCGTGTTTGGCATACCCGTATAGGCATTAATCGACGAAAGATTAATGATAGAGCCGGAGTCATTAATAAGAGGTAAAAATTTTTCAATGGTAAATACAGCGCCCTTAAAATTTATGCCCATTTGATTATCAAACATTTCTTCAGAAGCTTGACCTACGGGAGCAGGGCTAAATATTCCGGCATTAACGAATAATATATCTATCTTGGCAAAGTCAGCTTTTATTTGTTCAACGAGATTATCAATAGCTGTTAAGTTAATTACATCAGCCACTATGCCAGTTACGCCCAATTCAAAAGCAGCGGTTGCAACTTTATCGGCATCTCTGCCTGTGATTATCACCTGAGCACCTGCTTCTTTAAACTGTTTAGCCGTGGCATAACCAATACCGCTATTACCACCTGTTACCACTGCAACTTTACCTGTTAAATCATTCATCTTTTATTTCCTTAAATATGTATAGTATTAATATTATTCTGTACCGATCGGTACGAATATTGACAATCTATACCTATCGGTACATAATTGCAAATGTAATTTAAGGTTTGTTTATTTTGGAAATATTTATGCCAGCAGGTCGTCATCGAAGTTTTGATAAAGAGTTAGCTCTGGAAAAAGCAATGTTAGTCTTTTGGAAAAATGGTTACCCGGGCACCTCATTAACCGATTTAACTACGGCAATGGGGATTAATAAACCTAGCCTTTATGCGGCATTCGGTAATAAAGAGAGGTTATTTAATCAAGCTCTGCTTTTTTATTTGACTAAACATGGCTCATATCATTCAGAGCACTTGTTAGTTATTAAACAGTGTTTAAAAAAGCGAGTGGAAAATTACCTGCTCTCCATTGCTAAGATGTTGACAGATCCCGATTTGCCTAAGGGCTGTTTTATTTGTCTGAGCACCTCTGAATTGGCGGGATCTTGTTTACCTCAGCAAACCTCCAGTGAGGTTAAAGGGATAAACCAACAAACTTTATCATTTTTACATGATTTTTTTGAGAAAGAAAAAATAGCTGGTCATGCCGATAAAGAAGTTGATGTGGGGGCAATGGCCAATTACTTGTTAACTTTGCAGTTTGGCCTTGCCGTTGCAGCAAGAAATGGCAGTGATTTGGCCGCGCTTAAAGAAGTTATAACTGTTTCTATTGGGATATTTAACTAATATTGTAAGAATCATCATCAATAAACCGTACAGTGAATAGCTACCACCATGAATGTATGCCTCTTCATAATACTCTACATATTCGACATCATAATCACTACTCTCTAAAGGCAAAGCATATAAACTATTGCTGTCATCACTGCTATAAGAAGCAACAATATTGGCGTAACCATCTTCATAAATATCAATGAGTACATCGTAATGATTAGGATTAAAGCCCTGACTTAAGGTGCTATAGACTTCAAATTCATCATCAGAGCTCTCACCATGAATTACAAAATTATCGGTAGTGTAATAATGCTGCCAAGGGCCACCATTTTCACTCAAATACAATTCGGCATAAATCACCGCTTCATCATGTGGATTATAGGTAATTAAATCGGCATCAAAGGTCACACTAAAGGTTTGGTAATAGCCATCGCTATCATAATCTTCTATTAATTGTGAGTAAGCTTCATAAATGACAAAATTGCCATCGGTAAAACTTTTACTAGTGTTATTACTGCTGGGTGTTGTCGTTATGTATTTAGCTAAATTAACTGCAGCCAGTTTTCGATATTTTTGACGCTTTTGATTATTTACTGCAGAGCGGGTGATGGCTAAGGCCTTATTTTGTTCTTGGTCACTATCGCCAACTTTTATTCTTTGTTTGATTTGTTGCAGTATTATTTCCGCGGACGACTTGCTTATGGCATTAGCGGATTGTCCGCTAGAAAAGCTTTTAATAACATCAGTTGTTACGCTATATTTTTCATCACCTTTAGCTATATCAGCTTGCTCTGCAAAGCTTGGTACAGTTATTAACGTTAGCGCCAACATCAAAACTAGCTGCATACTGGTAAGTATTATTGGCGATAGTTCTTCAGCGTTTTTGAAAAAAGATTCTCGGGATAAGTATTTGATAAATTGGTTCATCATGAACCCCTTGTTACGTTGATTTAACTCTATTAAAACGTAAGTTAGATGAACTCAAGCTGAACATTTCAGTTGCGACATACTCATCATAAAGCTGTATTCAGCGTCAGTTCAGGTAAGTTTTTGTATCATTCAGGGAAACTTAGTTTATTTGCAACAGACATTCTTTTACACTGACTGTTATATAGAGTTTCCTGCATTAGGGTTTTAGATGAAATTACCAGTTTTTTTATTAGTGTTATTAATGAGTGTGCTTACATTAAGTGCAGGCGATGCATGGTCAGTAGAAAAAACAGTAAATAAAAAGGTCACTAGCTCAAAACAAGCAGCAAAGATCGTACAAAATAAATATGGCGGTAAAGTGTTAAAAGTTAATAAACAAAAAAACAACGGCAGTTATAAAGTCAAAATTGTAAAACCTAACGGCCAAGTGGTTTCTAAAAAGGTCAACGCAAAGACGGGTAAAATAGAACAGCACTAAGGTAAAAGTTAACTTAAAAGGACAACTTGTTATGCGCTTACTTTTAGTTGAAGACGATCATGCCTTGCAGCAAGAACTTCAACAACAATTACAGTTACAAAACTATTCGGTAGATGTTGCTGCTGATGGCGAGGTTGCGTTGTTCCAGGGCATTGAATATGACTATGACATTGCTGTTATCGATTTAGGTTTACCTAAAATAGATGGAACTACCGTTGTGAGAACTTTAAGGGAAAAAGGCCGAAATTTCCCCATTCTAATTCTTACAGCTAGAGATAGGTGGCAAGATAAAGTTGCCGGCTTAGATGCTGGGGCTGATGATTACCTGACTAAACCTTTTCACGTTGAAGAGCTGAGCTCACGTTTAAATGCATTGATAAGGCGCAGCGCCGGTAAAGCGAGTTCGACCATCAATAATGGTCCTTTTATTTTAGACACTGCTACCTCACAAGTATTAGTCGAGCAAGTTAGCGTTAGTTTAAGTGCTCATGAATTTAAAGTGTTTAAATACCTAATGTTACATGTAGGAGAAGTGATTTCTAAAACCACTTTAACTGAGCATATTTACGATCAAGACTTTGATTTAGACTCTAATGTCATTGAGGTGTTTATCAGGCGGTTACGGAAAAAGCTTGACCCTAACAGTAAACATAACTTTATTGAAACTAAACGTGGCCAAGGTTATCGTTTAATTAACTTCGCTGTTTAGGTGTATTTTTGCTGTTATATTTTAAAAATCTATTAAGCAGTTTTTTAAACTCACTGAAACTTCGCTTGATCTTGAGTTTACTGGCGATGGTAATTATTATTTTACCAACGATTGCTTTTATCATCATGAACTCGTTTGAAAAGCACATGAAACGCAGTATAGAAAATGAGTTAAGTGCCTATAGTTACTCTATTTTAGCGGTTGCTGAAGTCGAACAAGCAGAGCTGATCATGCCTGAAGCATTAATTGAAAATCAGTTTAATGTCAGTGGCTCAGGTTTGTATGCTTTTATTTCAGGCCCAGCTAGCAACTTATGGCGATCTCAATCTTTACTGACGCTTAATTTACCGAATAAATTACCTGATACATT
Source organism: Colwellia psychrerythraea (assembly GCF_000764185.1). GTDB lineage: Bacteria > Pseudomonadota > Gammaproteobacteria > Enterobacterales > Alteromonadaceae > Colwellia > Colwellia psychrerythraea_B. The sequence continues at coordinate 55,894 of NZ_JQEC01000004.1, forward strand.
AGCGAGGCTGTCAACGGGAGATACAGCTTTCTCTAATATAGAAATCAATGGCTTATCCTTATTTATTTATAGTTATGCGGTAAGCTTTACTGAGGGTGACGTTAGCTTGCCAATGACGGTTCATATCATTAAAGACAAAAAATCTTTCTTGCAGCTGATTAGTGAATTTAAGCAGCAACTTTGGTTTGGTTTAGCAATACTGATGGTGATAATATTATTGTTACAACTGGTTTGGCTAATGTGGACATTAAAGCCCTTATCGACTTTAGAGCATGAAATAAAAGCGGTTGAGCAAGGTAAAGCAGAAAAGCTAACTAGCTTATACCCAAAAGAGTTGGCTAAGTTAACCACACAATTAAATCAATTACTGGCGACCGAGCAAAAACAAAGATTACGTTACCGCAATGCCTTATCTGATCTCGCCCATAGTTTGAAAACACCACTGGCAGTTTTGCAAGCGCAAAGCAATATTTCAGCAGTCAACCAAGAACAAATAAATCGCATCAATTCAACCATTGATCATCAATTAAAACGTGCACAAAGTGCTGGGCATTCTTCTTGGTTGTTGGGTATTGAAGTCAAACCTGTGCTAGATAAGTTGCTCAATACCTTGACTAAAATTTATCATGAACAAGAAAAAATAGTAACGGTCAAGCTAACGGGAAAACTTATCTTTAAAGGGGATGAAGCTGATTTACTCGAACTTTTAGGCAACTTATTAGATAACGCTTATAAAGCAGCAAAAAGCACAATTGTATTAACAGTAAACCAACAAAGTCATGTCTTAGTTATTTGCATTGAAGATGATGGCGTAGGTATAAAGCCGCAACAAATCACCCAAATATTAGAGCGTGGTGTTCGAGCTGATACATATCAAGATGGTCATGGTGTTGGCTTAGCCATAGTGCGTGATTTGGTCGCAAGTTATCAAGGCAAGCTAGATATTGGCAGCTCTAGTGCATTAGGTGGAGCAAAGTTTACTCTAACTTTTACTGACTTTGCTTAGAGAGTATTGGCCACGCTGGTGTAAAATACTCTAGATGAGCTTTTAAAAGAGTCACTTACCTAGTCAATTTTCACTAAATACTTAACTAAAGCCTAAATAAAGTTAAGAAAAACTATTGAAACAACAATAAATAACCCTATATCATTGTATATCTTAACGGAGTGATTATTCTCATGTGGCGTAAATTAGCAGTGATGTTATTTTTATTGGTATTAGCGCAAGCAGCTAATGCTTTGCCGATCTCAGAGAATAATGATAACTCTGCAAAGAATGTCTCCATTGCTCAAATTGAGCAGCAAACAGCTGCAACTCTCGATAACGATGAGCCTGAAGATGTCTTTAATGTACCAAGGTTAACTAGATTAACCCCTTCGATATTTACTGCTGAAATACAAACATCACCCAACTATGTATTAGTGGTAGAGTTTTTCAAAATAAAGCTAACGGCAGGTTTGTTTAAAAACCTGGCCAACCCTCCAGTAATTACTCATTGGTTTGAACAATTAAGTCATAAAACTAAGTCATCTCGACTTTCCGGCTGGAAAGACGGTAACTTCTTGTATGCATCCCGCGCTACTTACCACAGCTAATTCATTACTATACCCAAGCTACTTCAAGATGCTCGTTTCAGGACGCCTGAACGATTCATGATCAATACGTGTATTTTATTAATGGTTGTTCCCTTAATGAACTACGTAACGACGAACGTGATTTGATCATACGTCCCAGAAGGACTGGTTTAGAAGCGCTTTATCCTTCGTTATTGATTTCGAAAAGGACGCTACATGGATGTAGCTTCTGAGAGAATGCAGGAGCACATTCTCCTGAATAACTATTCTTTTTAATCAATGCCTTGTCTAAAAGCGCTTTAATTCCAGCTGAATCCTGCATCTTGAGCTTGCTTGGGTATATACAGTTTAACGAAATTTTAAATTGGTATTTTCTGAACTGTAAAAATCAACTATTTCCCCTTTTCCAATACTGATGGTAAACCATCGGTGACTTGCCGTATTTGCGTATTTTGATATCAATGTTGCAATTGAATCAAACTGATTAAGCTATAGCCATTGAGTTATCGCAACGCCGGTGAGTATTTATTTAGAGATTTTATGATGCAATCACGGACAACTCAGCAGGTAAAGCCTGCTAAATGGCAGAATCTTGTCATTATTTTTATATTACTATTTATGTTTATCAGCGCATTACCTAACTTATATACCGATAAAGTAAATATCCACCTTATAAACAACACTCATTCCCAGCAAGTTTCACCACATGGAACTTCAGCTCAAGGCATTTCACTTCAAGGTATTTCTCCTCAAGACCTTAATTCTTTGTTTATCGAACATAATTTTTATGTCGATGAGATTCGAACATCTACAGCAAGTACCTTGATTACTTTAGCTAATAAATCTGATCAGCAGGCTATTGAAAGTCTGCTAAAAAAAGAATTTGGTGATGACTATTTAATTGAAAGTACGATAGAAAACACAGCGCCAACATGGCTTAAATCCTTGGGTGGGCAACCGATAAAATTAGGTTTGGATCTAAGTGGAGGTGTTTTATTTGTGCTTGATGTCGATACTGACCGAGCATTGTCTGACAAACTAAAAGGTACAATTTTAGAAATTAGGTCTTTAGCTGTAGAGAGCCGCACTCGTATTCGCAAAATATCACAGCCGAATAAGCATTCTATTATGATTGATTTTGGCCAAACTTACGTAGGTGCTAAGCAAAACACTAAGCAACAAGGCAAAGCTGAACTGCTAAGCAAAATTAAGAAAAACTACGTTGAATTAACTCAAGAAAAAGTGAATGGAAATCAAGTCGTTTTGACTTACTCCCCAGAAGAGCAAAGCAAATTTCGTCAAGAAACAATGCAGCAAACACTTAAAACTATGAGAGGACGAATCGAGGAGTTAGGGATCACTGAAGCGGTTACCCAAAAACAAGGTAAAAATAGAATTCGTATTGAATTACCCGGTGTTCATGATCCAGAAGCAGCAAAAAGAATTATTGGTGCCACGGCTACATTAGACTTTTATCAAATGGCAGACAACTCAAATACTGTCGGTATTATCCAAATGCGTGATGACAGTGGTCGAAAACTGACAATGAATGCTCAGGTGGTATTTTCGGGTAGCCATATAAAAAATGCCAAATCAGGCAAAGATGAAATGGGCATGCCATTAGTAAACCTAACTTTGGATAGTGTTGGTGGTAAGAAAATGTCACTGTTCTCTAAAAAGAATATTGGCAAGCCAATGGTGACGGTATTTTCTGAGTTTTATCGAAATGCTAAAGACGAAATGGTGAAGAAAAGTAAGGTCATTAATGTTGCCACTATTCAACAGCATTTAGGTTCACAATTTAGTATTACCAATATGTCTAGTCCACAAGCAGCACAAGAGCTGGCTTTATTATTGCGAGCGGGATCATTAACCGCACCTGTAACCATAGTAAAGCAGCGCAGCATAGAAGCGACTCTTGGCGAGGATAATATAGAGCATGGTATTAAAGCGTTAACCATAGGCATTTCTTTTACTTTATTGTTCATGGCCTTTTGGTATCGCAGCTTAGGGGTTATCGCCAATGCAGCATTAGCATTAAATTTAGTTAGTTTACTTGGATTAATGTCACTACTGCCGGGTGTTGTACTGACACTTCCTGGTATAGCCGGATTAGTCTTAACGGTAGGCATGGCGGTTGATACTAACGTACTTATTTTTGAAAGGATAAAAGACGAATTAAAGCGAGGTCGCCAAGTTCTTTCCGCTATTGAGAGTGGCTATAAAAGCGCATTTTCAACCATTCTAGATGCCAATATTACCACCTTGATTACCGGGATAATTTTATATTCCATCGGTTACGGTCCGGTAAAAGGTTTTGCCATCATTTTATGTTTAGGCATATTAACCAGTATGTTTACCGGTGTATTCGTTTCAAAAATATTAACCAACTTAATAATTCGTGAAAATAAGACACAATTACTTGGAGTTAAATTATGAAAAATTTCATGTTCAAGCTAATAAAAAACTTGAGTAAGATTCGAATTGCCAGCGCTTATGTTGCTGTTGTATTGGTGCTAATTTCTTTACTGGGCTTATTTAATCACGGACTTAATCTGGGCTTAGATTTCACTGGCGGATATTTAACAGAATTTTCTACCGAACAATCGATATCTCAGCACAAAATGTCAGAGCTATTAACTTCCTATTTACCTGACTCATTTGAGTTATCTTCTGCTGATAAGGGGACACACTGGAGTGTGCAGCAAGCAGATAATGATATTAGCTTAAAAGGAAAAGCATGGTTAAGTGAGTTTTCGCAGCAAAGCGGATTAACCATCACCCCGCAAGATTCACTTTATATTGGTAGCCAAGTGGGGGAGGAGTTAATTAACCAAGGCGGGTTAGCATTACTAACTGCGGTGATAGTAATATTACTCTATCTATCGTTCCGGTTTGAATGGCGCTTGGCAGCAGGCTCTGTGATAGCACTTTTTCATGACGTGATTATTGTACTTGGACTATTTGCATGGTTTGATATTTCATTCGATTTAACCATTTTAGCGAGTTTATTGGCAATCATTGGTTATTCATTAAATGATTCTATTATTGTAGGTGACAAGGTTCGAGAGATAATGAAAAGAGGTAATGAAAAAAGTATAGATAACATTATTAATCAGGCGATTAAATCAACCATAGCTCGCACCTTGATAACATCAGGAACGACGCTGGCAACGATATTAGCAATATGGATTTTTGCTGGAGAATCATTATCTGGCTTTTCCATCGCGCTATTTTCAGGCGTTTTAGTGGGGACATTTTCCTCTATTGCTATTTCGGCGACTGTGCCACAGTTATTAGGACTTACAGCTGATTATTATCACAAAAAGGAACAGGAAATCTGTCAATTACCCTAATTGAGTTTAGGAAACGTTGTTAATTAAAGTATCTAGCTACTGACTTTATAGTTGATAGCTAGATTCTTTAATGCAAAGACTAACTGCCGATTATTTACCTCAACGAAGGAGGGCACTTTCGATTAAGAAAGTAGCTGGCTAGATCGTATTTGTTAAGCCGTTGTTCATGCCTTGTTCAGTTTCACCAGAGTACTCTAGTTACAATAATTAGAAATGCATACAGGTGATCTTATGAATACTCATACCAAGGCTTGGTTGAACAAATTGTCTATATTGAGGCTATTTTTTTTATCTCTTACCGTTATATCAGGCCTCGTTTTGTCGACTGCTGCATTTTCAGCAACATCGGCCGAGAAAGAACAGCAAGAGTCTGTCCTTTCTGAAGCTGAGCTTGCGCAAACTTTGGCGCCTATTGCCTTATACCCTGATACTTTACTCACTCATATTTTAATTGCCTCTACTTATCCCATTGAAGTAATAGAGGCAGAACGTTGGCTCAACAAACAGTCGCAATTAACGCCTGCACAATTAGAGAGAAAATCAGATAAAAAAGAGTGGGATGCCAGTATAAAAGCGTTACTAGCTTTTCCACGGGTCATGGCCCAATTGAGTGAAGACCTTATCTGGATGCAAAAACTCGGTGATGCCTTTTTACAAGATGAAGGCAGAGTACTCGCGAGTATTCAAACCTTACGGCGGCAGGCTGAGCAAGCAGGTAGTTTAGCTGATATGGATAATGTTCAAGTAATAAAAGAGCAACAAGTTATTATTCTCGAGCCAGCACAACCAGAGATAATTTATGTACCTTATTATGATAGCCGAGTGGTTTATGGGCGTTGGCATTGGTCACATTACCCACCAGTTTATTGGCATAATCCACATTATTATGCAGCGCATTATGGTCCTTTTTATTGGGGCCATGGCGTGCACATCAGTAGTCATTTTTACTTCAGCGCTTTTCATTGGCATAATCGGCATGTAGTGGTTAATCATTATAATCAACAGGGTTATCGTGCAAGACAAAAAATAGTGACAAGTCATCATGCAAAACGTTGGCATCATCAGCCACAACATAGACGTGGTGTCGCTTACAGTAGCGGGAGGTTAAAACAAAAGTATTATCGGGCGATTATTCACAGCAACTCAAATATTCACCGTAACAATCAACGTATAGTTGGTAGTCACTATAACTTGAAATTAAATAACAGCACTTCACAGGCTAATCGACACAATAATTTTAATGCGAAGTTAAAAGTACAATCACATCAGCAAAAAAAGCCCTATAACAGGCAAGTTAGCCATAAGAACAGTCAGCCAACAAAAAAATATTATGCTCAAAGCAACCATTTGAATAACAAAAGGGTTTACAAAGATAACAGTAATAATAACGGGCATAATGTGTATAAGACACATAACGTTAGCTCAAAATCAGTTCAGCAAAAAGCGACTAAAACAAAGGTTCATCAACCAAATAATCATCGCTCAAACCAAAGGCAATCAGCAAATAAAAACTCAGTGAGAAGTGGTGCCCAACATAAGCAGAAGTCGAAACATAGAGTTAATTAGTGATAATAAGAGGCATTTTAAGTTATAGGTGATATTGCATCAATAGTATTCGTATTTATTTAAATACAGGTATATAACATTTAAAATTTGTCTAATATCAAGAACAGGTAGTATGAGTTAAGTTCATTGTGTATGTTATAAATAGGTTAATCTATTTTAGCTGAAGCATAATTAACAAAAGGTTTTAAAGGAATATGAGAAGAACTTCATCAATTTTAAAGAAACATAGAAGCGGGGAGCGTGTATATCTACCCAGTGATTCACGTGATAATCAGTATATTTTGGCTGAAATACCCTTAACGGATAAGTTAATTAATTTAATTACTGGCGATGTTAATGAAACGTTAACTAAGCCCTATCAAAAGTTCTATCAAGCGTTGTCACATAAGATTTTTGAAATAGTTGAAGAACATGGCTTGTCTCATGTGAATTTTGTTGCCAATAATCGTCTTGTTAGAGTACGTTATAGCGGCGAGCAACAAGTATTACATACTGATCAGCAATCTTTCTTCTTTTACTGCCCTGAACATAACAGTACTTTTAAAGGTTACTTTGATGGCGCTATTCGAGCTAGAAAAATTAAAATATTGTTTTTAGCGACCGGGCAAGACCTTAGAGTTAACTCAGGTGAGTTTCATAATAAGGTTTACCAAGCGATAAAAGATATTTCAACAACGATTGGCTTAGCTGAAAATGAGATTAAATTACGTGATCATCAACATTTAACTTTTGATGTTTTTGCCAAAGACAAAGGTGGCACTAATACAGTCAGTCATACCTTTAGAGAAATCGCTGATCGTTATGAAAGTCAAAAACAGAGTATTACCAGTGACCACACCTCTATTACTTATGTAGTTGCTAGTGTGCCAATGGCACGTCGATTATTAAAAGGTGCAGATATTGATTATTTATCTGAACAGCCATTTACTCAGCTTTATCAAAAAATTGAAAAGGCTTTTAACAAATCGTGTCAGGCTAATCAAATTGATCAAGCCGCTTTACTTGCGAATGGAGTATCGCCCTTTGTTCGTTATGATGAAAATGAAGTGTCAGATATTTCTGGTGAGTTAATCTCTATCGGTGTTAATCCAAATAATCCTGAAACGCGTTTTTGCGTACATTGGGAAGCAGATAAGTTAGTTGATACCTTACGTTTTGTATTTTTTGCTGATAAAAGTGATGAAACACACCACAATTATGGCAAGTTTGTGAATCAAGCTATTGCAGCTGTCAGGGATTTTTCTGATGAAGTTGATTGGAAGAAAGAAAGTGACGATATTATTGTTAGGGTACATCAACATATTATGCTGAATGTATAAGTATTGTTAACATCACCTAGTCTAGAGTGGTGAACCTGCAGGTAACTTATTATAAAATCCAGCATTTACTTGCTGGATTTTTTTGCCTATAACTTTGCCTTTTTTCGGCGAATATAAAGTGTTCTATTGAGTTTAGCGACGATATCTCCTTGTTCGTCTTTTACGTACACTGGAATTTCAGGTAAGTATTTATCACCATTTTCAGTGTGAGTAATAATATCATCAATGAATTGTTGATTAATGGCAAAATCAGCAGTGACCTTACCCTTACCAGGTTTTATAAAATCAATGTCAGCTGATTTATCCCACACCACATATTGATCGCCTAACTGTGCCAGTAGCATCAACATATAAAACGGGTCAGTCATGGCGAATAAAGAACCGCCAAAATGACTACCAACAGCATTTTTATTCCAAGGACGTAATGTTAGTTCAACACGCGCCACTTTAAAGTCAGTTGATATATATTTGACGTGAATACCGGCAAAAAATAAAGGTGGCCAGAGGTTCATAATAAGGCGAAATAACCAAGATTTTTTAAAAAATAAATTCATATTTTATCACTTTTTTATCTAACTTTAGTAGTTTAACTACTTAGAATTGAACGATAATGTTAATCTCATCGTACCAGTTGTAAAGGAGTAATATAAACCTTATAGTTTTTAAAATCCAGTTTGTGCTTGTTACATTAATATCTAGAATGGCTACCTAGAAGAAATAACAAGATAAGCTGAAGGGTGATGTATGCATTGTTTGATCAACTATTGATTTAATTCGTTGAATCCATTTCTTCTTTTAACCAGCGAGTAAAAACGGTTAAACGGGCTATTTTTGCAGAATTTTCATGGTAAACAAAATAACGTTTTACTACATTCGGGTGAGGAATGTTAACTGGTATAACAAGTTGGCCAGCGTTGAGCTGCTCAATAATCAAATTTCGGGCAGCCAAAGTGAAACCGTGGCCATTTTGTACCGCATTAAGAGCCATATCCGTGCTGTGTACTTTTGTCCATTGCTGATGCGCTTGATAACCTTGGGTATTAGCATTTTCAAACCAAGATGGCCAATCGTAACAGCCTGGTTTATCTAAACTAACCAACCAAGTTTTCAGTAAATCCTCAGGCATGTTAAAAGCCGTTGATTTAGCAAGAGCTGCAGAGCACACAGGATAGACAGGAGCTTCACCAAAATACTCACAAGTAAACGTTGGGTCAGTATGCTTCACTACATTGTTGCCAAAGCGAATAGCAAGATCAATATGTTGCTCTTTAAGCTTGTCAAAATGAGCAGACGATAAAACCCTAATTGTTATATCAGGATATTGTGCTGAGAACTTCTTCAGTTTTGGCATTAGCCATAAAGCAGTAAAGGCTTGTGTGGAGCTAATCGTTAAACTTCCCGCTATCTCTTCAGCAGTGATCTCCTCGATACTTTTTTCTATTATTTTAAAAGCTTGTTGGCTAGCGACGAGTAAGGTTTTTCCTTGCTGGGTTAACAGCATGCTTTTAGCTTTGCGTATAAACAGTTGCTGGCCGAGGTTCTCTTCTAATTGTCGCATTTGCTGGCTAACTGCCGCTTGCGAAATACAAAGCTCGGTAGCTGCTTTACCATAACTTTGATGCCGAGCCGCGCATTCAAAGCTATGTAGTAAGTTAATATTCCCTAATGCTTTTTTAATCATGATGTGAAGGTGATGAAATTTAAGTTACATAAAACTACATTATAAGCATAGCTTATAATTATAGTCAGTTTTTATCGTTGGTTTTTAAAGAGCCTAAACTGCAAAATTGTTTTATCAAACATTTGTGACCGACTTATCGGGCATACTTATAACAGTTAACACAGAGATAAAATTATGAATACAACAGCATTCACATCACAACATCAACAAATCACACCATTATTACTTTGTAACGTGTGGGATGTAGCAAGTGCAAAAACAGCCGAGAAAATGGGCTTTAGTGCAATTGGTACTTCAAGCGCCGCTATTGCGCGCATGTTGGGTTATGCCGATGGCGAGCATATGCAATTTGCAGAATTACTCTTTATCGTTAAGCGTATTGCCGCCTGTTGTAAGTTGCCGCTAAGTGTAGATATTGAAGCTGGTTTTAGTGATGATCCTCAAGTAACCGCTGGTTATATTAAAGCGTTAGCAGAGGTCGGTGTGGTAGGCATTAATATTGAAGACAGTAAAGTAAATAAAGCTGATGGGCAGCGATCATTAATTAATGGAGATAATTTTGCCAAATTCCTTTTAGCAATAACTAGTGAGCTATTAAAAGACAATATTGACGTTTTTATTAACGTTAGAACAGATACTTTTTTACTTGGCATTGAGGGGGCACTTAAAGAAACCCAAAAACGTGCCGATTTATACCAGGTTGCTGGTGCTAATGGTTTATTTGTGCCTTGTATTGTTGACAAACAAGCCATTGAAACTGTGGTTAATTGCACAATATTACCCGTTAATGTTATGTGTATGCCCGATTTACCAGGCTTTAATAATCTGAAATTATTGGGTGTTAAACGCATCAGTATGGGGAATTTTATGTTTGATGTTTTGCAAGATGATTTTACAGCAAGACTTAACAATATTATGAAAGCCAACTCATTCAAGCCAGTATTTGAGCCAGTGCTATAAGCAGTATCTCAGCCAGTTCCTCAACCATAATTACATGGCTTTATCTCTCAATATTATTTGAAATCATGCATCGATGATGTTTTAAGTAATATTGAAAGGTAAGATGAAATGTCTAACAAAAAGTTAATTTAAATATTGTAGTCAATGGCTTATCGCATTACCTTAGGAGGTAAATAAAAATTAGTAAATTCGAAGCATAAATTACAGGATGTAATAATGAATGAAGAAGTTAAAGCGTTAAGGTCAGAGTTAGCGCTGGTTAAACTTCAATTTAGTCAACGACTTGGTGCGGTTGAAAATCGTTTGAATAACTTGCTGGCGCAAGAAGAAATATCCGCGGAACAATATCAAGAAATTAGCCAAGTTGAAGATAATAACTTAGCGCATACGCAGCCTTCTTCCTTAAGAGAAACTGCCGCGGGAGTCGCAGTACCTAAACCTGTGCCACCTAAATCAAAAATTGATGATGAGTATTCATCATCAAGTCAGGAGGTGTCTGCAGCAACTTTTGTCATTCCTTCATTTATCACGGTGATTATTCAAACTATATTATCATCTTTCTTTGACTGGCTTTCACCGGTTACTCAATTATATCAATCATATAAAGCTAGAGGTATGTTAGGCATATTTGTGCTCACTATCGTTGGTATAGGTTTAACCCTTGCGGGATTTGGCTATTTAATGCAGTTGCTTATCGACCAATTAGGCGCTGGCTATAAATCGTTATTAATGTGTTTAGCGGCATTTTCAGTGATGGGGGTAGGCATAGGTCTCAAGATTAAAACTCGCTTTGCTGAGTTTGCTACTGCCATCGTTACCTTAGGCATATTATTGGCTTACAGTACTGTTTATTTTTCAGGTAGTGTCTACGGGCTTATCCCCAATATGGTTGTGTTAATTTTATACCTAGCCATCGCCTTGCTCTGTCATACTTTGGCACAGTGGTTAGATACCAAAGTTGTATCTGCTTTGGGCATAATAGGCATAGCCACTATGCCTATGTTGTCAAATGTTATTAATATTGAGCCAGTGTATTATTTATTATCTTTGGCTTTTGTAGCGGCTAGCAGTTTAGTTCTATCTTACAAACATGTAGGGATTTGGCTTGCGCACTTAAGTTTAGCCTTCACTTTTCTGTCTATTGAGTGGATTATCGGTTTTGAAAGTATCCTTATATCTGCTTGGCTGGTAAATCTGTTTTATCTACTATTTTTTAGCTACGTTTGTATTTCATTATATAAAGAAAATTCCCTCATTAAGCAGAGGTTAACCTTTCTCGCTGCACTTGTGGGCACAACTATCTTACTATTTTGGCAAGCAACAAGTTTATTTACTAGTCAAATAAGCGTTAGTTTTTCCTTGAATACCTTAATTGCCGTAGCTGTCAGTGTATTCTTTTATAAAGTTAAACGTGAACTAACACATTTTTTCATTCTACTTGCTGCTTCTTGGGGCGTACTTACTATTGTAAGCGCTATTAGTGATGCTTATTGGGGCATAGTTTGGGCTATAGAAGGGATTTTTTTACTGGCGATTGGTCGTCGATATAATTTTTCAAACTCTATTACTCAGGGGCAAATACTCACAGCAATAGCACTGTTATATTCCTGGTCTGCGTTGCTTATGTATTTCCCATTACCGGCGCTCAAATCTGTTGATGGCTGGGTGTTATCACTGATGATTGCGGCAATAATTGCCATTTGGCAACGTCTTATCAATGATACAAAGATATTTGATCAGTTAAGCAGAAATAAAGTTAAGCCGTTCCTACAATTATTAGAAGCAATTTGGCTAAGTACTTTACTTGTTGTCAGCGCCGATATCTGGCTAGGGCAGTGGACTGGCGCTATGGTGATCTTTATTCAGCTAGCTTTATTATTTAGAGCGAGGAGCTGCCAACAAGTGAGCATAGAAATATTGGCAGCATTCCTTGTCATAGTGCCATTATTTTATGTCTACCAAGGGGGATTAATAGCAGATAGTTATCGCTTCATGATGCTGCCATTATTTGCGAAACTTGCCTTAATATCTGTATTTCTGCAACTTTGGTTATGGTCTGCTTTTTATCGGAAATGCCACGTTGATAGTAAAATGAAAAATGTTGCGGAAGCATTAAGAATTGTGTTTTATATGCTCATTCCTATTTGCTGGGTAGGCTCGGTTATCCGCCGTTTTGATGAAGAGTCACTGATGTTATTATGGGGTTCACCATTATTAGCACTTTTACTGGCAAGTAAAGTAAAGCACTTTTTACTGTATAAAGAGACACAAATATTAACCGGGTTAGCAAGTTTAGCTTTTGTTATCGCTATCGGAGAACTATCACTGATAAATAGCATTATTGCCTTGTCTGGTTTTACCGGATTTTATGCTTTCGCTTATTACTTGAATCGCAAAAACTCAGCTGATATACATCAATTTATTTGTAGCTGGGGAGTACTAATGTTTGGTTTTGCTGTGCCAAATATTGTTGGCTCTCAAACAGACAGTCTTTTTTATGGAATCATTACGGCAGGAGTATACTGGACTGCGGTGTTTACTGCTTTGAATCAATCAGAGCACTTAAAAAGAAATGAAACATTTATCACTGTGGTTAATATACTCTTGGTTGTTGCGGCGTGGTTACTGACCTCATCATCAGCAAGTTATGCAATAGTGCCTGCTATATTCATTTTTGCTTGTTTGTATCAAAAAGAACAAAGATTTGCTCGAAGTAAATTAGCTGAAAAATTAAAGTTTAATGGTGATTTATTATTACACTCTATCGCGGTTATTACCTATGTATGCATGTTTTATTCGCTTGAAACATATCGTTTAGAGCTATTAATTTCACCTGTATTAGCTGTGCATGGTGCGATGATTTTATTCTTAAAAGATAGACGTTTAACAACAGTGAAATTTAGTTTTGTATTGATTTTATTGGGCATTGTCAAACTTGCAATGATTGATGCTGCTAATGCATTGTTATGGCAGAAGGTCATATTATTTATGGGCATAGGTATATTTATTTTACTGGCATCATTTTGGTATCAAAAGTTAGTGAATAGTAGAGAAACATCAATAAGTTAGTTTTATTTTTTCGTTGGGATATTATAATTTGTGAGCAAGTGTGAAGATATTACTCTAGCTGTTCAATAAGTTATTGCTCAGTATATGGAGATAATTGCTCAAATACTTGTCATCCTTAACTAGCATTAACACGGTTAATCAGCCACCCATAATAACTTGCTCATATTTACTGTCTCAGTAGGAAACGAGCCTATTTAGCTAATTGATCGCTTATCATGAAATTAATGCCAGTCAATAAACCTTGACTGGCATTTTGTCAGAAAGACTAGTTAGGGAATATTATAGTGTTTTCATGTATTCAACTAATTCCCAGCGCTGTGTATCATCAAATGTTGGTGTTGTAGAACCGTCAGCGTGTTCAAACATAACAGGGCCGTAATTGTGACCTACGTTGGTATCACCTTCTCTGAATGTTTTGAATTTAAAGCCGTTATAACCCTCAGCCATAAATCCTACTTTAGTGGTATCAAATTCACGACTACCTACCATAAAGGTATCTGGACGGAATTTATCACCAACATCTCCTTTACGCTTTTTAGGTAGAAATAAGTCGTATAACGTTGGTACCGAGCCATTATGTAAATAAGGAGCCGTTGCCCAAATACCGTTGAGAGCACGACCTTTATAAGCTAATAAGGAGTTATAGGGGTTAGCTGTAGTATCTACTCGGTAATTCCCCGACTTGATTGTATTGGGAATTTTATTCTCAAAAAAAGATGAAGCTAAAACATAAAGTCGGTCTAACCAGCGACGAATAAAAAACTTATCAGGGTCTGGTGTACCAATTACGCCTTTGGTGGCCGATGTTAATATTTGCACCACAGGTGCATTTTCACGAATAACGACATCTCCAACATCGGTTGACTGCACTGTGTGTTTAAAGTTACCCGATTTTCCAATTGCCATTACCCCATTCATGGCAGCTTTTTTATCTGTTTGAATGACGTTTATGTCAGTCATGTTGGCAATAATCATACGATCAGCATTATTACGATCAACCACTTCATGGCAAGACTGACAGTGTTTTGCATAAAGAAGTTCACCATTTTTTGCTTTACCTTGGTCAATATCACCTAATGTTTGTTGTGGCCAAACTGGAGATTGTAATAATTTTAGCTGCGCTTCTAAACGATGTAAATTTGTTACATCAATAGAAGATTTAAAATTAACGACTTCGTTTTTATTTTCTTGATCGGTTAAGGTTGTGGATAAATCAAAACCACTTTTTTTATGAGAGGTCCAATCTAACTGACCAAATACGCCAATGACTTCACCGGTATTACGACCTAATGGACCTACACCGCTGTTATTGGCTAAGCCATTCCACTGGGTATAATCGGATTGTCCTACATCCCAAATAAAGGGATAACTAACGGGTGCATTGGGTTCGTTAAATATTGCGTTGCGCACGCGTAATAAATCACGTTTATTAAGTCCAGGGTAGCCGTCGTTTGGTGAGGATAAACGCTTTAAAATTAAACCAAAATGTTTGTCGACAATAATATTTTCACTGATATTGTGCAATACAAGGTCAATTTGCTTGCTGGTTAATACTCTACGACCACCAGGGGCCGTAACCATCGACATTGCTTGTGCTAATTGTGGTTTGTTAATCATGTGCTGTAATACACGATTATAAATACGGCCAAAGGCATCTAAACGTGCGTAACCATAATCGATATGACTGTGGTTAACAGTGTTATAGAGTTTTATGGTGTTGAACCACTGCATCAAGTCTTCCTCAACCGCAGCTACATTTTTATAATTATTTTTACGCGCAATAACATTTTCAACAAAACGCCTTTTTTTAACATCGTCTGTTATAGTCGCTTGCATTGATTTTTCTAAAGCGGTTAAGAAACCCACCATGTCGGCCATTGATGGACCGCCATCAATGCGAATAGCATGCGTGACCCCGTTCTTTGTGATGTTTACTTGACTGGTATGACACGCAGCACAGGTATAGCCAATGTAGTCTTTACCTTGATAAGTGTCTTTTACAATGCCCACGGGTAATCCATCAGGATTTAAGAAGGTTGGCTGTTGAGGAAGGTAGCGATATTTATCAATATGTTGATTATCGCGAAACAGTGTTGCTGAATCAGCTTGCTCTAACACCATAAATAAATCATAAGGCATTAAATCTGAGCCTTGCGTGGTGTTATAAAACCACAATGATTGTGCTTCTGTCCAACCTTGATCTAAATAAGTTGGCGTTTGATAACTTTCACCAAAGGCTCCATTATTAATGGCGATAGCCCCACGTTGTGGGTCGTCATCCCAATTTTGGTAAGTTTTACCCGTAATAATGGCAATAACCATCAATCCTATAACAAGCCCAACAAAGAGCCTGATATGTTTGAATAATTTTCGGAAGGTTGAATAGATGAACGTGAGTAGCGTCGCCATATGAAGGTCCTTTTCCATGCCTGTTCTACGAGGACATGATGCTGTTAAAAGTTGTTTTATTATTATAAGTACTAAAATAGCCGTTTATATAGCCAAGCCAGATGAAAATAGCATCTTCAAGTGGCTTGAGTATAGATCGAATTCTACAATTAATTGTTAAATATAAACAGAGAGTTTTTGGTTAAGTACCTATTTTGTCTGAAAATTTCACATGAAAAAGGCATCTGAAGATGGTTTTTGATCGTATTGGTTTGAATAGATACGTGCTAATGGGTAAGGTTGATTATTTGCGTGAATATAAAAAAAAATATCACAGCATATTAAATTTTAAGTATTAATTACTATTTCAAATATTGCTTAACCAGCAAGCTCCATTCAAAAAAGCAATTTATCTCTTACTGTCAATTAGATATTTTTGATAAATCCTTCCATTTTAAGTCAAATTTATTCAAGTATTTTTGCAAACGGCTTGAATCATTTGGTTGAGATTTTAAGGTACGGCTAACATCAAATAACTCTCTACCTGCTGATGCCATGCTGTTATGACGCTGACACGTTTCAAGGACATAACTAAGCTGACTAGCATCAAACCTATCCAACTGTTCTACTTGTTCTTTTTTAAGGTATTTGTATAGGTTATTGCTAGTTGATTGTTGACCTGAAGGGTTCCAAGCGTGCTTTAATCTCTCTACTTCACCTTCGACATCATCTATTGTGATTCTGGAAGAGTCAGCTAGAGTACAAAGCCTAGTAATCGCAGAACTCAAATCGCGAAAATTGCCTGACCATAACGCCTCATTGGAGGTAGAAAAGCCAATAAAGGTGCTTTTGGCCTCCTTGTTAAACTGCACACGATGACCTGTTTTTTGAGCAAATAAATCTATCTCATAGTCAACGTTGGCGGGTATGTCTTCTTTCCTATCCTTAAGTGCTGGTAGTTCATAGGTCCAAAGGTTAATTCGGGCGAGTAAGTCCTCTCGAAAAGTGCCTTGTTCAATCTCCAGTTTTAGATCTCTGTTGGTGCCAGCAATGAGTTGAAAGTTACTTTGAGCTGGCGTATCACTTCCTACTGGATGAAAGGTTTTGTTTTCGATAGCATGCAGTAACATCGCTTGTTCTTCTATACCAAGTTCACCAATTTCATCTAAGAATAAAACGCCATCATTAGCGGTAAGTAAAAAGCCATCTCTCGATTTTTGTGCACCGGTAAACGCTCCTTTAGTATGACCAAATAGAGCAGCCATGGCATTTTCACCTTTTAAGGTGGCACAGTTCACCGAGACTAATGTGCCTTTTAACATCGAGCGCTTTTTCTTTAATTGAAATATACGTGTTGCTAATTGGCTTTTACCTGCACCTGTAGGCCCTGTTAGTAACATGGGATCTTGTGAACGAATTGCTACCTTTTCTATCTGAGTAATTAATCTGTTGAATGCTTTGTTTTTAGTCTCGATACCACCTTTTAAAAACTCTTTACCTTCTTGGTGTTCTACGTCAAATCGTGTTGCTAATTGGTCATACTTAGATAAATCCAAATCGATGATTTGTACACGTCCAATCGACTTGTTTTTGTTGTTGTGATCGGGAGATGTCTGAACGAGGCGGCCCGGAAAGTGACGGCTTTCTGTAAGCAAGTAACTACATATCTGAACAACGTGAGTACCTGTTGTTATATGAAATAAATAGTCATTTTTATCAGTATCGAATTCTTGTTGTTGGCACCAATCAAATAGCTTGGCATAAACTTCTTCGAAATCCCATGGGTCGCGAAAATTGACTTGATGTAATGCAACATTAGTTTCAGGAGAAACAGATTCAATATCTACCGCAACATTATTAGCAAGGCGACTGCTATGGTTATCATGCAACATATGAAGCTGATTAACTATTAAGTCTTCCTGACTACACAAACTGACATTGGGTCGCCATTTTGCCCATCTATCGACTCTTTTACCAACATAGTCTAATTGGGTACCAATTAAACTTACGATAACTATTTTCTTTGTCATTATGTATCCATACAGATAGATTGAATATCTTAAATGGTATCTGTTAGTGGTTTTCTATTCAACTCTAAATTCGCACAAAACAATAAAAACATCAATTTATCTATTAGTAAACAATATGTTAATAATTGTTTTTGTGTTTTTTAACTAACTTGGCACGTGACTTGTAATAACTTAAGTGTCTGATTAATAGGATGTGATTCAAAAAGTCACCCCGGTGCGCTGAACTATGTGACTGCGTATGCCTAATCAAACAAATATTAAGTAGCTCAGTAGGTAGAGCAGCGAACTAGCGTTCGTCAGTCATGGGTTCGATTCCCATCTTAATAACCATTTAAGTAGCTCAGAGGATAGAGCAACAGCTTGGTGCTGTTGGCGAAGGTTCGAATCCTTCCTTAAATACAGGTAGCTCAATTGGTAGAGCAGCGGCTTTAACCCGTTTGTTGTGGGTTCAATTCCCATCCTTTATACGATGATATGTAATGAAACGTTAGTAAGTAGTTAGTACCAATGTTTGATAAACGCCAAGAACGAATAAGGTCTGGCAAGCAGGATGCTCCCCATAACAGTGAAGTTTTGGGCCTTTATCAAATAAGTATTCAACCCTTACTAACACCTCCTCCTCTTGATTATGAGAGCAGGATTAAATAAGGAAATTAAAGATGTTTAGAAAAACTAAATTAGTAGCAGAAAATCAAAGAGTTTTGGTGTTCAAAAATCAAGAATTAAATAATGTATTAACACCAGGCAAACACAAAATTTGGGATATCAAGAATGAACTAGAGTTTGTCACTTTTGATATCAATACGATGTATTTTTCAGAGAAAAATGCGGAAAGATTATATAGAAATAATAAAGAACTAAGAGAGCATATTTCTCACTGGAAACTAGAGTGTACTGAAGTTGGATTGTTGTATGTTAACGACTTACTTAGAGGTGTCGTTGCGCCAAGTGAACACTTATATCTGTGGAAAGATGCTGGCGAAATACGACTAGAGAAAGTTTCTATTGATGAAAACATAGAGGTAGATGACAAAGCTCTATTCTTAATTAATCGCGCAGGTGCCAATACATCAACACGACTAATAAAAAGTGAGCGTACTGTCGCGATTAAGCCAATTGCTGATTTGAATGTAGTAAAAGATCATGTCGGTTTACTGTATGTTAATGGCCAATTTATTAAAAGGTTAGCGCCTGGTCAGCATGCTTTCTGGCAGTTTAATCATACAGTAGAGTTAAAATCTTTTGATTGCAGAACACAGATGCTTGAAGTTTCAGGACAAGAAATTCTAAGTAAAGATAGAGTCAGTTTACGCATTAATTTAAGTGCAAGTATTAAAGTAAATGATGCAGAGCTTGCAGCGAGTAGTGTCGAAAGCGTAGATGACTTTGCTTATAAAACGCTGCAATTAGCACTAAGAGAAGCCGTTGGTACTAAATCATTAGACGATATCCTTTTGGATAAATTGTATGTCAATGAAACGGTAAAAGAGCTAGTAGTAGAGCGCTTGTCAGATATCGGTGTTTCTCTTTTAAGTGTCGGTGTGAAAGACATCATCTTACCGGGTGAAACGAAAGCAATATTGAATCAGGTAGTTGAAGCCCAAAAAGCCGCTGAAGCGAATGTAATAAAAAGACGAGAAGAAACGTCAGCAACAAGAAGTCTGCACAACACAGCGAAGGTCATGGAAAACAATCCCACCTTGATGCGGTTAAAAGAGCTTGAAGCGTTAGAAAAAGTATCAGAAAAAATTGGTAGTCTAACGGTATATGGCGGCCTGGAAGGTTTGATGAATGGCGTAGTAAAAATTGCCTAATACCAATACATAACTCCAACATAGACAAAAGGGCTACAGAAATGGCTGTAGCCCGATTATTGAATGAATATTAAAGAATTAAGGAAAAGATAATGTGTAAAAACTACAACGTTATTGAGAATGAAGGAAGAGCGACAATCAAAGCATGGACCAAAGGTGTTCCATTTGAAGAACAAGCTCAACAACAGTTAAGCAATATTGCAACTATGCCATTGATACATTCGCATATAGCAGTAATGCCAGATGTACATTTAGGTAAAGGCGCGACAATAGGAAGTGTAATTCCATCAGTTAACGCGGTAATTCCCGCAGCAGTTGGTGTAGATATTGGTTGCGGAATGGTTGCGACTAAAACAACGTTAACGGCTAGTCAGTTACCTGATAATTTATTAGCGATTAGACACGCTTTTGAAGCTGCCGTGCCTCACGGAAGAACAAGCAGTAGAGGAAAACGTGATAGAGGTTCATGGCACAACGTGCCTGATATTGTTGCAGGTGAATGGTTGAAATTACAGGCAAGGTTTGAGCGAATTTGTGAAAAACACCCTGCAATCAAGAAAAGCAATAATGTTAAGCATTTAGGTACGATGGGAACGGGAAATCACTTTTTAGAACTTTGCTTAGATGAAAATGATGCTGTTTGGATCATGTTGCACTCAGGAAGTCGTGGTGTAGGAAACCGAATTGGTACCTACTTTATCGAATTAGCTAAAAAAGAAATGCAACGTCATCAAATCAATTTGCCAGATATGGATTTGGCTTATCTTGAGGAAGGTAATGATTATTTTGACGACTATGTTGAAGCTGTTGAATGGGCGCAGGACTTTGCAGCAAAGAACCGTGAAATCATGATGTTCAATGCAATTGTAGCATTAAGAAAGCAATTGCCGATTGAGTTTTCAACTGCCGAGTTAGCAGTAAATTGTCATCATAATTATATTTCGCGTGAGCATCATTTTGGTAAAGACTGTTTTGTAACACGAAAAGGTGCAGTTCGTGCTGAAAAAGGCGAAATGGGTATTATCCCCGGAAGTATGGGGGCTAAATCATTTATTGTGAGAGGTTTAGGAAACCCTGAAAGCTTCAATAGTTGTAGTCATGGTGCTGGTCGAGTAATGTCCAGAACCAAAGCAAAAAAAGTCTATAACGTAGAAGACCAAATTGCAGCTACAGAAGGTGTTGAGTGTAGAAAAGATGCATCAGTAATTGATGAAATACCACATGCATATAAAGATATTGAAAAAGTGATGGAAGCACAGAAAGACCTTGTTGAAGTCGTCTATACCTTGAAGCAAATAGTTTGTGTTAAAGGCTAGTGATGGCAGACATGGAGCATAAGTAAGGACAAATTATGAAATACATGATAATTGATGGTTCACAAGGTGAAGGTGGTGGTCAGGTGCTAAGGACGGCACTTACTTTGTCCATTATAACTCAACAAAATATTGAACTGATAAACATTAGGGCGGGCAGGAAAAAATCAGGATTGTTACGCCAGCATTTAACTTCCGTTTTAGCGGCACAAGAAATTTGTGGTGCGACTACGGAAGGTGTTGAGCTTGGTACTACCCGCATTCGTTTTTCACCAGGAAAAGTGAAGTCGGGTAACTTTCACTTTGCCATTGGCACGGCAGGTAGTACGGTTTTAGTGTGTCAGACGATATTGCCAGTACTGGCTTTAGCAAAAGAAAGCTCAACAGTAACCTTTGAAGGAGGCACACATAATGGTATGTCACCTTCATTAAGTTTTTTACAGCAGTCATTTTTACCTGTATTAAAAAGTATGGGCGTGAACTGTAAAGTAAATACTTCCTCGTTAGGTTTTTATCCTGCTGGAGGAGGAAAATGGCAAATAAGTATTGAGCCAACTAAAGCATTAGAGCCAATTCATTTTAATGACGCAGGCTGCGACTTTGCTAACGATATGGATAATTGCTCACTTAATGCTTTGGTTAGTTTACTGCCTGCAAGTATAGGACAAAGAGAAATTACAACGGCTAAGAAAATTCTTGATTGGCATGATGCTTCAAGCCAAGTACAGGAGGTAGTTACCCCTGGCCCTGGTAATAGTTTTCAGTTATGTATCGATAGTAATACACATAGTAGTGTTTTTGAGGTTGTTGGCGAGTTGGGTGTTTCGGCAGAACGAGTTGGCAAACGTGCTGCTGGACAAGTGAATAAATTTATTCATGCTAAAGCCGCTGTAGAGGAGCACTTAGCAGATCAGTTATTGTTGCTGGTTGCATTGGCAGGAAGTGGCAGTTTTACCACAACAAAGCCTAGTATGCATACAACAACCAATATTGATGTTATCAAGCAATTGTTGGGAAAAGAGATCCTGATGAAGCAATTAACTGATACATTGTGGAGTGTTTCTCTGGAGTAGCGTAATACGCAATAAGTGTGATGGAAATAGAAATGAAGAACAAATTGGAAAATGTCTATTTAGTGGGAGGCGCAGTAAGGGACTCGTTATTAGGTCACGAATCAAAAGACAAAGATTATGTTGTTGTAGGCGCAACAACTTCAACAATGTCATCCTTAGGCTTTCAATCTATAGGTAGCGACTTTCCTGTCTTTTTGCACCCAGAAACTAAAGATGAGTATGCCTTGGCACGTACAGAGCGTAAAAATGGCAAGGGATACACTGGTTTTTCAGTTGATGCCAGCACATCGGTTACTCTAGATGAAGATTTAGCAAGACGCGATCTAACAATAAACTCAATGGCATTAGATGTTAATGGCAACGTTATCGACCCTTTTAACGGTCAAGTCGATTTAAAAAACAAAGTATTAAGGCATACAACTGAAGCATTTGTAGAAGATCCAGTGCGAGTGCTGCGTGTTGCTCGATTTCTTGCTCGGTACGGTGAAGAATGGACAATTCATCCTGATACATATGCGCTGATGAAGCAGCTTAGGGATATTGGCGAATTAACTCATTTAGTGTCTGAGCGTGTATGGAAAGAAACTGAGAAGGCACTTGGTGAAAAGTATCCGCAGTTATTTTTTGAAGCGCTTAACGGATTGGGAATATTCCCAGAAATCGAGGCGATGGTTGGTGTACCTCAACCTGAAAACCATCACCCAGAAGGCGATGTTTATAAACATACAATGCTCGTTGTAAAGCGATCAGCAGATTTAAGTTTTGATATTGAAACTCGGTTTGCAGCATTAACTCATGATTTTGGTAAAGCTTATTGCCACCAAGAACGAGGTAATCTAATTGGTCATGAACAAGCAGGTATTGCCGTTATTGAAGCATTTTGTGAACGACTAAAGGTACCCAATCGTTTTAAAGCGTTAGCTACTTTAACCAGTGATAACCATACAAGATGCCATAAGTTATTTGAGCTTACGCCAAAGAAATTGCACAAATTAATTATTGAAAATATGAATGCATTAGAGCATCCAAAGCGTTTTCAGCAGTTTCTTCAAGCATGCTTATGTGATGCGCAAGGCCGAGGAGAAACCTTTGTTAATAGAGCGTATCCACAATTGTTATTAGCGCAATCATTGCTAATTGCGTTAACTCAGTTGGATAAAAAAGCCGTTGTACAATTGGCAATTTCACAAGGTAAAATAGGCCCTGATATAGGTGGTGCTGTACGTGAAGCTGAAATAAAGTCTTTACGTGTTTTTTTAGCAGAGAGTAAAACAGAAAATGAGCGGATAGCTCTTAGGTAGATGAAAATGGAATCTAATAACTCACAAAAGCAAAATAATAAAATAGACGAAGATGTTCAAAAAGAAATCTTACGTAGAATAAAAGAAGCAGAAGCAGAGCATGGAGTCAAAATACTCTATGCAATTGAGTCTGGTAGCCGCGCATGGGGATTTGAATCTCCAAATAGCGATTTTGACGTTAGGTTTATATATGCTCATCCTAAAGACTGGTACTTAGCGGTTAACCTTGAAGGCAAACGTGATGTTATCGAATATCCGATTGTTGATGAGATAGATATCAATGGTTGGGATATCCGAAAAGCATTAAAGCTTTTTTGGAAATCAAACCCTGCCATAGTTGAATGGTTACAATCGCCAATCGTATATGTTGACGATAATCATTTTGCCGCAAAAGCTAGGGACTTGATAACAAGTGTCTATTCAAATGCAAAAGGTATTTATCACTACCGCAGTATGGCTAAGACGAACTATCGTGGTTATTTGAAAAACGATATGGTACCTCTAAAAAAGTACTTTTACGTACTACGACCGTTATTAGCTATAAAATGGATAGAGAAGTACAACGAGCCTGCACCTATAGTTTTTGATCAACTGAGAAAGCTGGTTGCTGACGATAATTTACTTGATGCCGAAATATCTAACTTATTGGAACGTAAGCGAGTTAGCTTAGAGAAAGAAGTGGCACCAGCAATACCACTACTCAATAAGTTTATTGAATCTGAACTAGAACGACTTGAAAGTTATGGTGAAAAGTCTAACGAAAGAACTGTTGGGTTTGATGCTTTAAATGAGTTATTTCTTGAGGTCTTACAGTCAAACTAGAAACCACCCGCCACATGCGGGTGGTTTGTTAATGGTTTTGATGTGTTCGAATGTGTGAAATTTATTGTAAGAAGTAGCTATGAAAACACCTAAAGTAATTAAAGATTTATCTATTCAAAAATACAAATCCATTGAAGATGATAAAGCGCTGATAATTGGGCAAAAGTGGCTCACTATTTTTTGCCCTTCAATTACTTCTTTTCGAGGCTTAAAGCACTGTATGAATACTTTGTGGGAGAATATGACTGGAGATTTCTTTCAAGAAGAAGCGCAGGAAAAGTATGAACGCCATGCAGCACCTAGCTACTACATTATGGAAGACAACTTTGGTGAAAATGAAAAGGTAATTTACGAGTCAAGAACCAAGCCTATTAAAAATTGTCACGGGAATGAAGTTCATATATTTCCTAAAAACTTCGCATGGTGCATGACATATAGTCATGAAGACGGGTACATCACGCCCATATTTTCAAAGAATAAAAATTATGAAAAGCTGGAAAAAATGAACCTTAAATCAATGGCAGAAATGGAACGCATTAGATTGTAGATATTGCTTTCTGTTTGGCTCATCGCAGTATAACCGAGAGAAAATGAATAATTCAAAAAGTACCATTCGCAAAAGAGCGGATGAAATTAAAGAATACCAATGTAAAAATTTAATCGCTGTTCTAGAGAATCCTATGGATATAAAAAACATAGGTTCTGTGATTAGAAATGCCAATGCGCTTGGCGTAGAAAAAATTTATGTTGTTGATTCTCGACAATCCCTACCCGATGATTGGGAAGAATTGAGAGAGCGTAAGTCACTTTCAAAGATATCTGTTTCAGCTTCGAAATGGACTTTTGTTAAGCGCTTCAACAGTACTGAAGAATGCTTGGAGCATCTTGAAAAAAATAGATTTACATCTGTAGTGACCTCGCCTCACATCAAGGGAAAGGAAAACTATGTGCTTCATGAGGCTGATTACACCCAATCAAAACTTGCAGTTTGGTTTGGTAATGAATCTCGTGGTGTAAGTGATATCGTTGTAGAAAGAAGCGAATCCTGCATTTCAATACCAATGTTCGGCATGATTGAGAGCTTAAACTTGGCTACAACCACGGGTATAGTTCTGTATGAAGTTACAAAGCAAAGACGTGAATACCAAGCTAAATATAAACGAGCCAATAGAAAACCGTAATAATTGACTATTTACCAATGACGGCTTAATAACGTTATATAAGCCTATTTCATTAATAAGTTACATTATAAAATCCATGATTACTTCAATATATTGATTTAGCGAAATTTATCGCATTTTCGTTAGTTTTTTAGTATATAAATTCACTCATTACTGCTTTAGAATGATTCTTTACTTTGAATATTAAAGGATTAAATTATGACTCCAGTGGAAAGGATAGTTGATTGGGTTTCAGACAAGCCAATTTGGTGGCACTTAGCTATCAAAATTACTCTACAAAATGGCAGTTTAACTGATGATAATATTCAGTTTCTCTTTAACACCGCGCAAGGCGAATACGGTCTAGTCCCAAAACACCTCAAGTATGATTCTTTCACCTCCCCTATAGATATTACGGGTTTTACATCAGAAGAATATTCAGTAAAGCTAAATACCCTGAGTGGTGTTGAAGGTGTGGCGGCTCTGGCTGAGCAACAGAGCCTTGCTTTTGAGCCTAATGGCTTAACTATTGGTTATGGTGATAATGGTGCTGGAAAGTCTAGCTATTCAGCCATTTTAAAACATGCATGCTTAACTAGGGGATCTTTAAAGCCTATTGTCGGTAATGTCTTTTCTGCCAATAACAAGCAACCTCAAGCTTTACTAACTGTCGAGGTAAATGGCGCTAACCGAAGTATTAACTGGACTCCTGATTCTAAGCCAGATAAAGATGCCAAATCGATTAGGGTATTTGATACTGCGTCTGCTCATCATTACTTATCAAGTGAAGATACATTAGGCTATAAGCCAGTTGGCTTAAACCTTCTAACTGAATTGACTAAAGCTGCTGATGGTATAAAAAGGCTGATCGAAGAAGATACCATGGGGACTAATGGTTTAGTATCGATATCTCCCCTACCATCAGGTAGTCCTGCATCTGTATTTTTAAGTAAGCTATCAGGCTTAGAAACTGAGCACGAGGTTAATACTCATTGTGCAACTCAAGAAGAGATAGATTCTATTGAAACTCGAAAAAACGAGTTAATTCAATACAAAGCTCAATCAGCAGCTCAAATTAAGGCTGGTTTATTAAGTAAAAAGCAGTTGTTGACTCCTCTAGCTAACTTTTTTTCTTCACCACTAAAATTACTAAATGTACAAGAATTTGACCGACTTAAGCAACTTGAGCTTGATGCTATTGCTAAGCAAGAAATTGTAGATAAATTGAGATTAAAAACACTATCTAATCTACCTTTTGAAAATATTTGCAACTCTGAATGGAGTCAGTTGTGGGCTGCTGCAAAAGCGTTTATCCAAAAAGAAGGTAAGGATCTTGAATTCCCGCCAAATACAGGAGACTCCTGCCCATTCTGTTTGCAAGATATAGGAGTATACAGCGCCAGCAAGTTACAAGAGTTTGAAGCCTTTATACAGAATAGTGCTGCAAAGGACGCAAGGGCGGCATATCAAGCACTGACAATGGCTAAACAAGCAGTAAACACGGTAAATCTTAATGTTAGTCAATATGAAGCGGCTCTTAATGAGGCGGAACACATTAAAAGTGGACTTAAGGTTAGATTAGAGGAACTTGTAACTCAATTAACCGATAGAAAGAACATTTTTTTAATGAAGAGGCTACCAACCTCTTTAGAGGGGTTTGGTCTTTCGCCATATACAGATTTAATTACTGAATTGGATCAAGAGATTGGCAAAATTACTAACGATGATAGCCAAGCTAAATTCATAGCACAAAAAGATGCTGATCTGATTACCATACAAGACAGGAAATACATTGCAGACCACCGAGAGAATATTCTCCGTAATATAAAAAGGCTTCATACTGTAACGATGCTGCAACAAATAAAAAATGAGTGTAATACTCGTAGTGTATCTACTTTATCCTCTAGCATTTATTCTGATGGGGTAATTGAACCATTAAAACAATCATTCCAATCGGAGCTTAATGCCTTCGGTTTCAATAGGTTTACTATCGAAGTTAAAACTAGGAATAAGGGTGGCCATCAACAGTTCAAGCTACATCTATCTAACTCAGGAGAGTCAGTAGTAGCAAAAGTTGCTAGTGAAGGCGAGCAACGATGCATCGCTATTGCTAGCTTTTTAGCTGAAATGAAAGCTGATGCTAGGGAATCTGCGGTAATATTTGATGACCCGGTAAACTCCTTGAGTCATCAGTGGAGCGCTAGAGTAGCTGACAGGTTAGTAAGGGAGTCATTAGAAAGGCAGGTAATCATATTTACCCATGATATTGTTTTCTATAAGTTACTACTAGAAGCTTCTGAAAGGTTGTCGCAAGATAATCTCGGTTATATAAGCCTTGAAAGATCAAGAGATTACGCAGGCTTGGTTAGAACAAATCCCCCTTGGGATGCTTTAACGACAAGCAAGCGTATTGGGGTCTTAAATACTAAATTACAAAACTTGAGAAATATAGATGCTAGTGGAACTGAAACAGAGTTTAGGGATGCTACTCGGCCATTTTATAGCTTGCTAAGAGAGGCTTGGGAAAGGTTGGTTGAAGAAAAGTTACTCAACAAAGTAGTTAATCGTTTTGAGCGTGGTATACACATTCAGCGACTAACTCGTCTAGACGATATATCACAGATTGATTTTGATACGATAAATTCAGCTTATGATAAATGCTGCAACAACTTTAGCGGTCACGACACACCTACTGGTATGGGGCATCCATTTCCTACAATTAATGAAGTGGCTGGAGATCTAGAAGCCATTAAGGCTTACTTAGCTCATTTGCAAAAAGATAGAAAGCGAACGTAATCTACTTATTTCAGTGTAGCTTCACAGTCGCGATATATAGAGGTATTCTCGCGACCCATTTTATCTATATGTGAAGTTGAGCTAGAAACTCAACTTTTCAAAAATTAATTAGACACAGCAAGTTATATCTCCATTTTGAAATCCTGAAACTTGAACTTGCCGTGTTGAGATGGAATTACATTTTTTTATCCTCTATTTATTTTGATTATTTTTGTCTTACTAAAGAGAAGCTATTCAGGTTATTCCTAAATAGCTTCCAACCGTTTGTTTCATAATCTCTACTAGCTGAGTATCCATATACTGATACTCATCGGGAATATCGAGTAATTGAATATCTTTGTAATCTAATAGCCTTGTAAACTGTGCCTTCATGCGACTTTTATGTTTTTCTTCCATTACAAAAATCACGTCAGCCCATTGAATATCTTTAGCACTGACCGTTCTCTTAGCTCTTGGGCTAGTGCCCGCAGATCTAACGGATAGTTCAGGATGATTTCTCCAAACCTGTTCACCCGTTGGACTACGCCATTGGTTTCGACTACATATAAACAATATATTTGTCATATCCATATCCTTAAGAGGCATTTCATCATCTAATGTTTGCCTCAATGTCTTGTTTGGGTAATCGATACCCAATTGTTTAGCTCGTTTTAACTTTTCTGATCGGATGTACATTAATTTCCAGTTTTTTTCCGGTGTATATTTCCGAACAGATTGCTGTTTTGCTTTAACCTCTTTAGCTTTGCTTTTCGCCTGTCTCCAAGACTTTGTTCTATCATTTTTCATATTAAACTCTCTTTATTTATCGGGTTTAGCAGCCGCGATAATACGAAGAGGTTTAACTAACTTGTTGTGAGTGAATTTGCTTTAGTTAACTAAAGCAAATCTTTCACCCTTAAATGTTTTCACTGGGTTACCACGTTCAACTTCCCAGTGCTGTTGCCAACGGGCTTTTTCCTGCTGTGTCATTTGCTCAAGTTTTGTTGCTTCCAACTTCTGGAATAACAATGCTCTCGCTAACCGCTTATTAGCATGTTGGCTTCGTTCACTCTCCACACGAACTGAAATACCTGTTTCTGTATGAGTAGCTCTTACAGCCGAGTCAGTTGTATTGACGTGTTGACCACCAGCGCCAGACGCTCGACATGTTTGAAATGTCACACCTTTATCTAGTTGGGTTTCATTTATTTCATACATTTGACCACTGAAAAACCAGTTTTTACGTTTATGCTTTGGCCTGTATTGGCTTTGACAAACCCACAACATGGCTCCTTGCCATGATTGTGCTAATTGTTTAGCCAAGTCACTTTTAGGAGAATCAAATTGTAAAAGAGCAGACTTAAAGCAACCTCGTTCTTTCAATTCAATAGCTTCCACAATATCTAACTTTATGCCTTTTTCTCGGCATTGCTTCTCAATTGTTTTTAACGCTAAGCCAACAGCTTTACTGCACTCAACAGGCCCTTGGCCTGCTGATAATTGTAGTAATATCATGATGAACAATCTCCATTTGTTTTAAAGGTTAAAACGGGACGTAACTTCGCCACGACTTCAATTAACCCAGCATCAACCATATCGCTGATCACCGTTTCACATTTCTTGTATGCTTGTGGCGCTTCATCGTACAAAAGCTCTTTATTGCCACAAACTACTCGGCTGCCTAATGCTGTCCGATATAAGTCTTCACGCTTATATTTATGGCCTAATCGACCATGACACTCACCACGTTTCCACTTTCTACCTGCACCATGCGCTAGTGAAAACAAACTCGTATTAAGGTTTTCAGCATTTGCTTCATTATCAGACTTTTCGTTCAACGTAATGGGTTTCACTAGATAACTATAATCACCACGTGAACCAGGAATAACAACATAGCCATGATCACTTGGTGTTGCGCCTTTTCTGTGTAACCAACCATCACAGCCATCAATACTTTTTGACGAAACCAAGTTGTGGTTAATGTCTAGTGCGCAGTCACCATTCGCTCTAATTGCTTCCAAAAAGCGTTTGGCAATCAATTCACGATTTAGCTCAGCCCAACGAACAGCTTCATCATGTTTGGCTATGTAATCCTGAAAATCTTTATCATTAATAACTAATCCATCATGATTGTGCTTAGTTATATGCTCAACCAAAATCGATTGCCCTAAACCTCTAGAGCCTGAGTGAACAAGCAGTTGGAGGTGTTTTTTATTAAGTCCCAACTCATCAAGCGCTATTTGGTCATAAACTTCGTCAATCGCCTGAAATTCAGCAAAATGATTACCACCACCAATAGTGCCAAGAGCACGGTCATAGCCATTATTTGTAATACCTTTGTCATGCTTTCGGTTTTCAATAATTGAAGACCAACTTTCATCTAATGGCTGTTCAACGTGCTCAAACTTCTTGGCCAGTTTATCTAAGTTTACTTTGGATACTTTTGCTGAGGTTTGCCATAACGACATGCCACAACCAATATCATTGCCTACAAGCGCTGGATAAATTTTGTTTGTTGTAAAAAATGCAGCACCGATAGGATAACCTCTTCCAGGGTGCAAATCAGGCATACCCGCAACGCGATGCATACCCGTTAATTCTGATGTTTTGATCAACTGATCTATCGCTAGCCCTTCAATCCAAGTTTCTTTGGATGCAATAAGGCTAACTTTGTCAGTAATTTTTTGGACGGATTTGTCCATAATACCAATTCCTTTCTCTTTATAGAAAATGAGGATTTAAAACGTAATACGTATTGGCAGGTCTGGATTTCTTTAGAAATAAAACGAAGGAAATTTTTAAACAAGTAACTTTAATAGTTTGAGTTTAAAGTGCTTAGGCTTTCTTGATTTAACTTTTTACTTTAAGAGAGCGTGGCTAAACTAGGTATTTCTTATCGGATAAGACCTGCAAAGAATGTTGATGTAATTGTCATAATATTATCTCCTTTACAGTTATTTGATGAATTCACCTATTCAAAATGAAACGGTGATTAATTGAACGAGCGCATATTAATCACTTTATTTAAATAAAGCAAATGGTTAATACTTTATTTTGTTTGTTTTTATTATTAAATACGGCAGAATGAGGCTCTACTAAGGAGAATGAACACATGGAAGAAAAGCAATTTTCTCAAGCTGATGCGCAGTACCGCGTTGATCAAATTCATGCATTTCAACAGGAAATGGTTGAGCTGGAAAATGACGGTGTCTTATCTATTTCAGCAGAGCAAGCAACTAAGGTTCAGGGGTATCATTATCAGCTACTACAAAAGTTATCTGCTACTTATGACGTGGACACCAGTACTCAATCCAAAAAATTAACACTAGGTATGAAAATAGCGTCGCTGTTTGGTGCTTTAGCGATGGCGATAAGTATTTTCTTTTTGTTCTATCAGTTTTGGGGATTCATTAGTACTCCAATTCAAGTGAGCATTTTAATTATTTCACCTGTTTCATTATTTTTGTTGTCATTACACCTTTCTCAAAAAGAGAAAAGTTCTTACTTCTCCAAAATTGCAGCATTGGTGAGCTTGTCCTGCTTTGTATTAAACCTTTCTATGCTTGGACAAATCTTTAATATTACCCCATCACCGAATGCTTTTGCTGTCTGGGCTGTTTTTGCTTTCTTACTCGCTTACGCTTGTAATGCTCGATTGTTGCTGTTTTTCGGCATAATGAGTATCAGTAGCTTTATTGCCATGAAAATTGGTACTTGGGGTGGTATGTATTGGATCAGCTTTGGCGAAAGACCAGAAAATTTTTTCATTCCTAGTCTGATCATATTTATGATGCCTCAATTAGTTAATCACAAACGCTTTAGTAGCTTTGAAGTTATCTACCGAGTTATGGCAATGATTATGGTATTCCTGCCAATCTTGATATTGTCGAATTGGGGAAAAGTAAGTTATTTAAGCTGGTCTTCAGATACCGTTGAAGGCTTTTATCAGCTTATTGGTTTTGTACTGTCGGTAACGGCAATTTGGCTAGGTATTAAGCGTCACTGGAAGGAAGTTACCAATACAGGTAATGTGTTTTTTATCTTATTCCTCTATACAAAACTCTTCGATTGGTGGTGGGATTGGATGCCCAAATATATCTTCTTTTTCGTCTTAGGTTTATCTGCATTGCTTGCATTAATTGTATTTAAACGAATTCGTTTAAATAACTTAGGCGAAGGAGGCACCTCATGAAAAAACACTTATTAATCGGCTTAACGATTCTTATTGGCACTAATTTAGCTGCTTTAGGTGGGGTTGTTTATAACCAAATGAGCGATGCAACAGCACAATTAACATTGACCGAAAGAGAGCTTTCTCTACCGTACAATAGTGGTGCCCAAAAAGAAAACTCTGGTATATCACTTTCCATTAATTGGCGAACGCCTACTGGGGAAAACGAAACCTATTATCCTTATAACTCAAGAGACGTAAAGTTGACCATAGCTGAATTATTAGCCCTTGGCTTTGCTCAAACTGATATTAAAGACAATTACTGGGTTGAGTCGCGTGAGCTGTATTGGGCATTTGAATTTGACGGCGCTCTGCATAAAGCAGAAATCATAAAAGCGGAAGATAAATATCAAGCAGCAATAGCGACATATGAAGAACAACCAAACGACACAAGTAGTCGCAAGAAAAACGAATATAGTGAAAGCTTAGAAAGAGAAAAAACAAATAACAGTCGTTTGTTTTTTATTGAAGCATCTGCCGATTATGAGTCATTGGCCGATAAGTTCTCTGGTCAAAAAAATATACTTATTGTTAAAGGTTTAGCTAAGCCTTATTACAACAATGACAAAACGTATAGCCTGATGTTAAAGCACTTATCAGTAAGTAATATTATGGTTCCCTTAGAATACTCAGATGCACTGTCTCATTTAAAAAGAGTTGATAGACGGGATATTACCCCACCTCGTTATGCTGTTGATATCAGCTGGGGAAGTCGCTTAGAGCCATGGATTACAAATATTAATAAGACTGAAGAGTAATTAGAAATAATGAGTGAATTAATAAAATGCTCTTGTTGCGACAAGATGTTACCCGCAAACCAAATGGAATTAACTTTTGGTTTGCCAGATGAAATATTCTCCTTATCAAAAAAAGACAGGGAAGAAAGAACAGAGGGCTGTACAGACCTTTATACCCTAGACGACAATCGTTTTTTTGTCAGAGGATTATTGCCTTTACCTATTAAAAACCAGAACGATTATTGTCTTGGTGCTTGGGCTGAGGTTTCAGAAAAAGATTTCGAAAGAATAGAAGACCTATGGGATGTAGACGTAGGAGCTGATGAACCTCGAATCAAAGCTACACTTTCGAATAGTATGCCCTATACACTATCTAATGGGCTAACTGAATTAGAAATCCAATTACAAGATAGTAAGTCTCGTCCCTTATTTTATGTTACTTCCACGAGCTGTACTTTGTATGATGAACAATTAAAAGGGATAACAGCTCACCGAGCTTATGAATATACCACTTATACAAAAAGGGATAAATTTTCGGTATTTGAGGAAGAGGAACTAGAGTCTTCGTCATGTGACTGCTGTGAGACTGAAATCAAACTTTTCTGTGGACGAGTTGAAAATCAACTTGGTGATGTAGAAGCTGATTATTGGTTGCGTATTCCAACGGGTCATTCAAATAAATTCACTGTAGCTATTTCTATCTCTAAAAATGATTCACCTCGTGTTGCTGTTTTATATGGTGAAAACAATGAAGAAAACCTGACTTATTGGATACAAGATCTCGATAACTCTCCATGGGAAGACTTTGGTGATTATGGTGAAGTGATTTCTCGTGGCGATGTATTAGCTGATCAATATAAAGCATTTTATTTTGATGTGGTTGATAAAATTTCTGCGAATGACAGTAGACTTAAAGCCCAAATTGGCCGAGCTTAATTGGACTTATAACAATGCCATTTACGCCAATACATATAGGGCCTGGAATCCTACTTAAATCATTACTGCAAAGCAGCTTTAGTTTAATGGTATTTGGTTGGACTCAAATTGTTATGGATATCCAACCGCTCATCGTTTTGGTTTCAGGCGAAGGCCACCTTCATGGTTTTACTCATACTTATATTGGCGCAATATTAATTGCTATTTTTGCCGCATTATCAGGAAAATACTTATCTGAAATCGGCTTGAAGTTACTGAGAATATCCGAAAATAAAAAAAATATTTCAATTGCTTGGTGGATTGTGTTTTTAAGTGCATTTATCGGCAGTTTTAGTCATGTTTTACTTGATAGTATTATGCATCCTGATGTCGAACCTTTCTTTCCTTTTACCTTCGACAACCCGTTATTAGGTCTGATTTCAGTGACGATGTTACACAAAGTATGTTTATATAGCGGCTTAGTTGGTGCAGCTATGTATTATGGAATAAATTGGCGATTAAAAGGAAAAGTTAAGTGAAAAAAGTAGTTGTCCTTGGCGGATATGGAAACTTTGGTAAACGAATAGTTGAAAACCTTGCAAACATTGAAGGTATTACCATCTTTGTGGCAGGTAGGAGTTCAGATAAAGCGATATCTTGTATCGATGGCTTGAAAGGTATTTCAGTTGCTAAGCTCGAGCCTTTACTCCTTGATATTATCGCTGATAATTTTAAAGATCAATTAGCTAGCCTTTCACCTTACCTTGTTATTCATACTAGTGGGCCTTTTCAGAGGCAAGACTACCGTGTGCCAAAAGCGTGTATTGCATGTGGCGCACATTATATTGATTTAGCAGATGACCGACGGTTTGTCTGTGATATTGCCGAACTAGATAGCCAAGCAAAAGAATGCGGTGTGTTAGTTGTTAGTGGTGCTAGCTCAGTACCTGGTTTATCTTCAGCGGTTGTCGATCATTATCAAAATCAGTTTAGTGATATAGAGTCGATAAATTTGGCCATAGCTCCAGGAAATAAGGCTGAACGAGGTTTAGCTACAGTGGCTGCTATCTTGTCTTACACTGGAAAACCGCTGAATGTATTTAAAGACGGTCGTTGGCAAGATGTTTATGGTTGGATGGATTCTAAGGTAAATGACTTTGGTGGTTTTGTCGGTAAACGTCACTTGGCTAATGTCGATGTGCCAGATTTAGAGTTGTTCCCTAAGCGTTACAGTGTATCACAACAAGTTAGCTTTCAGGCTGGCTTAGAGCTGTCGTTATTACATTTTACAATGGTAGCTATGGCTTACCTAGCGAAAATAGGTCTAGTAACAAATTGGGCCCCTTTATCAAAAGCTATTGTAAGCGCGAGTAATATTTTTCTTCCCCTTGGAACTGACAAAGGAGCTATGGAAGTACTCATTTGTGGTAAAGATAACGATGTCAGAGCGAAACAAGTGAAGTGGACCTTGTATGCACCTAAAGGTAACGGCCCTTATATTCCTACGCTTTCAACAATAATTTTAGCAAGAAAGCTATTGAGTCTTGACGGTAAAAACTCATCATTAGAAACAGGTGCAAAACCTTGTGTAGATTTATTGAAATTAAGTGATTTCACATCGTACTTTGATGCGCTGAGCATATTTACTGAGGAAAGTTCGTCTCTTGAAGTACAAGAGGAGGGAATGTAATGGAATATTACCTAGCCTTTAAGTTAGTACATATTCTATCGGCTGTTGTTGTCACAGGTACTGGAGTGGGCATTGCCTTTTTTATGTTTATGGCTAATCGCTCTAACAATGCTCAAGCCATTTATATTACGGCTAAACACGTAATATTAGCTGATTGGATATTTACTACACCTGCAGTTATTACCCAGATAATTACTGGAATAATACTAATGAACTTACAAGGATATTCATTCTCATCACCTTGGTTTTATTGGGTGATGGGGCTATTTGTATTCGTTGGCGTATGTTGGTTACCGGTTATAAATATTCAATACAAATTACGTAGCCTAGCCAACGTTTCTATAGATACTAATGAGGTAACACCTGAATTTAAATCGCTAATGAGAACATGGACCCTGCTAGGTATTCCTGCTTTTCTAGCCATATTAGTTATCTTCTGGTTAATGGTTTTTAAACCATTTTCTGTGGCATGATCTCCAAATACATAGAGGACGAAGTGTGAGCATTATTAAGCAAGATAGGTTGATAACATCTGCTAAGTATTCGTTAGCTTTTTTATGGATTTTTACAGGGCTAACTTCAACCTTTATCTCCCCTGATATTGGTTATGAAATATTATCTAATGCCAAAGTCACAGGCTCACTTGCCGATACTGCAGTTTATGCTGGCGGCATGTTAGATATAATATTAGGGCTTTGGTTAATGACCTCATTTAAGACCAAGTTATGTTGTATTGTGCAAGTAACAGTAATAGCACTTTATACTTTACTGTTAACTCTTGTCGATGCGAGTTTTTGGTTACATCCTTTTGGCCCGATAACCAAGAATATTCCGATCATTGTTTTGATTGCTTATGTATATACAAGTGACGCAACTCGAGTTAGTACTATTGCAACTAAAAGCACCACAACTAAAAATTTAAATTAAAAACTCACACCAATAATTAAGAGGTTTACCTTGTCATCAATACAAATTGCACGATTCATCATTTCCTTTAGTTGGTTATATCACGGCATATTTCCAAAACTTATCCATATAGCACCATTAGAAAAGTTGATGACGGCTAGTTTGGGTTTGTCAAATGAGCTTTCTTACTTACTGACAAAATCAGCAGGTGTAGGTGAGGTTATTTTCGGCTTAGCTTTCTTTATTTTATATCGTAATAAAGCCATTGTTTTATTAAATATTATTGGACTCACTGGCCTATTAGCTTTTGTGGCTTTAATGCAGCCCCAGTTACTTATAGAAGCATTTAATCCCGTTACCACTAACATTGGTTTGATTGGCATTAGTCTGATTTTACTTCTCGAATTAAAAAACGAAATTAAGAAGGGGAAGGCATGACTATTATTAAATATCCACCGAACGTTGGCGAAAATGATTGTGTGATTTTATTTGATGGTGTCTGTAAGCTTTGTAATGTTTGGAGTCAATTCATCATTAAGTATGATACACGACAACGCTTTAAACTATGTACCGTACAATCACCTGAGGGGCAGAGCATACTAAAGCATTTTAATATGCCAACTGACCATTTTGATACCATGTTATATGTAGAAGGTAAGCAATATTTTGATAAAAGTGATGCCTTTTTAAATGTTGTAAATAAGCTCGGATTTCCATGGCGTTTATTATACCTGTTCAAAGTAATTCCTCAGGGGATAAGAAACTGGCTTTATGATCGAATAGCGCTTAATCGATACTCTTTGTTTGGTAAATACGATAGTTGTATCTTGCCTAGCAAAGAAAGTGATAATAGGTTTCTGAAGAGCAAAGCTTAATCAAATCTGCAATTTGTAGTTGCCAAAAAGGAATGAAGAATAAATGGATTTATCAATTAACCCCAACATGATGAGCAGTGACGTATGGTATGACTCAAACAGATCACATCATTGTCTCAAAATATGGAACTTTCATTGCATTCGAATGTTGTGGCTCAGAGCATGGAAGTGCAGTGGTAATCTACTTGCCGACAATTCAATCAATATATATCGAAAAAATTGTTTATTGGCACAACAAATAGAAATTAAGATACGGAGATTTAAAAATGCGTAATTACATCATGATAGTCATTTGCTTAATAGCAGTATCCGGCTGTGCCACTATTCCCCCTGAAGCTCCTATGTTATCTAGTGAGTTAGGGAAAAGAATCTCTGCATTGGAAAGTGCCAATATTACATTATTAAACCGATATTTTGATCAGAAGAGAGTGGAAGTTGATAGGTTTATTCAAGAAGTTTGGTTGCCAGAGTTTGCAAAACAATTTTTTGAGAAACCTTTCATGGTTAATGCATGGAATACAATTGTTTCTGAAGATAATAAGAAACAGCGGTTACTGTTTTTGATGAAAACAGGACCAAAATTACAAGAGGCAGTTAATAAAAAGCGTATTGAATTAATTCAGCCTCTTGATGAATTAGAAAGGCTTATTTCGCGTAATATTAAAGCTGAATATGAACAAGCAAGAAGCATTAACAATAGTATTACTAGCTTTTTACTTTCAGCAGCAGAGGTGACCGAGAATAGAGGTCGCTATTTGGACATGGTTGGCGGAACTAATGACAAACTTTCAACGCTTATCGATGAAACAGACAGTGCTGTATCGGATTTACTCGCAGAAGCGCTTAAAGCCGATGATAAAGTTAACTCTGCGAAGAAGTTTGTAAATAAAATTAAAAATATTAAAGAATCAATTAAATAAGGGACTTTTATGCCTATTAACTGGGAAAAATTTGACAAAAACGTCGATCAAGCTATCACAGAATCGGTTGATACCAAACTAGCATCGCAAATTTCATCCATCACCAGACTAACTGATGATGAAGTGAATGAACTATTTCCTGAGCCAGCAGACCTTAAGAAATTAGGTGAATTATTGAAAATAATTAAATCAGCAGAAACGCGAAATAACAAAGTAAATTCAATAGCTAATAATTCTGAAGAATTTGCAGGGGTTGTTCTTACGTTATTAACAAAACTTACATAAAGGTAGGTGAATAGGACGATTTTAGTAAATGAGAGTAACGAAAGTATTCTCATTTCTGAAAACATTATTTACATCAATAAATAGAAGCTCTCTGCATCAAAGATCAGTCATGGATTTCAGCGCTATGTCTATCCCTGAAAATGATCCCAATCCATTAGCAACGATCTAACTCTATATTGGAATGATCACACATTTGTACAATGAATAATCTCTAACTCTTGCAACATACCAAGCGGTCGGTTATTATTTTAATGTAACAAAATATGAGAAGTACCTATGAGTGATGCAGAATTAACACGCCAAAATATTTTAACCGTGGCAGCCGATGAAATTCATCAGCATGGTTTTAAAGCAACCAGCTTGTCGATTATTCTCAATCGTTGTGAAATATCAAAAGGGGCTCTTTACCATCATTTTACCAGCAAAATAGAGCTAGGTTATGCTGTTTTTGAAGAAATATATACGCCAATGTTTCTAGATGTTTGGCAGTCGGCGTTATCAGCGGATGATCCTGTAGAGGGGCTTTGTGAGTTTTTTACCTCAATGACAGAGCAAATGTCATGCAGTGAAGTGGTTTGTGGTTGCCCATTAAATAACTTGTGTGAAGAAATGGCTAATGCAGATGAGGGCTTTCGTTTACGTATTTTATCAATGCAAGAGCAACTAAACCAGTTAATCGTTAATTCGCTAGAGCGAATTCATGTTGATTTACGAACAGGTTTAATACTTAGCCAAGTAGGGTATTTTATTGTTGCCACACTCAATGGTGCCACCACCTTAAGTAAAAGCTCACGTAATAAAGAACTGTTTCAGCAAGTTATTGCTGAGTTATGTCTTTATATTCGCGCGTTAAAAGTAGTGGCTTAATTGTTATTGAGCCGTTTTATTTCTATTTTTTTACTTGCCTTAATAACTTATCAAATTAATTAAAATTATTTTAATGTCTATTTGTAAGTAATACCTCATTGTTTTATAAAGCTTAATCCTACTCTTATATCCATTTACACTTTCGTAAACTTTTTTATTCTTTAAATTATATTTAACAAACCGACCGGTCGGTGATATTCTCTACACATAAACTTACATACCGCTCGGTCGGTATGTTTGGTCAGGTATTTTAATAAATAATTAAATAGATATTTTACATTTAAGGATCTCTTTTACATGCGTTTAATCTTAGCAAAAAGCATTTTGACTTTGGCTTTGTTTTCTCCGTTTATTACTGAAGTATTAGCGGCACCAACGGTATCCGTATCGGCTAGCTCAGCTTCTTCTTTAGCTTCATCAGAGGTCATTTCACCTTATGTAGTTTTAAAAACTGCGGGCACTAAGCTGTTTTCACGTATATCAGCTAATCAGCAGGCCATTAGTAAATTTCCACATTTAATGCGCGATATTGTTGAAGAAGAGTTAATGCCATCGATAGACTATCGTTATGCTTCGTATCGTATTTTAGGCAAACACTTGAAGAAAATATCAAAAGAGCAACGTGCTGACTTTGTTGAAGCCATGCGTCACTATTTGGTAAGAACTTATTCTATTGCTCTATCAAATTATAAAAACCAACAAGTTATATTTGAGTCTGACAAACCGACTAAAGGCAAAAGAATCATTGGTATTAAAACCCAAATTATTGAGCAAGGTGCGCCAACCATCAATATAGTTTTTCAAATGCGACAAAATAAAAAAACAAAACAGTGGAAGGCTTTTGATATTACGGTAGAAGGCATTTCATTATTAAGCACTAAGCAAGCTGAGCTTAATAAAAAAATAGCTAAGCAGGGTATAGATCACGTTACTTTAGAATTAGCGGCTTTAGCTAAGTAGTTTTCTGCCTATTTCATCTTATCGCAAACGGAGTTTGTTGTGTTTTTATTATTTAAAGAATTAGTATTGCCCTTTATTTTGGTTTCATTGTTGTCAGCAGGTGTTATTACCACTATTAATATAGACTTTTTCTTCTTAGAGAATAATTTGTCTGAGCGTTCACTCACTGAATTATTTCAACAGTTATTATTGTTAGCTAGTATTGCTATTTTTATCTGGTCATCAATTAAAGTTGAAGAATCACGGACATTGTTTGTGTTGGTAGCGGGATTTTTTGGTTGTATGTTTTTACGAGAGCTCGACTATTATTTTGACATGATAGTGCACGGCTTTTGGCTGTATCCAACATTATTATTAGCAAGTTTAGTGATAACCTACAGTATAAAAAACAACAAACATTTAATAAGTTCTGTTCGGTCATTTAGCCAAACCAATGCTTATTTCAATATTTTGGTGGGTCTAGTGATTATCATGATTTTTAGCCGGCTATTTGGCTCGGGTACACTTTGGAAAGAAGTGATGAATGATGATTATCACCATATTTACAAAACCATTATTCAAGAAGGTTTAGAACTATTTGGTTATGTATTTGTATTTATTGGTTCTTTTCATCAGTTAAGAAACGTTAAAAACAATCATCAACTTGAAAGTAACTATTTACCTCTAACTAGCTAATAGGCTTATCACCAGTAGTACATTTATTGCTAGTCGTTGTTACCTTAACGACTAGCAATTTAACCTCCTCAATTTTCCCTTGCTCGATACTCTACCTCTTAATTTATTCTTTGGGCATATTGCTCAATAACAAATCATTGTAAATATAATGTAAAAGCTTTAATCTTTTATTTACGTAATAGCCGTGATAATTGTTAATGAAATTTTTAATAAGTTTATTGAGTATTATTATACTTTTGGGCTGTTCTGGTGAAAGTACTTCACAGGATAGAATAGCCGAGCAAAGTCCCCAAAAAGAAGTGGTAAAAAAGGAATCAGAAATGTTAGGGATATTTGGAAAAGATGAACAAGTAAAGTATGTCATTTCTTCACCATTAAATGGTGTGCTTGTAAGGGATGGGAAGGCACTCGCTAATGCTAAGATTATTCGTCGTTTAAGCTGGAGTGGCAATGATGTGGGGGTAATTGATGAGTATTTAACAGATGATGAAGGGTATTTTGATATCCCGATGCATGAAGAGTCTTTATCACTAGGAAAATTAACTGAGTTTGTTGGAAGCATAACTTTATATATAGAGACTATTGATGATGACAATTTTTTTTATCATAGCTCTAAAAGAAGCCCTGAAATATATTCAGATACAGAAGCTCATTTAGAAGATTTAGTGTGCGATATGGCGCAAGAAGAAGAACTAGTAGATATATCGAGAGTTGGCATTTTTTCTCGTTGCAAATGGAAAGGTATGCCTTAGGAATTTAAAGAGAATAAAATCAAATAAATTAAAGGATTAATAATGAGTAATGAATTAAAGCCAGAGTTAGCGGCAAGCGTTGCAGATAAAGTTTATGCGGTAAATAGCGGTGACTCGATCACTTATAAAGCTTTTTTAGCGAATAAAATATTTTCTTCAATTACAGATTCTAAAGTGACCTTAAACGCTACTGTTGGCGGGAAACTTTTGCTTTCTGCTAAAGATGGCTTTGGTATTTGCTCAATGGGGGGAAAGGGATATGAAGATGATTTATTTCTAATTTTTCGTGGTACTACAACTGCTAACAATAAAGCTGACTTTGTTACTGATGGCAATATAGGCTTAACTCGTTCAGGTACTGGTCATATGGTTCATGTTGGCTTTAA
Organism: Colwellia psychrerythraea; assembly: GCF_000764185.1. Classification (GTDB taxonomy): domain Bacteria; phylum Pseudomonadota; class Gammaproteobacteria; order Enterobacterales; family Alteromonadaceae; genus Colwellia; species Colwellia psychrerythraea_B. Next base: position 98,295 of record NZ_JQEC01000004.1, read on the forward strand.
TGACACCTTCAACAGTATGTTACCGCAAATAAAATCATTCTTAGCAAAAAATAAAGTTACTGGCACTGTGCATTGTATTGGACATAGTCTTGGTGGTGCGGTTGCCTCATTAGCGGCAGATTGGCTAAAGAAAAAGGCCGGTAAAAGTGTCAAACTTTATACCTTTGGTGCGCCAAGAGTTGGCACCTACTTTTTTGCTAAAAGTACCACTGAAAACCTTAACCTTGCAAATATTCATCGGGTTTATCACCAAACCGACCCTGTGCCTATGGTGGCATTATTTCCTTTTATGCAAGCTCCTTATAATTCAAGTGGGCACTTTCTCCCCTCAGCTGAGTTAGTATTTAGTGGTGCAGCACACAAAATGGGTAAGTATCTTGAATCTGTTAACAATAAAAGTTGGAGGGCGTTAAATAGCGTTCCGGATGAACCTTACGATGTTGAGTGGGCCATTGAACAGTGGTTGAATTCTAAAAGGTATACCAGTGCAGATTCCGCTACCTTTTTACGCTGGGCAGAGTCAGCGTTAATTTATGTGTTGAAAAAAATTGGTATTAGTATTGTTTCCGCACTACAAGGAGCTGTTATGGGGGTCGCGACACTTGCAGATAAACTTGCTTATATTCTTTCTAAGGGAATAGATTTAGCAGATAATATTAGTTATTGGGTTATACGTTTTATGAGGCGTATTATGCAAGCTTTAGGTATGAAAGTTGCCAAGTCAAAAGATGAATTAACCAGAAGTATAATTAGAACCGCTTTATTACGTTTAACTCGAAAAAACTATGATAATGCACAACGTGCAATTAGAAAGCTTTAATGAATCAATTACAGTTCATTAATTTAATACTGAAAGTAGGAGAGGTTAATGTTTATTGTTAAATTGTTTGCCTCTTTTCTGCTGCTTTGCTGTATTTTTGTTGGTATTAGAAAAGCGGATAAAAGATCTCATAATCCAAACCATCACGCAATAGCTGAATATATGACTGGCTTTATTTTTGTGCTTTTACCACTCTGGGGATTTTATTACCTTTGGTGGTAAGTTATTGTAGCTATTAATTCAAGCCATTCTTCAATTAATGAATATCTCCTTAACAATGAATACAAAGCCATTATTTATCACTGAAGCTGTCAACAAACTCTTAACACAAAGTGATGTGCCAGCAACACTTACCATAGACCAATGTGCAATAGCGTTGGCTATGAGCATGACTTCCTTTCGCCGTAAACTTAGTAAAGAAGAAACTACCTTTAAACTTATTCAGCATAAATTTTTGAATGAGTTGTGTGTACATGCCTTATTAACCAAAAATATTAGTGTGAACGCGTTAGTGTTAAAGCTAGGTTATTCAGAACGAGCCACTTTTGAACGCGCATTTCGCAGTAAATTCGGCATTACCCCTAAGCAGTTCCGAGAACTATCCCTTGTTGGTAATAACAATAGTAATCAACAAAGCTTAAGTGACATTGCTAAACATCTGCCACCTTTGCCAGATAGCTGTCAGCAGTTATTAAGCGAAAAGGATAAGCACAGCTTTGATGTGCAACAAGTGATAGTCATTGTTGCTAAAGATGCCATTTTCACCGGCCGTTTAATGGGGCTGGCCAGTAAAGCTATTTATGGGAAAACCCCCAACAATATTCAGGAAGCCATTAGCCGTAATTTAGGCATCAATACCGTGGTAAATTTAGCGGTTATTTATTCAGTTAAAGACGCATTGGCATTACATGTTGATCAAGGAATTATAAACCAATGTACAGATGCATTTATAACCGCGCCTAAATTTTTTCAATTGATACGAAAGTCAGCAGGCATTGATGTTAAGTTTGATATTGCGATTATCGAACAAGTGTTAGTATTTGCGTTATTAGGTTTGTTATTGTTGTGCCATAAAGATGCAGAAAAACATCAATTGATAGTGCATTCACTTCAGGGGATTGATGATTTACATTTATTAAATAATCATATCTTTGACGTTATGGATATTAGTATTTTTGGCGCTTCAAGTTTGATGTTATCTTTATGGCATATCGATGCTAGCGTGATAAAGCAACTTAACCATTTAGATAAAGTGACTAAACAACAAACTAAAGCTAATAGGCGAGATGAATTGTTATTATTTATGTTGTCTTGTTTGTACGCTTTAGCAACAGGGAGAACTGACCATAGTGACTTGCTGGAAAAAGCAGAGCTGTTAAACCTTGACGGTTTTGCTGAGGTTAAAGCGCAGCTATTTTCTGAGAGTTAGTTTTTTTGAGCACTAGTTTTAGTGGAACTGGTTTAAGATAAATTAGTTTAGCCGTAGTTAGTTGCTAAGTTTATCTTATTTTGAGTAGGAAACTTTCTCAGCCACTCATATACAAGAGGGGGGCTGACCGAGAAAGTTATAATGGGCGAGCATTATTTTTTTACAGGCGAATTACTGCGAGGTAAATTATTACTAAGTAAGTTACTACGGGTAAATTCGAAAGATTTGATACCGAGTTATCTTCAGTTATTTAGATTTATTATGCTGACGACGTACTAACAAGGTAAAAGCTAACATTGATAAGGCGAATACAGAGGGCTCTGGAATATCAGTTACGAGACCATTATTGACCTTTACTAAAGAAATATTATCAAGTAATCCACCTAGACCATTTTGTTTGCCAAAGGCACCAAAACTTAAAGCCATTGTTTCAGACTGAGCCGTTAATAAAATGGATTGTACTGTCCAGTTTTTATTTTTTTTACTTCTGCCATTAATCGCAAAGTTAGCTGTCATATCTAGGTCAAAATTTGTTGCAGCATCATACCAAAATACATTAATACCGTTGTCGTTTTTCTTATTGGTACGAGGCTTGTAAGAAAACTCTAATAAATAGTCAGCGCCAATGGTGAGTGAATTAAGTGTTTGCGTCATTACCGTATTTGATGCACCTCTGCGGTGAGAGTCAAGTTCAACATGTTGTTGACCATCGGTTGATTTAGTAACGATGTTTTTCTGCAATTCTATGCCATTACCAGCGGTTGTTACCCAACCTGGTAAGGTAGTAAAAACATCCCAGCCACGCTTTTTTCTTGCAAAATTTTGTAAATCTGTTTGATGAACTATACCTTGAGAAGTGGAGTTATCTGCAAAGGTTACTTGCTCAAAACTACCATTAGTGATTAAAGACGCACTTGCAATCGAGCTAGCCAGTAACAGGGCAATAGATAAAATTATATTGGTTAGTTTTTTTAACATTGGAAGCCATATAAATCACATTAATTTGACGCTAGTATAGAGTCTAAAAGGCTTTCAAAGTATGGCTAAAGTGTCCATATTTAATGTTCACTCATAGTCAATAATATTCACTCATGTTAACAATAGCTGAGCCTTTTGTTATGCAAGGCAACAACGAAGCACTGCCTTGCCGTTTAGTTAGTTATTAAAAATAGATTGATAAATTTGATATAAATTCTCGCCAATATAGTTTGCTTCATGGGGAACATCAGCCATCTTTGATAACGTCACTGAAGCAAGGCAATTATTGTAAATAGAGGTAACAGTTTTACTACTGCTTGAAGTCACTCTAATATGCTCTTGGCTGCTAATACTTTCATCACAAGCATTTTTTTCGCGCCAAAGTTGAATGGTTTGATCAACAGACTTTATGCTCGTTCTAGTTCTGCCGTTGTAGGGCACTTCTTTATCAGAAGTACTGTGAAAGTGATGAATTGCTAAAGGCGTATTATTTTCACAAGCCAAAAGACTGCCTCTATATTGGCCCGCTAATGAAACAATAGCGCTGATTTGTTCTGGTATAACGCATGCCAGTTTATAAGCCATAAAGCCACCAGCAGAATAACCAAAGATATAAAGTTTGTCTGAGTTAACATTATGCTCAGCCCTTACTTTTGTTAGTAACTCATTTATATATTCCACATCGCTGACATCATTATTGATTTCGGTGTTATTACTCAACCAACCCCAGGTGCTATCTAATCCCTGTGGGCTTATTGCCACGAGGTTCTGTTTACTTGCTATCATTGGAGCATCAAAAATCCCCATCACCTTACTGGCCTCTCCCGGAGAGCCATGTAGGAAGAGGGCTATGCCCTCTTTTTCATTATTGTCTTCTTTATATAAAATAGCTTTACGAGAATTTATCTCTACACAGCTTGTTTTATCGCCTAGTTCAGTGCCTAAACACTTGCTCCCTCTAATTACCGGCCCCCCATCAACGGGTGTTGTATCAGTTGATGAACCACCACATGCTGATAAAAGCGTGCTAGCCAATAATACGGGGATAACTGTTTTCATGGAGTCTGTCATTAATTGTTTATAAATTTTATAGATATTTTTCATTGAGTTAGCCAAGTAAAGTAAATGTAACCCTAGCTTGAGAATAAGCCCCTAAAATGGCAATATACAAATGATAATGGAATGGTGATTTTTTGGTAATATTTAATTTAATCAGGATGTTAGTTGGGTATGGAATATGTTTTTAATGATTTTGTTCTTGATGTTAAGTCAAGCTCATTAAGTCAGGGTAAAGTAAAGTTTAAGTTAGAGCCACGTGTTTTACAGCTATTACTGTATTTTTGCCAGCGGCCTAATCAAGCTATTACCAGAGATGAATTGATTAAAGCTGTATGGCAGGATCGCATTGTTGGTTATGCAGCAGTTAATCGTGCGGTAAGTGAGTTAAGAAAGGTCATTGAAGAAGAGGTTAGCGATCCTAAAGTTATTGTTACTGTCAGTAAAGTTGGCTACTTGTTTGACAGTCCAGTTAAAGTGCTAAATAGCTCAGCGCTTTTGAGTGATGAGAGCATAATATCTACGGAGCCAAGTAATCATACTTTTGCAGATCAAACTATCTCTTGTGTAGAACATACTGCGGATGTTCTTAATGTTGATAACGACCAAAAAGGTGTTAATCCACAAAGGTTTAAGTTAACAGCAGGTATTGTCGTTATTGTCTTTATTAGTATCCTGTTTTATTTTTTATCAAGCACTGCTACGACATCAACTCAGCAGATGAGTTTAACTATTGAAAAGCCGTTAACCAGCTTAAAGGGCACTTCTTTTAAAGGCGATTTATCACCAACAGGGCAAGATTTAGTCTTCTTGTATAAAGAGAAACCTAACGATGCTGTGCAAGTCTGGCTGAAAAAAAGTAAACAAGCTGCAGTGCCACTAACCCTTGATAATTATTATTATACCTATGTTATTTTTGCTGGCGTTGATTTTGTGCTCGCTTCTCGTTTTAACAATTTAAACGAAAGACAATGTGAAATAGTTAAAATATCGCTACGTAATAAAGGTGTAGAAAGGCTATTCAATTGCGCAAAACGAGCCATAACTAATTTAAGTTACCAGCAAAGTACCAATACCGCGTTTTTCAATTACCGCCGTAGCATCACTAGTGCATTTAATATTTTTTCTTATCAAATAGATAGCAAGAGTCTACAACAAATAACTTTTACCGATATAACAGCTGAGCATGGAGATTTTTCTTTAGCTCTATCTCCTTCAGGTGAAAGCCTTGCCGTTTTAGAGTATAGAGATCAACATCAAGCTTTATTGAAGTTTATTGCTGTAAATAGTAAAGCTAAGCAAGTGACCTTTGGACCTAAGGTTTCAGCCAATTCTCGTATTTCTTGGCTAAGTGAAGAGCAGTTATTACTAGCCGATGGCGATCGCTTACAAACTTTTGACTTAAATACTCAACAAATTTCAGTACTCGGTGTGAATACTAGTATTGGCTTTGCTAAAGCCCATGCCGAGAGTAAGCAAATTATTTTTGATAAAGGTAAGGTAATTGCCAACATCTATCAATACCCGCTGGCAAATGAAAATACAGCCGGTAAAGCTGCAGTGACAAACTCTAGCTTTATCAATTATCAAATGCAGTTTGCTAATTTATCTAAGCAGATTACTTACTTTTCTACCGACAGTGGCGACTATGAAATTATGGTCAAGCCGGAGGGGGGGAATGCATTTAACACCGATTTCCCAGAGAAAATTAGTGTTATTGCTAATCTAGATTGGTCTAGCAATGATGACTTTTTATTGGCAGGTATTAACCAACAATTATATCTATATGATATTAACAAAAACTCATGGCAGTTATTATTAGTTGATGAAACTAGTATTCATTATGTTCACTTCATTGATAAAGAAAATATTGCCTTTAGCTCAAAGCAAAGTGGTCAATGGCAAATTTGGAAAATGGAATTAGCGACAAAAGCGTTGACTCAGCTAACGACAAAAGGTGGTTATAGCGTGCAATTTTCAAATGATGCTGCTTATATCACTAAATATAATTCACTCGGAATTTTTAAGCTGAATTTACTAACGGGTGATGAACAATTGATATTGCCAGAGCATAAGATAACAGCCTGGAAAAAATGGCAGTTACGGGATGGAAAACTTTATTATATAAACCAACAAAACTTGCACCAGCTGGATATTGAAACGAAAAGTGATAACTTACTCACTACATTTGAATTAAGAGCACCGGCCTCTTTTAGCATTTCTTTTGACCATAATCTTATGCAAAGAGAGTTACTCGAGTCTTCAAGTGCTAATATTTGGCTAACAAAATTTGAATAAGCTAATAACAACTACCCCAAAAAATAAGGAGTCACATGAACGTAAAATTATACTACATCCATGATCCCATGTGCAGTTGGTGTTGGGGGTATCGCCCTGTTTGGCATGCATTACTACAACATCTTCCGGCTTCAATATCTGTAGAATATGTTGCCGGTGGCTTAGCGCCAGACTCAACTAGTCCAATGCCTATTGCCCAAAGGCAGATGATTGAAAGCCATTGGCATACGATTGAAAATAAACTAGGTACTCGGTTTAACTATGATTTTTGGACGGATAATATACCAAGACGTTCCACGTATAATGCTTGTCGTGCGGCCATTTCCGCCGATAAACAAGTTTGTCAAAAGGCGATGATAGATGTTATTCAGCAAGGTTATTACCTACGTGCTTTAAACCCTTCAGATCTTGAGGTATTAATCGGCTTGGCAAAAGAAATAAGCATGATGCAACCTGAGTTAGAATTAGATATAGCACAATTTATTGTTGATATTAGTTCTGCGGAAACTGAAAAAGAATTAACACGACAAATTAGGTTAGCAAGGCAGTTAAGTCAGCAAGGTTTTCCTTCACTGGTGCTTGAAATTAATGGTATTCAGCAACAGATACCGGTTGATTACAGTAATTATCAGCAAACACTGGCTGAGATAGTTGCAGCAATAAAAAAGCGATGTTAAACATCGCTTTATAGTTTATCTATGACCTATGTAGCTAGATACTTGGTCAGTGAAGCTACATCTGCCAGGCATAACTAAATTTGGTAAATACCGAACGCTTATCTCGGGTAAGTTGCGCCAAGCTATCGTCTTGGTAACCACCATCAGAATAACCAAGGAAAAATAATGTTTGCGGGTTTATTTTATAAGAATAAATTAATTGGCTAGAGAAATACCTATCTTGTGCATCAGGAAGGTCTTCAGGGACTTCCTCAGTATATAAATCTACATCTCGGGCAATACCTGTGTATTGCACCACAAGTTTAAGTTTACTGCGCATATTAAATTGATAACTTAAGCGAACATCAGATTGATGAGCAGTAAATAATCGGCCATCATCCACGTCTAAGTGAGAGTAGTTATAGTTAATGCTGGCATTAATATGCTGATTAACATCCCACTCGGTAAATGCTTCTAAATAAACAACATCACCTAATTGGGCATTAGCAAAATCAATTTGTTTACCAAACTTGAAAAAGGTTCCAACAATGATATTTGCTATTGGTCTTATTTCAACAAAAGTTTTAAATTGAGTTTCGGTAAAGTATTGCTCTTCATACAGCTTTTCACGGTGCACTACACCAAAATTAGTGAAAAATTGTTTTTTTCCTTGCATGGTGCCATGTACTTCATATTCTTCTTCTAACACTTTACCGTCTTGGTCGTAAGTTTTATCCCAATCACCAAAATAACCCCATTGCGTTAAGGTGCCGTCACTTTCACCATAGTAAGTCCTGCGACCACCTAGAACAACTCGTTCTATATTACTTCTTGATTGGAAGCCTAAATCCGCACGAAAGTCCTCACCAATATTGGTGTATCCGGCTTTTAAATTATAATCCCTGGTATCACGAGAGTAATCGACGCTAAAGGCAGTATCTCTTTGATTTTCACTAACATCGAATTCGTCCATCACATCAGCAGTATTTTTAGTGTCCGATTGGGCAACTTGATATTGAATACTATCGTTTTGGCTTAGCCAATAGGTGCCATCAAATGATGCTAAGGTATTGTGATAATTGTCAGACTGCCTGTGAGTCATTAAAACGCCGACATTATTACGTTCACCAACATCCATTTTATAACGAGCGATTGCTACATTCGACTCTTCATCAAGGGTAGCAATGTCAGAGCCTTGATTACCAGGCATTAAAAAGGAAGTATTATTATCATTGGCAATCATTAAACCGTAACTATGCTCATTAGTTTTACCGGTTAGTTTAATGCCACCATCGGGATCGGCAATATTACGAGTATGGACAAAGTTAAAATTCGTGGTATCAAAATATGAGGCGCCATCTAAAAAGAAAGGTCTTTTTTCTGGGTAAAATAATGAGTAGGTATTGTTAACATCAAGTTGTCCTGCATCGGCTTCAACTTGCGAAAAGTCGGGGTTTAACGTGGCATTTAACACTATATCTTGAGTTAAACCCCAGCGAACATCTAGACCAGGCTCAACGTCTATATCACCGTTTTGCCATTCTCCCGGTACATCTGGTTTTTCGTCTGCACGTGACACTGTTAGTGTTGGTGTTAATTGAAAGTTATTACCTGATTTAATCTCCTCAAAACCAATCAGTTGGTGAAACTGACAGAGGTTACATTTTATATCGCGGTCAAAGATATTGGTGGTCATTTGTATCTTGACATCACGAGGGTAATTGCGCCAGCCAGTAATATTCCATACTAATTCTTCATCCGTGTCAGGAAAGCGCAGTGCACTAAAAGGAATACTCATTTCGACAACATAACCAAAGTCGGTAATTTGTCCGGCACTGTCCCAAATTGCATCCCATGAATCGTCTTCATCCCAACCATCGGTATCGTCCATACGAACATCAGCCTGTGCGCCGAGTGGATTGACAAAAAATTCATAACCGCTACGTTCATCGTTAAAAGTATCGACGATTATGGCAACATTATCATCAGCCCATAGATCATCTCGATCGCGTAAAGAGGCTCTTATTTTTTCCGGGTTTGGGTCATAGGCAATAAAGGCAACATTGAATGAAGTACCATTTTCATAGAAAAATACTTCAGTTTTCACTGGCGAAGGAGTGCCATCACCGGGATTCTTTTCATATTTCAATTCCATTTTTGTCGCCGTTTTCCATACGGCTTCATCCATGCGACCATCAACTTTAATTACTGCCTTATTATGAGTTAATTCAAAGCGTTCTCTATCGCCTTGCTTGGCAACAAGGCTGAAGGGCTGTGTTGTGATAACAAAAAATAGTAGGGTATTAGTGAGTTTTTGGCTGTTTTTTATAAAGGACATAGAGAATTATTCGGTTTTATTATTTATATTTATTAGTATTATTGTCGCTTGAAAGAAAAAAATGGTTTGTTACTAGTTGTAACAAAAAGTAACAAAAGGCTGTTTCGTTAGTGGGATTGTCCTGTATATACAATAGGGCTACGACTTGCATCCTAGCCCTATTGTTTTATTTTTTTTTCATATTGGTAACTAATCACCTGAAATAATAGTGTTTTTTGATAGGTTTTTATCTGATTTTTTGGGGATGTTAATAAAGCCAGATGATTTTTTACATATACATATACATTAACAAATGTAACCAGCTCTGTAACAGATGAGTTAGCTTCTGATGGTTATTTATAATGGTTCGGCAAATAAGTTATTTGCTTGTGACCAAAATTGGCTTGATATTTTATTAATGGCATTGGACTCGGCGTTAATTACCATGGCAAAGCCAATATTTAAATCGGGAGAGTAACCTATATCGGCGCGAAATCCGGCAACCCAGCCTGAGTGGTAGATAATTGGCTTACCTTTAAATTGGTAAATTCGCCAGCCGTAACCATAGTGAGCATCGGTTAAGTAGTCACGCCAAAACCGTCGCCGTAAATCTTTTTTAGTTCTAATTCTAGGTGTGGTGAGCTCTGTCAGTAGAGTGGGGGTTAATACTTCTGGATTGTGACCTAAATTGGCAATTAACCATTTAGCTAAATCGGTAATACTGGCGTTAACACCAGCAGCAGGTGCGACTTTATAATAATCTTGGGTTACTTTGACTGTCCGCCAAACATATTTTTTAATCTCCTGACCTTGCTGATCTTTTTTACCTGTGTTGATGCGTTTTCTTAGTATATGCGGCTTAGCTGTATTTTCTTGCTCTTTATAAACATTAATGCCCACGGAAGCATGTGTCATTTTAAGTGGGTTAAAAACTCGCTCTTGTAATATAGCGGCATAACTCTTGTTTTGGCTAGCCTCAATTGCAGGCTGTAACATGCCATAGGCTATGTTTTGGTAGCCATAACATTTCTGTGGTTGGCAAATAGGGGCAATACGATTAAATCTGCCGATAATTTTTTCCATGTCCCAGTTTTCATGAAGAAGATTATCAAAAGCATTAGGCATTAACCCCGTTGAATGACTTAACAGGTGTTTGAGTTGTATTTTTTGTGCTGCGCCATCTGTGGCTAGAACAAAATTAGGTACATATTTGGTAATAGGGTCTGATAGTTTTAATTTCTGCTCTTGTGCAAGCATAGTGGTGATTGTTGCGGCAAAAGTTTTAGATACAGAGGCTAAGCGAAACACTGTATTGTTATCGACATGGTGAGATTTTTTCTTATCCGTATGGCCAAAGTTTTCTAAAGCAATTATATTGTTGTTTTGTACAATGGCATAGGCGGCACCAGGGATATTATAGTGCTTTAGTTGTTCTTTTACTTGCGCAGAAAACTCTTGGTTGAACTGACTAAGAGTACTAGCCGACGAAAGAGATGCGAAACAAAAGGCTAATAAAATGCTGTTCACTCGAGAAAACATAGTAGGACTCAGTATGGGAAAGGCGACAATTCTATAGATTAACGGCGAAAATAAAAAGTCTTTAATGTCATCAATAAGTCTGAGTAAGTCAGACAATAACATGAATGTTGCTGGCAATTTCGCTATAATCGGCGCATTCAATTAATGAGAAGTAATTATTTTATGAGCGATAGCAAAAGTATTCTAACCGCCTTTTTGGCTGAAACTAAACCTACACAAGTTATGTGGGCGCTACAAGATAAAGCGAGTGAAGATTGGGTAGTACTCGACTCGCCTAGCTTTGAAAACACCGATGTGATGCCACTTTGGTCAAGCGCTGAGTTAGCTCAGCAACACTGTATAGACGAGTGGAAAGACTATGTACCTTGTGAAATCACCCTAGCAGATTGGTTTGAATTTTGGCTAGAAGACTTAAATGAAGATGGTGTTATTGTAGGTATTAACTGGCAAGGTGATGATGAGTGTATTGAAGTAGAGTTAAGTGACTTTACCCAGGCACTTGCTGAAATTGAGTCATTAAAATAAGATATTATATCAAGCTAAACTGACTACTCTCGTGGTTAGTTTAGAATAGTATTATAAGGCCGTTAAACTCGGTATCTTCAAGGTTTCTCTTCTAAGTAACTTTGCCGCAACCTCTGCAGGGACTTGGTAAAACTCTTTAGTATATTCCTGAGCCTTCAAATAGGCTTTTATTTGCTTTTTTACTTTGCACGGATTGCTACATTGTAATGAAAAAGCAACGCTATATTCGCCAATAGTTTTTACCGACAATGATTTAGCGTAATTAATTGGATCTTCAGGAGTACAACCAATTCTGACAACATCAGAGAAAAATGAATGGGTCATCACATAAACATTGCCTAAGGGGACATTGTCTGTGTTTGTTGATGATTTGGTGACTTCATTGTTGTTCATCGGTCGATAATTCCAGTTATCTTGAGCATTACTCGTTGTTTACTTTCATTAGTATACCGCAATTTATTCGATAAAGTCATATGCCGCTATGGTTACTTGCCTATTAAGACCTAAAAGGGTTAGTGGTTTAATTAGCTTCTAAAAAAGTATCTAAACTTTTATTAGAGCACTTTTAACTCCGGCCTCCATCATTAAAATACTGTTAAGTTACCTAAGTAGCTACAGTTTACGATAAACATTGCTTCAACTATTAATTTTGGGGTATATCGTATACAATATTTGCGTTGTAATTTTGAGGTATACAAGCATGAAAGCCAAAGGTTTCACTTTAATTGAATTAATCACTGTCATTGTTATTCTTGGCATTTTATCTGTTACCGCTTTGCCGCGCTTTATGAACTTAACTCAAGACGCTCATGATAGTGTCGCCCATGCCACATTTTCTTCCTTTGAAAGTGCAGTGAACTTGTATCATAGCTGCTGGATCGCTAGTTCAGCACCAGGTCATGTAAAAGATCTAACTTGTTTTGGTAGCGGGGAAATGGATTCAACTATTACCGGCTATCCGTTGGGGCAGGATACTGCAACTTCAGGTAGTGATATTGATGGTGAGGTATTAAAGGGCTCTAACTGTGAAGAGCTTTGGCATGGTTTACTTGATGACAAATTTCAACTCGCTATTCATAGTGATGCTGCTTTTACGGCTGAAAACGATATTATCTATTGGTATAGTGCTAAAGATGTAACGTCGCCAGATACACATTGCTATTATAATTATATATCGGATAACCCTGCAAAAGGCCAAGAAAACTGGCAAATGCGTTACTACCCAGGTACGGGCGAAGTTACTGTAGGTAAGGCTACTTTAGGGTAAGTTTTTACTTCATTTTACTAAGAATATTTAACTCCATTTTTGGCTCATAATTATTTTTTAGCATAATTCTATTTCTGGGGGGAATTCATCCCCCTTATTTAACCTCAGCGCTATACTTATAAAACTGTATTGCTTTTTAAGGCCGCTAGAAGTGCGTGTTTCGCTATTAATTATACTCATACTTACCTCTACTAAATTATATTCTTCAGCGGATGAGTCGATAGTTTTGCCGGTAAATCACTGGGCTAGTCAGAGATTGTTGATCAAGATTGTCGGTAATAAAATTGAGCAGTTAGGCTACACCGTTGATTATTTACCAATGAATTCCTCGCTTGAGCTTGCAGCTTTAAGAAAAGGAGTAATTCATTTTCAAATAGAGCTTTGGCAAAGCCATGATGATGGTCCTTTTATGAGGGCTGTAGCTAAAGGACATGTTGAAGATATGGGTCTACACAGTGCTATTGGGCGAGAAGATTGGTGGTATCCAGCTTATGTGAAAGAATTATGTTCTGGTTTGCCTAAATGGCAAGCATTAAAGAATTGTTCAGCGATTTTTAGCCGACAGGGCAGTGGTTCAAAAGGAGTCTATTTTACCGGACCGTGGAATTATCGAGATGCGGAACTTATCAGGGCACTAGAGTTAAACTTTACCATTGAGCGTTTAGACAATGCGCAACAACTTTGGGACGAATTGCGCGCAGCTGAGCAAAATTTACAACCAATAATCTTGCTTAATTGGCGGCCAAATTGGATTGATGTTCGCATCGCAGGAGACTTTATTGAGTTTCCTGCATTTGAAAAAGCTTGTGAGCAAGACCCTTCATGGGGAGTCAACAAAGAGATGACTTTCGATTGTGGTAATCCCAAGGTAACTCTTATCAAAAAAGCAGCTTGGCCAGGGCTTAAAAAGCGGTGGCCTTGTGTTTATCAATTGCTAAAAAAAGTTAATTTAACCACTGAAATGATAGCAGAAGCTTCGGCGGTTAATAGCGTAGATAAAAATACTGAGCAGCAAGCTATAAAAGCATGGCTGGCTAGGTTTAGCGACAAAAGCCAAGACTGGTTAAGCTTTACTTGTCCTAAATAAGTGCTCGGTAGTTACCGTTTATCTTAGCTCTATTTACACACCAGCCTGTGCTTGAAGCTATTTTTGTCTATATTTACCTATATGTTTATTTGATTCTTCAAACTAAGATTTTGATATTCTCTTAGTTTATTTATATCGGCTAACCATTTTTAACGAGTAATGCCAATATCATTAAGTTTGTGATCTTGTTGTGCTTAGAAAAAACAAATCAAAGCAAGATGATCGATTGACTAATTAGCTGGCTAATGGGATTGAGATAACGTCGCTCTGAGGTATTTTAATTAGCACAAATAGGCAATAATTTAATGGAATTGGTATAAATAAGGGCATCCCATGGCAAAAGTAATTATTGCTGATATTAAACCGATTAAAGTGAATTTAGATAAAGGGCAGGAATATTATTTTTGTGCTTGTGGGCGATCACAGAGCCAGCCCTTTTGTGATGGCTCTCATAAAGGCAGTGGCCTTAAATCACAACGCTTTATTGCACAACAAGGCGGCGATGCTTATTTATGTCAGTGTAAACAAACCAGTAATGCACCTTATTGTGATGGCAGCCATAAAAAATTAACAGCTGATAAAATAGGCAGTAAAAAAGAATCGACACTAATTCCCATCACAAATATGCCGATAGCGAGTGAAACGAAAGAAGAGCCAACGGTTGAATTTATTCATCAACTTGCTAAAGAAGGCTTAGCCGGTTTTAGCCAGCATGGTCCAATGACTTCAATGGGCGTGCCCAGGTATCAATTACCGCACTGGGATGATTTGCAAATAATGGTGGCGCAGATGGCGACAAAGCCATTAATGGAGAATATTTCTGTGACCACCGAGCTAGTTATAGGTCCACAAACGAAAAAGCCATTAAAATTAAAAATCCCCTTATTTGTTTCTGATATGAGTTTTGGCGCATTATCCGAAGAAGCGAAAGTTTCTCTAGCATTAGGCGCACAGCTTTCAGGTACCGGAATTTGTTCAGGGGAAGGAGGTATGCTGCCTGAAGAGCAGGCAGCTAACTCTCGTTATTTTTATGAACTCGCCAGTGCAAAATTTGGTTTTGATGAACAGCAGTTGAAAAAAATTCAGGCATTTCATTTTAAAGGTGGTCAAGCCGCAAAAACTGGTACTGGTGGTCATCTACCCGCTAGTAAAAATGTTGGTAAAATTTCACAAGTTAGAGGGCTCACCCCTGGTAAAGCAGCGGTATCACCACCAACCTTTAAAGACTTGGTTAGTGTCAGCGATTTTAAAGACTTTGCCGATCATGTTAGACATATAACTGGCGGAATTCCCATTGGTTTTAAATTAAGTGCTAACCATATCGAGCAAGATATTCAATTTGCCTTAGATGCCAGTGCTGATTACATTATTTTAGATGGTCGCGGTGGTGGCACAGGCTCAGCACCAGAGATGTTTCGAGACCATATCAGTGTGCCAACTATTCCAGCGCTTGCTAGAGCGAGACGCTACCTTGATAAAGTTGGGGCTAGTGGCCGAGTTACACTCATTATAACCGGTGGTCTTCGTGTACCAATGGACTTTGTTAAAGCGCTTGCACTGGGAGCCGATGGTATAGCAATAGCCAATAGCGCTATGCAATCAATAGGTTGTGTTGCGGCACGAATGTGCCATACCAATAATTGTCCTGCGGGTATTGCCACACAAAAGGCCGATTTACGCCAACGTTTAAATATTAAAAAATCATCGCAACAATTAAGTAATTTCTTTGATGCCTCAACACAGCTGATGCAAGTAATGGCACGTGCCTGTGGTCATCATGACTTAAACCAATTTAATCTAAATGATTTATCGACTTGGCATCGTGAAATGGCGTTACTTAGTGGCGTACATTATTCAGGAGTGCTTGCTCCAAGGGATTTATCCTGAAATAAATTCAAAAAGTGAAGGTTAAAATTAATACACTTTTTATAACCATGAGCTTTGCTTCTAGGCTTTGTTGATTGCTGCTATAATGCAGAAATTATTATGCTGTCAGCCGATAACCTATCAGTTAGTTCATTAAATATACTGAACCAGACAGTTTCTTTTGCTCTCGAGACACCTTATGTCCTTCTCTACACTTAAATTATCCGCGCCAATTTTAACCGCTTTAGCTGATTTAGGTTATGAAAAACCTACCGCGATTCAAAACAAAGCCATTCCTCACGTTTTATCGGGGAGAGATATTATTGCCGCCGCGCAAACCGGCACAGGCAAAACGGCTAGTTTTGTTTTACCTTTGTTAGAGCAACTTAATAGTCGATATAAAAAAACTAACCAAAAGCTTCGTGGTAAACGTATTCGTGCACTTATCCTCGTTCCTACTCGAGAATTAGCAGTGCAGGTTGAAGCAAATGTCGTTCAGTATGCTCAGCATTTAGATATTAGCTCGATGGCAATGTATGGTGGTGTTGATGCACAAGCGCAAAAGCAACGTTTGATTTGGGGCATAGATATTCTTGTTGCTACACCAGGAAGACTGTTAGATATGGCGCATCAAAGGGCGTTATATTTTGATGAACTAGATATGTTAGTGCTAGATGAAGCCGATAGAATGCTTGATATGGGCTTTATTGATGATATTAATAAAATCATTGAACGTTTGCCTGAACAACGTCAAAACCTATTGTTTTCTGCCACCATGTCAGAAGATGTTCGAGGATTAGCTAAAAGGACCATCCATAAACCCGTTGAGCTTAGCATTGCTGGCGATCAAGCATCTAAACCTAAAATACAGCAATGGTTAGTTACTGTAGATAAAACGAATAAGTCGGCATTGCTGAGCCATATGATTAAAGAATTAAGCTGGCAGCAGGCACTTGTTTTTATCGAAACTAAACATGGTGCAGCCAAACTTGTTAGTCAGCTAGAAAAACGTGGCATTACCGCAGAATGCATTCATAGTGGCAGAACACAAGATATTCGTGAAAAAATACTTAGCGATTTTAAGTCTGGAAACATTAAATTTTTAGTGGCAACTGGTATTGCTGCACGCGGACTTGATATTGGTGAGCTCAGTCTTGTGGTAAATTATGATTTACCTGCACAAGTGGATGATTATATTCATCGTATCGGCCGTACTGGCCGAGCAGGCGCGACAGGGGAAGCGGTATCTTTAGTGGCTAAAGATAATTTTAGAGAGCTTTGTGCTATTGAAAGTCGTTTAGGTCATATTATTGAGCGTAAAGAGTTTAGCGAATTTCCAGTGAAAAAGGTGGTACCTGTCTCTGTTTTAAACTTTGTGCCTAAAAATGTTAAAGCTAAAAATAGTCAATCAAAAAGCACTCAAACACGCAGCTCTAAACCACGAAATTCATCACCTAGAAGTACCTCATCTCGAAGTAACCCGGGCCAAAACCCTCGGGCCAGAAGTCCATGGTCTGCTAAATAAGACTTTAAATCGAAAGCGTATTTCAGTTAAATAAAAGCCGCCTCAATGCTAGTATTGAGACGGCTTTTCTCTATTCTACTTTGCTATGCAAGCTGCTGTTGAACAGTGGTAAGCAGTAGTCAGTAACTTAGACTACGATAAATACTTGTTATGACTGAATCAAATGTACATCGCGTTGCGGGAACGGAATCGTAATAGCATTTTTATCAAGGGCTTTTTTGATGCCTTCATTAACTTCAAAGTAAACATCCCAGTAATGCTCAGGTAAACAATGTGGTCGAACAGCAAAGTTAACTGAGCTGTCAGCCATCTCAGATAAACCGACAAATGGCGCGGGTTCCTGCAACACTTTGTTATTGTTAACCAATACCTGCATTAATACCGCTTTGGTTTGATCAATGTCTGCGTCATAAGAAACACCAGCGCTTAAGTCGACCCGAATTTTACCTTCAACTGTATAGTTAACCACAGAGCCATTAGAGGTAGAGCCATTTGGGATGATAATGCGCTTTGATTGTGGCGAAAGCAAAATAGTATTAAAAATTTGTACTTCCTTAACAACACCTAAATGACCTTGAGACTCAATCAAATCACCTACTTTGTAGGGCTTGAATATCATAATCAATACACCACCCGCAAAGTTGGCTAAACTGCCTTGTAATGCTAAGCCTATCGCTAAGCCAGCTGCACCGAGTACCGCAATAAATGAAGTAGTTGCTATACCAATCATAGAAGCAACAGAAATAAACAGTAGTAATTTAAGTAACCAGGAAACTAAGCTACCCATGAAAGGTATCAAGGTTGGGTCAACCTTTGAACGCTCCATCGATGCTTGAACTAGTTTACTAATACCACTTATGATCCATAGGCCAATTAGTAAAGTAAGAATCGATAAAACGAATTTTGGCGCATAAGTTAGGCCAAGTTCATAGGCTTTCATGGTGAGGTTTTCGAGTTGTGTGATAGAGCTATCCATTGTACTCATTGAATTTCCTTTATTAACAATGATTAAAGTCGATTATATTTTATACTTACTAGTAAAAAATACAATCTATGCTTTTTTTAAATTGGGATATTATTTTTTATAACTTAGCTAATTCCACTTTAGTATTAGCAAAATTCATTTTTTCAATCAAAGCACGCTTATCAGCGCAGAGTCAGTTATAATGTCGGCATCTTTTGAAAGTTATTTCAAACAGCTATACATAACTATTTAAGCAACGACACTTTAGGTTTTTTAATGATTAATAATGACATCCTACGCCGCCTCAGTAATATTTTTGACTTAACGGATGAAAAAATCCGCACTATTTTTGCTTTAAGCCAATGTGAAGTTACTGAAGAGCAGTTAGCAAACTATTTCAAAGAAAAAGATGATGCTGCCTATCAAGAGATACTTGATGTAGAGCTTGCTAGTTTCTTAAATGGTTTGATTATTGATAAAAGAGGCCCAAGTGATGGTCCTGTACGCGAAACAGAGGAGCAATTAACTAATAATATGATTTTTAATAAAATTAAAATTGCTTTGTCTTTGAAAGCCGAAGAAGTGATCAGCATTCTCGAACTTGCAGATCTAAGTTTAGGTAAATATGAGTTAAGTGCTTTCTTTAGAAACGTTAACAATAAGCATTATAGAGATTGCTCAGATGACGTTTTATCAACCTTCTTAAAAGGTTTGAAAATAAAAGCTTCCTAGCTTTATTTAAACAGTCATTAAACTGTCACTTTTGTTTCATATTACTTTCATCTATCTCCCTTACATTGCCAATTAACGTTAACAATTAGCAATGCAAGGGAGATAGTATGAAAGATAACTACTGGCAGGAAAGTGAAATATTAGATGATGTCGACGAGCAAGAAACAGCTGATCGAAGTAGTAGGTCTAAAGGTAAAGTACGCAAACGCAAGTGGCGCGAAATTGAAGCAATAAAAGAGCAGCGACGTTTACGCAGAAGTTTAGCTGATTTCGAGCAGTATTCGTATTAACTAATGTTGACACTGATATCGACATTGCGGGATTTCGGTTTTTTATTCATTAATACAACCACATTGCTGATAATCTACCCGCTTTAAGTCATGTAAAGATACACTTGAGCTACATTACGGTGTGACCCTAATAATTGTTGTTTAATGTCATGTTTTATTGATAATAGTTAAAGCACCATCTATTGATGATGCTTTAAATTGTGCAGTTTTATCACTAAAGCTTAATTACAGTGGTCGCGCCTAAGCCTGGACCGTAAACAATTGCATTGAGTAGTAAACGGGCAGTACCTTTAGTTGCTCCGCGAAAATTAGGCTTATTGGCAAACATAATAATTTGCCCATTCCCTTTTGGCTCTTGCGTTAAATAAGCTGCATTGGCAAGTCGCTGCGAAGCTTCAGGCCAAATTAAACCACTCATACGAATATATAAATCATTACCTTTGGGGGTCGTGCTCCAACCAATTTGTTGGGCTTTAGCTTTTTTGTTTTTAGTTAATACACCATAACGAACCACGGCATTTGCGCCATCTTTCGCCATAAATAGTGGAGCATTACTGGTTAATATAGGTAACTGTTTCTGTACACCAAAAGTTAACCAATGTTTTTGGTCAGTTCTTGAGGCTACCATAGCCCCTGAAGGCATGAAGTTTTTACTCCAATCATCCCAAGCTGTCAATTGCTCTTCTTCCATAGGTTTTAACGCTTCGTTATCACTCCATGGAAACCATAAATCAGTGGCAACTTTATGAGCATTTATCTTATTGTTATTGGTAATGGTTTTTTGTTGCGCTAACCATTCTCTATATAAGGCGGTGTTATAGTCAGCAGCGTGTTCAAAAGTATCACTTAACAATTTAACTTGTGAAAAGTCTTCTTCATTGGCTAGTTGTTTGGCTGAATTACCATTAACGATTAATGAACCGCCATTTTTGACCCAATTCTCAAGTAATGAAATATTCGATTTTGATAATGTACCGTAATAACGACTTGGTACTACAATGACGTTGTATTGGCGCAAATCCATGTCATTGAGTAGTTCATGACTTAAATGGGAATGACGAACGCCTAGTTGTGTATCGATCATGTGCCAAATAGAGCCTAAATCCTCAACATTAATACCATTTTGCGATAGTAGTGCTATTTGTGGTTGTTCGAGTAGCTTAAAATATTCGCCGCCAATATCAGGTAAATCACTTTCTCCTAAGCCTTGGTTGATCGCTTTAACTTGCACGCCGGTATCTTGAGCTGCTTGTTTAATTAGCGTCAGTAGTGATTTTTCTTCTAAGGTATTGTCGTATAAATACACCACAATTGAACCACGATTAAAGCTGTGTTTATTAAACAAACCTTGTTTGTCTAATATTCTCACTTTAACATTTTGTTCCATTAAACGAGCGGCATAACCTACTGAAGCATCACTGGCACCATCAACAATGTAAGCGATAGCATTATCAATATTTTTGATATCCCCTGAAGCGGGCTTTACAAAGGCGACTAAATTTTTTGTCATGTGTTGAGGTACTTCTAGCGCCGCTAAGCCGTACATCATGCTTAGGTTCCAGGCGGTAGAGTCATACATTATCGAGCTTCCATCACGTAAGGTTTTTTGTCGTTCTTCTAGCAGCACCTTGTCACTAATTTTGGCGTCAAATTCTAAAATAGCTGAAATAAGTGGTGCTTCATATTGACGGTTTTGAATAATAATTGAGCCTTTGGGGACTTTAGCCTCTTCAATTGTTTGCCCTAAATGGTTAACAGCGTCATCAACGGTTTGTGCTTTCGATGTTTGCTGGTATTCAATACCTTGTAAGTCTAATAAATATAAAAAGTCATTTAATCTGCTGGTATTATCAGTCGGTAAAATAACAAAACTTTTATTGGCGTATTTGCCTTTGCTTGCGACATGCGACATACGATTTTTTACAAAATCATTAAAAATATCCCTACTATGCCTTTGTAATGATTTTAAGTTAGCGATAGCACTGACAAATTGATGATCAACGGACTCTTTATAGGTGCGAATGTTACCATTTTGCGTTTTAATACCATCTTCAGCCGTTCTTGCTTGTTCATATAAAATATTAATAGAGCCACGATACTCAGAATAATTGGAATAACCAGGGTATAAATTTTCAAACCATTCGCCTGTGTAATATGGCCATTGTTTTTGGTCATAAACACCAGCTTGCTCTTGTGCAAATATATTACCCCAACGTTTTAAGCTCGCTGGAATGTTACTATTAATAGGCTCTCGTGCGGGACCAAAAAGGTAGGTGTCATGTGCACCCATTTCATGGCCATCAATCATCAGTAACGGGTACCATTGATTAATTGCTTCTATTCGGCCTCGAGATTCCGGGTTTACCGCAAAATAAAAATCACGATTTAAATCATATAGGTAATGATTACCACGACCGAAGGGCCATTCACCACTGTGTAGCAATGATTGACTATCTACATTTGGCGCTGCACCTCGGTGCTCTTGCATGCTTTTAGTAAAACGTGCTCTACCATCAGGATTCATCATCGGATCAACCAAAATGACTAAGTCATCTAACAATGAGGTAACATCAGCATCTTCTGAGGCGAGTAAATGATATATGAGTGCTAGTGAACTGTCGGCGCCAGAAGACTCGTTGCCATGAATGCTATACGCCATCCAAGCGGTGGCCGGTGTTTC
This sequence comes from Colwellia psychrerythraea, assembly GCF_000764185.1. GTDB lineage: Bacteria > Pseudomonadota > Gammaproteobacteria > Enterobacterales > Alteromonadaceae > Colwellia > Colwellia psychrerythraea_B. Next base: position 120,324 of record NZ_JQEC01000004.1, read on the forward strand.
ATTAATCAGTGATTTAATTTTATTGGCGTTAAGTGATTTAGGTCGACTTAGTTGCGCAATATTATTTTTTATTTTATCTAAATTATTGAGGTTTTTTGCCGAGCTTATTACTAAGTAATTTAATGCTCGCCCTTCATAAGTGCGAGCATACTCAACAATATTGGCTTTGTTACTTTCACGGGCCCATTTATTTACTAAAGCATTTATTTGTTCAGGGGTTGCGGTTTTATGGCCGACCTCAAAACCAAGTACTGATTTTGGTGTGCTTATTTGGCTGTTATAATTACCCATTAATAAACTTGGGTAATTAAGGTTCTTGTTGGCGGTTGGTTTCATCAACACAGTTGCAAAAGTAGTAATTGATAACAGTGAGAGGGATGCACATAACACCCCTGAGAGTAACTTATTAAATGGTGAACTCTTCATAATCATCCTTTTTATCGTTATTTTTCTGCAACCACTATAACCAGAAATGAACAAATGTCATCTAGGTTGTTCACTGCATCTTTATTGACGTAATATTGGTTAAATGTTACTGGCTCAATTTTGCTTTTTATCTAATAAAGTGAATCATTTATTAAACGACTATTCAGCTTCTTTTTAAAACCCCCCATCCTTAGTTACGTTTTTCTTTATTTCGGAAGGTGTAAGGCAATGTTATCATTGCGTTAGAATATGATACAAATTGATACATTAGCTTAATTTGTGTTACGTCTATTTTTTCAATGCTTAGTTAGTATTACGGTAACAAACAAAGACGTTCACAGGGAATTTATGAAAAATATAATTAAAACAGCCGTAGTCAGCTTAGTTGCCAGCAGTGTTATGCTAACTTCATTTACCGCTAGCGCAAATGAAAAGAGTGAAGAGAAAAAAGTTATAACAACAGAGCAAGTTGATACTAAGAGTAGTGATAGCAATCAAGAACAAAATGCTAAAAATCAGGTTGCAGACAATAGTGAAAATTCAGTTACATCAGCGGTAAAAGAGGATAATCAAGCAGTAGCTAAAGAAGCCATGCAAGAAACCTCAAAAGACACAGTGGCAGATAAAGAGAGTCATGACGGTGATGACAGCTCATTTTGCTTCGGCGATTGTGATGATGAAAAACATCAATCACATAGTTGTGATGATGACGATGATGATTGTGAAACTATTCATCGCTTTTTTGAAAACCGTCGCGATGGTTTTTATGTTGATGTCAGTGCCATAAGCAGTGTTGGTGATGATTATGCCTATGCGGCTAATGTTGATACCGAATCAGAATTTGATGTTGCCATTAGTTACCGAGTCCAGTTATTGGGCTTATTTATGGAATCACCAGGCATTAGCACTCGCCGAATTCAAGGCATGTATTCAATGCCGGCTTGGGGAGTAAATTTTTATAATAGTGAAGATTATTCTTTTGATTTATTTTACCAATACAGTACTCGAGGCATTGAAGGTTTAGAAGGTATTCAAACCCGTAATGAAGATGAACGTGCAGGCCTTAGAATGACAGGCTTTTATGAAAACTCTCAACTGCAAATGATATATTCACCAGTAAGTCGTAATGGCGAAGGCAGTGATGGCATCGAAGCTTCTATTTCATACAGTTATAATTTGCAGTATAGAAATACAAATTTCTATACTAATTTAGGTGTTCAGTATCGCTCAAAAGAAGTAACTCCTTATGGTGTACAAACCTGGGTTGAAGATGATTTATCAACCTCTGCGGGTATTAGTTACTCGGCTGAACTCGGGGTAGAATACCCATTAACTACAGATTGGGTGATAGGCAGTTATGTTGGTTATAACGCATTGTCTGATCGTAGTATAGCTGCACGCCAAGATACTGTGGAAGATGGTTACCGTGCAGGCCTACTACTAACGTTTGTTTTTTAGAGGACCATATATATGCTCTCTATAAAAATGAAAAAGCGGCTACAACGGCTGCTATTACAAATAAAAACCACCAGCTTATTGATGTTATTACTCGTAATAAGCTCGGTGGCAAATGCCACTGATATTCAAGCGAGTATGCAGGTAAGTCCTGAGCAATGTGTGGCAATGCGCCAAGGTCAGGCTTGTTATGTTTCAGTACAGTTAACTTGGCAAGTTTCAACGCCTGGGAATTATTGTTTATATACAGCGGGTACTGCTAAGGCACTGAATTGCTGGGAAAATACCACTACGGGTGAATTGAAGAAATCATTTGATAGTAAGGTCAATTTAGAGTTTTCATTAAGGCGACAAAATGAAAGTTTATCGGTAGCTACCGCCGTAGTCAAAATGGCATGGGTACATAAGAAAAAAGGTCAGCCAAGAAAGTCATGGCGTATTTTCTAATTACAGAATGAAAGCTGAATTAATTGTCTAATGAACCATTTTAATTTAGCTAAAAAAATAGCTGAAACAAGCAAAGGGAAGAGAGTAGATGGTAACGCAAACCGGCTCGCATATTTTATTAGTGGAAGATGATATCGATCTTGCTGAATGGATAGCGGACTATTTAACTGCACGTGATTTTAATGTAACAACATGCCATCGAGGCGATGAGGCCGTAGATCTTATTGGTTCACTTAATCCTGACATTGTTTTACTCGATGGTATGTTACCAGGGTTGGATGGACTTGATGTTTGTAAAGCAGTGCGAGCAAGCTTTACTAACCCCATCATTATGATCACTGCACGTGATGAAGAAATTGATGAAGTGTTAGGTCTAGAGATGGGAGCAGATGACTATATCACTAAGCCCGTTCGGGCAAGAGTCTTGCTTGCTCGGATTCGAGGTTTACTTCGCCGTGAAGAAAAATCTCGCTTTGAAAGTAGCTCAAATCAACTCAATGTTGATGCACTTGAGTCTAATGGTTTGCTTAAATTTAATGGTTTAGTAATAAGTGAGCAGGCCAGAAGTGTCATGCTTGATGGTCAGTTAATCAAAGTATCTTCTAATGAGTTTGATGTTTTGTGGTTTCTTGCCTGTAAAGCCGGACAAGTGGTGTCGCGAAAAGAATTGGTCAGCCATTTCCGTGGCTTTGACTATGATGGTTTTGACCGATCAATTGACCTACGCATATCAAGGTTACGTAAAAAACTTAAAGATGACTCATCAGAGCCTTTTCGTATTAAAACCATTTGGGGTAAAGGTTACTTATTTGCCAATGATGTTTGGTAGTTAGCGATACATGTTTTATTTTATGAACTTTTCAGGGTTAACTATTTATGCGTAATTTAACGCTTTCTCTACTAGCAGTAGTACTTATTGCTACTATTGGTTTAGGTTGGATGTTTGATGGTATTTATAATCAATACCTAAATCAAAATGATGAGCAAGATCAACACCACTCTTCGACACAGCAACAAGATGCCATCAGTGTTTTAGAGCAAGTAGGTACTCACTTGGCCGTTGCCCTGTCGACACTCGATAATCGTCAAGAGTTTATTGATAAATGGCCAACTGAAGACACATTATCATTACGCTTACAGCCATTAAAAAACTTTCCGTTACCACCAGCTTTACTTAATGATTTAACTGCCGGTCAGCCGTTATTGCTGGAAACCGATGACAGTATCGCCTTGCATTTTTATCTTGCTCGTACGGATGAACTTCTGGTGTTATCCACGCCGCCACAAATAACGAGCCAGAATAACTCGTTATTGCCTATTTTTTTGACCAGTTTATTTTATCTGGCGGTATTATTGTTGATGTTACTTTGGTTATACCCACTTGCAAAAAGGTTGATGACTTTAAGACAAACTGCGAAATGCTTTGGTGAAGGTAATTTAAACCAGCGTATTAATGTCGGCACGATTTCATACATCCGTGATTTAGAATTAGAATTTAACCGAATGGCACAACGTATTGACGATTTAGTTACTGATATTAAGTTACTCAGTAGTGCAGTTTCTCACGATTTACGTACGCCCCTTGCACGCATTCGTTTTGGTATAGACACTATTGCTGAAGAAGATGATCCGGTATTACGTAAAAAGTTTGAGCAAAGGATTAGTGATAATGTAGATGAAATGGTCGACTTAGTCGAAAGTTTATTGAGTTACGCTCGTTTAGATCAAACCTTAATTACGCTAAACAAAGCGCCTGTAGATTTTAAGGCACTGATTAGTAATTGTATAAAGAACAAAAGCCAAGATGATATTGATCTGACTTTTCATGCACCACAACAACGGGTAATGGTTGATGGCGATCTTCCTTATTTAACTGTATTGATCAGTAACTTATTACAAAATGCTTATCAGTATTGTCACAGTCAAATTCAAGTCACGGTAGTCGAACTGGGCAATGACATTGTTGTCACTGTTAGTGACGACGGTCAAGGCATTGCCGTCGAGCAAAGAGAACAAATTCTGAAACCCTTTATTCGCGGCAATGGTAATGAAAAAAAGGTAAAAGGTTACGGTATGGGTCTAGCCATAGTGAAACGTATTGTTGAATGGCACCATGGCAATATCACCATTGATAATTCAGAAAGTTTGACTGGTGCACAATTTAGCGTGACTTTACCTAAGCCTTTATAAAATTTGATTGTTATTAGTTATTCATCTACTTTTTTATTAGAGTCTAATTATTATTTGGTTTAGCGATGTTCTCAACCTACAAAGATATTATTGATCAACGGGCTGAGTCTTATCATAAAGCCATGACGCTTTCCCCACTTGCTCGACAGCAAGAACTTAACTGGTTAATTGAATATTTAGCTTCTTATAACCCGGTTAGTACTAACAGCACCGCTCAAGTATACCTTTTTGATCAGTTGCCAATTAAAAGACATAGCATAGATAGGTTAGTTTTTTTTGCTGCTATTCATCATATAGGTAACAGAGAACAAGTTTTTTCAGAGTTTATACGGGTATTTAAGTCCCAGGAAAAAATCATTAATGAGGCGGGGATTAATCACCTTTTATTTAATAAAATGGAAATTGACTCTATTAATCGACTTAACATATACAATTATTTCAATGGTATAACTTACACTGTGTTTTTTTGTCGTTTGTTATTTGGTTTAGATCAGGCAAAGAATGGAGATATATTAGCAGGTATCGACACCCATTTAATTATTTGTTTCGAAAGTGGCAAGGTCAAGTGTGAATGGCAATTAGTATATGTCGTCAAATCCCTCCAAGCACTCAAAGTGTGTAATTAAATTTTGGCATCTTTATTGAAAATACCTAAACCTGTCTCCTATAAAAATAGCATGCTTGATAAGGTCATTTATGTTATCCGTTTAAGTCGTTATATTTCTCAGCGTGAAAATATTAGCCTACTAACTTTATTCTTAGAAATGTTAGTGCTTTATATAACGAAGCGCCTTGGACCTTTACTTTATTTTGAGGCTAGGCTTTGGAGGAAAGGGCTGTCATTACGCAAGAAAATGCGTTATTTCAATGAAAGCCAATATAAGCGACGTATTAATGAGCTTAATCCAGAGGCTTATCGTAAGTTTTCAAATAACAAATTGGTTGAAAAATCCATTTTGACCTTATTAGGTATCCCAACAGCAGAGTTTATTGGTTACTTACACTCAGCGACAGGATCTGATTGTGAAGGAAATCAGCTGATAAATTGTCAGCAATTTAAAGATTTTTTACTTCTTCATGATGGTGAGAAGTTATGTTTTAAATTAACCGAAGGTTGGGGGGGGACTGGTTTTCTTGCTGTCCTCGTTTCAAAAGGTGAAAAAGGTTTGTATTTATCTTCGTTAGTTGAAAAAAGTAAAAAAATACCTGTCAATAAATTTTTTGATATGTACTTATTAAATAACATTCATCACGGTTTTGTTATTGAGTCTTATATAAAGCAGCATGATATTTTGGCTAACTTGAATGAGAGTAGTGTAAATACCTTAAGAGTTTGGGTTATTCAACAAGACGAAAAAGTAAAAGTTGTTGGCGCTCTCTTACGGCTGGGACGTGAAGGGCAATTAGTAGACAATAGTAATCAAGGAGGGATTATTTGTTTACTAAACTTAACTACAGGAAAAATAAAGCAAGGTATGACTACAGGTATTATTCCTTGTGAATTTGATAGGCACCCAGATTCAGGGGCACAACTTTCAGGCGTGCAATTACCCTTTTGGCGAGAAAGTATGAATCTTGCAAAGTCTTGCTTGAGAGTTTTTCCAAATACAAATTTTGTCGGCTTAGATATAGCTATTTCAGTTTCAGGGCCTATCATAGTAGAGCTAAATCAAGAGCCTGATAAGGTTGGTGCTAGAAGTTTTGATCAGCCACATGCAGACTTATTAAGATATTAAGATATTTGTTTAATTACTTTCATGTGATGTCGCAAGCAGTATTTTAAAAACTGGTTAGTAATTGTATTAAAAATAAAAGCCAAGATGATATTGAGCTGACTTTCCATGCACTACAATAAGTAATGGATGATGGTGAACTTCCTTATTTAACTTATTAATCAGTTGTTTATTATAATATTCTTATCAGTATTCTCACAGTCAAATTCAAGTCACGGTAGTCGAGCAGGGCATTGATCTTGTTGTCACTGTTAGTAGCGATGGTCAAGGCATTGCCCTTGAGCAAAGAGAACAAATTCTGAAACCCTTTATTCGCGGTAATGGAAATGAAAAAAGGTAAAAGGTACTGTTTGGGTCTAGCCATAGTGATACGTATTGTTGAATGGCACCATGGCAATATCACCATTGATAATTCAGTAAGTTTGACTGGTGCACAATTTAGCGTGACTTTGCCTAAATCCTAAGTCACACCTTGGGTTGTCATGCTAATTATTTATTTTAATTACCTCGTCAACATAGGCCTTTGTTCCCCACAATGGTACAGTCGACAGGCTGTGCTTGTAACTACCATCTGTTTCTTTGGTTGTGTATGAAAGGTAAAGCAGAGTTTGGTTTTCAGCATCATAAATACGTCTGACTTTCATGGTCTTGAAGAAGATACTTTTCGACTGTTTGAACACTACTTCACCAGATTTACTCTTATCTATTGTCGATATCATTGCAGGGGTTATATCACCTGTTTGACGGCAAGATATTGAACTATCACTGGGGTCAGACAGACTTAAATTAGCTTCAATTGATGCTATGTGACAAGTTACTCCTGAAATTTTATCGTCATCTAAAGACGACACTTTTATGTCCTTTAGCGTAAAGAACCCTAGCGATACATCACCAACTTCACTCTTCGATAAGCTTTTAAATATGAGTAATGCGATAACTAATAAGATGATGATTGAGCTGTAAATTTTTATTTTTTTTAACATGTTAATTTCCATTTTAATTGTTATTTTATCACTGTCACGGATGGTTGAAGTGACAATAAAATGAATAAATGACTTATTGAACCTCAAGGTTGGCTAAATATTAATTGTCATAAGCCTTATCTAAACTAAAAGGTCTTATAACTGCTTAAATTTATAGTGGACAGTATCATTACTGTTATTCGCTTTTCTTATTGAAACATATTTTTAGTAGTCTAATTTAATTGATCTTCAAGGGCTAGCTAGTATTGTGTGTATTACATCAGTTAACAGCCCTTGCCAGAGTGGTTTGGTGGTTTTGGTTACAGTTTTTAATAATAAGTCACACTGTTTAGTCAATGCTTGCGACTAATGAACCAAGATACAAGGTAGAACCCCATGGGAACTCATGTGTAAGCGCGTTATTTTGTATACAATGTTAGCCTTAATAAAACCCTTAATCAGATCAAGGTGAGTTTATCTCAGGCGCACCTTCTGTCATGGAGTAAACCAATGCGTTTTTTGTCACGCTTTTCTTGTCAATTAGTTTTGGCTGTTAGTGTAGTAAGTACACCATTCATTACCGTAGCTAATACTGCGATGAACAGTCTTTTCGAAGCTAAAGATATTTTTTCACTCGAATATGCCAGTGATCCGCAAATTTCACCCGATGGCAGTAAAATTGTTTATATTAGAAATTCTAACGACATCATGACTGATAACAAGAATAAAAACTTGTGGTTGATTGATGTCGACTCTAAAAAGCAGGTACCTTTGTTCTCTGATGATAACCAATATTCCCAGCCGCGCTGGTCAGCCGATGGTGAAAAAATTGCATTTATCAGTAACCTAACTGGCAGCTATCAAGTACACGTGCATTATCTAAAGCAAAACCGCACAGCGCTAGTTAGTCAATTACAAGCTGGTATTGGTAGTTTGACTTGGTCACCGGATGGAAAATGGTTAGCGTTTACCCAACTTGTTGCTGAAAAAGCAACAGTGATTGCCAAAATGCCGATAAAACCTAAAGGGGCTAAATGGTCTAAACCTGTAATAGTAATTGATCGAGCGTACTATCAAGCAGATGGTCGAGGTCTAGTTAAACCTGGTTATAAACATATTTTTGTTTTACCGAGTGAAGGTGGTACGCCGCGACAGCTTACTCAAGGTGATTTTCATCACAAGGGGAAATTGACCTGGAGCAAGGGCAGTGATGCTATAGTCTTTTCAGCAAACCGCATAAAAGAGTGGGAATATAAGTCACTTGAAGGTGATTTATATCAGGTAAACTTATCAGGTGGTGAGCTTACGCAGTTAACCTCAAAACCAGGTAAAGAGTTTCATCCAGTATTTTCACAAAATGGTAAGAAGCTTGCTTTCTTATCTACATCAAATGCACTAAATCCATACCGTAATGCCAAATTAAACATTATGGATTGGCAAACTAAAAAAGTAATGACTGTTGCCAGCGACTTTGACCGTTCGATTAGAGATCCACAATGGTTATCTAGTTCTTTATTAGCAATAAGTTATGATGATTTTGGTAAACGTAAACTGGCGACAATAAGTACTAAAGGAAGAATAAAGGATCTCACCAATACCCTTGCAGGTTCTAGCATTGGTCGCCCTTATATTAGTGGTAGCTTTACTGCTTCAAACGAAGGTTACATGGCCTTTACGCAAGGTAGCTCTTCACGTCCTGCGGATGTTGCGGTAATTAATACTCGTAAAAAATCATCGAAGTTAACGCAATTAAATGAAGATCTATTTGGCCACAAAACCTTAGGTAAAGTACATGAAGTCAACTACAAATCGTCATTTGATGGTGAGCCTATTCAAGGTTGGTACATTACCCCACCAAACTTTGATCCTAAGAAAAAATACCCGCTGATATTAGAGATTCATGGTGGTCCACATTTGGCCTACGGCCCACATTTTTCAGCTGAATTACAACGCTTTGCCGCACAAGGCTATGTGGTTTTCTATGATAATCATCGTGGTAGTAGCTCTTATGGTGAACGTTTTGCCATGTTATTAAAATATAAATATAGCTCTAAAGAAGACTTTGCAGATCATAACTCTGGTGTAGACGCCATGGTTGCCATGGGCTTTATTGATGACAATAACTTGTTTATTGCCGGTGGCTCAGCGGGTGGTATTGCAACGGCATACGCTATTGGTTTAACTGACCGTTTTTCTGCCGCCGTAGTGGTTAAACCTGTAATAAATTGGTTAAGTAAGGTACTTACCGCTGATAGTGGCTTAGGGCAAATACCGACACAGTTTCCGGGCATGCCATGGGAACACGTTGAGCATTACTGGAAGCGTTCACCTATGTCATTGGTTGGCAATGTTACTACCCCAACCATGTTAATTACGGGCGAAGAAGATTTACGTACACCTATGGCGCAAACAGAACAGTTTTATCAAGCACTAAAATTGAGAAAAATTGATACCGTATTGATTAAAGTACCAGGAGCGCCACACGGTATTGCTGGTAAGCCATCAAGAATGATAACTAAGATTGAGCACAGTCTTGCTTGGTTTGATAAATACAGTAGCGACTCAGAAAAATAACCTATAGTAGTTTCATTTACTTCGTTATCATTTTCATGATGACAAAGTAGTAGATAACTTAAAAACCAAGCTGCAAATGCTTGGTTTTTTTATATCTGCTTTTTATTATAGAAATCCCTATAGCTGTCGATAACACTCTATAACTATTGATTATTTCATAATATGAAATTAACAAGCCAACTATGGAAATTTATTAAAAGAAAGATTCTAATTGGTCTATAGTTAAATTGGCTTAGTCATTAAATTAAATGAGCTGAAATTATTCATAGTAAGTGTATATAGTCGAATATTTTTGAGTTACTGTAAATTTTAACTTCTTGTTTTAGCCCCTATACCTGTTCGCTTTTTACTTCAAAGGAAGATATTTATCTATGCTGAATTTAACAATTCGCCGTAAAGTTGTACTTACTACCTTAACAGCCGTAGTGTTATCTATATTAATCGTTAGTGCTTTTGCCCTTAACTCAAGTCGAGCAATTATTTTAGAGGCAGCTATTGAAAGAGAGCTACCAGCAGCATTGGGTGAAGTAGCTAATGATTTGGATGCTCATTTGCTGTTACCTATTACGGTTTCGCAAACTATGTCGAGTAATCTTTATGCTCAGCAGTTTATTGCTAACGGTGAGCAAAGAGATGAACATCAACAAGTGATATCATATTTGAAAAATATTCAAAGTGAATTTGGGACAATTAGTGCATTTTTAGTCTCAGCCAATACCGGACATTACTTCACCCCAGGTGGACTTTTTAAAACCTTGTCTCCACAAGATAATAAAGATCAGTGGTTCTATGGTTTTATCAATAGTGGCAAGCAATACGAATTGAGTTTAGATGTTGATGAAGAAACAAATATCCCAACTTTGTTTATTAATTACTTAATGCGTGTTTCAGGGGAGGCCAGCGCTGTAGTCGGTGTAGGTTTATCACTAGAAAATATGGCTAAAACAATTAGCCAGTACCGTATTGCAGAAACAGGTAAAGTATTTTTAGTTGACCAACAAGGTACAATTAAACTCCACCCTAAAACACAACTCATTGGCAAGACGCTGTCTGATATCGGTGTCAATGATAAGCAAAACCTGCTTTCAAAAGCACAATTTAGCTCTACTGAATTTAGTCGAGACGGTACTAAAACACTTATAGCTAGCCGCTACTTAGACAGTATTGGTTGGTACGTTATTGCTGAAGTACCAAAAAGCGAAGTACTAGGTGGACTTACTCAGGCTACTTGGGCACTGGTAATGATGGGCCTTATTATCGCGGTAATTTCTGCTTTTGTTAGTACTTGGATTATTTCGCGATTAATTGCTCCTTTTGGCCAATTAGCTGATATGTTGGCTGAAATTGGTAAAGGTGGTGGTGATTTAACCCGCCGTTTAGATGATTCTCGTCAAGACGAAGCCGGTACTATGGCAAGAGGTTATAATCAATTTGTTAGCCATTTGAGCGAGATACTGCAACAGGTTTCTAATACGGGTAATGAACTTGCTGTGGCCATTGAACAAATAGATTCTCAAGCTAAATCAATGGAAGCTGAGATTAATGAGCAAGTGAGTCGAGTTGAGCAAATTGCCACGGCGATGCATGAAATGGGCATGACGGCAGAAGAAATTGCTGGCAGTGCTAATAATGCTGCACAAAGTGCGCAAGCCGCTGACTCCACAGTACAACAAGGTAACGACTCAGTGGTACAAACCATATCGAGTGTTTCAAATATGAGCGACCAATTAAGATCAACCAGTATTATGATCACGCAATTAGCTGAAGATGCACGCTCAATTGATACCGTTGTTGAAGTAATACGTAGTGTTTCAGAGCAAACTAACTTGTTAGCGCTTAATGCCGCTATAGAAGCTGCCCGAGCGGGTGAGCAAGGTCGAGGTTTTGCTGTGGTCGCGGATGAAGTTAGAACGTTAGCATCAAGAAGCCATGACTCAACAGAAGAAATTAGAAACATTATTGAAAAGCTGCAAGCAAAAACTGAAGAGGTTGTTGCCGCCATTTCACAAAGTACTGAGCTGAGTACAAACAGTCAAACTGAGGCAGGCCATTCAGGCAAACATCTAGAGAGCATTTCTGAAAGTATTACCATTATGAATGATATGAACTTACAAATTGCCACCGCTACAGGCGAGCAATCTAACGTCGTTGGTGAAATTAACCCTCATGTTACCGCGGTTGCCGATATTTCACGTGCTAATAGCGAGATAGTTCAACAAACCTCGATTGCTTGTACTGAATTAAGAGATAAAGCAATGCACCTAAATGAACTTGTCTCTCGTTTTAAGTTCAGCTAGCACAAAATATTGGCAACAAAAATGCCAGTTGGTTATCCCAACTGGCATTTTTATATTTTGCTGTTCCTTATCGATTAATAGTATCGATTCAAGGAGTCAATAAAGGATAAGCTGAGCCATTTGAAATACTCAGCTCATTTTATCTTTACCAGATACGAACACGTTCATCTTCTGGTAAATAAAGTGCATCACCAGGTTTTACGTCAAAGGCTTTATACCAAGCATCATGGTTACGTGGTGCTTGAGCGCGGAAACGTCCTGGCGCATGTGTACCACTACGTAGCTGGTTTAACATACTCTTTTCAGTGCGCTTTTCTTTCCACACTTGTGCCCAAGCTAAGAAGAAACGTTGGTCGCCAGTAACGCCGTTGATAACTGGCGCTTCTTTACCGTTTAAACTGAGCTTGTAAGCGTGATATGCCATTGCTAAACCACCAACATCACCGATGTTTTCGCCTAAGCTATTACGGCCGTTTACGAAGTTATCTGGAATCGGTTCATACTTATTATATTGTGCGACTAATTGATCCGCTTTGGCATCAAAGGCATCTCTGTCTTCATCAGTCCACCAATTACGTTGAATACCATTGGCATCAGACTTTGAACCTTGATCATCAAAACCATGGCCCATTTCATGACCAATTACCGCACCTATTGCGCCATAGTTAACGGCTGCATCGGCATTAGGATCAAAAAATGGTGGTTGTAAAATTGCCGCAGGGAAAACAATCTCATTAAATGAGCTGTTGTAGTAGGCATTTACACGCTGTGGTGTCATACCCCAACGATTACGGTCTGTTTTCTGTAACTCTTGGGCAACGCTATCGGCTTGAAAAAATTGACGAAGGTTTTTAATGTTACCGACAAGATCAATTTTAGAAATCGTTACACCGTCGAATTCTTGCCATACATCTGGGTAACCAATTTTAGGGTTAAATGCAGCCAGTTTAGCGTGGGCGTTAACTTTAGTTTCTTCACCCATCCAATCTAGGCCGTCGATTCGTTGGCCAAGTGCGGTGCGTAGATTTTCAACCAGTTGCGCCATTTGTGTTTTGGAGCTTTCAGGGAAGTAGCGTTCGACATACACTTTGCCAATGGCAAAACCTAATGATTCGGTATCAGACATTTCACCAATAGCACGTTTCCAACGAGGACGAGGCTCTTGTTGACCATTCAACTCTTTACCGTAAAATGCAAAATTAGCAGCATAAATGTCTTCAGACAGTAAATCTGCATTACCGCTCACAGTATGGAAAGTTAGATAGTCTTGCCAAACCGCTAAAGACTCTGAGTTGATTAAGGCGATCATTGCTTTAACAGGCTCAGGCTGAGAAATATTTAATTGTGGTACTTTATAGCCAGATTGTGCGAAGTATGTATCCCAGTCAAAGTCAGGGTATTGTTTGGCTAAGTCAGCACGCTTCACTTGATTTAAAGTTAAGTCGCGATTACGACGTTTCTCACGAGGCCAATGTCCTTGTGCTATTTTTGTTTCTAGTGCTAAAACTTGCTCAGCACGTTTTTGACCATTTTCAACACCGGCAAAAGCTAGCATGGTAGCAATGTGTGCTACATAAGCATTACGTGTCTTTTCAAAGCGTTCACTTTCTTCTAAGTAATATGAACGATCAGGAAGGCCTAGGCCACCGGCACCAAGAGACATTTCATATTGGTTCGGGTCTAAACGATTAAACCACATGTAACCACCAATTGGAGACTCAGTACCTGTTAACCATGCTTCGCCAAATACCTTGGTTAAATCTTTGGTATTTTTAACTGCACTAATTTGCTCTAAAGTCGCTTGAATCGGACTGATACCTAATTTGTTAACGGTTTGGGTATCCATATAAGCCTGATAAAAATCAGCAACTAATTGCTCATCAGTACTCAGGTCAGTACGGCTAGTAATATCATCAATGATTTCTTTTACTTGTGTCTCACTACGTTCAGCTAAACCAGTAAAAGCACCATAACGAGTTTTGTCTGAAGGCATAACAAAATTGTCATACCAAGTACCGCTGGCATACATAAAGAAGTCATCACCTGGTTTTATTACTTCATTACGAGCCGATAAATCAACACCAAAGCTACCTAGCTCTGCTGTACTAGCGACAAGACTTTTATTGCTGTCATTACTCGCTTCAAACATGCCACAACCACCAAGAAAGGTAGCTGCCAAGGCAATGGCTATCAAAGATTTTTTCATGAATTTGTTCTCTTTAAAGTTAATTGGTTGTAGTTAATCGGATTTAGTTAAAACAAGCAGTTAGGGTTTCAGTTTTATTTTTGTAAGTTATGGTGATATCGACTGCTTTATAACTGTTGTGGTATGTACTCTTTATTTGTCAGCACATATTTATCGATTTACTTTAGTATTCTTAACCCATTCATTTTCAAGCATGTAAAAAAAATGTCAACCAAGATACGTTTAACGGTAGTGTTTAATAGACGAAGACATTGTCACTGCAACTTTACAAACGTCTACCTTAAGGCTACTAAAACAACTTTATTATCAACAAAAGTCCTTTTATAAATATTGTTATCAGTCAGAACTACTTTGCAATTATAGGTTTTGCTAGGTATAAAGACGGCCACGATTTGTTATTTTATGGAGTAGCTTGATGAAAGCACTATCATTTATCCTTTTACTCAGCATCTTACTTATTAATTCAGCCCCGACACTGGCAAAGTCGAATTTAGAAAAGTCAGGTGATATTATCCATTTACTTTTACCTGCTGCAGCTTTAGGTACAACGCTTATTGTCGAAGATGATTATCAAGGTAGCTGGCAGTTAATCAAAACTGGTGTAGTATCTCGTGTGGCGGTTGAAGGGTTAAAGTACGGAATAGATAAAGACCGCCCCGATGACTCTGGAGATGATTCATTTCCTTCTGGTCATACTGCAGACAGTTTTGCCGCGGCTACCTTTATGCAACAACGTTATGGTTGGAAATGGGGTGTGCCTGCTTACATAGCTGCCACCTTTGTTGGATACAGCCGAGTAGAAAGCGATAAACATTTTATTGAAGATGTACTCGCTGGTGCCGCTATAGGTATTATTTCAGGGCTATATTTTACTGAGCCTTACTCTGGTATTACCATTTCACCTACCGCTGGCGGTGGACATTATGGTTTGAACTTTAGTGGCACATTTTAACAATTATTTGGCCGAGTCAATTAAGATAGAGAATTTAGCTATGAATACAAAAACATCCAAAGAATTAAAAGTATCAAAAGAAACGCAAGAGCAAGCACTGAAGATGGCTAAAGCTACTCAAAAAAAAGGTCAAAACAAAGAACAAACCAAACTCATTGCTCAAGGTATTGAAAAGGGCATCAGTGAGTATAAAAAGCAGCAGAGTAAGAAGTCTCGTGAGCGAGATAAAGACCGTAAACAGCAGGTGAAAAGAAAGCAGCGTACTGCCCAAGAGTTAGCAGGAGATAATGAACCAACAGCAAGTAACCACTCTAATAACCTACCTTGGCTTTTGTTAGGGCTAAGTTGGTTGGGCTTTATTGCTTATTTGTTTTTGAGTGATTTCCTAGTTTAACTCTTAAACTGCATCTTTAAGTTGAATCTGTATATAATGTGATACCACTCAGACTGTACGTTCAAGGCTATTTTTAATGCCAATCACTAACCAAATCAGTTTAACAGCACTCGCTGAGCCAAGGCCAAATCACCAGCACTTCAAAATATTTAAGCCATATGGTTTTTTAAGTCAGTTTTTACCAGAATCACGAAAGAAAAAGCGACTCCTAGGCGAGCTATTTAATTTCCCTGATAAAACGATGGCGATTGGCCGTTTAGATCACGACTCCGAAGGTTTATTATTACTGACAACCGACGGTATGATGAGCTATAAAGTCAGAGATAAAAGTATAGAGAAAGAGTACTACGTGCAAGTTGATGGAGTGATCACTGCGACTGCAATGTCACAGCTGAAAAATGGTGTTGAGATAGGTATCAATGGCAATAAATATCTAACCTTGCCCTGTAAAACGTTTAAGTTAGACGGTGAGCCTGAACTGCCCACTCGTGGCCGTAAAATCCGCGATCCGAAACATGGCCCTACTAGCTGGATCTCTATCACTCTGTCTGAAGGGAAAAATCGTCAGATCAGAAAAATGACGGCAGCTGTGGGCTTTGCCACATTACGACTAGTAAGAGTTCGGATTGGCAATATCCATATTGATAACTTGATTGCCGGTGAGGTTGTTACGCTACCTAATTTTGACGCCGTATTTATTCTCTAACTTCAAAAGCTTAAGCCGAAAAATACAGTGTTGAAATAAATAATTATCCTATTAAAATTGCATTACTTATTAAGTAATCTGAACTCTGGATAAGCAGCATTTGCTCAATATTCCCCTTTATCCAATTCTCAGCGTTAAAACGTCGATAAATAACCCGTTATTCATAAACGTTTTACCTTGATAATCGAATCAATCGAATCAATTGAAACATTGATAGAGTATATCGCTATTTAATCAGGTAAATTTTATTCTTAATAACCGTAGGTTGTTGTTTTACTTAAACACCAAGCACTCATTACCCAGAGTTCAGGTTAAGTGTTTGGCTAACAATGGTTTTAATAAATATTACCTTTTAGCTAGCAGCAACTAGTGCTACGATTTAAAAGATATTAAAGTGAGAGCAAGGATTGAAGCTGGAAAAGTGATTTGTCAGTGTAAAATAAATCAACAAGTCTTATAGCCCATGAATCGCTATTTTAATCGAAAAAAAGACTAAAATAACAAGGGGATTAGTTTAGGAAGGCTTATAAACTGAAATCTATAGCTACCGAAAAGTAATTACTTTTATCTTTAACAGCCAAGAGAATATCTTATGAATAAATGGGTAAAACATAGTGTGCAAAAAATTGAAGCTGACTATAATCGTTCAGCAGATACTCACCTCTTAAAAATAGATATCCCTAAAATTCCCTCTATCCATTTATACCTTAAGGATGAAAGTACTCACCCTACTGGTAGCCTTAAGCACCGCTTGGCTCGTTCACTTTTTTTATATGCTCTGTGTAACGGTAGAATTAAAGAGGGTACCACTATTGTCGAGGCATCCTCTGGCAGTACCGCGGTATCTGAAGCATATTTTGCACAAATGATTGGCGTGCCCTTTATTGCTGTTGTGCCTAAATCAACAGCGAAGAGTAAAATAAATAAAATCGAGTTTTATGGTGGAAAGTGTCATTTTGTTGATTCTGCGCCAAAGATGCACGACGCTGCGACAAAACTGGCAACTGAAATTGACGGCTACTTTATGGATCAATTTACCTATGCCGAGCGAGCGACAGATTGGCGTGGCAATAACAATATTGCCGAAAGTATTTATGCTCAAATGGAAAAAGAGCCTTACCCTATACCAAGCGCCATTGTGATGAGTGCAGGTACTGGTGGTACGTCCGCTACCTTAGGGCGATATATCCTTTATCGAGGCTTTGATACAAAACTTTTGGTAGTAGACCCTGAGAACTCGGTTTTCTTTGATAGCTTTAATTCAGCCGACCGTACACTGACAAACAACAAATCAAGCCGTATTGAAGGAATCGGCAGACCTAAAGTTGAGCATTCTTTCCAACCCAATGTTATAGATGAAATGATGCAAGTACCTGATGCAGCAAGCGTAGCAACAATGTTATGGCTAGAAAAAATAATTGGTAAAAAAGCAGGTCCCTCAACAGGTACAAATATATGGGGGGCATTGTGCCTAGCCAAAGAGATGGAGGCTAATAAAGAGCCTGGCTCAATAGTGACCTTGCTGTGTGATAGTGGAGAACGTTATTTAGACTCATATTATGACGAAAATTGGGTTAAAGAGCATATAGGTGATATTCAACCTTACGCCGATGAATTGAATGGTTGGCTTTCAAAGTAAGATAATACTCTACGTTATTGAGTTAAAACGTTTTTATAATTGAATGTCCGGTTTCGGTATTTTTAATCAATTTTGAGTTTTGATTCTCTAAGTTTAAAGATTAAATTTAGGAAAGCTTAATTATCTAATGTAGGGCCGGTTTGAATCTAAAGCGGCCTAGTTTGGTTTAGTATAACTTGGTTCAGTAATGAGTCATAATGTGAAACGTAACTAAGAAATACAAAATATAGGGTCTAGTGAGTATCATCTAAATAGCCTTAACTTATTCTTTCTTCAGTTGTTATGGTTAGTCCCACTTTAGTACGCTCCATCACAACCGATGTTCTAAAGCGTCTAACATTCGTGTTTTCAAAAAATAAACGTCTAGTAAGTTCTTCAAAATCAAGCATATCTTGTGCTGTACAAATTAAAGTAAAATCAGCTTCACCAGTAACGTAATAACACTGCTGTACTTGTACCTCTTTCCTAACAATTCGGCGAAAAGCATCCAGCTGATCAATACGTTCACGCTCCAATTCAACCATCACAATAAAGGTCATGTTTTGGCCCAATGCGCTTGGATTCAAAATAGCGACTTCGTTCTCAATGATATTAGCCTCACGTAAACGTTTTATTCTACGTTGTACCGATGCTGATGATAATCCACAAGCATCTGCTAACGCCTCAAGGCTTAGCCGAGCATTACCTTGTAAATGGGCAAGGATTATGCGATCTAATTTATCTATTGTTATGTCCATAATCAGATCCTGTCATATTTATTACAAAAATGAAAAATAATACTCATAAAAACCTCAATAATGCCAGATAAAGATCACTCATTGAATATAAACTACTTAACTACGCTATCTCAAGAGATATATAGCATACGATAATTTATGGACATAACTGATGGTAATTAGCACAGGAAGATATTTATGAAAAACCTAGTGGGCAAGCTATTGCGCATCATGCGTTACCCAATCAAAGGGTTTTGTGGTGAAGAGATAGTTCAAATAAAGCTAAAAAAAAATCATGGTATTGCTCATGATAGACGTTGGGCGATTCGAAATGGCTCAACCCCCCAAGATTCAGCTCACGACTGGCAAGCCTGTCAGACATTTGTCAGGATGACTCAACATGAAGATTTACCGTTATATAACGTTGAGCATTGTAAGAACTCTCTTTATTTAAGGCATCCTAACGGAGAAAGAATAGCCATAAAAAAATATAAAAATCACACCGAACAGCTATCCTCATGGTTTTCTCATAACGATATGGGCTTATCAAAATCAAATGATAGTACTGCATATTGGGATCATAAAGATGCGCATATTTCTATTATTAATATCAGTACCGTTAAAGCAATAGCCAAAACTGCAGGCATTGATTTTGATCCTCAACGGTATCGCGGAAATTTATTAATTGAGACAAAAGAACCTTGGTCTGAGTTTGCTCTAGTTGGCCATAGAGTTTCTATTGGGAGTGTTGAATTAGAGGTTTTAAGACCAATAGAACGCTGTAAATCGACATCAGTGAATCCAGCGACTGGCGTGTCAGACACTAATATTCCACACCTATTATCTAGTCAATATGGTCATGTTTATTGCGGTGTGTATGCGCGAGTAGTGAGGGCAGGAGTAATAGAAAAAAACGATAACATTTATGTAGTATCTCCCGCGAAAAATGCTATAGAAGATGGTTCAAGGACAAGTACTGCTCCATCTCCAGAGCAATGGCCTCGTTTTATGCAGTTAGTTAAAAGAGTTAAAGAAAGTCACAACGTTGAAAGTTTTTGGTTTAAAGATCCATTAGCTAATGTGATTGGTGATATCGTTCCGGCAAGCTATTTACGACTACATATACAAGGCGATTATGGACCGATAACACGGTCATATACTATTTCAAAGAGCAATATCAGTGATGGGACTTTACGACTTAGCATTAAAAAAGAAAGCGGAGAGGCGCAGTTTTCGCCATGGATTCACTCAATGTTACAAGTAGGTGATACTCTTTTGGCTAGTGGCCCATTTGTAGACCCTGCTATGACTTGGCGTCCAGATATAAAGCCACACAAAGAATTACTTATTATCACCGCTGGCATTGGTATTACGGTGGCAACATCAATAATAGCAAGGTTAAAAAAGTCTAACTACTCATCAACAGTCAATATAGCGTACAGTGTACGATACAAAAAAGACTCTGCTCTATGGCAAGAGATTTTAGAAGATACTTGCCTGTTAGAAACAGTTACGCCATTTCTTTATGTTACTCAGGAGCAGGGTTTAAGACAAACTAAAGATAAAAAAAATGGTCGTATAAACGTATCAAACATAACAAAAAATCTAACGTTAGATAATATTCAAGTATTTCTATGTGGTCCAGCAAGCTTTAGTAAATCTATGCGTGACTCACTTAACCATAAAGGCGTTAGCAATGACGATATACATGAAGATGTATTTTATTCTCCGAAATCTTTTTCAGCAGGTATGTATAACAAGCCTGCCAATAAAGAGCCATCGTTATCAGAGACCAGCCCAATCAGTTTTGTACATGCATCTGGGGAAATATCAAACCTTCTTTGGAAGCCTGAACATGGCACTTTGCTTAACGCGGTAGAGCAAAGTGGAATTTCTATTTCGGCTAACTGCCGAAGTGGCGCTTGTCGTTCATGTCTTTATCGTATTGAAGGGGATATTGAAAACCTTATTCCCCCCGTTTCTCCAGCACCTAAAAATTGGGCTTATCTTTGCTGCGCTGCACCTTTGTCTTCAGTAACGATAAAGGGAAAGGTTAATAGCCAATAAAGTTGAGCTAAGCCCAACGTTTTCTAAAATAACTCACAATATAGGCGGCATGATGACTGAATTTAAACCTAATTATACTAAGCCCCTGGACTTATTAAGCGCTTGCCCAATGTATAAGGTATCTCCTCTTATAGATATACAAACGATTGCTGAGTTAGATCTTCTAATTAAAGACGAGAGCCATAGAATGGGCTTAGGCTCTTTTAAAGCATTGGGTGGTATTTATGCTGTAGCAACGTTATTAGCAAATAAATGGTTAGCCGAAACGGGGACAAAATTAACCCTTGAACAATACTCGAGTAGTGATTTCAAAAACTTTTCCAGCGCGACAACTTTTATCTGTGCTAGTGCTGGTAACCATGGTCTCGCTGTTGCTAGTGGGGCAAAAATCTTTGGGGCAAAAGCAAAGATCCATTTGTCAGAGCAGGTTCCTGAAGAGTTTGAAAAGCGATTACTTGAAAATTTAGCTGTTGTTGTTCGATCAGGGAAAACATATGAAGAAAGTGTGAAGGCGGCAAATAATGAGACTAAAAATGGCAATGGTGTTCTACTAGCTGATGGATCTTGGCAAGGCTATACCTATCCTCCTTCGCTAGTTATGGAAGGTTATACGGTTATAGCAAGTGAGCTGTGTGAGCAGTTTACTCAATTAAAAAAATGGCCAACACATGTTTTTATACAAGCAGGGGTTGGCGGGCTCGCAGCCTCAATGGCCTATATGATCAGAGAGTACTGGAAACAGCAACCAGAAATTATTATCGTTGAATCCGAATTAGCACCTTGTTTGCAAACGAGTCATCAAAACGGGGGGTTAACGACTGTAGAAGGGGATGTATCAATTATGGGAAGACTTGATTGCAAAGCACCTTCATTAGTCGCCTTTAATACTTTGGAAAGTGCTAAAGTTGATTACATAACCATCAGTGATAAACAGTCACTAGATGCAACTTGTATCCTCCAAGAAAATAATATTTTAACAACACCATCTGGGGCGGCTGGGCTAGCAGGGTTATTAAAAATCTATAAAACAGAGAAAATCAAAAAATTACTTTCTAAAGGTAATTTTAATCCCCTCATTATTGTTACTGAAAATAAATTATAAGGATGATGTAATAACGGTCATTAGTGAAGCAACCGCTAACGACAGTTTTGTTGCCTAATATCAGTTGTCAGTTTTATTTAACCCCTTCAATTCTGGTTAAATTCTAACGACTAATAAATTCATATTCGCTATTTTGTCATTAGAGATAAAGACGATAGCTACAAAGGTATTAGTGAAATGTCGCAATATATTACAGATAATTCAAAAATAGAAGGGCAACAGCGACTGCTTGATTGGGGGAGTTATTGTATTAAGCAAGTTAACGCAGAATGAAATTTAGTTTCTTTGCGTTAACTATCTAATAAAAGTATGGTGTCATATTTATGTTTTATTTATTATCTTTAAAAGAATAAAGTTATCCTTAGGTGCTTCTACTCTTGTGATTTCTTCTAAATCAAATAACTTTGAGGCGGTTTCAACAAAGTCATAATGATTAAAATCATCAATAAATAGGTAGCCGGATTTCATTTTGTTTTTTAATAACAAGTAGGCAAAATTACGTCCATTGCCATGTGGACCATCAATAATAGCAAGGTTATAGTTG
This sequence comes from Colwellia psychrerythraea, assembly GCF_000764185.1. Classification (GTDB taxonomy): domain Bacteria; phylum Pseudomonadota; class Gammaproteobacteria; order Enterobacterales; family Alteromonadaceae; genus Colwellia; species Colwellia psychrerythraea_B. The sequence goes on from NZ_JQEC01000004.1 coordinate 142,734, forward strand.
TCTTTAAAATTAAAAGCAGAAATATCGTAAAAACAGTTTTTTTGTCTGGTTTTAGGTTTCCACCAACGCTTCTTGAATAAACTCCAATCAATTTCCCCTTGCTCAAACATCTTTCGGTAATTCTTGTCATTACACTGAATTAGCGGGGCAAGTACAGCATCTTTGTGTTTGTATTTTTTGTCATTGTCAAAAGAATCAATACTCATGTCTTTGTTACTAACATTAGCATAATCCAGTAAGAATTCAGTGGAAAACCCAGAGCCGAACTCAATAGCTTTGACTTCTGGTAAAGAATCCATTGCCTCTATTAACCCCGTCAAGGCTTTAAAAGAAAGTCCCCAGCCATCATTTTTATACTTCTCTAAATCAACAGTTGTAGCGGTCATATAATTATCCTTATGATATGAAATAGGCAATACATCAACCGACTATATCAGAAATAATTAAGTAAGCTAAGACGACTTCAGTAACTTTTAAGCACACATTTGTAATGTAAGAGTGTAAAGTTAAAGCTACTTATGCAAAAAGCGCTTACGTCGATTTCGGTTGCTTGCTTAGTCACTAGCTGGTCAATAAGTTTGCCCGTATTAGCACCTTGCGTTAAGCCTAAATGTTGATGACCAAGGGCAAAGCATACTTTGTCATGGTTTGGTACTTGGCAAATAACAGGTAAAGAGTCTGGTAATGATGGACGACAGCCTATCCAAGATTCTTGCTCAGGTTTTTGTTCGCTTTCCTGTTTAGGAAGCGTCTTTAAAATAAAGGCGGCATTATCTTTTAACACCTCAGCGCGTTTATAATTTTCCGGTGCGTTCAGGCCGGCATATTCAACCGTATCTGCTAACCTTAAGGTTTTCTCCATCGGAGTAATGATAAAGCTGCGTTCAGCGGAAACTACGGGGCGAGATAATAGGGTGTATCTTGTTCGTTAATAGGTAACTCAAGCTATACCCATGCTCGGCTTCAATAGGTAGATGATAGTTAAGGCCCTTGAATAACTTTTTTGACCAAGCCCCACAAGCAATAACACAATGATCAAAAGTTAAGCTTTCTTGCTCCGTTTTAATCGTAACACCGAAATCACTCTGAGCTACTTATGTGACTGAGAATTTAACACTACCTGGTCAAATGTTTAGAAGAACCCAGTCAACCCAGCCTGACATAGAATCATTGCTACCTTGGGATCTAAAAACTCGATGCCAATCCGGAGACGGACACAAAAAGCCCCGTAAAAACGAGGCTTTATCTTTTTGAATATTTGAAAGGATTAGTCTAATAAATCCAGAATTTCAAGCCTTTCTTTTGCTAGACTATATCTTGCGCGGACATCATCAATTTGCTGTTGAGTTAATTTCTTACCAAGGGTACGAAGCCCTCCATCAGCATCATTATGATGAATTCCCATAGCAAACTTAAGGTATTCCATAAGCAACGGTTGAGCATCAAGATATGATATAGAATTCATAGCTTGAGAAATTTTGTTTGCCTCAGCCCACTCGCCTTTTAAAACATGCTCCTGCATAGTAACACTAGCTTTTGGGAAGATAGTACCTACACCTGTAATCCCGCCGCATGCTCCAGCAAGTCCTGCATGTACAGTTACAGTGTCAACACCAGCCAATATTTTTAAATCTTTGTTCTCTAACATCAGCGTTTCAATAGTTGAAACATCTGTAGTCGATATTTTAAGAGCGGTTACTTCAGGTAAAGCAGCAAGTCTTCTAAGAATATCTGTTGAAATTGCATGATATCCGGCAGCATCAGGGTTGTTATAAGGCATAATTGTTACGCCTGCCTCTTTTGCCGCTATTGCAGCAAGCTCATAGTACGCATACATTTCTTCATCAGAAGGAACCGCCTTAGTTTTTGGCGGCATCACCATGACTGTATCCACTCCAACCGTTGCGAGTCCTGCAATGATTTTAGCAAGCTCTTCTTTAGTTTCTGCTACAGCTCCACTGATCAACGGGACATTGTATTCTTTAGCAACCTCAGAAAGGGATTTAAGTAAAGAAAGACGCTGTTCGGTGCTCAGGTAGCTATTCTCTCCTAGAGTACCAGAAGCGACAAGTCCGCCCATTCTGCTTCCGCCCTTTCCCTGAGCTTTTAAAACACCAGCGGCCTGTTTTTGTGTTGTATCAAAGTCAATTTCAAGGGCACCGGATTCTGACTCTTTTAGCCATGTAAACACGGCCGGCATAACCGTATATCGCCAATCTGAATTATTTGTTTCCATCATATTTCCTCTTATTTAAATTTTGTCTAAAACCATATTGTATACATTATACCATACAAATTTCCTCCGGCAAAGCCGGAGGCTTATTGAGTTACTCCTCAAAGGCTTAAGTTAACGCTCAAAGCGTATTACATGCCAAACTTCAGTTGCTCCCTGCACTCATCATTTATACCAATCCATCTAAAGAAGTGACCACTTAGAACGGCATTGGCGAAATGAGAAAAAGCAAAATATGTGTTGATATAGTTATTCTACATCAAACAAATTTTGTGCATTTAGCATGATGCCAATCTGTTCCCGAAGGGCGAGGATTAAAGGCTTATATGCTGCGGTAAATAATCAAAACATAGGGTGACTATGCTTGAATTATTCTCCTTGCCTAAAGGCATTTTAATTCCCACTGAAATCGAGCACTTTGAATGGTAATGGGTATATATAACCAACAACATTTGAAACTGAAAATTTTGGTGGAATACTAATATACCCAAGCTACTTCAAGATACTCGTTTCAGGACGGCTGAGAGATTCATAATCAAGGCGCGTATTTTATTAATGGTTATTCCCTTAATTTCGACCAGGGAGTAACCATTATCTTCAATCAATGCCTTGCCTAAAGACGTTTCTAATTCCAGCTGAATCCTGCATCTTGAGGTTGTTTGGGTATACACATGTGAACATGATCCTTCATTAGATGCCCCTCTTCGATAATGACACCTTACGTTTAGCTAATTCATGAAAAGTTTCACCTAAATGTTTTCTTATCGCACCATAAATCAATTTTTACTGTCGCAGTTGCCTGAGTTAATACTTGTTAAAGCGACTAATACAAAAAGGACTAACGTCAATTTCTGTCTTTTTCTTCGTAACTAATTGACCAATTAGTTTGCCGGTAATAGCTCCTTGGGTTAGACCTAAGTGTTGATGGCCAAGAGCAAAAAATATTTTATCGTGATTTGGCGCTTGGCAAATCACAGGTAAAGAGTCAGGTAATGACGGGCGACAACCCATCCAAGATTCTTGCTCAGATTTTTGTTCGGTTTCCTGTTCAGGAAGCGTTTTTAAGATAAAGGCAGCATTATCTTTTAACATCTCGGCGCGCTTATAGTTTGCCGGCGCATTAAGTCCAGCATACTCTACGGTTCCCGCTAGTCTTAAAGTATTATCCATTGGAGTTATGATAAAGCGACGCTCAGCGGAAGCTACTGGTCGAGAAAGAGTCGGGTTTGTGTTATTGGGCAAAGGCAAGCTCAAGCTATAACCGCGTTCGGCTTCAATAGGTAAATGATAGCTTAAGCCTTTTAATAATTCTTTTGACCAAGCACCACAAGCAACTACACAATGATCAACGGTTAAACTACCCAAATCTGTCAGCACGGTAACTCCAGTCTCTGCTTGAGTTATTTCAGTAACAACACTTTGCTGGAAAGTCATGCCTTTACTTTTGGCAAATTCGCTTAGGGCAACACTCAACGCTAATGGGTCAACAGTATGAGCTACATCGGTAAAAAATAATGAATAATTAATATTGTCGTTTAAGTTTGGCTCAAGCTTAATAGTTTCTGCTCTATCTAATAGTTTTACTGCAACGCCTTCATTTTTATAATGCTGATACATGGCATCAACTTTATTGTAATCGGTCGTTTCAAAAACAAGCAGCGAACCTTGTAAGGTAATGAGGTGATCTATATTTGCCTCTTTTAATACCGCATTATAGTGACTGATGGCATCTTTATTTAATGCTTTTATCGCCACTGTATTTTTGTCGCGCAAACTTGGTCGCATATTATTAAAAAACTGCATAAACCAAGGAATGGCTTTAATAAAGTGTTTGGCCGATAAAGAAACCGGCCCAAGCGGGTCGAGTAATAGTTTTGGCATTTGCCATAATAATGATGACTCAGCCAAAGGAAACACTTGTTCTGTAGCAAAATGTCCGGCGTTCCCTTTAGAGCAACCCAAACCTATGCCTTCTTTATCAAGTAAAGTGACTTGATAGCCCAAGCTTTGCAATTCTAGGGCACAATTTATACCAATAATTCCGGCGCCAATAACAGCAACTGTTTGCTGTTTTTTATTCTGTTGTTTGTTTGTTGCTGTATTCATTAATTTACACCTGGTGATGACTAGAGGTCTAAGTCGTTATTATTGCTAGGTATTACTTCTGTATTTAAAGTAAAAATAAATTATACTTGCCATATTCTTAGGATTGTATACAATATACCTAAACTTGACTAGTAATAGTTTTAACAAAATCAATTGTGGTACCAAAACAGACTAAAAGACTAGTAAATAGGTACATAAAAATAATTGGTATTTAATCACGAAAAATGAAGCGGTTGCTAACCGTATTTATTTAAGTAAATTCAACTTAGATTAATTGCTTTATTAGCGATTAAAGGGGGGAGCATAGGAAGTTAATTCCCGTGCTTCCCCTTAGTCGGTTAAAACAAAACATAAAATATTAAGCATGGGGATATTATGGTTAAGGGCACATTTTTTTGTATTGACGCACATACATGCGGTAATCCGGTTCGGTTAGTTACCAGCGGTCATCCTAACTTAGTGGGTAAAACCATGAGTGAAAAGCGCCTTGATTTTCTCGAGCGTTTTGATTGGATCCGTAAAGGTTTGATGTTTGAACCGCGCGGTCACGATATGATGTCAGGTGCATTTTTGTATCCACCTTGTAGTGATAATGCTGATGCAGCTATTTTATTTATTGAAACCTCAGGCTGCTTGCCGATGTGCGGTCATGGCACTATCGGTACTATTACAGCGGGTTTAGAAAGTGGCCTGATTACCCCGAAAACCCCGGGCAAGCTTATTATTGACGTGCCTGCAGGGCAAATAATAATTGAGTATCAAGAAGAGGCTGGCAAAGTATCTAATGTTAAAATATTTAATGTCGCCGCTTACCTAGCACATCGAGACATCACCCTAGATATTCCCGGTCTAGGTCAACTAACCGTTGATATTTCATACGGCGGTAATTTTTACGTTATTGTTGAGCCGCAAACCAATTTCCCTGGTATTGACCAGTGGACTGCCGCAGAAATATTGCTGTGGAGCCCTATTGTTCGTGAAATAGCAAGCAAGTCGCTTGACTGCGTTCACCCAGAAGATGCCAGTGTTAATGGTGTCAGTCACGTTTTGTGGACAGGTGTACCGCAAACCCAAGGCTCTGATGCCGCCAATGCGGTATTTTATGGTGATAAAGCCATTGACCGCTCACCTTGTGGTACAGGAACGAGCGCTAGAATGGCGCAGTTATTTGCCAAAGGCGAATTAGGTGTAGGCGATACCTTTGTACATGAGAGTTATATTGGTAGCCAATTTACCGGTAAGATTGAAGGTGTAGTTGAGATTAATGCCTCTGGTAAAACCATTACCGCAATTATGCCGAGCATTCAAGGTTGGGCAAAAGTATTTGGTAAAAACTGTATTACCATTGATGACGACGATCCTTATGCCTTTGGTTTTAGCGTTAAGTAACGTAAATAAGACAGAAATAACAAAGCATAAGATAAATTTTTTCTTTGTTTAGATACATATTATATCCAGTGCTTTTATTCGCTAAAGGCGCTGAGCAACACATGAAACATAAGTGAGTAAGAAATGACAATAACAGGACAGAATTTAATTGCTGGCGAATGGTCAGGCAATACTGAAGGTGGTTTTAAAGCATTTAATGCCCAAACACACAAAACTATTGATATTGAATTTGCTGATGCAACTGATCTTGAAGTAAACACAGCTATCGAACGTGCCAATGACGCTTTCACATCTTATAGCCAGTTAAGCGCAGCCAAACGCGCTACTTTTTTACGTGCTATAGGTGCTGAAATTCTTGCTTTAGGTGATGAACTTGTTGAAACCGCTTGCGGTGAAACAGGTTTACCAGCAATGCGTATTCAAGGTGAACGTGGCAGAACAATTGGCCAGCTTGGTTTATTTGCAGATTTATTAGAAGCAGGTGAGTACCAAGGTATTGTTGAGCAAGCAAACGCAGAGCGTCAACCATTACCAAAACCTGATACACGTTTAGGTTATTTACCATTAGGTGTGGTTGGTGTATTTGCGGCAAGTAACTTCCCATTAGCTTTCTCTACTGCTGGTGGCGACACTGCTTCTGCGTTAGCTGCAGGTTGTCCTGTTGTGATGAAAGCGCATGCTGCTCATCCAGCGACTGCTGAATTAGTAGCAAGAGCTATTTTAAAAGCGATTGATAGCTGTGAATTAGATCGCGGTGTGTTTTCGCTTATTCAAGGTAAAAACTATGCTATAGCTACACAAATAGTTACTCACCCTTCAGTTAAAGCAGTTGGTTTTACTGGATCTGAACGTGTTGGTATGATTTTACAAGCGCAAATTCATCAACGTGCTGAACCTATTCCTTTTTATGGTGAGCTAGGTAGCATTAACCCGCAATTTATAATGCCTAATAAAGTTGATCAAGACGGCGCTGAAATCGCACAAGGTCTTGTTGCTTCATTAATGATGGGCCAAGGACAGTTTTGTACCAGCCCTGGCGTTTGGGTTGTGGTAGGTAGTGAAGACAGTGCTAATTATCAAACCTTTATTACTTCAGCAAGCGAAGCATTAACGCAGCAAGCTGCTGGTGTGATGTTAACTCCGGCAATGTGTGCAAGTTATAATAATGCCGTTGCAGAGCGTAAATCACTTAGCGGTGTTACTTTACTTGCTACAGGTCAAGCTGGTAACGAGCAAGAATGTTCAGCCTCTTTGTTTGCAACAGACTTAGCAACATTTGCTAAAACGCCATTACTACAAGAAGAAGTATTTGGTTTTAGCGCCTTAGTTGTACGTTGTGATAATGAAGCACAAATGATGCAGTTTGTTACTTTACTTAAAGGTAACTTAACCGCGAGCATTCATGGCTTAGATAGTGACTTATCTACATCGAAAGAGCTAAGCCTAAGTCTTGCTCATAAAGTGGGTCGCTTGATTTATAATCAAATGCCTACCGGTGTTGAAGTGTGTGCTTCTATGAACCATGGTGGTCCATTCCCAGCATCAACTAATATCAGAACAACGTCAGTGGGTAGTGAAGCAATTACCCGCTTTAGACGTCCTATCTGTTATCAAAATATGCCGGCAGAGTTATTGCCGAGCTTGTTAAAAGACTAAATAATGTAAATTTAAAGCCAAGTGCAGACAATGTACTTGGTTTTTTTTTAACTTTTTTTTTTGACATTCATGCTGTTGATTTATGCCATATGTAGTATTACGTAAATCAACAGGATTAATGTTGTTCGTAGACAGACCAATAATAATAAAAATCAATATTAACAAATGGTGGATAAGATAGTGAGCCTAACCAAACGAAGTCCTTTTCAACAAGCATTTTATGTTGCTAATACCATGGAAATTTTTGAGCGACTTGCTTGGTACGGTATGTATACCTTACTCGCCAGTTATATCATGACGCCCGCTACGCAAGGTGGTTTAGGTTTAGGCAATACCGAACGAGGCTTGATTATGGGCGTGGTGCCTTTCTTTCTTTACCTTTTTCCTGTGGTTTCTGGCGCACTCGCTGATCGATTTGGTTATCGCAAAATGTTTTTGCTGTCTTTCACTTTGATGGCACCAAGTTATTACTTCTTAGGTTATGCCAAAGACTTAGGCAGCTTTATGAGCATATTTATGTTGATAGCGCTCGGAGCTGGCATATTTAAACCGGTAGTCACCGCAACCATTAGCCGAACAACCGATGATACTAACCGCGGTTTGGGTTTTGGTATTTTCTATATGATGGTTAATGTTGGCGGCTTTTTAGGCCCGTTATTGGCACCCATTATTCAAAAAAATTATGGCTGGCAGTGGGTGTTTATTTTTGCCTGCATTTGGATTTCAGTGAACTTTATTCCTGCGTTATTTTTCTATAAAGAGCCTGAACGTCATGGTAAAAATAAACCTTTAAAGCAAGTTTTTCATGAAATGCAGCAAGTGTTGGGCAATATGCGTCTCGCCTTATTAGTGGTGCCTTTGTTGATCATACTTGTGGCTTTCTATGCGGGTTATATAGGCGGTGAATTCACCCTAATAGCCACAGTTTTATTGATTGTTGCTGCTTTTATTTGGGATCTTGCTGTTGCAAAATTGGTTATTAAAGACAGTCAAACCCAAGCGTCAGCCTCACGGGTAAATCAGCAAGGCACACAGCCATGGTATTTACAAAAAATGAGCATAGGAAATAAACCGTTTATGGCATATTTATTAATACTGTCGGGTTTTTGGACTGTTTACTTCCAAATTTTTATTACCTTACCTGTCTATATTCGTGATTTTGTTGATACTTCTGATCTAGTTTCATTGCTTCATAGCGTTAGCCCTTGGTTACATGATGTTTTCACCGCAGTGAATATTGAAACTTTAAGCGATGAAATTATGCGCTTGGTAACAAAATTCAACGAGCTTGATGCCTTGAAAAGCCAAGCGGCATTAAAAGAAATTACCAGTACACTTAGCGCGTTGGATGTTCGTATTCCTGAGCAGCAAATTGTTAATGGCTTTAGTCAAATTAGTCAATCAATGCTCGCTAGCGATATGACAGCTGCGCAAGGGCTAAGTAAAGATATTGCTGAGCAATGGTCAATACAGTACCGACAAGTGAATCCTGCCACTATTTTAAGTTTAGATTTTCTGATGATCATTATTTTTCAAATTGGTATTAGTCACTTTATCGATAAGTTCAAAGCTTTGCCTTCTTTGATTGTTGGTACTGCTATTTTATCACTGTCGATGTTAATGCAAGGTTTTGCTCATGGCATTATTTTTGGGGGTCTATTGGTGAGTTGTTCGGTCATTGTATTTGCTGTCGGAGAAATGACAGCAACACCGAAAAGCCAAGAGTATGTGGCAAGTTTTGCCCCGAAAGATAAAGCAGCCATGTTTATGGGCTATTACTTTGTCTCTATGGCATTAGGTAGCTTGTTTGCCGGTTTACTCTCTGGTTGGTTATATGGTTACTTTGCTGTTGAATTAGAGAGCCCGGAACTGATGTGGGGCATAATCACCTTGCTTGGTTTCGCCACCTGTATTGCCTTTTATTTGTTTAATAAACATTTTGTCAGCGATATTAGAAAACAGCAGTTAGCACAAAAAGAGCAATTACCAGAACAATCAACTGAGCAGTCAACATCGGTAGCTTAAGGAAATAGCTATAAAGCCACTGTTGCTAGAAATAGCAATAGTGGCAAATAAATGCAGGATAAATAGAATATTAAAGAGTAAAAGCAATGAGTCATATCTATGAGTAATAATATAGCGCAAGCCGCTGAAAAATTTGAACAGTGGCAGCCTAACGATAAGCAAGAAAATTTTTTAAAGATTAATACACTTGAATGCCATACCGGTGGTGAGCCATTACGTATTATCACTAGCGGTTTTCCAGACCTTAAAGGCAATAGCATTTTAGCAAAAGTCGAAGAGTGTAAAGAAAACTATGATGATCTACGCCGAGCATTAATGTTTGAGCCACGTGGTCATGCTGATATGTACGGCGCAATTATTACGGGTGCTGAACGTGAAGACAGTCATTTTGGCGCGATATTTATCCATAATGAAGGTTATAGCACAATGTGTGGCCATGCGGTGATTGCCTTAACAAAAACCGCCGTTGAGTCGGGTGTCGTTGCTAGAACAGGTGACATTACCAAGGTGGTGATTGATGTGCCTTGTGGCCAAATTCATGCTTTGGCCTATAGCGAAGATGATGTGGTAAAGCAGGTTAGTTTTAAATGTGTGCCTTCCTTTGTTTATGCTAAAGAGCAGGAAATTGAAGTAGACGGTATTGGCACCGTTGAATTTGATATCGCTTATGGCGGCGCTTTTTATGCCTACGTTCAAGCATCAACTCTTGGTTTGTCATTAGTGCCAGCGCAGCATGACAAACTCATTGATTATGGCCGTAAAATTAAACAAGCTATTATTGATTCAACAGTACCTGAGCTAACTATTACCCATCCGACGACCACAGGGTTAAGCTTTTTATATGGGGTGATTTTTATTGATGATTCGCCAAATAAAGACGTTCATTCACGTAATGTGTGTATCTTTGCTGATGGTGAGCTAGACAGAAGCCCCACAGGTAGCGGTGTTAGTGGTCGTATAGCTCTACATTATGCTAAAGGGCAAGTGGCCTTAAATGAAGCGATAACTATTGAGAGCATATTGGCCAGCCCTTTTAGTGTTAGTGCTGTGGATACACTCGATTTTTGTGGCTTTGATGCTGTTATACCACAAGTCACCGGCGATGCTTATATTTGCGGTAAAGGTGAGTGGCTGATTAACAGCGCTGACCCGTTAAAATATGGTTTTTTATTAAGATAGCTAAAAGTTAACAAGCGATTATTCAACTTAGTATAAATAATAAAGTTTCGATTAGAAATTTTTGAGGAGTATTATGAACTTAACAAAATCACTGGGTAAATCACTGGGTAAATCACTAGAAACTTCACTCGATAAGTTACGAGATAAAGTCTTAAGTAAGGCGAATAGTGCCATGCTGATCTTTAGTGACATTAACATCAGCTACCTTTCTGCTTTTACTGGCCATGCGGCAACAATATTATTAACCAGCAAGGCTAATTATCTATTAACTGATTACCGTTATTTCGAACAAGCTAAAGAACAAGCAACGGATTTTAAGGTGATTTGTCGCGATAGAGCTAATCAGAGTTTAGCGTCACTGATTGAAGAACTGCTTTTTCATGATGATTGCCAGACGCTCTTTTTTGAGAGCGAACATATTAGTGTAATGCAATGGCAGCAAATTCATCAGCAGATTAGTCAACAGACAAAGCTTAGTGAAATAGAGCCGTTGAGTGGCGCGGTTGAAGCGCTGCGCTTTATTAAATCAGATACTGAAATAGCGTTAATGGAGCAAGCCGCCAAAATTGGTGATACCGCATTAGCTACCATGCTTAACTCAGTTAAAGTGGGTGTTACCGAAAGAGAGCTAGCGATTGAACTTGATTATCAAATGGCGTTGCTTGGCTCTGAAGAAGTGTCTTTTGCCACCATTTTATTGTTTGGTGAACGTAGTGCTTTACCGCATGGGATTCCAGGTGACAGACAATTAAAGCTGGGTGATATTATCTTAATTGATTTTGGCGCTGTGGTTAATGGTTATCGCTCTGATATGACCCGTACATTTGTTTTTGGTCCAGCAAGCGCTGAGCAAAAACATGTTTATCAATTAGTACATTCTGCACAACAAGCAGCCATTGATGAAGTCGTCGAGGGGGTCTTAGGTAGTCACTTATATCAACAATCAGCAAATATATTACTAAACAGTGAATATAAACAATATGCAGGTGAGGGCTTAGGACATGGTGTTGGCCTAGTTTTGCATGAACAGCCTTTTATTGGTCCAGATTGCCATACCGCCATTGAAAAGGGCTGTGTTTTTACCATAGAGCCAGGTATTTACATTCCAGGTTGGGGTGGTGTGCGTATTGAAGATGATGTGGTATTGACGGACGATGGTTTGAAAATCATCACCAAATCACCCAAAGGACTAATTGAGCTTTCTGCGGCCAAGTCTAATACCTAAAAAATGAATTATAAATAAGAGTAAAGAATGAAAATTATTAGCGCACAACAAGTTCACCAAAACCTTAACTTTGTCGAGTTAGTCCCGTTATTAAAAAATAGCTTCAGCAAACCTTTTCATATGCCACAGCGTCAAGTATTTAGCTTAGCGCCAGAAGACAATGACAACCATGATGCTTTTGCCTTATTGCCTTCATGGAATGATAAAGTAATTGGCAACAAAGCTTTTACTTATTTTCCAGACAATGCTGCTCAGCATGACTTACCTGGTTTGTTTTCTAAAATTATGTTGTTTAAACGCCAAACGGGTGAGCCATTAGCATTGGTTGATGGCACTAGTGTAACTTATTGGCGTACAGCGGCTATCTCAGCTTTAGCCAGTCAGCTTCTTTCTAAAGAAGATAGCCAAAATATGATGTTATTTGGCACGGGTAACTTGGCGAGTTATTTGGTTAAAGCACATTTATCTGTGCGTAATCTTAAGCAGATTACTCTGTGGGGGCGTAATAGCGCAAAAGTGAATGACTTGATTGGCGAATTTAGCGCATTGTACCCAGAGATTACTTTTAAGGCCAGTGTTGATATTAGTGTAGAAGTTACTAATGCAGATATTATTTGCTGTGCTACGGGCGCTAAAACGCCATTATTTGACGGTAATCTTGTTAGTGCGGGTACTCATGTCGATTGTTTAGGTAATCACATGAAAGATGCCCGTGAGTGCGATACTACAACAGTAACTCGCGCTAGAGTATTTGTTGATAGCCTAACTAACACTTTAAATGAAGCGGGTGAATTACTAATGCCTATCGCTGAAGGCGCTTTTAACAAAGACGATATTGTTGGTGAATTAGCTGATATGTGTAGAACGCCATCATTGTTGCGTCAATCAAATGATGAAATAACGTTATTCAAATCTGTTGGTACCGCAATAAGTGACTTAGTTGCTGCACATCGCGTAGTAGAAAAGTTAGCTGACTAGTTTATTATTATTTTTCTTTAGCAACTTAGTCTGTTTAGTCAGCTTCGCTAGTCAAAGTTCAACATTATTAATGATAAATAAAAAAGGCGCTACCTTCATTAAAGGTAGCGCCTTTTTTATGAACAGTATTTTATGCTGTGCACATATTTACTCATGTGAATACATATTAGTAGTCACATTGTTTCAATAATAGGAGAGAGTGTAGTCAATAATGGTGGTTGACGTACTCCTTGATATTAAAGAGGACTTTGTGCGCTAGCTGACATTAGCAACAAGGATGTTTTCTAATGGACAACTTCTTTACTGTTTAATAATAAACTGACTAATGATTTGGTGAGATTTGTAACTTTTGTGTTAATTCAGTATAAAATTTTATTCCGCTTTACCTCTCTAGCTTGCCTTGAATGTTGTATGATATTTGCTCTCATCATCACACTTTAATTGTGATGAACGATAAGTATCTAAAAAGGAGCATAATGATGACAATAGTTTATCTTCACGGACATGGTAGTTGGAAACCATCAATGGGCTACACAAAAGTACCCTCAAATTGTTCACTAACCTTTTATACCCACTTTGCCAAATTACTTAATGCAACAATGGTAAAACAAATTATGGCAGGTACATACACGAAAACAGAATCAGAACATAGCGCATTTAAGACTGTCCCTAATTTACAGATATCATCTCTCACTCAAGGACAGGTCAATAACGCCCATAGCTGGGGTGGGGGCGTTTCTCCCTATATATTGCATACTTTGCCTGTAGCTCCCAAAACACGTATTTCATTAAGTGATGTCATGGCCAATTGTACTGCAGTTTACGGAAAAAAACTGGATTTTCACTGGCTTTGCTGTCAATCGTTGGGATTGTCTAAAGTGGGTGGGCGAGAATTTGGTTTAAACGCATCAGATCGTACAGCTCAAGCAGGACATAATGGGCAATATCTTTTTAAATGGAAGGATGTCAACGGTGTTCAACAATAAAAATGGGTCAAGAGTAATAATTCTATGCATAAGTAGTTTATTTCAAGAACAATGGAATAGAGTGAAGTATTAGTCTACTAATAGCACTTATTGTACCCGTAACATCTTAATAAAAGACTCAGCCCCTTCTTAAGGTGTTATGTAAATTTAGTTGGTAAATGTTGTTCAATTATTCCATTCATTTATAAATTATTTTAAGATATTAATATTGATCCCCTAATAGAAATGATCAATGCCCTTGTAATAGGGTAAAAATATAAAAATTCTGTTTGATATTTAGAAATAATGAACCTAGCTGGTTTAATTCTTCACTTCCAAAAGTGAGTTTGCGGGTTAAAGTTAGAATGCTTCCCTGTACAGGCATTGTAGTCGGGGCGTTATCCTTATTTTCTGGTGTACGTGGAGCTTATAGAGCATATGACAGTGTAAATTGGCGTCTTTTTTCATGGGGTTGTTACATCATCTGCCTAAATACTCTAAGCCTCATCCCCATAGTTTAATCCTCAAATAGCAAGGGCAGGAATAATTGCTTACCTTCGTTATTGAATTTTCTGCTGAGTAAGATATTAAGGGATTCCAATACGAGGTGAGGCGTTATATAGCCCCTTGTATATTCATTACAATGACGCCAAACAGAGAAAAACCTCTAAGCTTGGCGGTTCATTATATGAAAATTAAAAAAGTATTATGGCGTTGTTTTAGCTGACTTGTCAGCATTAGCGGCAAGAGAGTCTAACCAAATAAACCATTCTTTATCCATTGACGTTGACCAAGATCGCATTAAATCTTGGTAGCCAGTCCAATCACCTTTACGTGATAAAACTAAGCTCTTCTCTACTTCATCTCGATGATTTTCCATCATAAAACGTACAGCTAAATAACCCCAATGGTATACACGCTCACTATCGTTGTTATTGTTATAACTGGTATTAAATAACTCGCTTAATGGGAATTTTTTACTGCCGGCTACTTTTACTGCTTTGCCATTATCTTTGCCCCAGGCAATATACTCAGCAACACCTTCTGACCACCAAACACCATGTGGGTATGAAGCGTTAGGTTTTGGACAAAACTCAGGACCAGCATGGTCATCATGTAAACCATTGCAATAATCACCATAACGGTTAAAGCGGCCATCAAGGTAATGTATATATTCATGGGTTAAATTCCATAAACCACCATTGCGCTCATATGCAACAAACTCGGCATGGTTGCCTTTTTTATCAGGGTAACCCTCTAGGTACATACCGCCATTGTTGGTGGGCATATTAAAATGTGCTGTAGCATATTTTACATACTCTGCATTTGAACTGTAAAAGTTAGCGCGCAGGCTAGTATTATTGTCATTCTTAACTGGTTTATTAAGCGTATTGAATATTTGATGAAATTTTTCTTCTTGGGCAATAAGATCCTTACAAGACTCGGCAATTTTATCACTTGATAAAGCTTGTGAGCGGATGGTAATAGACTTATTACAATGATGAACTTGTGTCAGTATTTTCTCAATGCTTGCCAGTTTCGAGTTATCAGTGGTTTGTATTTTGGCGGGAGTTTCAGCCTGACCGGCCATAACTGAATCGGCAATAAGGTAAGCCCCCAAAGCAAAAGTGCCACTCAGCACTGTGATTATAGCTTTTTTATTATTACTCATTGATACCTCGAATTTTTATTATTTTAGCACTGGGAAAGTTGTTCTACTGAGCATTACACTCAATAGAACGACCTAACTTACTTACTCTTCATAACCAAAAGGGTTGTCAATTGAGTGAGCCGGCTCACTAAACCATTTTGGTCCAGCTTCTGTCATGTAGAAGTGATCTTCTAAACGCACACCAAATTCACCGTAAAGGCATAACATCGGTTCATTAGAAAAACACATACCGGCAGCTAGTGGGGTTTTATCACCACGTACTAAATATGGCCATTCATGAATATCTAAACCAACACCGTGACCGGTACGATGTGGCAGACCAGGCACTTGGTAGTCTGGGCCATAACCTTGCGTTTCGAGATAACCACGCGCCGCTATATCAACTGATTCACAAGGAGAGGTGATTTTAGCTGCCTCGAAACCTTGCACTTGTGCTGTTCTTTCATGTAACCATACAGCGCGTTGTTTCTCACTCGCTTCACCAAACACGTAACTACGGGTAATATCTGAGTTATAACCTTGTACTAAACAACCGGTATCAATTAATACCATGTCGTCAAATTCAAGAGTTTTAGGCTCTTTGACACCATGTGGGTAAGCTGTGTCTTGGCCGAATAAAACAATACAAAAAGATGAACCTTTAGGAGCGCCTAGTTTGATATGAGCCTGATTGATAAAGTTAGTTACTTGTGCAGTAGTGGTGCCGACCGTTAGAATTTTGGCTACGGCGCGGTGTACTACCATAGTCATATCTTTAGCACGCTGTAATAAAGCGATTTCACTGGCAGATTTTATCATTCTACATTCGGCGGTAATGCTCTTGCTACTCGTAAAGCTAAGGTCAAGGTTTTGAGCTTTTGCAGCATTTATCATGCCATCAACAGCGAAGAATGCGGTTGCTTCATCGATGGAAATTGTACCTTGTGCGCAATTATTTTTCTTCAGTACATCGATAACAAGTTCATAAGGTGACTCATGTTCGTGCCAGCTAGCGACTTCAGACTTTATTTGCATAAAGCCTGATAGTGTACTTACTTCGAACCAAGGCGCTATATAAACTAACTCACCTTCTGCTGGTAATATTGCGCCTACTAAGCGCTCTGAAGCATACCAAGCAGTGCCAGTAAAATAGGTCAAATTAGTGCCAGCATTAAGGTATAGGGCGCTGATGTTTTGCTCACGCATTAGTTGTTGCGCTTTCGCGATACGTTGTTGATATTCTGCTACTGAAATAGGTGAAATATCACCTGTCATATCAGTTAATTTACTTAATTCAATTTCGGCTGTGGAGCCACCAATACCAATGGTCATATAACTTTCCTTCAGGACATTTTACTTTGTTTGGGTAATTACTCAAAATTCCAGCAACTAATTAAGCTGAAAAGTAACAAGTGTAGGTATATTGTATACAATTAATTTATTGAAACAAGTGTTAATATTAGGCCATTCTTCACTCTAGACCCTAATGCTGAAAAGGCCTAGTTGAAGCAGGTATAGTTATTAATTTCAGTTAAAACTTATTCTACCCTAAAACCAACGATCTTTGACTTTACCGTACTGGAAATAACTCCATTGACCAACACGTCTTAATGGCGCAAAGGGAAATGTTGTTAATGGTGTTTGGTAAATGGGCAAGTTGGGAACAGTAACTCCAGCAACCATTTGCGCTAAACGTTTACCTGCTTGCACAGAAAAAGATACACCACTACCACAATACCCCATAGCATAAAAAACACTTTGCTGCTCATTTTGATAAATATGTGGCATGTCGTCTAATGACATACACAACCAACCAGACCAAGCGTAATCATATTTTAATGAAACTAGGGCAGGGAAGTTGGATTTTAATACTGAGAGCAATCGATTAGCATAATAGGGGTCTGTAGCATTCTTGCCCGTTATAGCTCCGCGACCGCCAAACAAAATACGATTGTCAGGTAGTTTTCTATAGTAATATTTTAATGCGCGAGTATCCATGATGACATTACTGGTTAAAAAGTTACAAGCGGCTAATTGCTCATCGGTTAAGGGCTCAGTGACAATAATTTGTGATAAAACGGGTAGGGTTTTACTTTTGATTAATGGGTGAAAGTTTTTAGCGGTATAACCATTAGTAGCAATAACGACTTTTTTAGCTGTTACAATACCATTGGGTGTGTGCAATATATGTTTGCTTTGGCTTTGCTGACCAGACTTTTTAGAGTAGTCCTGCTGGATTTTATTTACTGGGCTATCACAATGAATGGTGACACCGGTTTTTCTTGCTATGTCCTGATAACCCCAAGCAAGTTTTAATGGGTTGATGCCAAAGCCATCTTGATATCGAATAGCCCCATAAGCATTTTGATCTGCCATATAATCTTGGTGTAATTGCTCACGGGATAACTCTTGTACGTCATAACCGAACATCTGTTTTTGCAGCGCTGCAGCCTCGAGTAAACTTTTGAACATGCTGGGTTTGTGAGCGACACGAATATAGCCATTGTCTTGAGGATCACAATCAATGCCTTCGTTAATCAAACTTTTGACGGTTTCGACACCAGCGCACATCTCTTGGTAAATACCGCGCATGACTTCTTCTCCCCATTGCGATTGCATGCTTGCGTAAGACTTCCGACCAGAGGATTTTAAAATAAAGCCCGCATTTCGGCCACTTGCCCCCCAAGCGGTGCGGTTAGCTTCTAGTACGGTTGCTTTGATACCGTGCTCTCGTGCTAAATGCAGTGCGGTTGATAAGCCGGTATACCCCCCACCGATAATGGCAACATCTACATTGATATCCTTATTTAGTTGCCCATCATCAGCTGGCGGTTTTCCGGTAGTATTAGCTTC
Organism: Colwellia psychrerythraea; assembly: GCF_000764185.1. Classification (GTDB taxonomy): domain Bacteria; phylum Pseudomonadota; class Gammaproteobacteria; order Enterobacterales; family Alteromonadaceae; genus Colwellia; species Colwellia psychrerythraea_B. The sequence continues at coordinate 160,994 of NZ_JQEC01000004.1, forward strand.
TGTAACAGAAGCCCAATAACTATTAGGGTAAGGCGAATTAGCGGAAATTGATTCATCAAGCAGGGGATCGTACATGTATATCCTAAGTGTTTTTGTGTAATTAATTTATTGCTGTTCATAAGGTTATACCTTATACAACCGATAAATTTAAATCATTAAAAAAATTGCTAAAAAACACTTTCTCGACCTAGTGTCATAGTATTTACTCGATTATTCTTGAATATAGTGCAGCAGGAGTCAATATTGATTACCCTGACGATTAAGACAAGTATTTATTTTTATATAAAAAATAAGGCTTTTGATGAGGAAATTACAAAGCGCAGCTTAAAGTAAGTGAGCCGTAGCTATGCCAAGGTTTGGTATCACTTTGGTAAGTGCGAGTATAGGTATTAAGGCTCCAGGTGAGGGCTAAGTTATCAAGTGACCAAGTGAAGCCTGCAGTTGCTTTCGCTTGTTTATGTTGAAGTTCAACTAATGACTCATAGGGTAAGTTACCTTCAATAGATAAATCATGAAACCGATAACCAAGGGCAAGTCTTGCATGTATGGTTATATGACTATCAGGAATAACTTCCGTTAAATTTCCTATATGGCCGAAGTGACTGCTGAGACGGCCGAAAGAGCTAGAAAGCTCGGTTCCCCAGCGGAACAACAAACCAACAGCTGCTTGGGTCTCTAGATTACCCAAAGCGATATGGCTAAAGCCACTGACATCCCATTGGCTTTGGCTGAAATATGTTTTATTTCTATAGAGTAGGCTGTCGACTTCATAGGCAAATTGTGCGGTTACTTGTTCTTGTACTTGATACTGCCAGCCTTGAGGCATGGTCGAGCCGGTAAAGTTATGTACTTTTGTTTGTACTCTTTCGGCCCTTGCTTTCGGGCCTATTATGCCCAAAGTTAACCAGTTTTTTTGTGCAAAGGATGAGCTGTAATCTGCGGTATGACTTTCTAACTCGACTAAACCAACATAAGGCCTATCATTACTTTGCGAATATGTTATGCCAATATCACTAGGTGTCCACATGCGCTGGGATACTTTTACTCCCCAAGCACTTTGCTTGTTGTTTACCGGTAAACGTAGAACATATTGCCACTGAAGCAATAATGGCATGCTGAGTGTGAGGTGTTGGTGATAAATTTGTAATGGTTTACTTTCCCAAGCTAAAGAAAAGCCATTGGTATAGTTACCATCACTGGCAAATAGGCCATCATTTTCAAGCTGAACACTTAATTGCGCTGCTTTTGTTGGACTTAAAGTGAGTAATGCAATTGTTAATAAAAAACTGACTGAATAATAAGTTTCCTTATTGATAGCAAGCGCTTTAATCATAGCAAGCTCCTATTCCTTCAATACTATATAGTATAGTTCGGCTACATATAGTTGCAGGATATGGGTAGTTTCACTTACTACTTCTTTTGGAATCGAAATATAAACTTTCTTAATGAAACCAATTAAGTGTTGAGAGAATTAATATGAGTCTATTTTTTTTATCGTTTTATTAATTATTATTCAATTGGTTATGTGTGTTCTTGGTGCAGTTGTGTATTAAAAGTTTTACTAAAGTTTATATCCTGATAGATCAGTTTTTTTGCTTCGAAACTTACAAATGAAAGTTATTGTGTAATACTACAGGTGCAGTAACAATTTTTTGGAGGCTATTATGGCCCATGAGGAAAGACGTAATATGTCAAAAAGTACTGATGCTAGTGTAGATAACGTTAATAATGAACAAAAATCAACGCTGGAACAATTAGCCGATGCAAACCATGAAATTGAAGATTTAAAATTACAAATCGCTTGGCTTGAGCGTTCTTACGAGTAGATTTATAGTATTCATTCCATGATTATCAGCACCTATGTGAACGAATAAAAGTACAAAAAAACTCAAAGATTGAAAAGGCAAATATAGCTAATATATTTGCCTTTTTTGTTTTCTATGACAAATATAATGAAAGTCTGCCCGTTATCTTTCATTATGTTTGATCTTTATTGAAATAAATCATGATTCGCTCGATAAGTTATTTGCATATCTATGGGTTCATGCTATTTTCCCTGCATTGTGTTTAAAACCAGTATATTTATAATAAATTCAGAGGACGCCATCTTATGCCAAAGGCAAGTGATATAAAGAAAAATGCAGCGATAGAGCACAATGGTAAAGTGTTAATTGTTAGAGATATTGCCCGCTCAGTACCGCAAGGTAGAGCCGGTGGAAGTTTATATAGAATGCGTTTATACGATGTAGTAACGGGTGGTAAAGTTGATGAAACTTTTAAAGCTGATGATATGTTGAATTTTGCCGACTTAAGTCGTCGTCCATCGATGTTTTCTTATATTGATGGTGATGAGTATGTATTTATGGATAATGAAGATTACACACCGTATAACTTAAATAAAGAGTCAATAGCTGATGAGGTTCTGTTCATTAATGAAGAAACTCAAGGCATTTCTGTCATCATAGTTGATGATTCACCCGTAGCAATTGATCTTCCTCCTAGTGTTGAGTTAGTGATTACTGAAACTGATCCCTCTATAAAAGGTGCATCCGCGAGTGCTCGTACTAAGCCTGCTACCCTTTCTACAGGATTAACGGTACAGGTACCTGAACATATTTCAACGGGTGATAAAATCAAGGTTAATACTGAAGAACGTAAATTTATGGGGCGTGCAGACTCGAAATAAAGTCTCCCTGTATAACGACTAAATGAGTCATCCGTAATCCAATGCCCGAATTTTCGGGCATTTTTTATGGTGACAAAAAATTTTAAAGTAGTAGTTATTATATGGCTACGATAAATAATAAGGTTAAATCATGAGTGAATCAGTTTATTCTATTGGTAAAAAAGGCCAGCCATGGACAAATGAAGAGAACGAATTGTGGCTTTCTAAACAAGACATTAAACGCTCTTATCAAGATGAAGTACTGGCAAAGCTTGAATTATTAAAGTCTTCATTTGATATGATTCAATACGGCAGTTTATCTGTTGATGAAAGCCGTTACCCTTTATATGTTATGCAAAGCAAAAATTGGCAAACGAACAATAAAACCGTGTTAGTAACGGGTGGCGTTCATGGTTATGAAACCAGTGGTGTACAAGGCGCTATACGTTTTTTAGAAACTAATGCTAAGGACTTTAGCGAGCAGTTTAATATTATTGTTGCGCCTTGTGTAAGCCCTTGGGGCTATGAAACAATTAATCGCTGGAATAATAAAGCGATTGATCCAAACCGTTCATTTTACCCTGATAGTCCGGCACAAGAATCGGCAGCACTGATGTCGTTTATCATGGATCTTGATGTCGATATCGCTATGCATATTGATTTACATGAAACTACTGATACGGATAATAGTGAGTTTAGACCTGCACTTTCTGCCCGTGATGCAATTGAACAAAAAAGCTGGAATATACCTGATGGCTTTTACTTAGTTGCCGACTCAACTAAACCTGAAGCAGACTTCCAATGTGCCATTAACCAAGCCGTAGCCGAAGTTACTCACATTGCCCCAGCAGATAATAATGATAAATTGATAGGTGTTGATATTGAGCAGCATGGCGTTATAAATTACGCCGCAAGAGATTTAGGCTTATGTATGGGATTAACCGATGCAGCATTTGTTACTACCACCGAAGTCTACCCCGATAGCCCTTTGGTTGACAATGAAAATTGTATTAAAGCACAAGTTGCCGCAATAACTGCCGCAATAGCGTTTATTTAATACTTAACCTGAAATAAAAACGCCTACTAAGTGAGTAGGCGCTTTATTTTATAAATTGGACTTATCTTTCTATAATCTTTAACTTTCTACAACCTTCAAATACCTTACAATAATCGCATTAATAGTCGGATTCATAGCTGTTATATAGACTATTAATTTTCATAGCGGACAGCTAAATCATCCACTTGAATATTGCCAAATAAGCGTCCATCTGGTGTAGCTGCCGTGGCAGTTTGCCTGGTTAGTTTAGTCACTTTAACTTTATAAGGGCTTAAGTTAAATCCGGCGTAAGATTTCCCTGAGTTATTGGTGAAGTGGGTAAGGTGTAACAAACTGAATTCATCGCCCATTTTTAAGCCATGCTCTCGACCTAAGTTAATGGTAACCTGATTACCTTGCACTTGAATTATTTTGCCTCTGCTCGGCTCACACATAATATTCTCATCAATATCTTTTATCACTTTATCGAGAATATTATCAATCATCAGCCCATATTCACTATGCCAAAAAGCGCTACCACCTACATCGACTTTAATGCGCTTGGTAAATGTCCATGGTGCAGTGTTTTGATAACTGTCTTGCCAAACTAATTCACCATTTAGGCCGTTATATAAATAGAAGTTAATGGCGAAATTTCTTGGGTAAATACCCTGTTGCCAGAATAACCAGCTATTAGTGGCTTGTTTGTCAAAAGAGGTATTAGTGATTTCACTAAACATAATATATTGGCTGTCGGTACTTTCACTTAAAGACTGAGTTAATTGAGAAACTTTATTACTGGCTAAGCTGTTATTAAGGCGTGAAAATTCAGTTTTATTATTAAGAATACTGCTGGTTTTAGTAAAAGCACTTTGAAGATTTAGTTGCTGACCAAGTTTACGGATAACTGCTTTATCAATGAGGTATATCTCACCGACATTAGCTTGCTCTCTATTTATTAAATGGCTGCGTGTTAATAGTAATGATTTTTTAAAGTTTACCGCAAAGCACTTTCGTTCTTGAGGAAATATATCAGCACGAATTGTAACCGTGATTAAGTTATCGCTGTGTACTTCGTCAACTAATTCAATTGAATTAACACTACCGCTTGCTCTGATACTTATCTGATCTTGTGTTAGTAAGCCATTAACCACTTGTTGAACACTTGATACACTAGCGCCAGATACAAGTAAGGCCTTTTTAAGAGCATTCTCCATTGCTTTTGTACGAGCAAGCTCTACGCTTGTATCGTTGGTGCGCGCATGTCCTTGGGTCTCGTACCACTGGCTGTTGGCTGAAAAACTGCATAAAAAACTAAATAGCGATAATTGTATAATGAGTTTGTGCATAGTTACTGTCATATTCCTAATTTAGCTTTATCCCAATTTCATGAACAAGTGGGAGTAGCAATTTTATTGACTTAACACAGTTATGCATTTTTCATGCCTGTCGTATTCTTGTTGATGTCGGCGGTTAATGATTGTTGGCTTAGAATGTGCATTGTTATAAACAAGATCAATCACGAATATGAAAATGAATACAATATCGCAAGTGGTGATAATTGTAGTACTTAGTTTGAAAGGGGAATACCATGAAAAAATGGCTTATACCATTAATTTTACCTGCTTTACTTTCTTGTGAGGCAACTAATGATGATGGCTTTTATCAATTAACTCATAAAGAAAAAGGAGAGATTGATAGCTATGAGCTACCACGTCATGCCATAAATGATGTGGTTAAAGGGCTAGCCTATCAAATGCTAACAAGTAGTAGCTTTGTCAATACAAAAACCCCTGTTGCTGTAGCTTCGTTTGTAGATTTAAAAGATCTTGAAACTACTAACTGGCTTGGTAATCAGCTAGCTGAAAGTTTTGTTCATGAACTTCAACGTCATGGTTTAGTTGTTATAGACTTTAAAACTACGGGTCATATACGGGTAACAAAAGAAGGCGATTATGTTTTCAGTCGTGACTGGCAGGAGCTACCTGAACGTCAGATAATTGACTATGTGGTATCTGGCACCATGGTTGAACAAGAAAATGGTGTTTTAGTGAATGTCCGTATGATTGGCATTCAATCTAAGGTTGTTGTTGCAACCGCACAATCATTTATTCCGGCTTGGGTTTTAGGTGATGAAATGAGCCATAGTGAAAAAGTTAAAATGAGAGACGGTATGATTATTAGAGATAACGCTATGTTGCATAATGATGAACGTGCTGTTGTTATACAGAACTAGCGCTGATTGTAATTATTTACTATGTCGTTATCCCATTAATACAGCTGGTATCAGTATGTTACTTATCAGCTTTAAAACTGTAAAGGAGTATCTATGCATAATTCATTGACTCGAATCATTCTTATTTTGAGCTCACTATTTTTTATCAGTAGTTGCTCTCTCATTTATGATAAACATGTGCAATGGCAAACAGTGAAACCTGAGGTTTTTCCTGTGTTATATGCCACAGGTTTTGCACCTATTAGCATGCAAAAGTCGACACATGAAACTCAGCGGATGTTAATGGCCATTAAAGCGTCAAAAATTGCCGCTTATGCTGAACTTGCTGAGCAAGTATACGGTCAACAAGTTAAAGGGAAGGTAACTATGGCTGACCTACTTATTGAAGAGCAACAGTTAACAGCTTCTATACAGGGGGTTATTCGCGGCGCTAAAGTGATTAAAAGCTATCCGGTAGGAGATGTATATACCACGGAATTACAGTTAAATTTTGAAGATGTATATAATATTTATCAAGCAAATCAGAATAGGAAAGAAATTAAAGACGTAACACATTTCTAGTTTTAAATAAGTATGAATTAAAGGCATTAATCTAATTGATTAATGCCTTTTTTAATTTTAATGATTGATTAGATTAATGTTTAGTTCTTTATATTTAATTTGAGCTATGCTTTTAGCCCTATACTCGAAAGCCCAGCACTTTTCTTGCCTGTACTATCATAGGTAATTGCATTCTTATTATGATTCTCTAACAGACTCGTTTTCATGCGCTCTACAGCGAGTTGAGATTGTTGGATGATTTGACCATTGAGCAAGTTTTTTTGCTGGCAATGTGTTAACAACTCAGTTATTTCAGATAGCTCTTGGCTTAACTTACCTGCCGCTTTATCTTGAGCAAACTGCTGATCTTGGCCAATTTCTTGGTCAAGTTGTTGTATTGCTAACAACAAGGTGTTTTTTTCTTGGCTGATACTAAGCAATGCTTGTGGATCATGTTGCTGCAATATTTGCTGTTCGTTAGCAATTATTTGGGCAAGCGAAGTTAACTGTTGATGTTGCTTTGCTAACAATTCGCTGGGGGTTAATCCCTGAGGTGTTGAGCCTGATAACATAAAGTTTGCCTTTGATTTTACTCTAAATAACGGACTTTACAGTTTATAGCTAAACAAGCTTAAATTCAAAGTTAGCAATGCTGGCAGCTAATTTCTCTGGATTAATTTTATAATCACCAGCGCTTATAGCTTTTTTCAACTCATCGATTTTCTTTTGGTTAACCACAGGGGCATCTACTGCTTTTTTTTGTAACTCATTAAGCTGTTTTGCCTGTGGAGTAATCGACACTGAGTCTTGCCCCGCATTTTTTACTTGAGAATTACTTGATGCAGTTTGAGCAGATTGCTGCTGTACTTGTTTTTGCTGAGTTTGCTGTACTTGATTATTGCTATTCAAGTTATTGATATTTATGGCCATAATTTCATCCTTTAACAATGAAATGATATTTTAAATGGATTCTGTTACCTTGTTATCGGCCATCTGCGTAATAACTTTAGTTAAAAATACATTAAAATATAAATAACATCATGCGTAAGTTAGCCGTAAAATTATTTGCTAACTTCGATTGTATATATTTTGATTATAGATGAATTATTACTTGGTTAATAGCTTTGATACGCGGGGTTATGACTTTATTTGACCGTGTGTTTTTAACTTTAATTTGTTCATTAATATTTCCTGAACTTAAGGCAACCCCTTGAGTTTTGATGGTAAAGGTATTTGAGGAGGCAATAATTGTCACCACATCACCTTTACATATTAAGCAAATACTCTTTTTACTAATCGTTTTACCTTTACCTATGCGTCGCTTTGCTTTGGCGCCAAAAACGATAGCTTTATCGGTTAGTTTTTCGCCACGGATTTTGTTAATGGCAATGTAAGCTAGTTCGATATTACTCTCGTCAAGTTTGTCTCCCTGGCTTATTGTATTTTTTGCAATTAAAACAGCTTTAGTTATTTCAACTTTTGCCGATAAATATATTTTCCATGGTATTGATTCATCGCAACTAATTTTTATATTTACATTTCTAGCACCACTTTTTTCAGGTATATTTGCTGTTAAAGGTATTTTGCACGGTTTAATAATGATTCTAGGGTCTAAACGAGCAATTGAAATACGCACCTTTTCGTCGTCACTAGAAGGGAAATATTTTGCTAAATAAGTTTTTGCAAAACGCTCAATAAAAGCACTGTCTAACTCGGTTGCAGCAACAATTGGCTGCTTAATAAGCAATAATAATGAAAAAAATAAAAAATGTTTGGTATGTCGCATATATTTTGTTATCTATCTATAAGTAAATGCAAAAATTCGTCTATGCTTAACCTAAGTTAGCAGTATGAAATGAGGTTAAATCATGCGTCAACGATCAGGCGCTTAGTGTGATTATCAACTCTATATTTTAAATACAATTCAAGAATTGTGCCTTAAGTGTTTTTTCTTTAAACATATTAAATGGTACGGTGTTACATGAGGTTTATATGGCAGGCATACTCGATTCGGTAAATCAGCGCACGCAACTTGTAGGTGAGAACAGATTAGAATTGTTACTCTTCAAACTTATCGGTAGGCAGCGCTTTGGTATTAATGTATTTAAAGTACGTGAAGTAATGCCTTGTCCGAAATTAACTATATTACCGAAACAAGATTCATATATTAAGGGCGTTGCTCATATTCGCGGACAAACAATCTCTGTCATTGATTTGAGTAAGTCTACCGGTGGGCCTGCAATAGAACAAACAGCAGAAACCTTTATTATCATTGCTGAATATAACCGTAGCGTACAAGGTTTCCTTGTTGCGGGTGTTGAACGAATAGTGACCTTAAGTTGGGCTGACGTCATGCCGCCGCCAGAGGGGGCAGGCAAGTCGAGTTACTTAACCGCGGTAACTGAAATTGATGGTCAAATGGTGTCAATTTTAGATGTTGAGAAGATCTTAAATGAAATTAGTCCAGTCTCAACGGATGTTAGTGAAGATATTATTGATCCAAATGTTGGTGCAAGTCTTGGTGATAAGCTTGTTATGATCGCTGATGACTCAACGGTTGCTCGAAATCAAGTTAGAAGAGCATTAGAGCCGTTAGGTATTAATATGGTCTTAGCTAAAAATGGCCGAGACGCGCTCGATCAGTTAAAGGCTATAGAGGCTACCTGTGAACATAGTATTACTGAAAAAGTTGCTTTAATGATTTCTGACATCGAAATGCCGGAAATGGATGGTTATACCTTAACCGCAGAGGTTAAAGGTAATGAACGCATGGCCAAGATGCCTATTATTTTACATACCTCGTTAAGCGGTGTATTTAATAATGCCATGGTAGAAAAGGTAGGGGCAGAAGATTTTATTCCAAAATTTCACCCTGATGAATTAGCTACAGCTGTAAAAAAATGGCTAAAACTAGACGATTAACGCTTCATTAAAACTTGATAGCCATCGAATAATTTTGATGGCAGCCTCCATTTTTGGATGGATAAGATGAGTACTTCGAAACTAACAGGAAGCTATTGTGTCAGCAAGACAACTTGATGAAAAAAGTTACAACCAATTTAGAACCTTTTTAGAGCAACAATGTGGCATTGTGCTTGGTGAGAATAAGCAATACTTAGTAAAGAGCCGACTAGCCCCATTAATGGCTAAATTTGAACTTAGTTCTCTGGGAGAGCTTGTTACTCGGACACTTTCTCCGGTAGAGCGGCAATTGCGTGCCGCAGTCATTGATGCCATGACCACCAATGAAACTTTATGGTTTCGAGATGATTATCCGTATAAGTTACTTCAAAGTAAATTATTACCAGATTTTGCCAACAGAAGAACCCCGGTTAAAATTTGGTCCGCTGCAAGCTCATCTGGACAAGAACCTTATTCCATTGCGATGTCAGTACTGGAATATCAACAAAAAAATCCGGGTGCATTTCCCCGTGGTGTACAGGTCATTGGTACTGATATTTCAACAACAATGCTCGATCATTGTAAATATGGTCATTATGACAATCTGGCTCTTGCTCGAGGTTTATCCGCAGAGCGTAAGCAGCGTTTTTTTGAAGCGGGTGATAATGGCATGTTAAAGATAAAAGACCAAGTTAAGAAAATGGTAAGTTTCAGGCCGCTGAACTTACTTAATAGTTATAGTTTAATGGGTCGGTTCGATATTGTCTTTTGTCGGAATGTTTTAATATATTTCTCACCGGAAATTAAATCACAAATAATTAGTCAAATTCATGGCGTTTTAAACAATGATGGTTATTTATTTCTAGGTGCGTCGGAATCACTGTCAGGAATAAACCAAGACTTTACTATGTTGCGTTGTAATCCAGGCATTGTTTATCAGAAAAAATAACTGAGCGCTACCTTGGCTAATAGCTATTGTTAATCGTTATTAGCCAATCCCCTACTAAAACCTTCCTCGTTTATACTGCCATTCAATACTTATCTGGCATAAATATTGAATATCACTTACCTATAACGTAAATCGACGTGAGGCTATTATGGCTATAGGATTTGATCAAGGCTTTCAACTACACTCGCAGGGCATGCAAATTCGCTCGCAACGTGCTGAAGTGATCGCTAGTAATATTGCCAATGCAGATACCCCTGGTTACAAAGCTAAAGGGCTAGATTTTAAACAAGCGCTAGCAAAAGCGGCAAATAATCAGCAAATGGGCATGTCACGTACTAATGAAAAGCACTTTGATGTTCGTACCGAACTAAATAATTCTGTCGATTTTCGTGTACCAAATCAACCTGATACTGGCGATGGTAATACCGTAGATGTACAAGTGGAACGAAACTTGTATCTAAAAAACTCATTAGAGTATCAAGCAAGCGTGCAATTTCTTAATGGCAAAATAAAAGCCATGAAGAAAGTAATAAGCGGAGGTCAGTAATTATGAGTCTTTTCAACGTATTTGATATCACAGGTAGTGGTATGAGTGCACAGTCAGTGCGTTTAAATACTACCGCCAGTAATATTGCTAACGCAGATAGTGTTAGTAGCAGTGCAGATCAAACTTACCGTGCCAGACATCCCGTTTTTGCCGCAGCCATGCAAGAAGCTGCCGCAGGGCAGGGAGGTAAGGATGGCAGCGGTGTTGGTGTCAACGTTTTAGGTATTGTTGAAAGTGATAAGCCATTAAATGTTGAATATGCACCTAGTCATCCAATGGCTGATAAAGACGGTTTTATCTATAAGCCCAATGTTAACGTAATTGAAGAGATGACTAATATGATATCCGCATCGCGTTCATATCAAACTAACGTGCAGTTGGCTGAGTCAGCGAAGAATATGCTCAATAAAACATTACAGTTAGGTCAAAGGTAGTGATTAATTTTGTAGGTGAAGAAATTAGCTATGGCACTAATAAGGTGATCTTAGCATTACGCTCTTATCAAACTAATGTTCAACTAGCGGAATCAGCCAAAAAGATGCTGAATAAAACATTACAGTTAGGTCAAAGGTAATGAACCATTTTGATATTGTATTTAGTCTATTGCAAAACGCAGGAGTAGATAATGACATCCGTTACTAATACCAATCCTTTAGATGGGATTCGTTGGCAGGAAGAAAAATATAAAGAGGCTGAGCAGGATAAAGGCATGCTCACCCAGGCTGACTTTTTTGCACTGTTAACTCAAGAGTTAGCGAATCAAGATCCAACTAAGCCCGTTGATAACAATGAAATGATCTCGCAGATGACTGCTTTTTCCACCACTGATGGTGTACAACAACTGAATGATTCTTTTGACAGTTTTTCCAGTTCAATGACTTCTAGCCAAGCACTGCAAGCTTCATCGCTTGTTGGACGAAATGTTTTGGTCGAAGATAATGTCTTTGGCATGGAAGAGGGTGAAAGGGTAAAAGGCAAACTGGTTACCGACAGTGCGGCCAGTAACGTTAATATATATGTTGAAAATATTGCCGGTGAAATTATTCAAACGGTTCCTGTAGGGAGTGTTGCCGCCGGTGGTATTACCTTTACTTGGGATGGTCAAACAGATCAGGGCGAACCTGCCCCCGAAGGCGCTTATCGTTTCCGTATTGTTGGTTTGGTCGACGGCCAAGCCTCTGAAATAGAGGCAATGACATTCCGTAAAGTCGATAGCGTTACTTTAGCCGGTGCTGGCGGTAGTATCATACTTAACCTTAACGGCGGAAGCTCTATGGCATTATCAGATGTGGTAGAGATATCCGATGGGGACAGTTAAATTTTAATGAATTTTATCGTGTAATTAAGTAAAAATATAGGCTTACTTGGCCGAGCATTAAGCGGTTTGTAACCGTGAAGTATTTAAGCTGGTTTACAACACTAGCATTATATTAGTTTTGTTGTTGCCGAACGGAATTTTTAAGAGGATTAAACTATGTCATTTAATATTGCATTAAGTGGGCTAAATGCCGCACAAAAAGACTTAGATGTTACATCAAATAATATTGCCAATGTTAACACTGTTGGCTTTAAAGAGTCTCGTGCAGAGTTCGTTGATGTTTATGCCGCATCATTACTGGCTTCAGGTAAAACTAAAGTAGGTGATGGTGTTTTAACGGCAGATGTGGCTCAGCAGTTTTCCCAAGGTAGTATTCAATTCACCAATAACGCCCTTGATTTAGCCATTACTGGTAATGGTTTTTTTGCCACTGTACCTGAAATTGACAGTTTAGAGACTTCTTACACCCGTGCCGGTCAATTTAAATTAAATGACAGTAATTTTGTTGTTAATTCATCCGGTGGTTTTTTATTGGGTTTTCCAGTCAATGCTGATGGCTCTTCTTCATCGGTTGCGCTTAGTACCTCATCACCAATTCAAATACCGACAGCTTCAGGCGCACCAACACAAACAAGTGAGGTTGATGTTAAGATGAATTTACCTGCGGGTGATGCTATACCCGCTTTTACCTTTGACCATACTGACCCACTAACTTATAACAATTCAACCTCGGTAACCATTTTTGATTCGTTAGGCGACAGCCATGTGATGACTTATTATTTTATAAAGGAAGCAGCGAATACTTGGAACATGTACGCAGCCGTAGATAATCAATTGGTCGATATTCCTGGCGGACCCGTTAATAATGGTGCGGGTATTAACGCCGCACGATTAAGCTTTAGTGCAAGTGGTGATTACAATGCTCAAGATCCCGCTCTAATCCAAACCGCAGCATTAGGCGCGGGGATATTAAGCAATGGCGCCGATCCACTTCAGCAGGTTATTGTCGATTTTAATTTTGATAACACAGGACCAAATTCGAATGAACCAACCCAGTTTGCTTCTAATTTTGAAGTAACCTCGTTAAAGCAAGATGGTTTAGCTGTTGGCCGTTTAACCGGTATTAATATTGGTACTGATGGTCTGGTACGTGCAACTTACAGTAATGGTACCGAGCAGCCTTTAGCACGTATTGCCTTAATTAGCTTTGCCAATAATCAAGGACTCACGCAAGTAGGAAATACTTCATGGAAAGAGAGTATTGTTTCCGGTGAAGCGTTAGCCGGTGAAGCGGGAGCCGGTACTTTTGGTACCATTAACTCCTCGGCATTAGAGCAATCCAATGTTAATTTAACCACCGAATTAATTGATTTGATTTCTGCACAGCGAAATTTCCAAGCCAACTCACGCGCCTTGGAAGTTGATAACCAGTTAAACCAAACTATTTTACAAATTAGATAGTGTTGATAACCGTTAACGTTATTGGTAAAGAGCATATACCTGTAAGTTAATCATAAAGCTGTTAGTGAGGCGTTTTTCTAGACGCCACTAGCAGCTTTTTTATTTTATATACTCCTTATATATCTACCACTAGATGAACCACTTTATTTCTTCCGCTCAACCAATGCTTTTATGATAGCTGGCACCCTCCTTGCATTTACTAGATATAACCTTTTATTTTTGGAAAATCATTATGGATAAGTTGCTTTATATCGCCATGAGTGGCGCTAAACAAAACATGCAAGCCTTATCAATAAATGCCAACAACTTGGCGAATGCTAAAACCACTGGCTTTAAAGCCGATTTAGCACAAGCGCGCAGTATGCAGGCATATGGCGAAGGGCAGCCTTCCCGTGTTTTTTCAATGACAGAACGTGCTAGCCAAAATTTTGACTCAGGCTCAGTGCTTCATACCGGTCGTTCATTAGATGTCGCCATTGAAGGTGATGGTTTTTTTTCCGTACAAGCTGAAGATGGTCAAGAAGCTTATACCCGTGGTGGTCATTTTCGTTTAACCGAAACAGGCGCCTTAGAAACTAATGATGGTGAACTCGTTATTGGTGAAGATGGCCCTATTACCTTACCGCTACCGGTAAATAACATTCAAATTTCTCGTGACGGCACCATCATGGTTCAGCCAGAAGGTGCACCAAGTAGTGTGCAAGAAGAAGTAGGCCGTATCAAGTTAGTGAATCCAGATACTCGTTTAGTTGAAAAAGGCAATGATGGTCTTTTTCGCGCCAAAAATGGTGGGCAATTACTTGCCGATGTTAACGTTAATGTTCTCGGCGGCGCATTAGAATCAAGCAATGTTAATCCCATTAATGAAATGACCGAGATGATTGCATTACAGCGACAGTTTGAAATGCAATTAAAAATGATGAAGACCGCAGAAGAAATTGATGCAAGCGCTGCTTCGTTATTACGTGCTTTCTAAATATTAACAAAAATTAAGAGTTGTTTGTTTTATATTACAAACAGTTATGGCTCAATCAGAGGTGATGTATGAACCCAGCATTATGGATTAGTAAAACCGGTTTAGATGCGCAAAATAAAGATATTGCGGTAATTTCTAACAACTTAGCTAACGCTAGTACTATCGGCTTTAAAAAGAGTAGAGCTGTTTTTGAAGACTTGCTTTATCAAAATATTAATCAGCCTGGTGGCAGAACTGCACAAGATACTGAAGCACCGTCAGGATTAATGCTAGGTGCAGGTACCAAAGTGGTTGCTACCCAAAAAATTCATACTCAAGGTGACATGATCACCACAGATAACGCCCTTGATTTGATGATTCAAGGTGAGGGTTTTTTTGAAATACAAATGCCAGATGGTAGCTCTGCTTATAGTCGTAATGGTCAATTTACCATGGACGATGAAGGTAATATGGTCACCCCAGGTGCGGGTTACCTTATTCAACCACAGGTGACTATTCCTGAAGATGCCTTAAGCATTATTGTCTCTCAAGATGGTGAAGTTTCAGTGACACTGCAAGGGCAGGCGGATCCTGCCGTGGTAGGTCAAATTAACTTAATCAACTTTGTTAACCCAACAGGTCTTCAGCCAGTAGGGCAAAATTTATATATAGAAACTGCGGTAAGTGGCGCGCCACAAGAAGGCGTTCCCGGTCTTGAGGGGTATGGCATGTTAGTTCAAGGTGCATTAGAAACATCCAATGTAAACACCACTGAAGAGTTAGTTAACTTAATAGAAAGTCAACGCGTGTATGAAATGAACTCAAAAGTGATTTCAGCTGTTGATGAAATGCTTAGTTATATTAATCAGCAACTTTAGCAATAATTTTTAAATTTAAAGAATAAATAGGAGGCGGTAATGAAAAGTAAAAATATTTTGAACATACTTAAATTAACTGCGGTTAGCTTACTCATTATGGTTACTACGGCATGTAGTAATACCGTCGAACTAACTAAGGCACTGCCTAACGACCCCAATTTTGCACCCATAATGCCAGAAGAAGAAGAAGAGCGTATTGTGCCATCGGGATCTTTATTTAAGCCTAATTATGTTAATAATATATATTCAGACTCAAAGGCACACCGTGTTGGCGACATTATTTCAGTTATTTTAGATGAGAAAACTCAAGCAAAGAAAAATGCTAAAACAGAGTTGAAAAAGGAGAACTCTACTAAATTAGATGCAGTAACCGGCCTAGGGGGATTACCCGTTACCATTGGTGGTGAGTCATTACAGTTTGGTATGAGTCAGAACTCTCAATTTAAAGGTGACTCAAAAGCTGATCAAGGCAACAGCTTAAGCGGTAATATTTCAGTTCATGTACTGAGAGTTTTACCCAACGGCAATTTAATGATCCGTGGCGAAAAATGGTTAACGTTAAATAATGGCGATGAGTATATTCGTTTAACAGGGGTTATTCGCTCTAAAGATATTAATTCAAACAATACAATACTATCTAATAAAGTAGCCAACGCCCGGATTCAATATGCCGGCACAGGAAGTTTTGCTGATGCTAATGAACAAGGTTGGTTGGCTAAATTTTTTAATAGCACTTGGTGGCCATTTTAGTTGAACGTTAATTTAAGGTCTGATGCAAAATTTTCTATATAAGATATTAAATCAGATCTTAGCGCTAGGATCATGCTCTAGTCATTAATTTTAGATATTAGTTCAACGTATTACTTTAAGGTACAAACCTAATGAAAGCAGTAATTAATACATTTATTCTTTTTTCTTTACTGGCATCAATGTCAATAAGTGCACAACGTATTAAAGATCTCGCTGATGTTGCTGGCGTGCGTTCAAACCAATTAGTTGGCTATGGTTTAGTTGTGGGTTTGCCTGGCACAGGTGAGCAGAGCCCGTTTACCGAACAAAGTTTTAAAACTATGTTGAGTAATTTTGGTATCACCATGCCTGAAAACTTAAAGCCAAAAATTAAAAACGTTGCTGCTGTAGCTGTTCATGCCGAGTTGAGGGCTTTTACCAAAACAGGCCAAACGATTGATGTAACAGTTTCTAGCATGGGCAGTGCACAAAGTTTACGCGGTGGTACTTTATTGCAGACTATTTTAATGGGCCTCGATGGTAACGCTTATGCGGTAGCCCAAGGTTCATTAATTGTTAGTGGGTTAGGTGCTCAAGGTTTAGATGGCTCTCAGGTGTTAGTGAATATACCCACGGTTGGCCGTATTGCTAATGGTGGTATTGTTGAGAGAGAAGTTAAGTCACCTTTTTCGTCTGGTGATCATATTACCTTTAATTTACGTCATTCAGATTTTACTACAGCGAAACGTTTATCTGACACCATCAATGAGTTAATTGAAGGCTCAGCCAAAGCAATTGACGCCACCTCAGTTCAAGTGAGAGCGCCGCGTGATATCAGTGATCGAGTGAGTTTTTTATCTGTGCTCGAAAACCTTGAGTTTGAACCAGCATCGCCGGCAGCAAGAATTATTGTTAATTCACGTACCGGTACAATTGTTATTGGCTCTGAAGTGAAACTACTTGCTGCAGCCATTACCCATGGTGGTATTACTGTCACCATTAATGAAGTGCAAGATGTCTCACAGCCAAATGCTTTTGCCGAAGGCGAAACCGTGGTTACTAATCAATCAGCAATCAATGTTAGCAACTCCGATGCTCGTATGTTTGTTTTTAAACCAGGGGTGACCTTAGAAACCTTGGTTCGAGCTATCAATGAGGTTGGTGCTGGTCCTGGCGATGTTATGGCTATTTTAGAGGCGTTAGATCAAGCGGGCGCAATACGCGGTGAGCTAATTATCATTTAATTTATTATGTAACTTGTCGCTATATCACTTAACTTAAGCGTCAAAGTACTGGTTGATAGTTATCAACTCCATGCATTTCACTTTAATTTGAGCGATACAGCTTAAAGTTAAATAATAAATACGTTAACTACAGGTTATTAATATTATGGATATCAATTCAAGCCAAAATCATAACTTTGATCAAGCGCGTAATGCCCTTGACCTTAATGGTTTGAATGCAATTCGTGAACAATCTCGAGCAACCGATGGTGAAGCTAAAAAAGAGGCGTTAAAAGAAGCGGCGCAACAATTTGAAGCCATCTTTATGAGAATGCTGCTTTCAAGTATGCGTAAAGCACAAGACGTACTTGAGTCTGACAGCCCTTTTAATTCTGAATCAACAAAATTCTACCGCGATATGCATGATCAGCAAATGGCGGTTGAACTCTCTTCCAATGGCTCGTTGGGCTTAACTGATTTAATTGTTAGACAACTGGGCGGTGACAGTGGCGATTTCAAACCTAGCTCTGTGCTGCGTAATGATGGTAATTTGACAGTAACCAGCAATGCTGATGATAAAAGCAATAACAAGAATAAAGCGAATACAAACAAGCAACATAACTCTTTAGTTGAGAAAATGTTAGGGCATAAGAACCAAATTAAGCCTGATATTGATATACCTTTCGCCGGAAATTACCAAGCGCAAAGCATTACTAGTGCCCAAGCGAGCAGTGCCGCAAGCCAGTTTACTTTACGTGAATTAGACAAAAAATCTAATAAAGATGTTAGCCAATCCCAAAGCGTCAATAGTTCAGCACTTGTATCAGAGCATAACTTTAATGAACCAAAAGGCTTTGTCAGTGCTTTAATTGCACCAGCCCAAAAAGTTCAACAAACCTTAGGTGTGCCTTTTGAAGTGGTTATTGCCCAAGCAGCACTTGAAACCGGTTGGGGACAAAAGATAATTAAAGGCCAAGATGGTACTAGCTCAAATAACCTCTTTAATATAAAAGCTGACTCTCGCTGGTCTGGCGATAAAGTGACCAAAGAAACCCTCGAGTTTGAGCAAGGCGCTATGGTCAAAAAAGCAGAGCCATTTAGAATGTATCAATCGATAACCGACAGCGTTAATGATTACATAAACTTCCTCTCAACTAGCGAACGCTACCAAGATGCATTGCAAGACTCCGGCAATGTGGAACACTTCCTGCAAGGTTTACAGAAAGCAGGTTACGCAACTGATCCTCAATATGCCGATAAAATACTCGGTACCTTGAAAACCGTTACTAACCTTTTAGCTAAGTAAATTATCCAAGTAAATTAGCGAAGAGTTAGGCCTCAATGTTTTAATTGCGGCAACCTTCATAAAACATATTTATAGCAAACATACTGTTGGTCTACGCTCTAGCGCTACCTCATATGCTTTGTTATCGGAGACAATATTATGACAGTGAGTTTGTACCAAACAGGTGTAAGTGGCTTACTGGCCGCCCAACAGCAGCTGGCAACAACAGGTCATAACATTGCTAACGTAAATACTGACGGCTATAACCGCCAACGTGCCGAGCAAAATGCTTCCTTGGGCCTTAATAATGGCAGTAATTACATTGGCTCAGGCACCTATATTCAGGATATCACTCGTCTTTATGATCAATTCTCACATAAAGAGCAGCTTTTAAATCAAAGTAACTTAGGTAATGCTGATTCACTCCAGGCTCGACTTACACAGCTTGACCAAGTTATGTCAACTTCGGGCAATGCTGTTGTTGGCTCCTTAGATAAATTTTATCAAGCACTGAATGGCGTTGCCGATAATCCTAACGATACCGGATTACGCAGCATAGTGATCAATCAAGCCAATATTTTAAGTAATGACTTCAATGAGCTAACTAATAACTTCAATAATATGACCAATGCGGTCAATGGTGAAATCGAACAAGTTGCTAATAGAATTTCTGAAATATCAGTAGAGTTAGCCAAGATCAATGAAACCATTATGTACTCAAAAAACACGTCGCAAGGCGGGCAGCCTAATGATTTACTTGATAAACGTGATCAACTCATTGGTGAATTAAGTCAGTTTACCCGAGTAACCACCATACAAGATGCTAATAATGTTATGACGGTTATGATAGGGCAAGGTACTACATTAGTTGCCGGTATTACGCCTATGACCCTGCAAGTAACCGCAGGCGACCCAGATGCTCAACAAACTCAGCTAAGTCTAGTAAGTAATAATAATAGTGTTGCGATAAAGGCTTCTACTCTCGGTGGTTCATTAGGCGCTAGCTTTGAATTTAGAGATGAACACCTTACACAAACTCGCACTGAAATAGACCGTTTAGCCATGGCTATATCGTCTACCTTAAACGATAGTCAGGCCAGTGGTTTAGATTTAAATGGCTTGCAAGGTGCTAATATTTTCACCGATATAAACACCAATGAATTACAACAAGGTAGAGTATTAGTACCCGCAGGTAATACCGGCACAACACAAGCACAAGTTGCTATAAATGATGTGTCGCTACTGCCTACCGATGAATTTGAAATACGCTATGATGGCGCAAATTTTACCCTGTATAATTTAACTTCCGGGGCGAGTGAAAATTTAGGTGCAGCTGGTGCGGGTGTGCCAGCAGGTACCCACACACCGACTTCACCGGATTATGGCTTTTCTTTTGTTGAAACTGGTGTGCCCGTTGCGGGAGATACTTTCACCATTATCCCCACAAAAGATAGTGCCGCGTTAATGAAAACCACATTAACCGATGGCAACGCTATTGCTGCTAGTACCGCAATTGGAGTAACGCCATCAAGTAACAATGTTAGTGAAGGTAAGGTAGAGATCACCAATGTTATTAATCCGGTTGCGGCTAGAGGTTATGACGTTACTGTCGATGTTTATGAAAGTGCGCCAGGTACCTTTAGTTACCGCGTTTATAATACGGCAA
Organism: Colwellia psychrerythraea; assembly: GCF_000764185.1. GTDB lineage: Bacteria > Pseudomonadota > Gammaproteobacteria > Enterobacterales > Alteromonadaceae > Colwellia > Colwellia psychrerythraea_B. The sequence continues at coordinate 181,383 of NZ_JQEC01000004.1, forward strand.
CACCGCCACCAGCGCCAACTATTGCCGCAGGAACTTATGCACCAGGCGCGAGTGTCCTTGTGGATATACCAGCAGGTACCCCTGATTTTCAAATTGAAATCAGCGGTGATCTTGTTGGCTCAGGTACCAATGCACGTGAAACATTTACCTTAGGTGACGCCTTTGGCGTTGGTAATGGTAATAATGCCGTTGTTATGGCTAAAACCCAAGAGGTAGGTGTTACTAATGGCGGCAAGGAAACCTTTAGTAAAAGTTTAGCGGTATCAACTTCTGTAGTGGGCGCTAAAGCCAGTAATGCAGATTTATCAGCCGATACAGCTCAGGCTCTCTTCACTCAAGCTTATAACCGTAATCAAGCCACATCAGGGGTTAACCTTGATGAGGAAGCCGCCAACCTAATGAAATATCAACAGGCATACCAAGCCGCATCGCAAATTATTTCTACGGCTAATACGCTTTTTGACACCATTTTAGCGGCCGTTAGGTAAGGGAGGTTTTATGCGCGTTTCTACAGCTCAATTTTACTTACAAAGTGCTCAATTAATGAGTGAAAAGAATTCAGATGTTAATGAGCAGATGGCTTATTTGTCCAGTGGTAAACGGGTGCTAACGGCAAAAGATGATGCCGTATCCTACGGTACCTTAGCAGGATATAAAAATGACTTAGCTAACATTGAAAAATATAAACGTAATATCAATCAGGCTGAAAGTCATAACAGTTTACAAGAAGTTGTTTTTGCCGATGTAGAGCTTATCTTAAATAATGTTAAGGAGGCCATGCTACAAGCAAATAATGGTTCTCTGTCTGATGAAGACTTACAGACACTAGCTAATCAGACGCGAAATAGCCTTGATCAATTGCTTGATCTCGCCAACAGCCAAAATGAAAATGGCGACTATATTTTTTCAGGCTTTCAAACCGAGCAACAACCCTTTAGTCAACAATCTGACGGTTCTGTCACATACAGTGGAGATACAGGTGTTAGAGAGCTACAAGTCGCTAAAAATATAAAAATACCTACCAATCAAACAGGCGATGCTTCTTTTATGAGCGTTGACAACGCTATCGGTGATTTTAGCGCTAACTATGCCACTAATACCTCAGGTGTAGCCGTTGAGAGTGCTAACGTAACCAATCTCGGCGTGTATAACACTAGCGCTATGCCACATGATTATACCTTCACTTTTGGTCCTGGTGCCGCCGATTTGAATGTACTCGATAGTGGTGGAGCTAATGTCTTCACTACTGGGGCCTATGTTGCGGGGCAAACAGTTACCTTTGACGGAATTGACGTTACCTTAAGCGGCAATCCATTGCCGGGTGATAGCTTTACTATCAGTGAACAAGAGGAAGTAAGTGTCTTTGACACCATTAACGAGGCTATTTCCTGGATGGAACAAGGCTCTGTATCAACCACTCAAAAGCAACATCAAGTCGATTACAACGCAATACTTAATCAACTTAACTCTTCCATGACTCATATAACTTCAAGGCGAGTAGATTCAGGTATTCGCTTGCAGGTGCTTGAAAGCCAGAAGGATAGACATCTAGATTCAGAGTTAAGTCTTTCATCAGGCAGAGCCAATATTGAAGATTTAGACTTTGCCAAAGCTATTGCAGAGTTTGAGCAAGCTAAACTCGCTTTACAAGCATCGCAGCAAACCTTTAGTAAGGTGCAGGGCTTGAGTTTGTTTAACTATATTTAGCCTATGTTTGTTGACTTTCACAAAAAATAAAAAATGTGGCATGCATTTCGCATTTATTTTAATAGGTTAGAAAAAGTAAGAAATGTCATTTCAAGATTCGATATTTTGTGAGTGATAGTTAAGAAAGTGACTTTAAATTAAAAGTAAACAGAACAGAGGCTTCAGTTAGTTGTATATAATATTGATTGATTTATATCCACTAATTAATAGCAGGCTTCTAATAACCAAGCGTTATCGTCCGGTTTATGGACAGCGCTACAACTATACATAAACAGGCGTTAACATCAGTTAACACATTAGGAGTTTTATTATGGCTTTATCAGTAAATACCAATATATCATCACTAAATGCGCAACGTAACTTAACCAAATCAGGTGAGGGACTTGCTACATCAATGCAACGTTTATCATCAGGTATGCGGATTAACAGCGCAAAAGATGATGCTGCTGGCTTGCAAATCTCTAACCGTCTAACCTCTCAAATAAATGGTTTAGGTGTTGCTCAACGTAATGCTAACGATGGTATTTCAATGGCGCAAACTGCTGAAGGGGCGATGCAAGAATCAACTAATATATTACAGCGTATGCGCGAACTATCGTTGCAATCGGCTAACGGTTCAAATTCATCTGAAGATCGTGCAGCACTGCAAAAAGAAGTATCAGCATTACAAACAGAATTAACCCGCATTGCAGAAACGACTTCTTTTGGTGGTCAAAACCTTCTTGATGGCACCTTTGGTACCAAAGCCTTTCAGGTCGGCTCTAATTCAGGTGAAACAATCTCGGTTGGTCTTAAAAATATCAGTGCTGATGTTCTTGGGGATACCGATACCCATGCCGTTAGTGCGGGGGCAGTTACCGCCGGTGAACTATCTACTGCTGAGATTGGTAATGGCGGCACTATGTCTGTCTCATATGTAACAAGTACCGGCGCTACGGCAAAATCAATTGAAGTTGATATGAGCGCGGTAACGGCAACGGGCACTACAACTGATATGGCCAGTCTTGATTCGGCCTTGAATGCCTCACTTAACGGTATTGGTGTCACATCTACTGCTGGTGTACTTGGTGGTAGTATGATTTCTTCTACTGCAACTTTGACTATTAACATGGAAGATACTGCAGGCGGTGCTACGGCAGCTGCAACGGTTGGTATTTCTGTATCTGCGGCAGTAACTACGCAAGTGGATGATATCGATGTTTCAGACGTGCTTGGCTCTAGTGCTGCGGTCAGAACAATTGATAATGCATTGGCTGAAATAAATAATAGCCGAGCAGATTTGGGTGCAGTGCAAAATAGATTTAGCCATACCATTAACAACTTAGCAAATGTTCAAGAGAATGTTTCTGCATCGCGTAGTCGAATTCAAGATACAGATTTTGCTAAAGAGACAGCGCAGATGACTAAGAATCAGATATTGCAACAGGCAGGTACTTCAATTTTAGCTCAAGCCAATCAGGTCCCTCAAGCTGCACTAAGCCTATTAGGTTAGATTAGTTAATTTGTTAAAATAAAGTAAAATACAAACAAAGGCTGAATAAGAAATTATTCAGCCTTTTTATTTGATAACTATTCACCGATTGTCAATCTTATGATGTCTTTATTGTGGATTCCAGAAAGATGTCAAAACTCCGTCCTCAATGAGTAACTACGAGAATGTTGAGAAATTAGAAAAATAACTCACACTTAAGTTGGTAGGGTTATTTTGTTATTTATTAAACTTTTTCAAAAAAAGATTAAAGTTAATTTTTAAGCTGCCGTTAGAGTGTTTAGAACGGGGACTTGAAGCACTACTGATAGTTCCATATCTAATAACTAATTAACGCATTACATTTTTTGTAAGCAGGAGTTTTATTATGGCTTTATCAGTAAATACCAATATATCATCACTAAATGCGCAACGTAATTTAACCAAATCAGGTGCGGGACTTGCTGAGTCAATGCAACGTTTATCATCAGGTATGCGGATTAACAGCGCAAAAGATGATGCTGCTGGTTTGCAAATATCTAATCGTTTAACTTCACAAATAAATGGTTTAGGTGTTGCTCAACGTAATGCTAACGATGGTATTTCGATGGCACAAACCGCTGAAGGTGCGATGCAAGAATCTACTAACATCTTACAGCGGATGCGTGAACTATCATTGCAGTCGGCTAACGGTTCAAACTCTTCAGACGATCGCGCTGCACTGCAAAAAGAAGTATCAGCATTACAAACAGAATTAACTCGTATTGCAGAAACGACTTCTTTTGGTGGTCAAAACTTACTTGATGGCAGTTTTGGTACCAAAGCCTTTCAGGTAGGATCAAATACAGGTGAATCAATTTCGGTTGGCTTAAAAGATATCAGTGCTGATGTTATTGGTGATACTAATACCCATGCTGTTAGTGCTGGCGCAGTTACCGCTGGTGAGTTATCTACCGCTGAGATTGGTAATGGCGGCACTATGTCTGTCTCATATCTATCAAGTACCGGTGCTACAGCAAAAGTAATTGAAGTTGATATGAGCGCGGTAACGGCAACGGGCACTACAACGGATATGGGCACTCTTGATTCAGCCTTGAATGCCTCACTTAACGGTATTGGTGTCACATCTACTGCTGGTGTACTTGGTGGTAGTATGATCTCTTCGACTGCAACTTTGACTATTAACATGGAAGATACTGCAGGCGGTGCTACGGCAGCTGCAACGGTTGGTATTTCTGTATCTGCGGCAGTAACTACGCAAGTGGATGATATCGATATTACTAGCGCTGTTGGCTCTAGTGCTGCGGTAAGAACCATTGATAATGCATTGGCTGAGATAAATAATAGCCGAGCAGATTTGGGTGCGGTACAAAACAGATTTAGCCATACCATTAGTAATTTGGCTAATGTTCAAGAGAATGTTTCCGCATCGCGTAGTCGTATTCAAGATACAGACTTTGCCGCTGAAACCGCACGAATGACTAAGAACCAGATATTACAACAGGCGGGTACTTCGATTCTTGCTCAGTCTAATCAATTACCTCAGGCAGCATTAAGCTTGTTATAATAACGATTAGGTTAATATCGAGAAGCAAGCAAAAAAGGAAGGAGTGGTAACACACTTTCCTTTTTTGTGTTTAAGTTAGTCTTAAATTTTTAGAAAATTTTAAACTAAATAATTAAGGGGTAAATAATGAGCGTAGAATTTACAACAATGGCAACAGATACTTTGCCAGTTAACCCCAAAACAGCTCAGGGAAATAATCAGCAAACGATAAACAACCTTGCTGATACTGATCAAAGTATCGAAAATAAGTTCATGACAGCTAAAGAAACTTTAGAGGTTGAACAAATTAGCAACAAAGAAATACAAGATGAGGAAAGTGCACTGTCTACCCCTCAACTTGAAAAAGTGGCAAAACAATTGCAAGAGTTTATAGGCAAGATGAACCAAGGGTTAGAGTTTTCAGTAGATGAAGATTCTGGGCGTGATGTGATTAAAGTGATAGACCGGAAGTCGGGCGAGGTTATTAAGCAATATCCATCGGAAGAAGTTCTATCGTTGGTAGCAAAACTTTCTGAAGCGACAGGAAATTTTGTTGATTCAAAGGTATAATTGTACCTTAATCAAAGTTATCGGCCGTATTGATTTTTATTATAAAGTAAGTGAGTATTATTATGATTACATTTCAAGGGCTAGGCTCTGGTTTACAGGTTGGTGAAATTGTCGAAGCGATTGTTGGTGCAGAAAAAGTCCCTTACGAATCTCGTATGAATCAACAGCAAGCGATCATCAGTGCCGATATTTCTGCGGTGGGTGCACTCAAGTCTGCTTTAGAAAAAGTACAAGAATCGATTGCTAATTTGGCAGATGTAGATAAATACCAACAGCGCACCACTGCTGGTGATGATGACTTTATTTCATTAAGCTCAAGCAAAGAAGCAAGTGTAGGAAGTTATTCAGTTAAAGTCGATGCGCTTGCCTCATCACATAAATTGTTATCGACAGGCATCGACAGTGAAGAAGCTATAGGTGAAGGAACATTAACCTTTAATTCGGGCACTAATAGTTTTGATGTGACAGTTTCTGATACCGCCACATTAAGTGAAATTCGTGATTCAATTAATGATAATGAAGATAATGATTCAGTTATTGCCACCATCATCACCGATGATAATGGCCAACACTTGGTCTTAACGAGTAAAGACACCGGTGTTGCCAATACTATAACCGTGACTGCCAATGATGTTGGTGACGGCGACCATACTGATAATATAGGCCTTTCTCGTTTAGCCTCTAATAATTTAACCGAAGTTGATGTTGCGGCTGATGCTCAGATCACTATCGATGGCACGTTGGTCGTCACTAGTAGCACTAATGAGTTTAGCAACGTCATTGATGGCATCGATATCACAGCAAAAAAAGCTCAGGATGTTGATGATGACCTGAGTCAGGTGAAAATTAGTGAGGATAATAGCAATATTAAAGAGACCTTGGATGAATTTGTTAAAGCATATAATGAACTTGTCGACCTGAGTAGTAATTTAGGTAAAGTCGGTGATGGGAATAGCGGAATTTTATCTGGAGATTCTCTATTACGAGGGGTAATGTCTAAAATTCGCAATGAAATAAGTTCAAGTTTTGATTTTGGTAACAATGGTGAGAGCTCGCTTACTCAGCTTGGCATAGAGACAGATAAATACGGTAAACTGAGTATTGATGATAGTAAATTAAATGATGCTATCAAAGAAAATGTTGATAATGTTCAAAGCTTCTTTATTGGTACCGATGCTAAACCAGGCCTTGCTGGTACAATAAATGAAATGCTTAATTTTTATACTGAATCAGATGGCCTTATTCAGGGGCGTATAGACAGTAAAGAAAAACAACTTAGTGGAATTGATGTCGATAGAGCTAATTTTTCCAGAAAGATGGACTCGTTAGAGGCTCGGTTATCTGCGCAATATAATAGTATGGATTTACTGGTTGCGAGCTTGAATTCAACTAGTAGTTATTTAATGCAACAATTAGATAACATGCCGGGCGTAGTTAGGAAGTCTTAATAAGGCTTTTAATGCATTTTCTATATGGCTTGATTGTTGCTTCTATATTACATTGTATAGTGAATGTTTCTGCTCATTCGAGAAAGGCGCCAAAAAAATAGCGTAGTTAATACCTAGTTGTAGCCTGTAGTAAAATCATGGAAGCAGAACTTCTTTTCCTTTATTCCGTGGAGTAATAATGTTGGATACCTCGTCTTTCGCCCTAGAAAAAATGATCTTATTGGCAACCTTGCAAGCTAATCTTGATAGCCTAAAAGTATATGTCCCTGAAATTTACCAACAATTTAAATCTTATACTCCAGAAAATACTTGGGTCGTTATTGATGATGATGGCAACCCAAATTTATTTAATAATAATAAGTGTGTGTATGAAAATAATGCACGTGAATTTTGTCGTGCGCAAGTAGAGCAATATATGGCGATGCCAGATGTGTATGTATTAGATATACCTGTCGAACAAAGGCTTCTTAATCGTTATGATCATACCAGAGTATTAAGTAAAATTAGTGAAAAAAGAAAAACAGAAAACCCGATAAGATCTCGGCATTATATGGATGAAGAAAGACTCGATTTACTCCTCATATTAGGAATGGGTTTAGGTTATCAGGTAGAAGAACTCATACAACAAAAAAAAATTCAGAACTTATTACTCTGTGAACCCTCTTGCGATGTTTTTTATGCAATGCTGCACTGTTTAGAGTTAAAGCCTATTATTGAAAGTTGTAAGGCCTTAGGAGGGACAGTCACCTTTACTATTGGTGGTAATGCTCTTGATCCTGTTAACGCAATAAGTCAATTTTTTCAAAATTATGGTCATGGACATATTGGACGGTTTTATATATTTAAACATTATGACAGTGTGACCAATGACGAAACCATTAAACAATTGAAACAACTAGGTTATCGCTTACTGTTTGGTTGGGGTTTTATGGAAGATGAAATAAATGGCTTAAAACATACTTTAGCAAATATCCAATCAGGTTATAAAGTATGTAAGACAAAAAATGAATTTACCAATAAAACACCTCAACGGCCTGTGTTTATTGCTGCTAATGGTCCATCACTTGATTATTGTATGGGTTTTTTAAGGGAAAACCAAAATGAATTAATCATTATCAGTTGTGGTACAACATTAAAAGCGCTGTTAAAAAACAACATAACTCCTGATATTCATGTTGAAATGGAACGTCAAATATCTCTGGTTAAGTACATCGAGGGCATTGAACAACAGCAAGAAAAATCTTTAGTTAAGCTTAAGGATATTCAACTTGTTGCACTAAATACGGTACATCCTGAAGTCTTAGAGAAATTTAAATCGCCATTACTACTGACTAAAAATGCTGATGTGGGTGGAGTTTTCATTGAATCAATTGATAAGTTAGGTCTATACGCTATAACTAAGTACCCTAACCCAACCTGTGTAAATTCGGCGATGGAGTTGGTTACATTATTAGGTTTTAAAGAAATATATTTATTAGGTACGGACTTTGGTTACGCATCTAAAGAGCATCATCATTCTAAAGACAGTGTTTATTACGACAAAGAATATGAGTTAAAAGATACTATTGACGCAAAAATGACTGATGATTTATCACGTAAGGGTAACTTTAGGGAGTTTGTTCATACAAACGCTGTGTATGACTCTACTAGAATTAACCTAGAATTTTTATTATCAAAAAATCGTGATGTAAATGTTTATAATACCGCGGATGGAGCTTATATAACGCTCACAGAACCAAGAAAAATTGAAAATATTAAATTTTCAAGTAAACAAGAAAACAAGCAAGAATTTTTAAAAAGGTTATTGGATGATGCATTCGATAACCAACAATTAGAGCTGAGTAATGTTGTCCAAACTTTGAAAGAAAGTTCTCACGTACTTAAAGTAACGCTAGAGCAATTTGTTTTGAAAATGGATAAACAAGTGAGCTCTAGAGAGGAGCTTGCCGATATATTTGCTGATCAATATAGTCTTTTAAAAGAGCTATCTAAGCGCGAGGAATATAAATTCAACTATTGGCTTATTCAAGGTACATTTAGATATTATCAATCAATGATTATGAGCCATAGTTACCTCTATGGTGATTTAAATACCCGTAATGATTTTATGAATTATTGCTTGCATGAATTTAAAGAACACCTTACATATCTTTATAACGAATTCTTAACTACGTACAATAAAGTGTAATCGCACAATTAAACATTATATATCAGCTTTAATAGTTAGGGGATTGCATTGTAATTCCTTTTAAAGCTTGAGTACTAAGGGAGTTAAGCCCAGATATTAATTTTTAAGTCTTACCTTAACGAATGATAAATAAAACCCAAATTTAAAGGGGTAGGATTTAAATATGTGCAAATTGAAGAAAATTGATAGTATTGAAGAAAAGATTGAGCTTTATCAAGTAGCAAAAGAGGCTTTGAGTAAAGGTCAAAATATGGTTAAAACCTTGATTGATAGAGGCGCTTCAAAATCAGATAGTATTGAAATTTCCTATGAACTTCAAGCTGGAGAATATACTCGAGGTTTTAACGAAAAAAGTTTACGAAGAAATAAAGAACTTCATAAAATAATAGATAAATATTTAGCGCTTGATGGGATAGATAGTGTAGGTGTATTTGGTGTTGGAGAGGCTAAAAACTGGATCGGATATGAAGGGAAAATCAAAAGTCTTTTTGGTGTTGAATTATCCTTTTCAAGGTTAAGATTTGCTTTTGATAATATCTCTAAGTTAAAGGGAATTAATTCATTTCAGTTATTTAAAGGTGATGCTTCAGAAGTTACTTTTGCAAATAACAGTTTTGATTTGTCCATAACCCTTCATTCTATTGAGCCAAATGGTAATGAGCAGGGGGCAAAAATTCTAGAAAATGTTATCAATAGCTCGTCTAAATACATTATTTTATTTGAGCCAGATTTCTCTACTGCCCATGATGTCATGAAAGAAAGAATGATAAAGAATGATTATGTTCGCAATATAGCTGAGAAAATCTCAAAAAATGACTCGGTAAATGTTATTGATTGTTTTGTTACTGAGATTCAAGAAAATGAAAATAATAAGACTACGTGCTGGATTCTTGAAAAGGTAAATAAAGTAAAGTTATCGGAAATGAAATTAGTTTGTCCGTATACAAATGATGCCCTTGTCAATTATAAGGAGGGATTATATTCGCCGCAGGCAGGGTTAATATATTCTAAAATAAACGACTTTTTCTTGTTAAATAAACGAGATGCCATTTTTATCGGTGAAAAGCAATAAATAGCACGCTAACTAAATTGATCCAATAACAAAACCTGCGTAGCAACCTATGTCGAATACCCATATAGGATTTAAGCTAGCTTGTGCTGAAAACTAAATATCAGAAGGGGTTACTCCCCCCGAAAGATATTTACGTTAACCGATTCTCACTAAATGTCCTCATAAACACCAAACATTATTGACCTCCCGCTAATTCTTTGAGTACTATATTTGTTTAGTATTCATATTTTTTAAAAGAATAATTGCGTGAAGTTCTGATATTCTTGAGGGCAATTGAATAGAACGCGAGAAACCAAATTCTTTATTCATAATAGTGATTCGTGTATCTATTGATACTGGTTTTCGGCCCGTATCGAGGCGAGAGAAGTTTCTATTTTTACTTTCTCCAAGGTAATGATAGCTTTCATCAGAATCATAACCTCTTAAAAAACCGGGTAATTTTGCTTGTTCAGAAAAATTTGAAGCAAGTAGGGTACCTTTAAAAGAATTGAGAATGGTTAACCCTTGTTCAGGGGTGTAAGAGATGCTATGGGGCATAGTGAGATTGTTAATAATAGTCGTCATCGATCCATTGATTAGATTTACTTCAATAATGCCACCGTCAAAAACGTTTCTTTTCCAATTTCCTGTTACTGAAAACATTGATACATAGGCGATATCACCTACGACTTCAATGTCATTACAGTGATGCTGAGGGCTTTCAAATAATGCTAACTTCTTACTAAAGCTATATTCAAAGACCTCTTTACCGTTATCATCTACGGCAAGAATGCAATCACGATTACTTGATACTAGGACCCATAAATCTTTATACCTCTTTAGTCCGTGAGGACGTAAGCCCTTTCTCAAAGGAATTGTTTTTACCACCTTTAGATTATTATCTAGGATCTTTATCCCTTCACCTTGACAGGTAAAAGCATAATAACCATTTTCCAAGGAGATTAAACCATGTGTATTACCTTCATAAATTTTACTTATTTCAGGGTAATCTTGTTTTTCCGTTATTTTATAAATACCACCACCAGAAAAAGATTCGGCAGATGAGGGAAGGCCACTACTGATTAAAAAACTAAACGAAGCTTCCTCTAAGTCACTTATTTTAGATCTTTCAGCGAGTTGTTTAGCTATATTAGCTGTTTGCCCCCAAATAAAACCATAATTAGTTAATTGCTTTTTTACTTCTCCAACTGAAGTGGTGCATACGACGATCTGATAAATAGTGCTTTTATCTTTCAGTACATCAGGCGACTTTATATCGAGTCCATGAAATTTAGACCCTATAATGTCGGCATTGTTGTCAACTATAAAGTCAGGCTTTAAGGCTAAGTTTTGCTCCGCTACTACGCCACTACCAAATAAAACTATTTTTTTCATATGAGATACCCTTGTATCATAATTTTTGTAGGTTTTGATTTATGGTCACTATGATATTTATCAACCAAACGCTAATCCTCGTTTCAATAACTTTGTGATCTTGCTATGTAAAGGAAAAACAAATCAAGGCAATGTATTCGCCTGGCCGATAGCTGGCTATTGGGGAGAGTAACGCCGCCTTGGAGTATTTTAACCAGCAAAAGAGGGCAATATTTAATGAAAAGGGTATACATCTAAATCCCTTTCCCAAAATAAATAAACTCATTAATAGAACAATAAGCCTGTTCAACTAAAAAGGTTAATTTTTCAGGTAATATTATGTTTTTTTTCTCAACATCTGTTTCGCAAATTAAATTTTTTACATCATTGAGACGATGTAATTTAAACCACTCATAACCACTTTGGCTAACATCTAACCAATTGAAGAATCCACGAATATTTACCTGAGATTGATTGTATTGACTCTCTATTGCTGATGCTTCATCTCGAGTAATTCGACCATGACGGATTTCTCTGACCAAATGATCTCTAATTTTCCTGTAGCCAACTCGCTTATATTTAAGCAGATCATGAAATTGATAATAAACAGAGTTACCGGCTCTTTCATAGACATCAAAACTTGATTGATTTCTTTCTGGACGGAATCCGTGTACCAGCATTTTTTTATTCTGTACCAAAGGATCCCATCTAAAATAATTACTGAGGTAAAGCCCTTTAATACCTCGGCGAGAAAGTTTTGCTATATCAGGATACTGGTAATAATTTAAATCTCTAGTATTTACTTGAGCACCATTACCTATCAATGTATCTATATCTGTCTCAAACAGGTCATGCTCCTTTCTGCTCCATTTACTCATCTCGACTTTGTCATAATGAGAAAATTTACCTGATTGCTCGATTGCTTGATGTTGTCCCCAAATGATAAGAGGGATTTTTCTTTCATAGGCAATATGCACAGGAAAGGAAGTATGCAATGATAAAAATGGTAAAAGTATATGATCAAATTTTCGAAGAGATGTACGCACTAAGTCTTTGTATACTCTGATATCAGGATTAAAGATAACAGAGTCAACATCAAAATTTGTGATTAATTGGTGTAAATTATGCCAGCCAATATCATTTTTAAAATAATCATTAACAGCAACCACTAAGGGGGATAAGCCAAGTTCTAATACTTTAGATAAGACAAAATAGTCTTCGGCATCGCCAGTAACAGGTACAACACAATCATATCCTTTAGTTTTATTTTTAACTGTTTGTACGATTTCTTGTAATTCTTGATACCTTTTTTGCCAATTTATTTCGTTCTTTTCTTGATGTGTAGAGCAACCGGAGCAGCCTGATTCATAAACTGACAATCCAAAGGGATGTTTGGTGCTATATAAGCATTGATTACAATATTTATGCATGTTTATAGCTCTTGATCGAATATTCCTGATGTAATACTTTGTTGTCAATAAGCGCGCAAGCAAGTTTTATTTCTTTAGCCCATTTTATAACACCGTGTGAAATTCCTCCGGATATAATTAGCTTACTTTTATCCAAAGGCATAACTTTAATTATATCTTTTTCGAATTTATCGTGTAGCCCTTCATTTTGAGTATCAAATAAGATGACTTCGTTTGCGTGCCTATTAATATAATCAAAATCTATATCACGTAAAGGGATATATGTACCTTGTTGGCAATTAAAAATGTCAAGGTTACCATGTGTATATCTAACAGGGAGTAAACACTGAATTGCCTGATGGCCATAGAGATTGCATGCATGATTAAGTAAGTTGGTATTTTTATTGATAAAAATGGAAGAGAATATAAGCCGCTCTACGGGGAGGTTTGTCAGTAAGTTTAAATCTTCAGCCACTCTTATTCCACCACCAAAACTAATAGGGGTCATAGTATTTATCTGCTGAAGTAACATTAAGTCGAGATTTAGAGCCTCCCGGTTATCATTTTGTCTTACCGGTCTAATTATCGCTATTTCATCACATTGATATTCTTCAAGTGAGTCTATGACATTTTGTAATGAGCCCAGCGGTCGCATTATATTCCATTGATATGATTGGTAACATAGCCCATCTTTTAATAGTATTGTCGCTCCAGTTCTCATTTTACAGTTACCTCAAAGGATCATAGAAATTAGATCAAGACCAGTGTTCTGGCTTTTTTCGGGATGAAATTGCATACCAATAATATTATCTTTAACAATCATCGAGCTATAATTTTGAAAGTTTTCGGATATTGGTTTGCTAAAACAATGATCGTCTTGATTTATAAACCCATACTCATGGTTAAAAAACACACGCCCTTGAATCATTTTTTTTCGGGTTAATTTACACTGAGAATGAAATGATTGACTACCCATTTCATCTTTTTTAAAGTTGAAGTTTTCCCAGCCGTTATGGGAGCTATTTTTATCGAGTTTCTTAACATAACCTTTCATCAAATTAAGGCCTTCGACGCCTCCATCCTCTTCTGATGATTCAGCCAGAATCTGAAATCCAAGGCATATGCCTAAAAGACGATTACCTTTTTGTACATGCTCTAGTATTGCTTGATCAAATGAACCCTCCTTTATTCGTTTCATATACGATCCCGCGGAGCCTACCCCCGGAAGAATTAAAAATTCTGATTCAATTTCTGTTGCCTTGGTGACAATACGCGTTGCAATATTTACTCGCTCTATCCAGTTTCGAATTGAGCGGATATTACCACTACCAATATCAAGAATATCAACAACCATAATCTGTACCCACAGTAAATTTTCTAATGGGGCGCTGACCTTTCTTTATTGTAAAAATATTTTTATTAACCCATTTATTAGCAATATTCCAGAATTCAGTTTCAGTAATATCGACGTATTTTGAGTAACTTTGGATTATGCTATCGTCACAAACGCCATCGTACCTTTCAACAATTTCAATACCCTGCTCTCGAGTTATGTGCTGACTTCTTATTTTTTCATTAACAGTATCGGTTGCTCGACCGAAACCAAATTTATAATACTTAAGCATCATATTTATATTGGTAAACTCTTCATCTAACATGGATGCATTTGAGAGGTCACCAGTAATATTCTCTTCCCCAGGTCTTAAGGTAAGCCCCTCTAATGCTGCATAGGTTGAGTTATCGTCATTGCTCCAGTCATCCCAAGCAGGGCCTAAATAAAATATATTAATATCTTTTTTATCAAATAATATTTCTTCAGGATATAAATAGTGTTCTACTAAATAGTCGTGTTTTAAAGCGCTATTAATCCACTCTGTACCTCCAGCCGTTAAAGTATTGAGTTTTCTTAAGTTATTACCATCAAATTCATCAAAACCTTCAACAGCAGCATCCCCTACTTGCAATGCTGGGTTTTCACCCCAAAAAATCGTATTAACACCAAGTTCAATCGCTAACCTTGGTACAGTAGAAAACAATGACATTTCGGTTGATTTACATACATTACCGAATAATTTAAATGACTCTAACGCAAGTTTAGCTGCGCTCTTAGGTGCGGGGGTTGCTGTAATCATATCAAAGCCCATTTTAATCAAGTTTGATAAATTATTTGCGCCAACCTCAGTCATTTGTTTTGGCGGATAAGCGCAGCATATTAATAATGGACGCAATCCCAGCCGGTCTCGAACCCAATGTGCTTGTCTTGTGCTGTCTTTTCCTCCGCTCACACCGACAATGCAGTCGTATGCACCTTTGTTTCTTTGTTTTTGTCGACTAGATTTTATTTTTTCCTGAAGTATCTTTAGCTTTAGTGAAGAGCTACTGATTGCTTGGCTATCGGAATAATGGCATGCAATACATATCCCATCTTTAAAAGAGGAATTAGGCCTTAAATTGGTTGTTAAGCAGCTTTTGCAGTATTTCATAATGTTTAATCCTCAATATACTTCAAGGTTAATGCTGTACCACGAACTAATGCTTTTTTTGCCTTCTTATCAATTATTTTGTGGAGAAATTTAGGCGCTAAACCAAATCCTGGACGAATACTCTTCACATTTTCTGATGTAAATTTTTCACCCGCTTTAATATCTTTAACTACATATAATGAACGACGAAAACTTACATTACCTTGTTCCGATGCTGTTCGCTCATAATTCACGTTTCCTTTTGCAGACCATGCGGTTTTTGAATCGCGACATAATTGGGCTAATTCTTTAGGCTCCAATGAAAAACTATCGTCAGGACCTCCGCCATCTCTATTTAAAGTAACGTGTTTTTCAATGACAGATGCGCCCAGAGCTACAGCAGTAATTGCTGTTGTGTTATCTATGGTATGATCTGACAAACCGGTTAGTACGCCAAATCTTTCAGCCATATCGGGTATGGTAGCTAGGTTATATTCACAAGCTGGCGCAGGATAGCTACTGACACAATGCAAAACAACTAACTGTTTACAGCCTGCATTTTGCGCTGCTTCAATGGCTTCTTTTATTTCCTCTTCGCTTGCCATACCCGTAGATATAATCATTGGTTTACCCGTTTTGGCAACATACTCGATGAGTGGTAAATCAATAGCTTCAAATGAGGCAATTTTATAAGCGGGTGCACCTAAGGCTTCTAGCATATCTACTGCTGTGTGATCAAAAGGCGAACTAAAAATTGTGATTCCTAATTCTTTAGCTTTATCAAAGAGTGGTTTATGCCACTCCCACGGAAGGTGAGCCTTTTGGTAAAGTTGATATAAAGTTTGGCCACTCCATAGGCCGCCATGTATTTGAAAGTCTTCTGAGTCACAATCTATGGTGATAGTATCTGCAGTATAAGACTGTAGTTTTATCGCATCGGCCCCTGATAATTTAGCTTCTTCGATGATTTTAAAAGCTCTATTTATATCTCCGTTATGATTAGCTGAAAGTTCGGCGATGATATAAGGGGGATGTTTTGGCCCAATTTGGCGGCCGTCGATAAAAATATCTTTCATTTACTAATCCTAAATAATCGGTGGACGGATAAAGGTATTTGCTGAGCTTCTTTGATAATCTGCACCAGCAAAAAGTTTTTGTGAAGCGATATTCTCTGGCAGTACAGTGGCATTAATTTTAAATGTCGGGTGGAGCCTATCAAGGCTGGATAATGCTTTTTTTGCAATGCCACGACCATGGTAAGCCGGGCTGATAAATATTGATATCAGGTATTCATTTACTCGAATATTTTCTAACCGAATAACACCAACAGCCTGTTTGTTGATTAAGAGTTCAATAATGTAGAAAAAATCGCATTGATTAACTAATTGTTTAGACATCCATTTTTTATGCTCTGTCCACGATGGGACCTCTGAATTTAGTGAAAACTGACGAGTCTTAGGATGCGATTGCCATTCATAAACTTGTTCTATATCCATTGTCTTGGCTTGGCGTAGTTTTAATGTATTGTCGGCGTTATTAACTAGTTGTTCGACCTGACTTATCACCCTTTTTAGACCTAAACCATCACACAGTGATTTACTTGCATTGTGGAACTTAGTCCAGTGGACGTTTAACTCAGATATTGCCGCGGGTAATTTATCAGCAATGTCTTCAAGTACCACTTTGATTGCTGCTTGTGCTTGGACAAGGCTCTGACTTATGTCTTTTTGGTTTTCAGCTAGAGGAATAATAATACTAGGGATGCCAATACATGCACGCTCCCATGACGTTGAACCAGGTGCACCAATAGCTATAGTGTGCTTTGTCATTAACCGAGCCATATCATCAATAAAATCAATATGGGTAACCCAATCACTATTTTGTAAACTAAAGTTTTTAACTTGTTGATAATGTGGTGCTTTAAAATTAAGTAATACAGTAACTTGAGGGTGAGGAAGTGGCGACTGTTTTAATGTTTGGAGTACTTTATGGGTGGCATTTGGCTGATCAACTCCGCCCATGCTGAGTAAAATACGGGTGGAACGTTCGTTATGGATTTTGTTGCAAGCCATCCCTCGATAGACAGCAAATATAGGAGCCAGTAGAGCAAACTTACACCCGGCCAAAATCTTCGCATTTGGGTTTCTTATACGGTAATTTTTTTCGGTGCGCATTAACGTTTGATCGAGAATTAAATCGGCGTGATGCGTTCGGCTCAGGTCGTCTATGGAGAATAACTTACAATTAAGTTGCTTCTGTACATATTCTTCCCACTCCTCGTTGATACCGTAGTGATCCACTATCACTAAGTCAATACTATCAACACATTCAAGTAAACTCTGTGCATCTTCCAGCCAAGAAACCTGAAGCCATGCTGAATAATCAGCATCGCTTTTTGGTATCAACCACTGCTTAGGTTGTTCAAGTTGGTAAACATTAAAGCCTTTACTTTCTATAAAGTCTATCATATCGCCATGTTGTGGGCGTGAAGCAAAGCTAACATTGTGTCTTTTCTTTTTTAATCCTTTTGCCAGCACCAAGCAGCGCATAACATGTCCGCTTCCTATATAAGATGATGCATCGGTACGAATCATAATATTCATTTTATTCTCTAACCTAAGTTAAACAACATCTCAGCAAGCCGCCAGTCATCGGGGGTATCGATGTCCTTTACTTGTGTGATGGGTAAAATGATAGGTTTTGAGGTGTCGCCAAAAATAGGGGTTTTAAGTAAAAATGAGGATACGCTACCCCAATAAAATTGTCCCGCGTCGTGATAGGCTTGTTCTAGATCTTGGGAGCGACTATTAAAATGTTCAGGCTGGAACATTTCAACGTGACCGTTAGTTGAAAGTTTAAATGCCCTCTGAATAGGGTATGAAAACTCGGTAGCACTAAAAACATAGTCTAATCTTGATGCGTTAAAAATTGCTAAACCCTCAGATAATTTATCGCTAGAAATTAAAGGCGCTGTGGCGTATATGCAGCATATTTTTGTATTTTTAGGTAAATTTAGCTCGGTAATAGCGTGTGCAATAACATCAAGCGTTGACGCATAATCGTCTGAGATATTATCAGGTCTGGTAAAGGGAACTTCAGCACCATATTGTTTAGCAACGCTGGCTATTTCACTATCATCAGTAGAAACTATTATCCGTTCAAAACAACCCGATTTTTTTGCAGCTTCAATAGAATAGGCAATCATCGGTTTGCCGCAAAAATCTTTTATATTTTTACGAGGAATGCGTTTGCTACCACCTCGGGCAGGAATAATGGCTATATTCATAGTAAAACATCCTTAAGCGCCTGAACCACAGTTTCTTGTTGCTCATCGGTCATTTTATGAAACAGTGGAATACTAATCGCTTGTTCGTAGTATTCTTCAGCGATTGGAAATTGTCCTGCTCTAAACCCTAATGCCTGATAGTAAGGCTGAATGTGTATAGGGATATAATGTAAGTTTACGCCAATTTTTTTTACACGTAGGGTGTCAAAAATTTGTTTATGAGTAAGCTTGGTCTCAGCTAGCTTGAGTTTGATGATATAAAGGTGGCGTGCGGAATAACTGTCTTTAATCTGTTTTGGTAAGATAATGGGTAAATCACCTAATATATCATCATAACGTTTGGCAAGTCGGTTACGATCATCAACAAATTCAGCGAGTCTTGTTAATTGGCTAACCCCTAACGCTGCTTGTATTTCGGTCATACGGTAGTTAAAGCCCAACTCTATTTGTTGATAGTACCAAGCACCATGGCTTGGCTCTGTCATAAAATCATCGTCGCGAGTAATGCCGTGGCTTCTAAGTAATGCCATTTTTTGCGCTAACTTGATAGTGTTTGTAGTAGCAACACCACCTTCGGCCGTTGTAATGATTTTTACGGGGTGAAAGCTAAATACCGTTATATCGCTATATTCACAATTACCTATTGGTTTACCTTGGTATTTTCCACCGATGGCATGTGAAGCATCTTCAATGATAGAGAAGCCATATGTTTTACTTAGTGCATGGATCTTCTCCATATCGCACGGTTGACCACATAAGTGAACCGGAATAACGATAGTAGGTAAAGGCAAATTATGCTGTTGAGCATAGGATAACTTTTTTTCTAGCTCACTCGCGCTTAAATTATAGGTACTAGGGTCAATATCAACAAAGTCTACGTCAGCGCCACAATATAAAGCACAGTTCGCGGTTGCTACAAATGAAATCGGCGTGGTCCATATTACGTCGCCTTGAGACAGTCCTAAAGCTAAACATGCTAAATGCAATGCTGATGTTGCAGAGTTTACTGCAATGGCATGATTAGCCTGTGTAGCGGATTTTATTTTTTTTTCAAATAACGGAACTTGCGGCCCTTGAGTTAAAAAATCAGATTTTAAAACCTTAATTACCGAGTCAATATCTTGTTGTGAAATAGCCTGTTTACCGTAGGGAATCATTGGTCTGCCATTTGATTAAACGCTAATAATTGTTCGTTAGTTAAAAAGTCAGGGTTATTTTTGGAATTATATTCAAAGCCGGGTGATACAGGACGGCCTGTTTCCATAAGGGCATTTGCGGTAAAATCATTGCTACGGCTATAAAACTTAATACTTGGAGCTATCACAAAATGGTCGTCATATTCAAAGGTATGATAAGAGTCGTCATCAGGACACATTATTTCATGTAACTTCTCGCCAGGCCTAATACCAATGATTTTTATTGGTAAATTAGGAGCCATCGCTTTAGCTAAATCCATTATTCTCATGGACGGTATTTTAGGAACAAAAATTTCTCCTCCTAACATACGTTCAAAGTTTTTTAAGACAAAATCTACACCGCCTTGCAAAGTGATCCAAAAACGAGTCATCTCATTATGGGTAACAGGTATTTCATTTGCACCTTCATTAATTAATTTGTCAAAAAATGGCACTACTGATCCACGTGAACCAACAACATTGCCGTAACGTACTACTGAAAATGTGGTGTTATGACCACCTGAAATATTATTAGCAGCAACAAAAAGTTTATCAGATACAAGTTTTGTTGCGCCATATAAATTAATAGGATTGGCAGCTTTATCAGTTGATAGGGCAATTACTTTTTCTACATTATTTGCAAGGGCCGCAGATATTACATTTTCGGCACCATTAATATTGGTTTTAATACACTCCATAGGATTGTATTCTGCCGCCGGTACCTGTTTTAGTGCAGCAGCATGGATAACAAAATCAACGCCATTCAGCGCTTGAGTCAATCGTTCTTTATCTCTCACATCACCAATAAAATATCGCATGCAGGTCTGATTGAAATCTTGCTGCATTTCAAACTGTTTTAGTTCATCTCTAGAATATATGATGATCTTATTTGGGCTGTATCTTTGTAATAGTGTTTTGACATATTTTTTTCCAAAAGAACCAGTTCCACCAGTGATGAGAATGTTTTTATTGTTGAACATTACTTTAGATCCCTTTTGGGTTATTTAATCAATGATTATATATGTTTAGATTAAGCACATAATATACCAATTTAATATTTAATTGGATATAGAGTATTAGAACACGGTTATGCACAGGTAATAAATTAATAAAAAGAATGACTAGTATAATACTCAGTTCAGATAGCACTTTGCTTTTTGCTAAAGGTATTACTCTGCGAGGAATTAAGGAGGTATTTTATTTTGCAAACATCTTTAGCTTAATTTTGAATGGGGTTAATACTCTTTTGAGTAAACATGGCTTTTTTACTGTTATTCAAAGTAAACCCGCAATCTTATTATAAAGGTTGGTCGCTTCATTATGGGTTAGGTTTCCTGTAGCTTTTGCTTTACCTATGCTTGAACTGATTCTAATCACTTCATTAGCAATACCTTCAATACTTTTTGATGACTCAACTTGTATTTCTTTTTGTTGTTTTTCAAGTCCGAGCTTTGATATCTCTACAATATCTTTAGCATAAACACCTAAATCAGGCTTTAGCGGTTTTTCTCTGTCAATTTTTTCCGAACTAGGCATAAACGCGCGCTGTATCGTACTACTTGCCGTCAATGGATTTGCAATTGACATAAGATACTCCAGAATTATTCAATAAAGTTAGCCATAGGGCACTTTATTTTGTTAATGGCTTAAGTATAGTTTGTGTTGTACAAAAATTAAACGTATACGTTCTGGGCTTAGTTCAGGGGGGGGTTCTATAAATAGTTTGTCAAAGATATAAAAAAATTAAAATGTGACTATCTCTTTTTATAGATGTTTTTGGCATTGAGCTTTTGGATTAATACTGCTGATAAGTTTTCGCTACTTTTTTACTTTTTTTTAGCCTTAATACATGTTCAGCTAATATTTGCTTGCACGCTTGAGATTCATTTGATAATTCTTTATCAAGTGCAACCATTTCATTTAATAAGGTAAGCTCAACTGTTATTTCGTTGGTTGTTTTTTGTTTAAATAAAGAACGAATTAGTTTATCTCTTTTTGACATTAACTCTGTCAGCTTATTATCTATTTTTGAGCTACCAGTATTAGACTCATCGTTATAAGGTTCATTGGTAATGGTTGTGTTTTCTTGGTTATTTTTTTGCACCGTAAGTATCTGCGACAGAAGCTGCCGCGATACTTCATTTATTATTTCAAGTAATTGCTTAGTATTATTAGGCACTAAAAGCTAACCTGAGTTTGATTTTCTAGTGGGATAGAATCCCAACCGGCCTTAATCGGCAGAAGAATTTGAATGATTTCTTCTAACTTGTCAACATTGTTATCGGCACTAGCCGCAAGTAATTGCTCTGAGCAAAAGGTATAAAGTGATGCTAAGTTATTTGAGATTTCACCTCCTTTTTCAAAGTCTAACGATCCTTCTAAAACACCAATGATAGCGATAGCATTAGATATCTCGCCACCTTTTTTTGCGAAATCATTTTGTGATATAGCACCTTTCGCGGTAGCGATATTCCCTAATAATTTTTGAAATAACATAGCAACCAACTGATAAGGTGAAGCCTGCTCAGCAGTACTCATATTAGTTTGTTGGTACTTTTTAAGTGATGCATGTGTCATAGACACCTCCAATATTTCTATAGTTTAAGTATAGAAAATTAATAAAATTGAAACAATAGATTTAGTTATAACTAAGCTAATGGTTGATTATTAACGGTTACGGCAAAGCCTTCTTTCTCAGCTTTTTGGAAAGCTTGTTGCAATACCTTATGAGTGATCTCTTTTATATTATTAACAACGCCATTATTTAATACTTCAATATTATCCCAACCGCGAGTGACTAAATATTCTTCTATTTGTGTGAGTTGCTGTTCAAATGGCATCTCCCTTGAGAACATATTAAACTCATGTCGAGTACCTTTTGTGAACTCTTGCTTATCACGCATTAATTCAGCAGTGCCTTTTATGATCAACATTTCATTATCCTACTTTACTAAAATATGGTTATACACTTACTATCATCTATTATGCTTTTTTTATGCCACTTATGATTATAATAATTAAGTGTACTTTATCTATTTGATTTTACTTGTTTTAAACTTTGTTTTTTTGATTTTATTTATCGGGTAAGCGTTAATCAATTATTTGTTTAAGTTACTTTAACTACTTATATCAACTTTTTGACATGTTCATTAGGATACCGTTTTGCTCATGAAGAGCCTTTTATTAATGAATATAAGTGTTGTATTGATGTTTAGAATACTCATTGAAAATGGGTCTTGCATTTTAATATCTCTTTATCGGCAAAGGACTAAATACCTTTACTTTATTTGTATTAAACTAATTAGGTAGGAATGGATGAAATTGTAGTCTATGACAAATAAATGACTATTAGGCGTCAACTTTTTGTTGCTTAAATTTAATTTACGGCTAAGATTGCTACTGTCGCTATAAAACGACATTAAAAATAATAAGTTAGCATTAGCAGTGAAGAATCAGTTATGAATGAAACAGCAACATTAATTGGCCACAAGCAAATTTTAGTGGTAGATAATGACGCAGCGAGAAGTCAGCAGCTTAGTACGGTACTTGCCTTTGTCGGTGAGCATTTTATTCATTGCCCACAAGAGCAAGCGATAGGAAAGCTCAAGGATCATAGTCATATTCTTACGGTAATATTAACCGGCAATGTTAGTAGTGACTGTGCTAATTTAATTAAAGCTTACCCCAGTGTGCCTTTTATTCTTCATGATGTATTAGATACCGATGAGTTAGCGACAAATATTAATGTTATAGGTACGCTTTTCTCTCCCCTTAACTATGCCCAGCTGACCGAGCTTATTCATCATTGTCATCAATACCATAATAAATTACCACGCAGTGGCATGAAGCCTGGTAGCAGTGCCTTATTTCGCTCCCTAGTCGGCAGTAGTGAACTTATGGCGCAAGTACGATTTTTAATTGAACAAGTAGCGAAAACCCCGGCCAGTGTTTTAGTACTTGGTGAATCAGGTACGGGTAAAGAAGTGGTCGCGCGTAATATTCATAATTTATCTGAGCGCGCTAAAGCGCCTTTTGTACCACTCAATTGTGGTGCAATTCCTGCCGAGTTATTAGAGAGTGAGTTATTTGGTCATGAGAAAGGTGCTTTTACCGGTGCGATATCTACCCGTAAAGGGCGTTTTGAACTAGCAGAAGGAGGCACACTTTTTTTAGATGAAATTGGTGATATGCCTCAACCTATGCAAGTTAAACTGTTGCGAGTTCTACAAGAGCGGACCTTCGAGCGTGTTGGTGGTAGTAAAAGCATTAAAGCTGATGTGCGTATTATTGCAGCGACTCATCAAGATTTAGAAGAAATGATCAAAGAGGGCAGTTTTAGGGAAGACTTATTTTACCGTTTGAATGTTTTTCCAATAGAAACCCCAGCGCTACGTGAAAGAAAAGAAGATATCCCACTGTTATTGAAGGAAATACTGACTCGTTTTGAACACGAGCAAGATAAAACTGTACGTTTTACTGAAAAAGCGATTGAGTCACTAATGGAACATCCTTGGGCTGGAAATGTTCGAGAGTTATCAAATTTAATTGAACGTATGTTGATAATGTTTGGTGAACAAATTGTTGATGTCGCTGAGTTACCTTATAAATACCAGCATATTGATGCAGACGTTTATAATCCTGAATACCCAGAAGAATTACAAGAGCAAGACGCTATAAATGAACTTTTTTCTGGTTTTGATTATGAAGATGATGAAAGTAGCGAAGATGCATTAGTTGACATTAATAGTGCTGTTGAGAAAGTAGCTGTAACTGATTCTACATTATTACCCAGTGACGGCTTAAATTTAAAAGAGCATCTTGCTGATCTTGAAGTATCTTTAATCAAGCAGTCTTTAAATAAACATGACTATGTTGTTGCTAGAGCTGCTGAAACCCTCGGCATGAGAAGAACAACCTTAGTAGAAAAAATGCGTAAATATAATCTACAAAAACCGAGCGAATAACTTCTATAACATTTAATATAAGGTCAATAGATTGACGGGTTGCTTTCATATACATACCTCGGAATAAAAGTTAACTAAATGATTTTAAAATGAAAAATAATGGCATAGTAAATGCTTTATAAGTACTAGATAGTTTTTTGAGTACCTATGTATGGCACAAGTTATGGCACAAGCAATACCTACCTCAGGCTCGTCAATGAGAGAGCGAAGCGCAAATTCAGTATTTAACTCTGCTAATATTGCACGGGAGAATAAGCCTTCTTTACTTGAGCAAGAAGGATTTCCTGGTGAGTTAGCTGCTTTAAGAGCGCAAGTAACTCAAAATAAAGCACATCGACTTTCCCCACTTGCAGTGTCAAATGTTAGCTCCTTTCAAACTTCGATTGCAGATAAACCAAGCGTAAATGATAGTTTGTTAGCAGATCAGCTAATAGAGGTCATGCCAACTGGCTTAGTAATGCTTGATGGTAATGGTATTGTGGTGAAGATAAACCAAGTAGCGAGAAACCTACTTGATGAGCCTATACTGGGCCAACCTTGGTTTAACGTTATCGCTCGCTCATTTAATCCACGGGAAGATGATTGGCACGAGATTTCACTTAAAGATGGTCGTCGAGTCAAGTTAGAAATTACCAGTTTAGGCGCACAGCCTGGTCAGCTAATCATGATAACTGACTTAACCGAAACACGTTTATTACAAGATAAGTTAGCGCAAATGCAGCGCCTTTCATCACTGGGGAAAATGGTATCTACCCTTGCTCATCAAATTCGTACTCCTCTATCTGCAGCTATATTGTATGGCGAAAACTTAGCAAGTGCTAAATTAGCGGAAACGGCTCGCCTTAAGTTTCAAAGTAAACTCAATGATCGCTTGCACGATTTAGAGCAGCAAGTAAATGATATGTTACTGTTTTCTAAAAGCGGTAAGGAGCAAGTTGTTGCTCCTCTAGCCGTAAATGAGTTAATTGATGATACGGTTGCTTCAATGGATGCACTGTTAACTAAAGCAGGGGTTAAAGTCAAAATTCAGCTATCGGGCAGTGATCTTCATATTTTAGCGAATAAAAGTGCCTTAACAGGGGCTATTCAAAATTTATTGCACAACGCCTTACAAGCCATAAGCACATTGTCAGCTAGTAATGGTGCGAGTGCCGTTCAACCTTTGATTAATATCCAAGTGTATAGTCAAGGCAGTCAGTTATACCTTAGCGTTAAGGACAATGGTCCAGGAATTGACGCTAAGATTATCGACAAAATTTTTCAACCATTTTATACCTCCAGCAGCAAAGGCACTGGGCTAGGTTTATCTGTTGTTAAATCAGTGGTGAATGCTCATCAAGGTGAGGTTAGCTTGCTAAACCAAACTGATACAGGCGCACACTTTGTTATTACCTTGCCTTTATTAGAGCAGGGTAATGTGATGGGTAATACCCTAATGGGAGAGAGCTAATGACTACACATAAAATTCTGATTGTTGAAGATGATGCGGGTTTACGTGAAGCTTTGGTGGATACTCTATCATTAGCAGGTTATGACTGTGTTGAGGCTGATTCTGGTGAGGCGGCCTTATTAGAGTTGAAAAAACAACAAGTTGATATTGTTATTAGTGATGTTCAAATGGGCGGTATGTCAGGCTTGTCTTTACTTAAAAGTATTAAGAGTCAGCACACGAATTTACCCGTGTTATTAATGACAGCGTACGGCACTATTGATGATGCTGTACAAGCTATGCAAGATGGCGCTTGTAACTATATTGCCAAACCATTTGCACCACAAGTACTTCTTAATATGGTCAGCCAATACATTCCGCTAAAAACGGTTAATAAAAAGGATCCGATTGTCGCAGACAAGCGTTCGTTAGATTTACTTGTTTTAGCTAAAAAAGTGGCTAGTACTGCTGCATCTGTAATGATTTTGGGCCCAAGTGGCTCAGGAAAAGAAGTGCTAGCGCAATACGTACACAATCACTCTAAACGAAGTGCTCAGCCCTTTATCGCTATTAACTGTGCAGCAATCCCTGAAAATATGCTGGAAGCAACATTATTTGGCTATGAAAAAGGCGCTTTTACCGGTGCAATTCAGGCTTGTCCAGGAAAATTTGAACAGGCTCAAGGCGGTACTATTTTACTTGATGAAATAACCGAAATGGACTTAAGTCTACAAGCAAAAATTTTGCGGGTGCTACAAGAGCGTGAAGTAGAGCGTTTAGGCGGTAGAAAGACAATAAGTCTTGATGTTCGTGTTATTGCTACGAGTAACCGGGATTTGAAAGCCGCGGTAAAGGACGGCCTATTTAGAGAAGACTTATACTATCGCTTGAACGTTTTTCCGCTTTCGTGGTTACCGCTAGCTCAGCGGGTCGATGATATATTTGTGCTTGCACAACATTTAGTTGCCCGTCATTGTCAAAATAATGGCGATAATATTCCTGAGTTTACAGCTGCCGCGCGCAGTAAGCTTAATGCTTACCACTGGCCTGGCAATGTTCGTGAATTAGATAATGTTATTCAACGAGCACTAATCTTACATACCGATCAGCTTATTGATGCCGGCGACTTACTGATTGAGAATTTCGATACCGCATTATTAACAGAGCCTGAAGACGTTAGTTGTAGTGATGATAAACTTGGCAGTGAACTTAAATTGCAAGAGCATCAGATTATTCTTGATACCTTGCATGCTTGTCAGGGAAGCCGCAAAGCTGTTGCTGAACGTTTAGGTATAAGCCCACGTACTTTACGTTATAAAATTGCGAAAATGCGTGATTCAGGCATAGAGATTCCGGCCTAAAATATATTACCTTTTATTACTAATATTTCTTAAGTTATAACCCTTTTCATTTGATGTATCTCAAGCAAAGTAAAGTTAATATTAAATTATTTTTTGTTTTGCTTGGTCGTATCTCCCACCATTTTTAAACTAAATAACGCTTTGGCACTATGCTTGCAACCTCACTGATAACCCTTGTATAACGTAAAAAAATTGACAAAAGTGAGCGCACCATGGATATCAAAAGCAACTCTCTCTATAGCCAAATGCAAAATATGTCACTACAAGCTATGGGTAATAAATTACCTCCAGTTGGCACTGATGCCATGGGTGTTAATGGTCTTGCAGACAACGGTATTGGTAAGGTTAACGATTCAACGAGTAACTTTGGCAGTATGCTTACCGATGCGTTAAAAAGTGTTAATGAATTACAGAAAGAATCAGGTGATAAAAAAAGAGCATTCGAAATGGGCGACTCTAACGTTACACTTGCAGAGGTTATGATTGCTTCATCTAAATCAGGTATCGCTTTGGATGCTACCGTGCAAATACGAAATAAATTTGTTGAAGCATATAAAGAAATAATGAGCATGCCAGTCTAATTTAGTAGGTCTAAATGTAACAATAGCTTCTTACTTTCAATCGTAATAGCTAGCTATTTCTTATTTAAGTGCCTTGTCCTTGATGGTTTATCCTCAACTAAATAACAGAATTATAGGTATTACTCGTCAATAAAATACCTTATAAAAACAGTACAATGGAGAAGTAAAGTGGCAGATACAAACGCAATGGTTACAGCAGATGGTGGTGATATACTTGCCAGCGAAGCTGACAGCGCGGGAATGGGAGAGCAAAAGTCAGGATTTGCTGCCTCGTTAGGCAATGTTGATATATTAAGACAAATTACCATCGTTGTAGCCTTAACTATTTGTTTGGCTATTGCGGTATTTGTTATCATGTTGGCTAATGAACCCGAGTATCGATTCTTGTCGAAGTTACCTACCAAGCAGCTGATTACTACTATGGACTTCCTTGATGCTAATCAAGTGGAGTACCGTCAAGAAAACAACACCATTTCAGTACCTACCGATGAATATCAAAACATTAAATTATTATTGGCTCGCGAAGGCTTAACTGATGAACCTTCACAAGGTGAAGATATTCTAATGAAAGATATGGGCTTTGGCGTTAGCCAACGTCTTGAACGAGAAAGATTAAAATATGGCCGAGAGCAACAACTTGCTAAAGCAGTAGAGCAGTTACAAAGTATTAGCCGTGCTAAAGTTTTACTGGCCATCCCACGTGAAAATATTTTTGCTCGTCGCGAAAAGAACCCTTCAGCTACTGTTGTATTGACGATGAGTCGAGGTAAGATATTATCTGACGAAGAGGTTGATGCAGTTGTTGATATTATAGCATCGGCAGTACAAGGCTTAATCCCAAACCGCGTTACGGTTACCGATCAAAATGGCCGACTTCTTAATTCTGGTTCGCAAAATTCTATTTCATCTCGTTCACGTAAAGAGTTTGAAATTGAGCAAAAGCGCGAACAAGAGTACATGAATAAAATTGATAGTATTCTTATTCCAGTGGTTGGACTTGGTAACTATACCGCGCAAGTGGATGTTACCATGGACTTTACCAATGTAGAGGAAACACAGCGCCGTTATAACGCCGACTTACCAGCATTGCGCAGTGAAATGACTGTTGAAACCAGCAATATAGGTGGTGCATTAGGCGGTATTCCAGGTGCGTTAACTAACCAGCCACCGGTAGAGTCAGTAATACCTGAAGATGCTGTTGGCGGTCAAAAGAAAAGTATGCCAAGTCGTAAGCATTCAGAGTCGACTAAAAATTATGAGCTAGATGAAGCAATTAGTCATACCAAGCAACAGGCGGGTATAATCAGACGGGTAAGTGTTTCAGTGGCGCTTGATTATGTTGCTGGTGCTACGACCGCTCCTGCTGAAGGAACTGCAGATTCTACTACACCGGCTATAGCACCGCGTTCGGCTGCTGAGCTTGCTAGTATTCGTCGATTATTACAAGGCAGTGTTGGTTTTGATCTACAGCGTGGTGATGTTTTAGAAGTAGTTACTATTCCATTTAATCGCCCAGATTTTGGTGTAGCGGTAGAACTACCTATTTGGCAACAACCATGGTTTGTTAAAGTACTAAAATTAGTACTAGGTGCTTTGGTTATTATTATTTTGATTTTAGCGGTTGTTCGCCCTATGCTGAAACGTCTAATTTACCCAGATCAAACGCCAGATGATTATGGTGATAAGTCACTAGATAGTCATATTGATTTAGGTGATGAAACCATGGACATGTTAACTTCAGATTTTGATGCTGGCTCAGTAGGTTTTGCACCAGATGGCAGTTTACAGTTACCTGATCTTCATCGAGATGAAGATGTATTAAAAGCGGTTCGTGCCTTAGTCGCAAATGAGCCAGAATTATCATCGCAAGTAGTGAAAAGTTGGTTGAACGAAGATGAGTGATGAACAAGAAGTCGGCGAATTAGCCGCAGCCCCAGTAGGCTTTGATGTAGACAAATTAGAAGGTGCTGAAAAAGCGGCAATCTTATTGCTTAGCTTATCTGAAGAGGATGCGGCACAAATTTTAAAGCACCTTGAACCAAAGCAAGTACAGCAAGTGGGTACTGTTATGGCGGCAATGCAGGATTTTACTCAAGAAAAAATCACTGCCGTGCACAAACTGTTTATTCATGAAATACAAAACTTCTCTACTATTGGCTTCCAAAGTGAAGAATTTGTCCGAAAAGCGTTAACAGCAGCATTGGGTGAAGATAAAGCGGGTAATTTAATTGACCAAATCGTTATGGGTGGAGGCGCTAAGGGCTTAGATTCATTGAAGTGGATGGACTCGAAACAAGTAGCCAATATCATTCGTAATGAGCATCCTCAAATTCAAACTATTGTTTTATCATACCTTGAACCAGAGCAGTCAGCTGAGATCATGGGTCAATTCACTGATAAAGTTCGTTTAGATTTAATGATGCGTATTGCCAATTTAGAAGAAGTCCAACCGGCCGCCTTGCAAGAACTAAATGAGATTATGGAGAAACAGTTCGCTGGTCAAGCCGGTGCACAAGCAGCTAAAATGGGTGGATTAAAAGCGGCAGCTGATATTATGAACTACCTAGAGAGTAATGTTGAAGGTATGTTGATGGACTCAATCCGTGAAAACGATGAAGAAATGAGTCAGCAAATTCAAGACTTAATGTTTGTCTTTGAAAACCTTGCCGATGTTGATGACCGTGGCATGCAAGCAATCTTACGTGAAGTACAACAAGAAGCCTTAATGAAAGCGATAAAAGGCACTGATGAAGCATTAAAAGATAAGATAATGAGTAATATGTCTAAACGTGCCGCGGAAATGATGGCTGATGATTTAGAAGCGATGGGACCGGTTCGCATCAGCGAAGTGGAAGCTGCGCAAAAAGAGATATTGTCAGTTGCTAGGCGGTTATCTGACGCCGGTGAAATTATGCTTGGCGGCGGCGGCGGCGGCGATGAGTTTTTATAATATGAGATTAGCATAGAGTCGTTAAGGGGATATTAATGTCAAAAGTACCAATCCGTATAATAAAAGCGTCGTCAGAGGGGGCCACAGATGTTTGGGATTTACCCAATGTCCAAGGGCAACTGAGTCAACAAGATAAAAATAAAACTAATGCCTTCGGAAAAAAAAGTAATTGGGTTTACGAACCTCCAGAGCCCCAAGAAGCAGAGCCTCAACCACTAACCGCTCAAGAAATTGAAGACATTCGATTAGCTGCCAGCGAAGAAGGTTTTAATCAAGGCAAAGAAGAAGGTTTTACTAAAGGTTATGAAGAAGGAAAAACTAAAGGGCTTGAAGAAGGGAAACTGCAAGGTATTGAAAAAGGTACTGAGCAAGGGTTAACTGAAGGAAAGGAACAAATTGACCAACAAAGTGCTAACTGGGAAAACTTAATTACACAATTACACCAACCACTAGCTAGTGTTGAAAAAAATGTCGAAGAGCAGCTGCTGAATTTGGTTTTACAGTTAACAGAAGCTGTAGTATTGCATGAAGCTAAAACTAATCCTGATATTTTAATGACGGCAATCACGACAGGCATTAAAAGTTTGCCTAGTAATGACGCACAAACACAAATATGTTTAAATCCAAGCGACATTAAATTAGTAGAAGCTCAATTTGGCGGGGAACATATTGCCCAGCAAGGTTGGCGTTTATTACCTGCACCTCAATTACCTCAAGGTAGTTGTCAAATAGAAAACAGCACCTCAAATATCGACTTGCAAATGAAAGCAAGGTTAAAGCAAGTGCTCGAACCTTTCTTGCAGGAAGCTTTACATCAAAGTTCCTAACCTATTAGAGTTTGATACTTTTTAGTTTGAAATTTTTATTTTAAGGTAAACCAATCTATGGTTGATAGCTCACGTTTAACTGAACGCTTTAAAAACAGTCAACAATTTATTCATGATTTCAAAGCTCCAGTTGCCGGCCGCTTAGTGCGTGTAGTAGGCTTAACACTTGAGGCTGTTGGCGTCAAAGCACATGTTGGTAGTCAGTGCCTAGTCGAAACTGCGCATGGCGATTTACTGGCTGAAGTTGTTGGCTTTGCTCAAGATATTACCTATTTAATGCCAGAAGAAAGCCTGCGTGGCGTTATGCCAGGCGCGCGAGTCCTGCCCATTTCTAGTAAAGCAAAAATACCTTTATCTATGGACTTACTCGGCCGAGTAATTAATGGTGTTGGCAAACCACTTGATGGTAAAGGGCCGATAAAGTCAGATAACGATTATCATGCTGATAACAAACCAATGAACCCATTATCCCGCCGAGCAATTACTGAAGTACTTGATGTTGGTGTTCGTTCGATCAATAGCTTTATCAGTATTGGTAAAGGTCAGCGCATGGGGCTTTTTGCCGGCTCAGGTGTGGGTAAAAGTGTACTTATGGGGATGATGACTCGTGGTACAACGGCCGATGTGGTCGTTGTTGGTTTAGTTGGTGAGCGTGGTCGTGAAGTAAAAGAATTTATTGAAGAAATTTTAGGAGAAGAAGGTCTTAAACGGGCGGTAGTAGTCGCAGCACCAGCAGATAACTCACCGCTAATGCGTCTTAAAGGTTGTGAAACAGCAGTACAAATTAGTGAGTACTTTCGTGATCAAGGTTTAAATGTACTGCTATTACTTGATTCCTTAACGCGTTATGCCCAAGCACAGCGTGAAATTGCCTTAGCAGTAGGTGAGCCGCCAGCAACTAAAGGTTATCCGCCGTCAGTGTTTTCAAAGTTACCTCAGCTTGTTGAGCGTGCTGGCAATGGCGGCGAAGGACAAGGTTCGATAACCGCATTTTATACAGTGTTAACTGAAGGTGATGATTTACAAGACCCTATTGCCGATGCTGCGCGCGCTATTTTAGATGGACATGTGGTGTTATCTCGAGAGTTAGCGGATGCTGGGCACTACCCCGCAGTAAATATTGAAGGCTCTATTTCACGGGTTATGCCTATGGTAACAAGTGACGACCATCAAGAATTAGCCAAACAGTTAAAACAAATGTATGCCCTTTATCAGCAAAACAAAGATCTTATCGCTATCGGTGCTTATACCAAGGGTAACGACCCGCGTATTGATCAGGCAATTAATGTATTGCCAGTGATTAACTTCTTTTTACAACAAAAAATTAATGAAGTTATCCCTTATGATCAAAGCATTGCCCAGCTACAAGAAATTATTGCTGCCGCACATGCCCATAATCAACAGCAAACACAGGGCTAGACTTAATACAGATCTAAAATATCTATTAAAAGTTCGACTTAAAGAGTACTTATTATGGCAACGAAGCAACTTGACACAATCTTAAAATATGAGCTAGACAACGAAAAACGCTGTGCCGATCAATTGAAAGTTGCCGAAAATGAATATCAACAAAATATTACCCGCTTGCAGGGGGTTGCCGACTACCGCTTAGAATATATGAAACGATTAAGTCAACGAGCAGAGCAGGGCTTAGATAGCGCGACTTACAGTCATTATCATGCCTTTATCGCCAAACTTGATACCGCTTCAGCGCAGGTGGAAATAGCTATGCGACAAGCCAAGGCACTGGTTGAGCAAAGTAAAAGTATCTGGCTTAAACAACGACAAAAAGTAAAAGCGGTTGAGTTATTACGCGATAAACGCTTGAAAAAAATAGCTGTCGCAGCAGATAGAGCAGAACAAAAAATGTTTGATGAAATAGCCACACAGCAATACATTCGTCGACCTGTGCGTTAGTCGTCTTCCAACAAAATAAGTTTAAAACTTAGTAACTGGAATGATTATTGCTCTATTTCTCTAATAGATAATTAATAAAGTGCTATTAAATAGCTACAACAGCGAATATCTAAATACACTCAGGCGATTAACAGCAAAGCAGTGCCGTGATAATTTTATTATTTTAGCTAAATTCAACTATTGGGATGACTATGCAGCCAGTAAATGTGTTACCTACTTTTATATCGCAAGATACTGATTCAAAAGCTAAAGATTATTTAGGCTCTTCTGATGGGCAGGATAAAGATGATGGCTTTTCGCGCTTAGTTGAACAACATGTTAGTGAAGAAAGTAAAACAACCATTAATAAATATTCCCAAGAACAAGTGACATCAACGACGGCAAATAATGGTAATACTATTGCTGAAAGCGACAAAAATGACACGGGTGAACTAAGTGGCCGCCAAGAAAGTGACTCGTCGGCTCAAGATAGTACTGGCGATGAAGGTAATACCAACCCAGAAAGTGCTGAGAATACTTCCTCAAATAACGCCCAAGAAAACACAAGTGATAGTGAAAACTCTCCTAACAATGAAGCATTAACGGAGTCTGAACAGTTTATTTCTCTGCTTTATAATAGCGATCAGACGTTAACGAATACACTTGATAGGTCAAAGCAGTCCGATCAAGTAAAAACAGCCAACTCTGCTAATAAGCAAACAGTGGTGGTTGATACTGAGGATGTTGTTGAAACTAGAGGTAAAGTTAATCAATACGGTGTAGAGGCTAATGAAAATGGCAAATCAAATGGTCGAAACTCTGCAGAGATGACCTTTGATCATAAGCTTAAGGCCTTTTCAAAAGATGAGTTACTTATCCGAGCACAGTTAAAAGAAGGTGCTGTAACCCAGCAAGCTAGCGGTCAAGTGCTAAAAGATTATCAACAATCATTGCAGTCACAGCAGAGTCTTGTTAAAAATCAAAGTATTACTAGCGAGAAGTTAATGAATACTCAGCGGGTAAATGGACAGCTTAATAATAAAATATCTGATTTAGCTCCAAGTATTTCACCAGCAAGTAAAAGCCAATTTACTGAGCAAGTAGATTCTGGGTTATACCAGCTCCCTGTTGAGCCTATTGGTAAGGGAGAATTAATGGATGAAGAAGTACCCACTTTACTAAAAGAGCTGGCGACTAAAAGTAATAGTCAATTGGCAACAGATGTAAGTGACAAGGTAAAAATTGCAGAGAGTAAAATCGCTAAAAATGCTGTGGAGGCGGTAAATAACAAAACCAGCAAGAGTGAGCCAAAAACTGCACAGGTTAGTAATGTTAGTGATTTGCAACCAGGTAAAGCCAATATAGATAAAGTCATAACAGAGCGAAATTCAGCTGTCTCTCTTTTGGCCGAAAACATAACCAAGGCCCAGTCTGTGCAAGGACAGGAAAAGCAGCCAGTGATGAGCAGTGCACAAGTGCAGGCATTACAACAAGCTCAGGCGCAACAAAAAACTCAATCGATAGTTAGCGAAACAGAGTCGGTAGAAAATGCTGGTGAGGACTTTATAGATGCTATGTTAATGGCTGAAGATACACCATTAGAGCAGAGCGTCAAAACAGTCAGTAAGCTTGATAATACAGCCACTCGATCGGTAGCTGAGGCACAAGCACTATCGATACAAGCCACACAAAACAAGCAAAGTAATGATGCCTATAGTGAACATCAAGTTTCTGAAGTGCTTAATCATAATGTTGCTAGCGATATTGCTCAGATCCAAAAAAGCAATGTTCAACTTCAGCAAGAAACCATTGCCATCTTTAGAAAAGATTTTGCCGATGCAGTAAAAGATAAAGTGATGATAATGATCAATCAGAAATTACAACAATTTGATATTACCCTTGATCCCCCTGAATTTGGCAATATGCAGGTACGTGTTAATTTACAAGGTGAGCAAGCAGCAGTTAATTTCGTCGTACAAAACCAGCAAGCTAAGGAAGCGCTAGAGGAAAATATGCACAAATTAAAAGAAATGCTTGCTGAGCAAGGTGTTGATGTTGGTGGCGCAAATGTTGAGCAACAAAGTCAGCAACAAAGTAATGATGAAAATAATATGAAGCAAAATAATGATAACGCATCATTGTTAGCTAGCGAAAATGAAGGCGCGGATAATGTCGAACATGTTTTATCGGCTCGGTTGTTCGATTCTTCTGCAACTGGCGTAGATTACTATGCTTAATTGGCTAAAATGAAGTTAAGTTGATGAAAACACATTGGCTCAAAGACTATTCAAGGATATAGTCTAACAATAAATACTATGTCATTCATTAGTCACTATTAATTTGATTGTTTTGGCGGTAAATCTAAAGGATTCTCATGGCAGACGAAAAAGAAAATGCTAAAGAAGGTGAGTTGGAGCTAGACAACTCAGGTAAAAAGAAAAAGATGATAATCATCATAATTGCCGTGGTAGTTTTACTCGGTGGTGCTGGGGCTGGTTATTTCTTCTTTATGGGGGGCAGTGACAAAGCCACAAGTCAAACAGATATTGATGCTGCGTTAGACAGTGATTCAGGTGAGGCTGCAGCGCCTGAAGTAGATGCCGGTGCACAATTAGGTTCCGCCTTGTATGTACCAATGCCAAGACCCTTTCGTTTCAATGTACCAGGTGCTGCACGCGATCGTTTTGTCGAAATACGTGTACAACTATTAGTTCGTGGTGGCGATAATGAAGAAAATGCAAAAATGCATATTCCATTAATTGAAAGTACTTTGCTGGGAGTATTCTCTCAAGCCAATGCCGATGACTTGGCAACTAGTGCTGGAAAAACCTCTTTAAAACAGAAATCACTAGCTGCAGTACAGAAAATAATGACAGATATAGAAGGTGATAAAACCATAGAGAAAGTTCTCTTCACAGGTTTTGTCATGCAGTAGTTAAGTTTGCATGCCTGTAGAAGCTAACAATATTAAAGTCATGCTAACTTAACGTTTAAATAGATACTTAAATAGAAAATTATAAAGAGACTATCGAGTGAGTGATTTATTATCCCAAGACGAGATTGATGCCTTATTACATGGCGTTGATGATGTTGAAGAAGAAGAAGAAGTTGAGGATGTCGTGCAATCGAAAGATGGCACCTCTGATTATGACTTCTCTTCACAGGATCGTATTGTCCGTGGCCGAATGCCTACCTTGGAAATGGTCAACGAACGTTTTGCTCGCCATATGCGTATTAGTTTATTCAACATGATGCGCCGAACAGCTGAAGTTTCTATTAATGGTATTCAAATGATTAAGTTTGGTGAGTACATACATACCCTGTTTGTCCCCACTAGTTTGAATATGGTACGTTTTCGTCCGTTAAAAGGTACTGCGTTAATCACTATGGAAGCTCGTTTGGTATTTATCCTTGTTGATAACTTTTTTGGTGGTGATGGTCGTTATCATGCCAAAATAGAAGGCCGCGAATTTACCCCGACAGAGCGCCGAATAATTCAAATGTTGCTAAAGCTTATTTTTGAAGATTACAAAGAAGCTTGGTCACCCGTTATGGATGTCTCTTTTGAATACTTAGACTCAGAAGTTAACCCTTCAATGGCCAATATTGTTAGCCCTACGGAAGTGGTTGTTATCAGCTCTTTTCATATTGAATTAGATGGTGGTGGTGGTGATTTTCACATTGCGTTACCTTATTCGATGCTCGAGCCTATTCGTGAACTGTTAGATGCCGGCGTACAAAGTGATAAAGAAGACACTGATATGCGTTGGTCAAAGGCATTACGCGATGAAATAATGGGTGTGCACGTAAATATTAATACTAAGTTTATTGAGGTTGATCTTCCATTAAGTCAAATCATGGAATTGCAAGCTGGGGATATTATCCCTATTGAAATGCCAGAGCATATTACTGTACTCATTGAAGACTTACCCACGTTTAGAGCTAAGTTAGGGCGAAGCCGAGATAATATAGCTTTGAAAATTGAATCTAAAATTAGACGACCTGAATCGGCCAAGTCTGAATTAACTATTTTAACTAAAGGTGGTAAACGCCTTGATAGTGATGCAGAGCTGCATCTGCTCGAAGACGACTTATAAGCTGTTTTGGGAATAAAATAAGTCTAAATATTTGAATAAAATTATAAATTGAGGCCAGTGGTATGAGTAACGATAAAGACGAAGACCTGAGTATGTGGGATGAGGCGCTAGATGAGCAAGCCGAAGCAAGAGTCGCAGGTGAAGGTGCAGAAACGGTTGAACTTGAAGAGTTAACCGAGGATGAGGCGCCGATTACCGGAGAGGAAAAGCGTAAACTAGATGCTATCTTAGATATTCCAGTAACCATTTCTATGGAAGTTGGCCGCAGTAATATCAGTATTCGTAATTTATTGCAATTGAACCAAGGTTCAGTGGTTGAATTAGACCGGGTAGCGGGTGAGTCACTCGATGTTTTAGTTAATGGCACTTTAATTGCTCATGGTGAAGTGGTTGTGGTTAATGATAAGTTCGGTATTCGGTTGACCGACGTTGTTAGCCAAGTAGAACGTATTAAAAAATTAAAGTAGCTCAACTATGAACGTTACCCGTAGCAGGTTCAAAAACATTCAATCAATGACAACAAAAACAATGCGCATATTTTTGGTTACCTGTTGTTATCTACTGTCATGGGCGGCGTTAGCACAAAGCAATACAACAAACAGTATTGCTGGGCAAAATATTGTTACTGAAAATAGCTCTGGTCAAAACGTAGCAATTACAGAGGTTATTGAGCAAGAGAGTACTGCTGAGAACAGTCCTCAGGTGGGAAAACATGTTAGGTCTAATATGAATGCCGGTAGTATGATTTTATCTTTGCTAATGGTTTTAGCATTAATTATTATCTGTGCTTTTGTCCTCAAGCGTTTTAAATTTACTCAGCAAGGTATTAGTCAGCTTAAAGTGATAACCAGCTTATCGTTAGGTACCAAAGAGCGAATTATGGTAGTACAAGTGGGAGAGCAGCAATTATTACTAGGGGTCACCGCTGGGAAAATCACCTTGTTAGATAAATTATCTGAGCCATTAGTCAGCCAGAATATCACGACTGGGGATTTACCAAAAAACATATTATCCTTTTTATCAGCTAAAAGGTCGTAACTAGAGTTATGGTCAATAACCAGATAGAACTTTCAGGGTAATTAATTGCAATTCGGGTTATAAACTAGGTTTACATATAGGAAGCTCAGGGAACCATGAAAAGAATTTTGTTCTTCATCATCATAGCTATATCTATGCTCAGTGTGAGCTTTGGCGCTTTTGCCGAAGACTTATCATTATCAGCATTAAAGCTCACTACCAACCCTGATGGCTCGCAAGAGTATTCGGTAAATTTACAAATATTAATTTTCATGACGGCGCTAAGCTTTATTCCTGCTGCTGTCATCATGATGACATCATTTACCCGAATAGTAGTAGTAATGGCTATTTTACGACAAGCTTTTGGTCTTCAGCAAACACCATCTAACCAAGTCATTATCGGTTTAACGCTGTTTATGACATTGTTCATTATGACGCCAGTCTATAATCAAATAGATAAAACCGCCATTCAACCCTATATATCTGAGCAGCTGACTTCTAGTGAGGCCATCGATCTTGGCAAAATACCACTGCGTGCTTTTATGTTGGAGCAAACTCGTGTTAAAGACCTTGATACATTAGCAGGCATGGCTGGTATTGAATCGGTGGATAAACCAACCGATTTACCAATGACGGTAATAATCCCAGCTTTTATCATCAGTGAATTAAAAACGGCCTTTCAAATAGGCTTTATATTATTTATTCCTTTTTTGATCATTGACTTGGTTGTTGCCAGTATATTGATGGCAATGGGTATGATGATGTTATCGCCTATGATTGTATCTTTACCATTTAAATTGATGTTATTCGTTTTGGTTGATGGTTGGAACCTAGTGATTGGTACTATCGCTACCAGTTATGGTATGGGTAGTTAGTCTGATGTTAAGTTATTAATACGGCAATAGCGTTTTAGTCATATTTTATTTGTATTTTAAAATATAGTGTTTAATAAATAGGGTAAAAAGAGAGTAAATTATGGGACCTGAAATCTATGTAGATATGTTAGGCGACGCTTTATTACTCGTTATTATATTAGTCTGCGCTATTATTTTACCTAGCCTTGCTGTGGGGTTGATGGTTGCTATATTTCAAGCAGCGACATCAATTAATGAACAAACATTAAGCTTTTTACCAAGATTAATTGTTACCTTATTGGCGCTAATTATAGGTGGTCATTGGCTGGTACAAAAGGTGATGGATTATACCATTCGTCTCATTTCTAGTATTCCCAGTGTTATTATTTAATGGTTAGTTTTGTGTTATTTCTAGTTCTGGCTATTAAAA
Source organism: Colwellia psychrerythraea (assembly GCF_000764185.1). Taxonomy (GTDB): domain Bacteria; phylum Pseudomonadota; class Gammaproteobacteria; order Enterobacterales; family Alteromonadaceae; genus Colwellia; species Colwellia psychrerythraea_B. The sequence goes on from NZ_JQEC01000004.1 coordinate 221,473, forward strand.
CAATTGTTATCGGTACTTAGTCATGGAATTTACAGCCGCTGTTATTAATCAGTTTGTAGCAGACTTTATTTTGCCATTTAGTCGTATATCTGCATTAGTTATGACTATGATAGGCTTTAGCGCCAAAACTATTCCAGGGCGGGTAAAGCTGTTTTTATCCTTCTCAATTACTTTTGCTATTCTGCCTGCAATCCCACCGGTACAAGATATTGATTTAATGTCTATTACTACGGCAATATTACTTGGGCAGCAGATGATTATTGGCGTTATGATTGGCTTTGTAACCGTTATGGTAGTTAATACATTTACTTTGGCTGGACAAATTATTGCCATGCAATCAGGCCTAGGTTTTGCGTCCCTAGTTGATCCTGCCAGTGGTATGAATGTTCCCGCTATTGGGCAGTTTTTCCTGATCTTATCTTCATTGCTCTTTTGGGTAATGGATGGACACTTAGCTTATTTGCAGTTTGTTGTCGCTAGTTTTGACACCCTTCCAATTCCCACTGAACACCTATCAAGTATTAAATATCGAGAAATTGTTGAGTGGGGCAGTTGGATGTTTGCTACCGCGTTATCTCTTGCTTTAGCGCCGATCACCGCAATGTTATTGATTAATTTTTCTTTTGGTATTATGACCAGAGCTGCGCCGCAACTAAATATTTTTGCTATTGGCTTTCCTATCACCATGATGGCCGGTTTACTTATTATGTGGCTAACTTTTGGTAACTTCTTTACTCATTTTGAATTGCAGTGGCAACGTGCACTGGATTTTAGCTGTTACCTCATTGATTGTAAGATGGCATAAATGGCTGATTCTGATAGCGGTGAAAAAAGTGAAGAGCCCACGGCGAAAAAACTCACCGACGCCCGAAAAAAAGGCCAAATTGCTCGCTCCAAAGATTTAGGTACCTTTTTTGTATTGGTGGGCAGTGCCTGCGCTATGTTACTTATGGGCAAAGCATTAGCAGCGTCAATGGCAAATATGATGAGCCATATGTTTACCTTAAGCCGTGAACAAGCTATGGACGTTAATGCGCTTTTTAAAGTGATAAACGATGGTGTCTACCAGATCATTCCCCCATTAATGTGGATCTTTTTTATCGTTATGTTAGCAGCATTTGTTGGTAATACTTTACTTGGTGGCATGAGTTTTTCGTGGGAGGCGATGATGCCAAAAGCAAGTAAACTATCCCCTATAGCCGGATTTAAACGGATGTTTGGCGTTCAAGCTGCGGTCGAGTTGATTAAATCTATTTTAAAATTTTTTGTTGTTTTCACCGTAGCTTTTTTACTACTCAGTGGTTTATTTGAAGAAATTTTAGGTTTAAGTCGGGAAACCAGTCCTGCTAATTTTGAACATGCCACCACCATGTTACTGTGGATGTTTCTGGTGTTAGCTTTATCCATTGGTATTATTGTTATTATTGATGCGCCTTATCAGGTTTGGAATCATAACCGTCAATTAAAAATGACCAAACAAGAAATTAAAGATGAGCATAAAAGTAGTGAAGGTAGTCCAGAAATAAAGGGACGTATTCGTAGAACTCAATATGAAATGTCACAACGACGCATGATGCAAGACGTTCCTGATTCTGATGTGGTGATAACGAATCCAACGCATTTTTCAATCGCGCTAAAATACGATGCAGCGGCAGGTGGTGCTCCAGTTATGTCAGCAAAAGGTGTAGATGAAATGGCACTACATATTCGTACTATCGCTAAAGAGCATCAAATTGAAATAATTCAATCACCGGCTTTAGCTCGGTCGCTCTATTATACCGCCGAGGTAGGTGATGATATTCCGGAAGAGTTATTTGCTGCGGTTGCTCAAGTCTTAGCGTTTATTTTTCAACTTAATGAACATAAAAAAGGCAACGCTAAAAAACCTATTCCTGTTGCAAAAGAATTACCAATTCCCGAAGATTTTAGATATTAATAAAAATATTGGTATAAAGTGAATTTATTGTAATAGTGTAGCAATATTATTCATTAAAACCTTGCCAAAGAGAGATAGTTCATCTTTTGGTATAAGAATTGCTAATTCATCAGTACTGTCAAAAAAACATCATGAAGTAGTAATGCAACTAGCCGCTTATTTTAATCAGTTCGATAAATCAAAACTACGCCATTTAACTGGCTTAGGTACCCCTTTATTGGTTATGGCTGCGTTAGGTATGATTATTTTACCTATGCCAGCTTGGTTATTAGATATTTTATTCTCTTTTAACATAGCTCTTTCCCTCGTTGTTTTACTCATTACTGTATACACCTTAAAACCGTTAGAGTTTGGCTCTTTTCCGGCCGTATTGTTAGTGGCAACAATTCTACGTTTAGCGCTGAATGTTGCTAGTACACGAGTCGTATTATTAGAAGGTCATGAAGGCCCAGAGGCTGCCGGTAAAGTTATTGAGGCATTTGGCTCCGTGGTAATCGGTGGCAATTATGCTGTCGGTTTAGTGGTATTTCTTATATTAATTATTATTAACTTTGTCGTTGTTACTAAAGGTGCAGGCAGAATTGCAGAAGTTACCGCACGATTTACTTTAGATGCCATGCCAGGTAAACAAATGGCAATAGATGCTGATTTGAATGCTGGTTTTATTACTCAAGAACAAGCAAAAGAGCGCCGTACTGAAGTAACTAATGAAGCCGATTTTTATGGCTCGATGGATGGTGCTAGTAAATTTGTAAAAGGTGATGCTATTGCTGGTATTCTCATCTTATTCATTAATATTGTTGGTGGCTTGATTATTGGGATGGTACAACATGATTTATCTTTTGACCGCGCTGTTGAGATATATACCTTACTAACTATTGGTGATGGCTTGGTTGCACAAATACCTGGGTTGTTATTATCGGTAGGCACTGCAATTGTTGTTACTCGTCAAAATACTGCCCAAGATATGGGCGAACAAGTAAGTAGTCAGCTAGGTCAGGAAAAGTCACTATATATTGCAGCAGGTGTGATGTTTGTTATGGGGGTAATTCCCGGTATGCCGCATTTTGTCTTTATTTTATTTGCCGGAATTATTGCTGCAACTGCCTTTATTGGCGCAAGAAACAAAACGAATAATGCAATTGAACAAGAAAAAATAAGCCAAGATGAACAAGCGCAACATCAACAAAAAGAAGACGAAGTCAAAGAGCTAGATTGGGATGATGTCAATCATGTTGATATCATTGGTTTAGAAATTGGCTACCGTTTAATTCCTCTGGTAGATAAAGCCCAAGGTGGTGAACTACTCAGTCGTATTAAGGGGGTTCGCAAAAAGTTGTCTCAAGAGTTTGGCTTTTTAGTACCCGCAGTGCATATTCGCGATAATCTAGACTTAGATCCAAATAGTTATCAAATATCCCTAATGGGAGTGGTTGTTGGCAGTGCACAAATACGTCACGACCAAGAGCTTGCTATTAATCCGGGACAAGTTTTTGGCACCCTTGAAGGTGTTGCTACTAAAGATCCTGCTTTTGGTCTTGATGCCACTTGGATTAATCAAAACCAACGTGAGCAGGCGCAAACACTAGGTTATACCGTGGTGGACTCGGCGACGGTACTAGCTACTCATTTAAGCCAAATTTTAACCAATAATGCCGCGCAGTTATTAGGGCATGAAGAAGTTCAAAACTTGTTGGACTTACTTGCTAAAAACTACCCTAAGTTAGTTGAAGGCTTTATTCCTGATACCTTGACCTTAGGTACGGTTGTTAAAGTATTGCAAAGCCTAATGAATGAAGGTGTAGCTGTACGCGATATGCGTTCTATAGTGCAAACCCTAGTTGAGTATGGTCCAAAAAGTCAGGATGCTGAAGTTCTGACTGCTGCTGTGCGCATTAGTTTGAGAAAGTTTATTATTCAGGACCTTGTTGGTGGCGCTCAAGAAGTGCCCGTCATAACTTTGGCTCCAGAATTGGAACAGATGTTGCATCAGTCAATGCAAATGGCAGGAGATGATGGTGCCGGTATTGAGCCGGGGTTAGCGGAGCGCTTACAGAAATCATTAACTGAAGGAGCAAACCAGCAAGAAATGGCTGGTGATACACCAATATTATTAACATCAGGTATTTTACGTCACGTTTTAGCTAAGTTTGTAAAACATACGATCCCGAGCTTACGTGTTATTTCTTATCAAGAAGTACCTGATGATAAACAAATTAAAATTGTTAGTGCCATTGGGCAATAACCTGTAGTTATAATCATTTGGTGTATTGTTGTAATTTATAGCGAAAATAGAGGCTGGATATGAAAATTAGACGTTTTGTTGCCAAAGATATGCGTACAGCATTAGCACAGATAAAAGAAGAACTTGGCGTTGATGCGGTTATTATGTCCAACAAAAAGATTCCGGAAGGTGTGGAGTTAATGGCTGCGGTTGATTACAACCAGGCAGTACCGCCTGCGGAATTTCCTCAAAATAATATTCAAGCGACTGAAGTACAGCTAGGTTCGCCAAATTCGAGAGAAGTAAGTAGTGATGTTGTTAGTATTGGCCAGGCAAATCAGCCACAAGGCGGCACTCAAGCATCGATAACAAATGATGGTTTAAGCGAACGTATTCCCGCTGACAGCTTATCTGCATTACTTAATCGTCAAGTTCAGCAACCAGCTCATCTACAAGAAGCTCATCAATCAGCTGAAACAACAGCTAATGCGGTTACTATCGAGCAGCAACTTAAAGATTTTACTGATCGACTAACTCATTCCAAACCCAATAATTCAGTCCCTAGCCAAAGTGAAAATGATCATATAAGTGCTAATATATCGACAAATATAGCTTATCAGAGTATTGCAACTTCAAGCCCTTTAGTTGCTGATGTAAATAATGACGTGCAAGTGTCTTCACATGACTTATCGAAAATGCAACAAGAGATGGCTTCTATTCGTTCTTTACTTGAGCATCAAGTTTCTGGCTTGATGTGGCAAGATATGGCTCAGAAAGACCCACAACGAGCTGTTTTAGTAAACCGCCTACTTGCGCTAGGGTTAAATGAACAAATAGCAGATCAAATTGCTGGCTATGTACCTGAACAATCTCATGAAAAGCAAGCATGGTCACAAGCAACACAGCTCATCGCTCAACAAATTAATACTACACAAAATGATATTATTAATCGTGGTGGCGTCGTTGCCTTAGTAGGGCCCACAGGTGTAGGTAAAACCACTACCATAGCGAAACTTGCGGCTGGTTTTTCTCAAGTACATGGCAGCGATCAGGTTGCACTTATTTCTACTGATACTTTCCGTATTGCAGGTTTTGAACAATTGGCAACCTACGGAAAAATAATTGGTTGTCAGGTAAGCCTTGCTAAGAACAGTCAAGAATTAGATGTTTTGTTACAACAATATACTAAGAAGAAATTAATTCTAATTGATACTGCTGGCATGGGACAACGTGACATGCGTTTAGCTGAGCAATTAACCGCATTAGTTTCTAACGCTCGAGTAAGAATTAGGAATTATTTAGTTTTAGCGGCTAATACCCAGCAAGGTGTGATGCAAGAAAACGTCGATCGCTTTAAAAAAGTACCATTATCGGGTTGTATTTATACTAAACTTGATGAAAGTATCAGTATTGGTGAAATAATTACAACTTCGATTCAAAATGGTTTACCAATAGGGTATCTTACTGATGGACAAAGAGTTCCAGAAGATATTAAAGTTGCAAATGCTGAGAAATTAGTTACTCTTGCAGATAAGATGGCAACTAAGTCAGTAAATAACAATGTTAGTGTATTGCGGCCAATGCCAGTTGCGCCCGCCGCAATCATATAAAATGCTAGCTATTAGCTAAATAGACATGATTAGAAGTATAATTAAATGATAGATCAAGCGAGCGGCTTAAGAAAGATGCAAGACTTACAGCAAGTTAAAGTAGTAGCAGTTTCGGGCGGGAAAGGTGGGGTTGGTAAGACTAATACCTCCCTAAATACAGCTATTGCATTAGGACAACTTGGTAAACGAGTATTAGTGCTTGATGCCGATTTAGGCCTTGCTAATGTCGATGTGATGTTAGGGTTAAGGGTAAAACGTAATTTATCTCATGTATTATCTGGTGAATGCGAACTTGATGATATTATTATTGAAGGCCCAGCAGGCATTAAGATTATTCCTGCAACATCAGGGTCGCAATCAATGGTGGACTTAACCCCATCAGAGCATGCAGGGCTCATTCGAGCCTTTAGTGAAATGCGAACTCAATTTGATGTGTTAATCGTTGATACCGCTGCAGGTATTTCCGATATGGTGCTAAGTTTTACACGGGCGGCACAGGATGTCATGTTGGTGGTTTGTGATGAACCAACTTCTATAACTGATTGTTATGCTTTAATGAAATTACTAAGTCGTGATCACGGTGTCTTTAAATTTAAAGTTGTTGCTAACATGGTTCGTAGCCCTAAAGAAGGCCAACAACTTTTTGCAAAATTAACTAAAGTGACCGATAGATTTCTCGATGTCGCCATCGAGTTGGTTGCAGTAATACCTTTCGATGAAAATGTTCGAAAATCGGTACGTAAACAACAAGTTATTGTGGAAGCTTATCCGCAATCTCCAGCATCCTTGGCTTATATAGATTTAGCTAAAAAAGTTAGCCAATGGCCAATTCCTAAACAAGCGTCAGGGCACTTAGAATTCTTTATTGAGCAGTTATTGGCAAATTAAATAACTGTTTAATTAAGCATATCTTTAATGAGAGCGATAATACGTGGTAAAAGCAAATAGCTACAATAGTCAAATTGATAAAACAGCTTTGCTTGAACAACATACTGTTTTGGTTAAGCGCATAGCCTATCATTTACTAGCAAGGTTACCAGCGAGTGTTCTAGTCGATGATTTAATTCAATCAGGTATGATTGGCTTATTTGAAGCCGCTAATAATTTTGATAACAGTAAAGGTGCGAGCTTTGAAACTTTTGCTGGGATTAGAATTCGTGGTGCTATGTTAGATGAAATACGTCGAGGGGATTGGACCCCACGTTCTGTTCATAAAAATAGCAGGATGATAAGTCGTGCGATTGAAGAACTTGAAGCGCAACTTGGCCGAGATGTTTCTGATATTGAAGTTGCTGAAAAACTTGATATTTCATTAAATGACTACCATCATATATTAAGTGAAGTTAGTACTGGCAAAATACTAGGTATTGATGATCTAGGCGTTAATGAAGATGCTATTAAACTTGGTGATGATTGCCTTGGCGATGATCCATATCAAAGTATTGAATATAGTGCTTTTAAAAAAGGTCTAGCTCAATGCATTAAGTCTTTACCCGAGCGAGAAGCTTTAGTACTGTCTCTATATTACGATGAAGAATTGAATTTACGAGAAATAGGCCAAGTTCTTGATGTAAGTGAATCACGTGTGAGCCAGATACATAGCCAGGCAATGCATCGTCTAAAAGCACGCATGCAATCTTGGCAAACGTAACTAGAGTTGTCTGCGGATAGTTTGTTAAAAGAATAATTACCTTGTTAGGTAAAAAATAATATAAAGAAAATTAATTAATTTGAATGTTTCGCCGGAGGGTGCCTTGGATAAAAATATGAAAGTGCTTGTTGTTGATGATTTTTCAACAATGAGACGTATAGTGAAAAATTTGTTGCGCGATTTAGGTTTTACCAACATTCAAGAGGCAGATGACGGCAGTACAGCTTTACCTATGCTTCAAGGTGGTGATTTTGACTTTGTCGTAACCGACTGGAATATGCCTGGCATGCAAGGTATCGATTTACTTAAAGCAATTCGAGCAGATGCTAGTTTATCACATATCCCTGTATTACTGATTACAGCAGAAGCTAAAAAAGAGCAGATTGTGATGGCAGCCCAAGCAGGTGTTAATGGTTATATTGTTAAACCTTTTACAGCCGCAACATTAAAAACTAAGTTAGATAAAATTTTTGAGCGCTTAGCTTAATGTGCGAACTTTAGCTAGCATATTGATGTTTAGCTAATAAGGTTTTGATAAATATTGTATTAAGGACTTTGCATGAGTATAGCTATGACGGGGCGGATCTCATTAGAGCAAGCGAAATCTGTGGTTGAATTTTTAGAATCAGGACAGCAAGAAGCTGCAGATGCTGTTATTGCTGAGATTCAAAATCCAATCAATTCTGAGCTTTTTGCTGAAATTGGTAAATTAACACGCCAACTTCATGACTCTTTGACAAATTTTCAGTTGGATTCTAGGTTGAGTGATTTAGCTACGGCAGATATTCCCGATGCCAAAGAGCGGTTGAATTATGTTATTACCAGAACAGAAGAAGCTGCTAATAAAACCATGGATGCTGTTGAGGCTATTTTTCCCGTTGTAGACACAATTGCCGAACAAGTAGCTGCTGTTAATCCTTCATGGACTAAATTGATGAACAATGATTTAGATTTAACTGAGTTTAAATCATTGTGCCTTGATATCGATACTTTATTAAAAAATACGGGTAAAGAAACTCAACATATCCACAGTTTAATGACTGATGTATTAATGGCGCAAGACTTTCAAGATTTAACCGGCCAAGTAATTCGAAAGGTTATTGAATTAGTTCGTGAAGTAGAAGAAAGTTTAATAAACATGTTAACCGCTTTTGGTATAACTGCTGAAGCAGTGCAAGCGAACGCTCTGCCTAAAGTTGGCGAAAACCTCGTTGAGGGGCCAATTGTAAATACAGAAAATAGAGATGATGTAGTAGAAGATCAAGACGATGTCGATGATCTTCTGTCAAGTTTAGGATTTTAATGGGAGTTACTGCATGTCTTTTGAAGCAGATGAAGAAATTTTACAGGACTTTTTAGTCGAAGCGGGTGAAATCTTAGAGTCGCTTTCAGAAGAGCTGGTAGAACTGGAAAATGACGTAGATAATGCTGAATTATTAAATTCAATATTTCGTGGCTTTCATACAGTCAAAGGTGGCGCTGGTTTTTTAAACTTAGGCGCACTAGTTGATGTATGTCATTGGGCTGAAAATATATTCGACCTTTTGCGTACAAGAAAACGCTCGGTTAACCCTGAACTAATGGATACCATTTTATCTGCACTAGACACTGTCAATGACATGTTTGTGCAGGTACAAAGCCGTGAACCCCTAGCTCCAGCAGATGATAATTTACTAGCTGAACTTAAAAAATTGAGTCAACCAGAAGGCGTGAAAACGGCTGAACCAGCTAGTATTTCTACCCCTGAAGTTGTTGAGCAGACAAGTCTATCAGTGGCTGAAGAATCAAACTCAAGTGATGAAATGAGTGAAGATGAATTTGAACGACTACTTGACGAATTACATGGCTCTGGTAGCGTTTCTTCATCTACTAATGTAAGTGAGAAATCAGTTCCTACACCTTCAACTCCAAGTATAGAGGGGTCTAGTGATGAAATTTCAGACGATGAGTTTGAATCATTATTAGATGAATTACATGGTCAAGGTGCTTTCTCTTCTGATCCCGGCGATACAACAACTAGTGCGGTGATTAGCTCAAGTGACGATATCGACGATTTGGAGTTTGAAAAGTTATTAGATGAACTACACGGCAAAGGTAATGCACCGAAAGCTTCAGAACCATCGACCACTAATGAAAGTATAAGTGTACCACCGGTAGTTCCTCATAAAGCAATACCTGTAAGCCCTCCCCAAGTTAAAGCTGCTCCCAAAAAATCAGAGCCTGTAAAAGTAAAAGAAGCACCAACAAAGAAAACGACTAAAAAGGCCGCTGCACCAGCAGCACAAGGCGAAACTACAGTTAGAGTGGATACAAAGCGACTTGATCAAATAATGAATATGGTTGGGGAATTGGTTTTAGTTAGGAATCGTTTAACAAGTTTAGGGTTGGTTTCAGACGACGAGGATTTGAACAAAGCAGTCACTAATTTAGATGCAGTAACCACTGATCTGCAAGGTGCTGTAATGAAAACTCGAATGCAGCCCATTAAGAAAGTTTTTGGCCGTTTTCCTCGTGTAGTACGTGATTTAGCGCGTAGTTTGAATAAAGATATCTCGTTAATCTTAGAAGGTGAAGAGACAGATTTAGATAAAAACTTGGTAGAGGCGCTTGCTGATCCTTTGGTCCATTTAGTCAGGAATTCAGTAGACCATGGTGTAGAAGCGCCAGATGTCAGAGAAGCTATGGGTAAGCCAAGAGAAGGCACCGTGGTATTGTCGGCCTCACAAGAAGGAGATCACATCCTCTTAACCATTAAAGATGATGGTGCGGGTATGGATGCAGAAAAATTAAAAGATATTGCCATTGAACGTGGCGTACTTGATGTAGACTCTGCAGCTCGTATGTCTGATAAAGAAGCATTCAGTCTTATATTTGCTCCTGGTTTTTCCACAAAAACTGAAATTTCAGAAGTATCTGGACGTGGTGTTGGCATGGATGTGGTTAAAACTAAAATCACTCAGCTAAATGGTACGGTAAGTATTGATTCTGAGCTCGGCGTGGGCACAGTACTTGAAATCAAAGTACCATTAACGTTGGCAATACTGCCAACGTTAATGGTTGTAGTAGGTAAACAAACATTTGCTCTACCCTTGGCATCAGTTAATGAGATTTTTCATCTCGATTTATCAAACACCAATAGTGTTGATGGACAATTGACCATTATTGTTAGAGAAAAAGCTATACCATTATTTTATTTAGACCAGTGGTTAGTTCGTAACTTTGTTGAACGTTCCCGTGATAAAGGTCATGTTGTTATTGTTCAATTAGGTAATCAACAAGTTGGCTTTGTCGTTGATAGCTTAATTGGTCAAGAAGAAGTGGTGATTAAACCACTCGATAGGTTACTTCATGGTACACCTGGAATGGCAGGTGCAACGATTACCAGTGATGGTGGTATTGCACTAATCCTAGATATAGCGAATATGCTAAAATTCTATGCAAAAAAATCACCTGTTAATAAAAAAATACGCAGTTAGTGATTCTAATAGATAATATACTTAGGTGTATTATCAGGTGTGATTATATAGCGTGCTATAAAGAGCGTTATCAGAGAGGTTAAATGACCTACAAGGTACTTGTTGTTGATGACTCAAGTTTTTTTAGACGCCGAGTTACTGACATCCTTAATAAAGATCCAAAATTAAACGTTATTGACGTGGCGGTAAATGGCCAAGAAGCGGTTGAAAAAGCGATTTCGCTTAAACCCGACGTTATCACTATGGATATTGAAATGCCTGTGCTTAATGGCATTGACGCTGTAAAGCAGATTATGGCGCAGTCTCCTACGGCAATATTGATGTTTTCTTCTTTAACACATCAAGGTGCTAAGGCTACGTTAGAGGCGCTTGATGCTGGAGCGTTGGACTTTTTACCTAAAAAATTTAGTGAAATTGCCAAAAATACTGATGAAGCTGGGAGCTTACTACGTCAACGTGTTATACAAATAGCAAGGAGACCAGGCTTAATTAAGCCGAGGGCGGCTATTCGTTCAAGGGTCTCAGCCCCAACATTACCAAGAGAGAGGCTAGCAAAAAACCTTACTAAGTCGTCGATATCTTCTCCTTCAATAGCGAAAGAACAAAGAAGCCTTAGTCGTAGTTCAGGAAAAGAATATAAACTCTTAGCTATTGGTACCTCTACCGGAGGCCCTGTCGCATTACAGAAAATTTTGGTTGAACTAGAAAGTAATTTCCCTTTACCCATTATTATAGTTCAGCATATGCCCGCTGCTTTTACAGCTGCATTTGCAAGCCGTTTGAACACTTTGTGCAAAATAACAGTTAAAGAAGCTGCTGATGGTGACCTACTAAAACCGGGGCATGCTTATTTAGCGCCGGGGGGCAGGCAGATGATATTAACGGGTAAGGAAAGCTCGGCTAAAATAAAAATATTAGATGATGACTCCCCAAAAATAACTTTTAAGCCAAGTGTTGATATTAGCTTTGGTTCGGCTGCAAAAACTTTTGCTGGCAAAGTACTCGGAGTAATATTAACGGGTATGGGATCTGATGGTAAAGAAGGTTCGAGATTGTTGAAAGCTAAAAGTTCGACAATTTGGTCGCAAGACGAGCAGTCATGTGTTGTTTATGGTATGCCACAAGCTATTGATAAAGCGGGTTTATCCCAGTTATCATTACCTCTGGATAATATAGCCTCGTCAATTGTTAAGGAAATTGGCCGTGGATAAATTGAGTGTTGCAGGGCTGCTTGTAGCTATTTTAGCTATTTATATCGGCTTTACGCTTGATGGTGGCAATCTATCTGCCTTATTTGAGCTACCTGCTTTTATAATTGTATTTGGCGGTACATTAGGAGCCGTTATGCTGCAATCTTCAATAGCGCAGTTTAGCCATGCCATATTACTACTTAAGTGGGTTTTTTATCCACCTAAATATGATGTGGAACGAGGGATCAATGAGATAGTAACATGGGCAGCAAAAGCAAGAGAATCGGGTTACCTAGCGCTAGAAGATACCGCATTAGAAATTGAAGACAGTTACACGCAAAAAGGTTTAAATTTATTAGTCGATGGCGTTGAATTAGATAATTTTCGAGTCTCTTTAGAGTTAGATTTAGATCTTTATCGAGAGCATAACTTACGCTCTGCCAATGTTTACGAAGCGATGGGTGGTTACAGCCCAACTATTGGTATATTAGGTGCGGTTCTAGGTTTAATTCATGCCATGAGTAACTTAACTGAGCCTGCATTATTAGGTCAGGGCATAGCAACGGCTTTTATTGCTACTATTTACGGTGTTGGTTTTGCAAATTTATTTTATTTACCTATAGCCAATAAAATTCGGGCTATCGTACATCAACAAACAATGTACCGTGAAATGATCTGTGAGGGTCTGGTATCCATTGCACATGGAGAAAACCCCCACGCGATTGAAAATAAATTATCTGCTTTTAGGTTAGATCAATGAATCGACTGCGCAAGAGAAGGCATATAATAGAACATGATAATGTTCACCGTTGGTTAGTCTCCTATGCAGATTATATGACTCTAATGTTTGCTCTTTTTGTTGTTTTATATGCTATGGCAATGGTAAACGAGAAACCATTCGAAAGTATTACAGAATCATTTGGTCGTATATTCCAAGCCTATGAAGATGAGAATAAAAATAGAGGCCATGGTGACAGTGTCTTGATGGTAAATACCACTAAGACAAATAAGAAACTTTACGGTAATGGGATTTTAGAGGTTGCTGGCCCTGAGTTACTTGATAATGAAAAACAACTATCGAATATATCTGATTCGCAAGTAGGTAATAATCTAAGCTCATTAGAAGAAGAGTTACATACGGCTTTATATGAACTGGTTGAATCAGGCTTTGCACAATTACAAATCGATGGTGATTGGTTAGAAATCGAGTTGAACAGCGGCTTGTTATTTCCCAGTGGTTCATCCTCTGCAACCTTATCTGCCGAGGCTATCTTATCGGCGATATATGACGTAATTGGTCAAGCGAGTAATTTCATACGTGTTAGAGGCTATACCGATAACCAATCGATTAATAATGAAATCTATTCTTCAAATTGGGAGTTATCTGTTTTTCGTGCTACAGCTATTTTAAGAGTTTTAGAAAGGTTAGGTTTAGACCCCGCACGTATGGCTATTGAAGGTTATGGTCAATATTATCCTACTTCAGACAATTTAACTGCACAGGGGCGAGCTAAAAATAGAAAAGTTGTTGTCGCTATTTCAAAATATGGTTTGGAAAAGAAAAACTTGATGGAAACACCAACTATTGATCTAACCAACGTAGAAAAAATTAGCCAAATCGATTCTAGTAATAGCCAAGGAATTGAAAATTTAAATAATATCAAAGTTATCCGATTAGATAACGGTGGTATTCGCATCACAACTCGAAATGAGCAAGGTGATAAGGTCAATTCTATTGAGCCTAATGCCTCAAAAGATAAAAAAACTAATGATGATATAGAATGAAATTATCACCATAGTGACAATAATATTGAATAATTGTAAGTGAGTAGTGCCCTTGATAGTGTGGACAGTAGCAAATCAAAAAGGTGGTGTTGGTAAAACCACAACAACTATTGCTCTAGCTGGAATTTTAGCTGAGCAAGGGCATCGTGTTTTATTAGTCGATACTGATCCTCATGCTTCACTAAGTTATTATTTTGGCATTGAGTCAGAAGATTTAGACCTAAGTGTCTATGAGTTATTTACTCAAGTATCATCAAGAGAACAGATTCTACAAACATTATGTCCAACCCTGTACCCTAATATAGATATTTTACCTGCAACTATGGGACTTGCGACATTAGATCGCTCTCTGGGAGCAAAAGGAGGGATGGGTTTAGTATTGAAAAAAGCAGTACAAAAAGTAGCTGATAGCTACGATTATGTTTTGATGGACTGCCCGCCTGTTCTTGGCGTACTTATGGTTAATGCTTTGGCAGCAGCAGATCGTATTGTTATTCCCGTGCAAACAGAATTTCTCGCGTTAAAAGGTCTCGATCGTATGATCAAGACTCTGGATATTATGCAAGGAGAACAGGATGCTCCCTTTAAATATACTATCGTGCCAACTATGTTTGATAAACGCACAAAAGCATCAATTTTAGCCTTTAAAAAGCTACAAGAGGACTATACTAATACAATATGGCCAGGAGTTATTCCAGTTGATACCAATTTGAGGAATGCTAGTATAGCCCAAAAAGTCCCCTCGGATTACGCTGCAAATTCCCGAGGTACATTAGCTTATAAAAGCCTATTGAACTATTTAGTCAAGCAAAACGTGAAAAATAATGAGGTTGAGCGCTAAATGAGTAATTCGTTAACCGCTAGTAAAAAGATAATGAAAAACTATCTGTCAGAATTACTAACGGAGCCTGAAGTGGTACAAGAATTATCACATCAGCGTATTGATAAACAAATAAATAGTAAACCATTAGCGCATAAAGAAACTAAATCGTTAGAGAATCTGTTAAAAACGGTTAGCGAAGAAAAAGAAAATATTGTTAATAAAGAAGTTAAAATAGTTGATTCATTAGGCGTTAATTTATTACCGCTATCTACAGATAAAAGCCGTGCTGAAGTTTTTGAACTAAAAGATAAAAACTACCGACAAGGCGACTTTCAAGCAATGTTTTTTGATGTTGCAGGTTTGACCATTGCTGTGCCTTTAATAGAATTAGGCGGCATACATAAAGTTGATAAAACCACTAGTTTAATGGGGAAACCCGATTGGTTTAAGGGCGTTATGCTCTATCGGAATGAAAAAATTAACGTTGTTGATACTGCATTATGGGTTATGCCTGAAAAGTGTGATGAAGCCTTGAAAAACTCGTTAAACTATCAATATATTATTATGCTAAATGATAGTCCATGGGGACTAATGGCGGAAAATTTAGTTGATACATTGGTGTTGCGTCAAGATGAAGTTAAGTGGTTAGATACAACTAATAAAAGGCCTTGGTTAGCAGGACTAGTAAAAGAAAAAATGTGTGCCTTACTTGATGTAAGTGCTTTGATTCAGTTGCTTGATAAGGGTAATGATATCTATCAAGAGCGGTAATTTATATCTGTCTAGCTAATAGACAGCTTAAAGGTCAGTAATTTTAGAGGCGAGTAATATGTCAGACGAAAGACGAAGTGCTAAAGATAAAGGCGAAGCTAATGATGAAGTGTTGCAGTGGGTAACCTTCAAATTAGAGAACGAAACTTATGGCATCAATGTAATGCAAGTACAAGAGGTTTTACGTTATAGTGAAATTGCTCCAGTACCTGGGGCACCACTTTATGTACTAGGCATCATAAATTTACGTGGTAATGTTGTTACAGTTATTGATACACGCTCACGATTTGGTTTAGAGCCTTGTGATATTACTGATAATACTCGTGTGGTAGTTATTGAATCAGAAAAACAAGTAATTGGTATATTAGTCGATAGTGTAGCTGAGGTTGTCTATTTAAAGTCTTCTGAAATTGACGTGGCGCCAAATGTTGGTAATGAAGAAAGTGCGCAATTTATTCAAGGGGTTTCTAACCGCGATGGCGAATTACTTATTTTAGTCGACTTAGATAAATTACTTTCAGATGATGAGTGGGACGAACTCAAACAATTCTAACTTTATCATTACAATACCCTTTAATTATTTTCTGAAGAAGCCTGTATATGCAGGCTTCTTTATTATTTAATTATGCGATTAGTTTTTACTTGAGGTAAAAGTCATTAATGTCATTATTAGCTGTCCCGATAATTGCTGTGTTAGCATTATTTCTTGTAGTACTCACTAGCACTATAATTTTTATATTTTTAACCAAGTTAAAAAACAAAATTTCAATGCTTAATTCGCAAGTGCAAAGCACATTTTTATTGGTTAATAATTTGCAAGCAATAAACGAAAAATTGCAACAAGAGTTTGATGTTCTAACAACTTGTAATGAACAAGTGGCCATTGAAAATTCCCAAGTATCAAAGCATTTAGAGCTTCGTATAAAAAATCTGCAACAACAAAGTGTTGAACAACAGCAACTATTAACTCAATGGCAAGAAAACCAAGGACAAGATAAATTTTATAATAGAGCTTTCAAATTAGCAGAAAAAGGTGCAGATATTGAAGAAATTATGGCTGAATGTGAATTACCTCGTGCAGAGGTTGAAATGTTACTTTCAGTCTATCAGCAACGTACCCGATCTCAGTAAAAAGTCGTTATCATCTTGCACATTTTAAACTAAATATAGTGAAGCTGTGCTAAAACGTTATTCACTCAATTATTCATTTCATGTTAAACTTCCGTCGTTTTTAATACCTCTTTATGTAACGGCAAGGAACTAGGCCCTGTGAGCTCAGCCATAACTCTATATTTTAGACTATTTATATTTACTTTATTTTTTTCTCTATCTGGTTGTTCAACAACGCCAGGAGATCGAGAGCAAGTTCAAGGAGAAACTCAAGAGTCAGATGATTTTAGTGATTCTAGAGACCCTTTTGAAGCGATTAATAGACCTTTTTGGACTTTTACTTGGGATTATGTTGATGCGTATATAGCTAAACCTGCATCAGAGGTCTACACCACGTATACACCACCATTTTTGCGTACAGGCCTGTATAATATAGCGTTAAATTTGAACGAGCCTGCAAGTATTATAAATAATGTTTTGCAGCTTAAGTTTGAAGCCGCAGCAAAAAACACCGGCAGGTTTGTTCTTAACTCTACCATAGGCCTCTTTGGATTTTATGATCCAGCCAGTGATTTTGATTGGTCAGGAGAACAGGAAGAGTTTGGTGAAGTCCTTGGTAGTTACGGGGTTGGCGATGGCCCCTATATTGTCATTCCGGGTTTAGGGCCAAGCTCAGTTAGAGAAGAAGTTGGCGATTACGTCGACAGCCTTTATTGGCCTATGGTTGTCATCGACTTTTGGCCGAATATTGCTCGCTTAGGCATATTAGCATTAGAAAAAAGAGCCGCCGTTCGAGATCAGGAACAGTTAGTGGTCGAATCAGAAGATCCCTATGAGTTTATTAAAAATGCCTATTTTCAAAATATGAATTATAAACTTTTCGACGGCAATCCGCCCATCATAATTAATGAAACCGAAGAAGATGAGTTAGATGCCTTACTCGATGAGTTTGATGATATGGATTAGTTAATACTACTTTAGATAATAAATAGATTAAATAGAATAAACGAGTACCTATGCTGAGAACAATTTGTTAGAATTGCGGCAATTTTTTAGACACATCATATTGGAATAATTAAATGAATATTATTGAAGGTTCGTTTGAAGCAAAGGGCAAGAAATTTGCTATTGTTGTATCACGCTTTAACCACTTTATTGTTGACAGTTTACTTGAAGGCGCGATTGATGCACTTAAACGCCATGGTAATGTAAATGATGATGATATTACGGTTGTTCGTGTGCCAGGCGCTTATGAATTACCTTTAGCGGCTAAAAAAATTGCTGCAAAAGGTGAGTCAGATGCAATTATTGCTATTGGCGCTGTAATTCGTGGTGGTACACCACATTTTGATTTTGTCGCCGGTGAATGTAATAAAGGTTTAGCACAAGTGTGTTTAGACAGTGGGGTTCCGGTTTCATTTGGTGTTATTACTACCGACTCAATCGAACAAGCTATTGAACGAGCAGGTACTAAAGCAGGTAATAAGGGCGCTGAAGCAGCTTTAGGCGCTTTAGAAATGGTTAATGTATTAGCTAAAATTTAATTTTCTGAACTTTACTCTTTATCTTAAGAAAAATGGAAACATATTGTGAAACCTTCACCTAGAAGAAAAGCCCGTGAGCTGGCCGTACAAGCTATCTATTCATGGCAAGTTAGTCAAAATGTAGTAAATGATATTGAAATCAACTTTATTGCTGATAATAGTAAACGTCGCTTTGATATTGAATATTTTCAATTATTATTGCGTGGTGTAACCTCTAATCTTAGTGATATCGATGCGGCCATATCTCCCTATGTAGATCGTCCTCTTGATGATATTGATCAAGTGGAAAAGGCGATTTTACGTGTGGCAGTGTTTGAATTAAGAGACTGTATTGATGTGCCTTATCGAGTCGTGATTAATGAAGCTATAGAATTAGCTAAATCATTTGCAGCTGATGATAGCCATAAGTTTGTTAACGGTGTTTTAGATAAAACTGTAAAGTTAATTCGCCCTCAAGATTAATCTGTTAGTTACAACTCATTAGTACCAACCTACTAGTAATTTAAGGCTTAGCATGAAAGAGTTCGAGTTAATTAAACATTTTTTCACCAAACAAAAAGTAAAACGTAAAGACGTTGTGCTTGGTATTGGCGATGATTGTGCAGTTTTAGCACCTATTGAGAATCAAAACATAGTGGTAACAACTGACACACTAGTTGCAGGGGTACACTTTCCTTTTGATACTAGCCCTAGGGCAATAGGTCATAAAGCGGTTGCAGTCAATTTATCTGATATTGCTGCAATGGGAGCTAAACCAAGTTGGTTATCTTTAGCGCTGACGCTACCTGACGTAGATGAAGCTTGGTTACTTGAGTTTTGTGAAGGTGTTTTTGAACTTTGTGAGTTTTATAACGTAGAACTCATTGGTGGAGATACGACACAAGGTCCATTAAGTATCACTATCACTGCGCAAGGCTTAACTCCTCAAGGTAGTTACTTATCAAGATCTGGTGCTAAATCAGGTGACTGGCTTTACGTTACCGGAGAACTTGGTGATGCAGCGTTAGCGCTCCAACAAATTACCGGTAAGGTAGATATTGAACCAAAGTTTATCGATGCTATAAAAAAGAAGTTAGATTATCCAAAGCCAAGAATATTAGCAGGGCAAACGCTGCGCGAGTATGCTTCGGCGGCAATAGATCTTTCCGATGGATTGATTGCGGACTTAGGACACATATGTCAAGCGTCTAATGTCGGTGCTAATGTTGTATTGGATGCCTTACCTCTCTCCACAATAATGAGAGATAGCTTACTTGCCGACGACGCAATCACTCTGGCACTATCTGGTGGAGATGATTACGAACTTTTATTTACTGTCTCTGAAGATAACAAGGTAGGTATGGAAACT
This sequence comes from Colwellia psychrerythraea, assembly GCF_000764185.1. Taxonomy (GTDB): domain Bacteria; phylum Pseudomonadota; class Gammaproteobacteria; order Enterobacterales; family Alteromonadaceae; genus Colwellia; species Colwellia psychrerythraea_B. The sequence continues at coordinate 240,941 of NZ_JQEC01000004.1, forward strand.
GCTATGTCTCATGCAGGCACACCGGTTACTTGTATAGGACAGCTAAATGCTTCACAGACTATTACTACAACATTGAACAATAAGCCTATTCCAATTAATACTGCTGGATTCGAGCACTTTACTGAATAGTTTCCTTAGCAATTTCCAAATTAATTAAGCGTTTATAAATATGTCGGGTAAAAATACACAGGTCAACTTTAACTTAGCTAATCCAATTCAGTTTTTAGCGCTAGGTTTTGGCAGTGGTCTAGCACCTAAAGCGCCCGGAACTTTTGGTACACTTGCTGCTGTGCCTTTATTTTTATTGATGAGTGGTTTAACACCATTAATTTACGGACTACTTGTATTAGTTGTTTGTTTAGCGGGTATTTACATCTGTGGTAAAGCCGCTAGTGATGTTGGTGTACATGATCATGGCGCTATTGTCTGGGATGAATTCGCTGGGTTCTTTATAACTATGTTTATGGTACCCATAAGTTGGCAAAGTGTTACCGTTGGCTTTATTTTGTTTCGACTTTTTGACATCGCTAAACCTTGGCCGATATCAATAGCGGATAAAAAACTCACGGGTGGTTTTGGTATTATGTTTGATGATGTACTTGCCGGCTTATTTGCTCTAATTATTATGCATCTTATCTTTTAATTCCATACAATGTATTAGTGAGTTAAAAGTTTGCTCTTTGTTAATTTTTATTCTGCAATTCTTTACTTTAGATCAATAGTATTTTCTCAAGTTTTACGCTATTTTTAAAACGAGGTATGTAAGTGATGTTTAATTATAGGTAACAGTTAATTTATAAATATTTAACGCCTTTACTTGTTTTTAGTAGAACTTGCCCTCAGGTCTAATATTAAGTGACACATTGTTATTCACAAATAATCACTTAGGTAAATGAGTCTTTAAGTAATAGTAAAAAAGGAACACCTATGAAAATAAATCTTTCTGGTCATCACGTTGAAGTTAATGATTCAATAAAAGAGCATATCGAAGAAAAATTCTCTAAAATAGCTAGCCACTTCCCAACACTAATCGCCTTAGATGTAATTATTTCTAAAGAACACCATACACACCAAGTTGAGATAACCACAAATTATGAAGGCGGCCGAATCTCCGCTACGGGTACTAATGACGTAATGTATCCAGCTATTGCTAATGCAGCCAAAAAATTAGATGCTGCGCTTAAGCATAGAAAGGGCCAACTTAAAGCCAATTTACATACAAAACCTGATCCAACCACACCTGAAATAGCCCACGAGAAGGTGCAAGAGATGAACTTAGCTTAAAGTTAAAAATCTCAATCAAAAAAAGCTGATGAACCTTGTTCACGGCTTTTTTTTTGAAGTTTTTTTTACTTTCCCTCAATTTGTACAAATAATTACTGCATTGTAAACTCGCTGTGTAATAATCAAGGAAATTCATAATAAAGCATTAACCCCACAAGGAATACCTTAATGCTCAAGCGCCTATTTAAACCATCTAGTAACTCTCACCTAACGACAAGTAAAGTCATATTTTTTGGACTTTTATCTTTAACACTAACTGCTTGTGGTAAAGAAGCTGTAAAAGTTAAACCACCAGCGCCAGCGGTATCGATATACTCAATTAAAGCACAACCCATCGGCGGCTATCGCGAATTTGTCGCACGAACAGAAGCTTTCAAAGAAGCCGACTTACGCGCTCGTGTTGAAGGCGAGTTAATTGAACGCCATTTTAGAGAAGGCAGTAATGTTGAAAAGGGACAGGTATTATTAAAAATCGACCCCGCAGCGTACCATGCAGCATTATCAGCAGCTAAAGCTGACTTAAGCTCTAGAATCTCAGGCGAAGAAAATGCTAAGCGTAACTTAAAGCGTGCCAATGACCTTATTGATGATGGTTATATTTCTCAATCTGATTATGACCGTTTAACTACTGAAGAATCGCAAGCTAAATCAGCGGTTAAAGCTGCACAAGCGTCACTTGAAAAAGCAGAGCTTGATTTAAGCTATACCACAATCACTGCGCCTTTTTCTGGGCGTATAGGTAAAGTTAATTACAACGTCGGTAATATTGTCGGTCCAACAAGTAGCCCATTGGCAACTTTGACTATTAGCAACCCTATTTTTGTAAGTTTTCAGGTTGAAGAAAGTTTCTATATTTCTTACCTGCAAGAACATCAGGGTGCAAGAACGGCTAAAGAAGCTGAATTCGACCTTTCTTTACGATTACCAAATAATACAGAGTACCCAGAAAAGGGTCAGTTAAACTTTTCTGACACTAAAATTGCTCAAGGTATGGGTACCGTTGAACTTAGAACAGTTTTTCCTAACCCTCATAACATCATTTTACCAGGGCTATTCGTTACCTTGATTGTTGAAACGTTAGATAAAGAAGAAATGGCGTTAATACCACAAGCAGCAGTTCAAGAAAATCAACAAGGGAAATTTGTCTTAGTTGTTGGTAAAGATAACAAGGTAAAACAACGTCACGTAACCTTAGGCCGTAGAATTAATGCCATGTGGGTCGTTGAGCAAGGTGTTGCTATTGGTGAGCAAGTTATAGTCGAAGGTTTGCAAAAAGTGCGCGCTGGTGTTGAAGTAAATGGCGTTATTAAACATGTTGACCCGCTAACGGGCACCATATCAGATATTAATGATAAAGCGACAAATTCTGCAAAAGCTAATGATGCCAATATTAGCCCAAGCGCAGTAGTCGATAAGTAAAAAAGGACGATTTTATGATCAGTAAAACTTTTATCAATCGCCCTAAGTTTGCGTTTGTAATCTCTATTGTTATCACGCTTGCCGGCTTAATTGCCATGAGCGTGTTACCAGTAAATATGTATCCAGAAATAACACCACCTCAAGTTCAAATATCTGCTGTCTACCCGGGAGCAAGTGCTCAAATTGTAGAAGAGTCTGTAATCAGACCCATTGAAGAACAGGTCAATGGTGTAGAAGATATGATGTATATCGAGTCTTCCGCCTCTAATAATGGTAGTGCAGTTATTACGGTATTTTTTAAAGTCGGTACCGATGGTGATATTGCGCAAGTTAATGTGCAGAATAGAGTCGCCTTAGCAACCAGCTCATTACCTTCAGAGGTAACTCGTCAAGGGGTTGATGTTAAGAAAAAGTCTAGCTCTATGTTATTAGGTATTAACTTGTTTTCTGAGCAAGAAGGTATTGACCAACTCTTTTTAAGTAATTATGCCTCTAACTATTTAACTGAGCCGTTAGGTCGTATTAAAGGTGTTGCTTCAGCAGAAATCATGGGTGAAATGACCTACAGCATGCGTGCTTGGTTAAATCCTGAACGTATGGCATCTTTAAGTGTTACTGTTACCGAAGTACAACAAGCATTACAAGAGCAAAATATGATTGTTGCTGCCGGTAAATTCGGCGCTAGTCCATCGTTACCTAATCAGCAATTTGAGTACTCTATTCAAGCCAAAGGTCGTTTACAAACACCTGAAGAGTTTGGTCAAACAATCATTCGTGCTCAGCTTAATGGTAATTTTATTCGTTTAAATGATATTGCTCGTTTGGAGTTAGGTGCAGAAGATTACTCAACACAAGCAAGGTTAAATGGTAAGGAAACTGCATTCCTTGTTATTTACCAACTACCTGATGCCAATGCTACTGAGGTTGCCTCTTTAGTTAAGGCCGAAATGATAAAGCTTGCTGAACGTTTTCCTGATGGTTTAGAGTATGTTATCCCCTACGACACTACTAAATTTATAGATCGCTCCATTGAAGAAGTTATGGTTACCCTCTTTCAAGCGATAGCCTTAGTGGTTTTAGTGGTGTTTTTATTTCTGCAAAATTGGCGTGCTACCATCATTCCAACTTTAGCAATCCCAGTGTCTCTAGTGGGTACTTTTGCTTTTATGATTTTGATGGGTTATTCAATCAACACCATTACTTTATTTGGTTTAGTGCTTGCCATTGGTATTGTGGTCGATGATGCCATTATAGTTATAGAAAATGTTGAGCGAATTTTAAAAGAAGAGCAGTTGCCCATTAAAGAAGCGGTAACAAAGGCGATGGAACAAGTCTCAGGACCTATTATTGCTACAACCTTAGTATTACTTGCTGTTTTTGTTCCCGTGGCGTTTATGCCGGGGATTACCGGAGAATTATATAAACAATTCTCAGTGACTATTTCATTTGCCGTATTAATTTCTTCACTTAATGCCTTAACCTTAAGTCCTGCACTTTGTACCGTGTTATTAAGTGCTGAAAAAATGAAACCAATTTCATGGTTAATACCATTTGAACATCTTATTACTAAGGTAACTGGCAGCTATACCAAAGCTGTAGGTTTCTTGCTTAAGAGACTTGCTAGGGTTGGCCTTTTTGTTGGCTTAATGTTTATTGGCGCAGGTTGGTTGACAACTTCAGTACCAACAGCATTTTTGCCTGGTGAAGATCAAGGTTACCTCTTTGTCGACATACAACTACCTGATGCTGCGTCCAGTAATCGTACGCAAGCGGTAATGGATAAGATCACACCAATGATATTAAACGATGCTGCCGTTGATGATATTATTACCGTGTCAGGCTACTCACTACTCGGTGGCGCTGGTTCAAATAATGGCCTTGCCATAATTCTACTCAAGGATTGGGAAGATCGCACGGCACCTGAATTGGGTCTAAGGCAGTTAATCCCACGGTTAATGGGGCAATTATGGACTATGCCAGATGCGCAAATTATGGTCTTTAACCCGCCGCCTATCCCCGGCCTTGGTAATAGTTCAGGTTTTGAATTTAAATTGCAAGACAGTGAAGGTAGAGATCCAGCTGCGTTAGCGCAAGTGATGAACGGTCTCATCTATGAGGCCAATCAACGACCTGAGTTATCAAGGGTATTTAGTACTTTCCGTGCCAATGTACCGCAGTACTTCTTAGAAGTAGACCGTAATAAAGCCAAGGCACAAGGCGTGGCTTTATCTGATATTTTCTCGACCTTGCAAGCGCAATTAGGCTCTTTATATATTAACGACTTTAGCCAATTTGGACGAACCTATCGCGTCACTATACAAGCTGAAAGTCAGTATCGAAAAGACCCATCAGATTTACGTTATTACTTTGTTCGAAATAAAGACGATGAAATGGTGCCCCTAACGACCTTAGCAACTATTAAACCTATTTTAGGGCCAACAACCATTAGTCATTTTAATTTGTATCGTAGTGCGAGCATCACAGGTAATGCTGCGCCTGGTTATTCTTCAGGACAGTCTATTGATGTTATGGAAGAGCTAGCGAGTAAATTGCCGCAAGGTTATATCTACGAATGGTCTGGACAGTCTAAGCAAGAATTAGAAGCGGGTAACTTAGCGCCAATCTTATTTGGTTTAGCTATTATCTTCGTTTATCTTTTCTTGGTGGCACAATATGAAAGTTGGACTATTCCATTTTCAGTGTTAGCGGCTGTGCCATTAGCACTATTTGGCTCAATGTTAGCGCTGTATACTGTTGGCATGGCAAATAACATCTATGCTCAAGTCGGCTTAGTATTATTGATAGGACTGTCTACTAAAACCGCTATTTTGATTGTCGAGTTCGCCATGGAGCAAAGGGCGGCGGGAGAGACAATTATGAATGCAGCACTTAATGCGGCCAGAATGCGTTTTCGTGCGGTATTGATGACTGCTTTTTCTTTTATTCTCGGTGTATTACCGCTGGTATTTGCAACGGGCGCCGGTGCGGGTAGCCGGGTATCGCTCGGTATCACTGTACTTTCGGGGATGATCGCTGCGACGCTTTTTGGTACTTTACTGGTACCTTACTTCTATTTAGTGATTCAGCGTATGCGAGAAAAATTTAAAGGGCATTCAGATGTTACCTAACAGTTTACCTATTAGTTAACATTAAAAAAGGGCACATACTATATATAAATATTATGTGCCCTTTTTATTTTTTTGCTAAAAAGCTAAGTAACTAGCCAGCGTATTATTAACCACGAAGCTAGAGCTACTCTTTATTCTTGCGCTTGAACTGGCTCTGATGTAGTCTCTGCTTCATCAAGTTTAGCTCTATCCGCTTTTGATACATACTTCGGTTTATTACTAGTATGTAATTTTGAATTCATTTTTTTAACCTTCTTTTTCAAAATATTATTCATTTTCTTTTTTCTATTCATTGTCTTGTCTCAACATATAAACTTAAAATTATTTTGGTTTTTTACTACTACCTAGCTGTTTCTATTATTTTTCTATAATATTTTGCTAGTAATTGCTTAATATTAAAAAATCACTACCACAAGCATCAAAGGCAAATACGGGTATAGCACTGTTGGTTTAAATGAATTACTTACATACTCAAGTATCAGTGCTTTGGTATTAGGGCGGTTGTTTTGCCACTCTTTATACACTAAGTAAGGCGTAGTCGACTCATCTAGTCGTTCAGGCTCATTTAGTGCTAATTTATCTTCTATCGCTATTATCGCATTTGCCGTACGGCACTGAAAGGTTTTCCAAATGCCTTCTTGTAACCAGAGTATTGCCAATAATTGTATGGCAACAAAAGCCGCTAATGAAAAGGCAATGCTAAACAAGGCGATGGTGATGGAAACAAGCTTGATTATTAAGGAATACTGCTCATAATCTTCATGGCTATTATGTAATGTTTGCCATTGCTTTACTAAGAACTGCTTTGAAACTGTTGTCATAGGTTGAGTACCATTGTTTCTAATATACTGGGGTTGTACAAAAATTACTGTTATTATGCGCGCATTATCTATCTCATGAAAGTTTTCTTATCTTTGTATTGATAGCTTTCTTATTTTTTGGCTTAGTTTTTGACTAAGCCGCTTTAAACCAGAGGCGTTTATTTTGAGCACTAATACAACTACTTCATCGTTAGCTTTTACTTCGTTGAGCTTAAAACAGGATTTAGTTAAAAACTTATCGTCGCTTGGCTATGAGAAAATGACACCCATTCAAGCTAAAACCTTACCTGAATTACTTAAGGGAAAAGATGTTATTGGCGAAGCTAAAACAGGCTCAGGCAAAACGGCTGCCTTTGGTTTAGCATTACTTAACAAACTAGAAGTTAAAAAGTTTCGCATTCAATCTATGGTGATTTGTCCAACCCGCGAACTGGCTGACCAAGTTGCGAAAGAGTTAAGAAAACTAGCACGAGGTATTCATAATATTAAAATATTGACACTTTGTGGCGGAACACCATTTGGTCCACAAATTGGTTCGTTAGAGCATGGAGCACATGTTATTGTTGGTACCCCAGGTCGCCTTGAAGAGCATGTTATAAAAGGCACCTTACAATTAGATAACTTAAACTTATTAGTACTCGATGAAGCTGATCGTATGCTAGAAATGGGCTTTCAAGCAGCCCTTGATAATATTGTTGGACGAACACCACTTGATCGTCAAACCTTACTTTTCAGTGCAACTTTTCCAGAGCAAATAAAGTCCATTAGCGAAAGTATCATGACCGATCCAGTGATGGTCAAAATCGCTTCTAGTGAAGACCAATCAACTATCACTCAAAAGTTCTTTAAAGTAAGTGATGATGATAGTCGTCTAGATGCGTTACGTTTATTGTTACTAGAAAAACAAGTTGAATCGACCGCTATTTTTTGTAATACCAAAAAAGAAACCAAACAAGTTGCTGACGCCTTACATTTTGATGGTTTTAGCGTATTAGCCTTACACGGTGATTTAGAGCAACGTGATAGAGATCAAACGTTATTACGGTTTGCCAATAAAAGTGCTTCAATTCTTGTCGCTACAGACGTTGCTGCACGTGGCTTGGATATTGATAGCTTAGATTTAGTCATTAATTATCATATTGCCCGTGATAGCGAAGTACACGTACATAGAATTGGCCGAACCGGTCGAGCAGGCAGCACAGGTATTGCTTATTCATTATTTAGTGACAAAGAAAGTTATAAAGTTGGTTTACTTGAAGATTACCTTGAAGCCGTTATTACCCCTGAACCATTACCATCATTAGCAGTACTTGGTTATGAACGTCCACAAGCTAAAATGGCAACCATTCAAATTGATGGCGGTAAAAAACAAAAAGTTAGAGCTGGAGATATTTTAGGCGCACTTACTGGTGATAATGGTGTACAAGGCTCACAAGTTGGCAAAATATCGGTACTTGATAACAAGGCTTATGTTGCTGTTACAATAGGGGCCTTGAAGTTAGCTTTAAGAAAAATATCGAAAGGGAAAATGAAAGGGCGTACCTTCAATGCACGCCACTTAACTTTTTAATAAGCTAGCGTCTAAATTAAAAAACTCAATGAAACAAGCCTACCAAGAGCTGCTTGACAATAAGCAGCTCGAATTTGATCCTGCTCAAACTCAAGCAGTTGATGCCTTAGTCGTGTTATCTGAGCGATTAGTCGAACAGCAACAGTTGTCTAAGACACTCAAAACGTCTATTCCTGGTTTATATTTTCATGGCCGGGTAGGCCGTGGTAAAACTATGCTGATGGATCTATTCTTTCAGCAACTTGCCATAGAAAATAAAAAACGCATTCATTTCCATCACTTTATGGAAAGTGTACACCAGCAACTAGCCCAGCTAACTGGAAAGTCAGAGCCACTTAGGCATATCGCTAAAGCATGGGCACAAAATATTGATCTATTATGTTTTGATGAATTTTATGTCACAGATATTGGTGATGCTATGTTACTTAGTGGCTTGTTTTCCACACTTTTTTCCCAAGGCATAACACTTGTTGCTACTTCTAATTGCGAGCCAGAGCAGCTTTATCGTAATGGCTTACAAAGAGAGCGTTTTTTACCAACCATTGCTTTGATTAATCAATATTGTCAGGTTATCTCTATCAATGGTGACGTAGACCATAGGCGCAGCAAACTAGCTAAAAACGCGAATCATAATAATTATTTTTTATTAGCCAACCAAGGTAATAAAGAATTAATTGCTCGCTTTAAAAGTCAGACCAAACAAGAGTCTTTAGCTGCCGGTAATATCGAGATTAATCATCGAACGATGAACTATTTAGCTAAAAGTGATAATGTCATTTTCTTTGATTTTTTTGCGCTTTGTTCTGGCCCTCGCAGTCAACGAGATTACATGGCGCTTGCTAAAGAGTACACAGCGGTGTTTATTGCTAATGTACCAAAGTTTTCAGGTGAATTAATACCGGCCGTTTTTTCCGGTGTTGAAGATAGTTATCAGCGCAGTGGCGTTTTAATGGGAGATTTACAACAACTTGATGATGAAGCGAGAAGGTTCATCGCTTTAGTTGACGAGTTCTACGACCAGGGTATTAAATTAATTGTCAGTGCTCAAGTTGACATATTTGAGCTTTATCAAGGGCAACAACTCGCCTTTGAGTTTGAACGCTGTCAGTCTCGTTTAATTGAAATGCAAAATGCCTAACAATCTTTTTATAAACCTAACATCTGGTCATATTGACTAATTAGCTTACAATTTATTAACCCATTGATATTGATTTATCGCTATCTAGTTGATATCTATATATAAATAAACTTGGCACTATGTTTGTAACTATCTACAAGTAATAGTTTCAAACAGACTAGAATAACGGGTGTTTATCTCCGTTAATTTAAATTTTAAAAGGATATAAATATGACTTATTTTCAAGCCACCTTAATCGCTAGCGCTTTAACTGCTTCTCTTGCATCATCATCAGTCTATGCCCATCAATCATGTAATGTTGATTTATCGGCAGGGTTTACTATTAATGCTAGCACTACAGAGTTTTTACAAGAAGCTGGTGGAGATGATCAACAAAAACGTAGTCTATATAAAATTGTTGATGGCAAGCAGTTGTTTATCAATAGCATTAGTATTGAACTAACAGATACTCAACAAGTATTAGTACAAAAATATGATGACAAAATACGTAACTTAGTTCCGCAAGTTAAAAACGTTGCCATTGAAGGGGTTGATTTGGCTGTTGATGGAGTAAACCTAGCCTTTAACGGCTTATTAGGCGAAGGTAATACCGTAGCAAAAGACTTAACCAAAGAACTTACCTTGATTCGAACACAGATGCTAGATAACTTATCCATCGAAAATGGTATTTCTGTTGGTGTTGAGGGCCTAGAGAGTGAAGAGTTGCTGGGTAAAGATTTTGATCAACGCATTGAGTCAGCTGTTGAAAAAGCTGTATTAAATTCTATGGGCAGCATCTTAATTGCTATGGGACAACAGATGATCTCTTCAGATGGCGATGAGCAGAGCTTTGAAACGCGCATGGAAAAGTTTGGTGAAAAAATTGAACATGAGATGACAGCTAGATCAGCGGTTATAGAAAAAAAAGCACAAGCACTTTGTGTCAGCATTGCTGAAGTAGATGCGTTAGAAGAGCAACTTAAAGGGAAAATTAAGCCACTTGCTATTACCAATGTGTTTACTGTGACAGTTGTTCAGGATGAAGACGACAACCATGCTAGCGCAAAGTAACTGCTAAGTTTTACCAGCTCCATTAAGTTTTTCTCACTCAGAGTTTGTCAGCGTTTTGAGAACAAATAGAGTTTTTTGTATATAGTTACTCTACATTTAAGAAATTCTGTGCGGTTATCTAATTGCTGACAAATTCCGAAGGGCGAGTTTAAAAGGCTTACAGTGTGCGTTATTGATTTTGGCGAGGGAAAAAATATTTTCTTCCCTCAATGTCTTATCTCTCTTTTAAATCTCGCTGATTTGGAAGAAACATATTGGAATTGGTATTACTAAAGCAAATCATATGATTTGAAGATCTAGCACTGGTATAATTACTAGGTCTTTTTTTTCTTCAGATTTAGTGAAACATGCACGCTGTCCATAAATTACATCAATACCGTAAAAGCATCAGTACTACCACTTATAAAGCCAGAGGTCAGCGCGTAATTCGCTGCGAACTTTGTCAACTTGCCAAGCAGTTTTGTATTTGTGAACTAGCGCCGAGTAAAGAGCAAGTGGAGACAACCGCAGGGTTTTTACTATTATATTATGACACAGAGGTAATGAAACCGAGCAATACCGGTAAACTGATTGCCGATCTTATTCCTGATACCTTCGCTTTTTTATGGTCTAGAACCCAAGATAATCCAGAATTATTAACGGTGCTTAATGATGAGAAATGGTTCCCATTGGTGGTTTTTCCGCAAGAATATGCCGGTGATGAACGTGAAGTATTTACTAACAAAGTTACTTGTCCTGAAGGTAAGCGACCACTATTCATTATGCTTGATGGCAGTTGGCGTGAAGCTAAAAAGATGTTTAGAAAGAGTCCTTATTTAGATGGTTTCCCTATGGTTTCATTTGATGCTAAAACAGCGATTCAAGCGATCACAGGAAATTATCAAGGTGATAACAACAACCAGTTATCACCTGTGGGACAAGACTCCCGTTATACAGTAAGAAAAACCGAACTTGAACATCAGTTTTCAACTGCTGAAGTTGCAGCAAGGGTGCTCGACATGCATGGCGAAGTCAATAATGCTCACGTACTCGATTTATGGTTTGATGTTTTCAATTTTCAATATCAAAAAAGTGTTTGCCAGCGTAATAAGGGCAATGTTAATGCGATAGAAAATTATCAAAGCTTTCTTAGCCAAACATATCGCTAAACGTATTGGTTAATAATCTGCAATAGCTTTGTGGTGTAAGCCTGATTATCACGATGGTTCAAGCGGCTAAACGACCTTTTGGTTAACATAATGGCAGTTAACTTAATTCATATAAATTAATTAAAAATGTTACCAGTAAAAGCAAAAAGGGTCACTAAAATATAGTGACCCTTTTTATCATATTAACGCTTAGTTTATTATTTTTTATGCGGATCTCTTAATGAAGAAGCCTCGCACGAATGGTGCCATCAATTTGCTTTAACTCTTTTAGTGCTAATGCACTGTCTTGTGAGTCGATATCAATTACCACATAACCAACTTTGTCATCGGTTTGTAAGTATTGTGCTGCGATATTAATATTATGCTCCGCAAATGCTTGGTTAATTTTAGTTAAAACACCTGGTTGGTTATGGTGGATATGTAATAAACGGCTGGTGCCTGTTTGACCTGGAATAACATGTTCAGGTAGAGACACTTCTGGGAAGTTAACCGCTGATAAAGTCGAGCCATTATCTGAATATTTAGCGAGTTTTGTTGCTACTTCTAAACCAATATTTGCTTGCGCTTCTTTGGTGCTGCCACCAATATGTGGTGTTAAAATCACATTATCAAAGCCACGTAATGGCGAGATAAACTCATCGTTATTACTCTTAGGCTCTACAGGGAATACATCGATAGCAGCGCCTGCGATTTTTTTGCTATCTAAAGCTTGTGCCAAAGCATCAATGTCAACCACAGTACCACGGGAAGCATTAATGAAAATTGCGCCTTCTTTCATCGCTGAGAATTGTGCTTGAGCAATCATGTTATGCGTTTGTACTGTTTCTGGCACATGTAGACTGACGACATCAGCTTCACTAAGTAATATGTTTAATGACGGTGCTTGACTAGCATTACCTAAAGGTAGCTTAGTCTCAACGTCATAAAATCGTACTCGCATGCCTAATGTTTCAGCTAAAATCCCTAGTTGCATGCCAATATGACCGTAACCAATAATACCTAATACTTTGCCACGAGCCTCAACTGAGCCAACCGCCGATTTAAACCACTCTCCACGATGAGCTTTAGCGCTTTTTTCTGGGATACCACGAAGTAATAATAATGCTTCGCCAAGGACCAACTCCGCTACTGAACGGGTATTTGAGAAGGGTGCGTTAAAAACAGGAATACCGCGAGTTTGGGCTGCTTTTAAGTCAACTTGATTGGTGCCAATACAAAAACAACCAATAGCGGCTAATTTATTAGCGTGACTAAGTACTTTATCTGTTAATTGTGTACGTGAACGAATACCAATAAAGTGTACATCAGCAATTTTTTCTATTAACTCACTCTCTGATAGTGACGTTTTTAGTGATTCAATATTTGAATAACCTTTTAACTTTAATTCTTCAAGAGAGCTTGGGTGCAAGCCTTCAAGCAATAAAATTTTGATTTTGTCTTTTGCTAATGAGTTCTTGGTGGCAATAGTCATATATTGGCTTCGCTTATCCTAAGTTAAAAGGTAATACAATTTATTTAGATGGCTAGATATCTAAAATAGAAGTTTAACATATCATATAGTGCATAAACTCTAAAGGACTTTTAAGCATATTTAGGAATAAATATGCTTAAAAGTGAATATTCCACTTGGAAGAGGGGATAACTGAGTTATTGGACTACTTTGATACCGTCGCTACTGCCCAGAACTAAGATATCAGCAGCACGAAGGGCAAATAATCCATTGGTGACAACACCAACAATGGCATTAATTTGTGTTTCGAGATTTTTAGGATCAAGGATTTCGAGGTTATGAACATCAAGAATAACATTGCCGTTGTCTGTGATTACTCCTTGGCGATATTCTGGGTCGCCACCTAGCTTTACTAATTCACGTGCGACATAACTGCGCGCCATAGGAATAACTTCAACCGGTAAAGGGAAGCTTCCTAAAACTTTTACTTGTTTTGAATCGTCGGCAATGCATATAAACCTTTTGGCAACTGCAGCGACAATTTTTTCACGGGTTAATGCCGCACCACCACCTTTGATCATTGCCATGTGCTTAGTGATTTCATCAGCGCCATCTACGTATACATCTAATACATCAACACTGTTTAAATCAAATACTTCAATGCCGTGTGCTTTTAAGCGTTTACTTGACTCTTCTGAACTTGATACAGCACCGGCAATTTTATCTTTCATGGTAGCAAGAGCATCAATGAAAAAATTAACCGTTGAACCTGTACCTACGCCGACGATGGTATCATTTTCAATAAATTCTAATGCCTTGATGGCGGCTGCGTTTTTCATTTCATCTTGAGTCATTTTATATGCCTTATTAGCAAACAATTACGGTTATAGTAAGTTTTGAAAGCCTTCAGAGGGCCTTGGAATGGGCAATTATAACACTAAACAATCTCATAGTTATACCAAGACAACTGCTTTTAATAGTCATTGATTTTAACAATAGGAGGCATTTTAGTATTGCGATAAAGTTGACTTTATAAGGTAATGAAATACGGTTAATTAGTTGGGGCAGAGGCTCTTGCTACTTCACCTTCATGGCTATGGTTACAGGCTGCAAAAATTACTCGATGACTGATTCACTTTACGAGATGAAAGTTTTTTTACTAAGCTCTTAGTGATTATTACATTATGTAGCTAAGTCTATTTTGGCATTGCACTAATGGCTACAGCGTTGTGGTCCTGCTCAATAGTTTTGGCATAATGAGACGTTACGCGATTTGTGATCACCTTGTCAGATTTTTCACCCTTTATTCTGATGCCAGTGATAGTGCTATCAGGAAAGTAATTATCTTGACGTTTAGCAAAAGCCAACATCATTCGTTGATCTTCAGGAAGGGGTCTGTTGAGTAAAGAAATCATCAGTTGTTGATCAGAAGAAGCTGCTCTTTTTACCGAGCCATGATGATGTGCAGTAAACTCGGTGTGATTGAACTCTTTCTGGTAGTAGTGATTACTTTGATGGTTCAAGTTTAATTGCTCAGTATTACTACAAGCTGTAACAGCAACATAGAGAACAAGATAACAAAATATTTTAAATACTTTCATAACAAACCTAACGCTAACTAATAGTAATGATTGAGTTACTATCAGTAGGGCAAGTGTTATGCCAGAAAATTAAATTTTACAGTGGAGGTGTTTTTTAACGCTGTAATAGTATGAAACTATTAATTAATATGAGTATAAAATAATTCAATTAATCTTTTTATATGGATAAAAAAGAACTCTCAAACACATTATTATTTGTCATTACGTGATTGAGAGCTTAAATTGCTTTAAAAGTGTCAATTATTTAACGCTTTAGTAAATGTTAGTGATTACTTTTCTTCTGACACTGAGCGAAGTAGTTCGTTAATACCTACTTTTGCTAGTGTTTTAGCATCAACTTTTTTCACTATAATAGCAGCGTATAAACTGTAAGTACCACAAGCTGATGGTAAGTTACCTGGTACTACTACAGAGCCCGCAGGTACTCGACCATAATGTATCTCACCTGTTTCTCGGTCAAAAATACGTGTGCTTTGACCTATATATACCCCCATTGAAATTACCGCGCCTTCTTCAACGACTACGCCCTCAACAATTTCTGAACGTGCACCGATAAAACAGTTATCTTCAATAATCGTAGGTCCTGCTTGTAGTGGCTCTAATACACCACCGATGCCAACACCACCGGATAAATGCACGTTTTTACCTATTTGTGCACATGAGCCGACAGTAGCCCAAGCGTCAACCATACAGCCTTCATCGACAAAGGCACCGATATTTACAAAGCTTGGCATTACGACTACATTCTTACCGATAAAACTACCAGTACGTACACTTGCGCCAGGTACGATACGAACACCATCAGCTTCAAACATAGCTTGGGTGTAACAATCATACTTCATTGGTACTTTGTCAAAAAAAGTACTTTCTGCGCCATCAATAACTTGGTTATCCCAAATGCGAAAAGAAAGTAGCACTGCTTTTTTAAGCCATTGGTTAACTTGCCACTGGCCGTCTATTTTTTCGGCAACTCGGGCACTGCCGTTGTTTAATGCTGCTAATGCAGCAAGCACGGCGTTTTTAATTTCACTTGAAACGGTTGCTGGTGTAATGTTAGCTCTGTCTTCAAAAGCTTGTTCAATAACACCGGCTAATTGTTTTAAATCTGTCATTAGGCTTCCTATTTGAAATTTTAAATGTGTTGTAAAGGTAGTTGTTTAGTAATACCACACCAACTCAAAATGAGTCAGTGTGGTAATTAATCAATATCTTGAGTTAACCGTAAGGCTAATGCTTCTTTTTCTTGCAGGGTAAGCTCATTGTCTTTTACCGTAGAAATAGTGAATACATCATCAGCCTTCTCACCAAAAGTAGTGATTTTAGCGGAATGAATATTAATTCTTTCTTCTTGAAATACTTGCGCGATATTTGATAATAAACCCGGTCTATCTAAGGCTATTATCTCTATCATGGTACGGTTTTTTGCATGTATCTTAATAAAGTTAACACGTAGTGGCACTTTAAATTTTTTCATGTGCCTTGCTAGCTTAGGCTCAGGCAAATCACAGATAGTATCTTGACCTAACTTATCGACTAACGCTTGGCTTATTTCTTTGGTGTAGAAACGCTCTCGTAAAGGTTTATTACGACTATCAAGTACGACAAATGTATTAACGGTAAAGCCAGTTTTTGTGGTAATTATTTTAGCGTCATGTATCGAAAGCTTTTTCGTTACCAAAAATGCGACGGTATTAGCGAAGGTATTATTTTTCTCTTTGGTAAAAATAAATACTTCCGTGCCACCACGATAGGGCACAGGACTAATCAGTACGAGTGGATTTTCTCTATCATGTTCGACGATATTGTGACATTGTCTAGCAATTTGCTCAGGAGAATAACGTAAAAAATAATCGATTTTAAATTCCTGCCATAAAGCCTTAATTTTTTGCTCATCGACATTTTCTTTACTTAAAAGCATCAGTGCTTGCTGTTGGTTTTCACGAATTTTAGAGCGAACTTCTACCGGTTTTTCTAAACCATGACGAAAAGCACTTAAGGTATTGAAATAAAGCTCTTCCAATAGGTTTGCTTTCCAGTTATTCCAAAGGCTTTCGTTAGTGCCTCGCATATCTGCAACAGTTAGGCAATAAAGGTAGTTTAGGTGCGCTTCATCACGAACAATTTCACCAAAAGTACGAATGATATTTTCGTCACTGATATCACGGCGCTGCGCAGTAACTGACATTAATAAGTGAAATTCAACAAGCCATGCCACCATATTACTGTCGTGTTTACTCATTTGGTGTGATAAACAAAAGTTTAAGGCATCAACTGCGCCTAATTTAGCATGATCACCACCACGGCCTTTGCCTATGTCATGAAAAAAACCAGCAAGGTACAGCACTTCGGGTTTACGCACTTTTTGTACTATTTTACTGCATAGTGGGAATTTATGATTATGTTCTTTTTGGCTGAACTGGTGCAGATTTTTTACTACTCGAAAGCTATGTTCATCTACTGAATAGGCATGGAAAAGGTCAAATTGCATTTGCCCTGCTATGTTCCGCCATAAGGGTAGATAAGAGCTAAGAATACTATGTTTGTGCATTAAGGTTAACGCTAAACCTAAGCCTCTAGGATGACGGATAATCGCCATAAAAATACGACGACATTCTGCATAATCAATAAGTCCTGAAATTAAACGTCTTCTTGCATTACGCATTAACCTTAACGTGTGTGAATGTATGCCCTTAATGCCTGGCTCTTGTGCAATGATTAAAAACATTTCAATCAACTTTGCCGGTCGCATGAAGATACGATCGTTGCGCGTATTAATTAAGGTATCAACTATTTCAAAGTCTTTGTTGATAATAGTAATGTTGCAGAGCTCATTTTTTTTAATAATAGCGAGTTCAAAATGCTGCAATAACATGGTGTTTAACTCAGTCACCCGAGAGATAATGCGGAAGAAACGTTTCATCATACGTTCAACGGGGGCTTTACCTTCATCACCAAAACCCATCATTCTTGCCACGTCAGCTTGATAATCAAATAGAAGTCGGTTCTCGCTTCTACCAGCAACAAAGTGCAAAGCAAAGCGCATGCGCCATAAGTAATCTTGTGACTCTAATAGTTCAAAAAGCTCGTTAGGGTAAAGATAATTATGTTCGACAAGCTCTTCGAGGGAATCGGCTAAAAAGTGTCGCTTGGCAACCCAAGCGATGGTTTGGATATCCCTTAAACCACCAGGGTTTGCCTTTAAGTTGGGTTCAAGTGTGTAGGCAGTACCACGGTATTGCTGATGTCTTTTTGCTTGCTCTTTACATTTAGCAATAAAGAATTTCTCTGATGTCCAAAAAACATCTTCATTAAGCAAAGGCAATAATTGTTGTGTCAGCGTATCATTACCGGAAATTTGTCGCATTTCCATTAAGTTAGTGGCTACTGTGACGTCTTTTATAGCTTGTTTTAAGCACTCTTTAATAGAGCGCACACTATGGCCAATATCGAGCTTTATGTCCCATAGTTGAGTGATAAAGCTTGAAATTTTTTCTTCCAATTCCTGAGCGGTTTCTTCTTGGGTTAATATCAGGATATCAACATCAGATTGAGGGTGTAATTCACCTCGCCCATAACCACCTACAGCAACTAAGCTTATTTGAAACTCATCAAGATGATGCTGACACCATAATTTTTTTAATATGGCATCAACAAAAACAGCACGTGCGGATAATAAATCGCTTATATCGTTATCAATAAAGACATCTTGTGACCATTCTTTAAATGCTTGGCTCAATAAGCAAATATCGCGGGTTGATAAAAAATCAGCGCTGATGGCTAAGCTTTCAATAAAATGTGCTGGAACTATATGTACTGATATCGAATTATTGGTCAAGAGCTTACCTTTCTTATTGCGACGAACCTATTTCAATGAATCTATTATTGGCATATAAAGCTTAACTTTAAAGGCATATCCCATTAAGAATTAATTGTGTAATAGTCGAGGAATAGATTCTTCATTTCGTAAGGTTAAAATTTCACAACCTGTTGGAGTGACTACTATAGTGTGTTCCCATTGTGCTGATTTTTTACCATCGGTAGTGTAGACAGTCCAATTATCGGTTTTATCTAAAATAGTACTGGCTTTACCTAAGTTAATCATAGGCTCAATAGTGAAACACATGCCCACTTCCATCTTGGTTTTGTCATTATTTTTATAGTGCACAATTTGCGGCTCTTCATGAAATACTTTACCTATACCGTGCCCACAATACTCCTCAACGATAGAGTATTTTCCCAAATTGTTTTTAGACTTTTTAGTGAATTTTTGAATAGTTGTGCCGATTTCGCCAAAAGTTGCGCCAGGTTTTACTTTTTTAAGTGCTAAATAAAGTGACTCTTGAGTAATACGACACAGACGATTATCTTCAGGACTGCCTTCACCAATAATAAACATTTTACTGGTGTCGCCATGATAACCATCTTTTATTACGGTAATATCAATATTAATGATATCGCCATCACAAAGTACTGTATCGTTAGGAATACCGTGACAAACAACGTGGTTTACTGAAGTACAAATTGATTTAGGGAAATCATGGTAATTAAGCGGTGCTGATATAGCATCTTGTACTTTGTCAGTATATTCAGCACAAAGCGTATTAAGTTCATCAGTACTGATGCCGGCTTTTACATGCTCAGCTATCATTTCTAAAACGTCAGCAGCTAATTTTCCAGCTATACGCATTTTGGCTATTTCTTCTTGGCTTTTTATGGTGATGCCCATCTTGGAGTATCTCTTTAGGTTTACGCTAGTTGCAATGTTTAATGCTACTATGCTGTTAATTAATGGTATTTCATCATAAGTGATGAAATAGTTGCTAATAAGATAGCAAGTTAACTGTGTTTATTTAACTCTAATTTAACCGCATCAACGAATGCGTCAGGGTCTTGTAGGTATAAATTGTGACTAAGTAAAATTAACTCATCATTAACTGCCAGTAGTAAGGCGGGTATCGCTTGGGTGGCAATGATCTCTTGCAGTGCAATGATTTCATGCACTTGTGCTTCTGCATCATTGGTTAATTTAGCTTTGTTAAATACTTTTGCGGGTGCAGATAATTTAAATTCATCAACGATGTTACTTAAATCAGCTTGCTCAATTAAATCATTACCTTGGCTAAAATGCGCTGCTTGCAGCGCATTTAATATCGCAAGAGCTTGGTGCGTTGTTTTACTCGCGGCCCAAGTCATTAAGTTAGCGCATAAAGTAGAGTCTTTCCCTTGTGATAGTTTGTTCATGTAATCAGGCGAGAAGTTGACACTTGACAGCGCTTTAACTTGAGTTATTTGTTGCTTAGTAACGATATTTTCACCGTCAGCATCAGAGAAGTAGGCGCAGTGCCATAAGTTAAGGTTCACTTCGGGTAATGATTGATTTAACGCATTAACTAAAGGTGTTGTCGCATAACTCCACGGACAGTGACTGTCATAAATAAAAAATAATTCTGCTGACATTATATACTCTATAAAAAGGTTGATATGGGTGAAAATCTAATATAAAAGATTTTAACTCGCCTTGGCTTAATATCCCACCATAAATCACCCTTTGGTGGTAAATGATTTTTATCTCGCTAAAAACATTCCTTTGTGGTATAAAGTGCGGCGCTAAATTTTTAGTTAGGCTGATTTATCTTTGTTTAGGCAGGAATAGGGCTACTTAGCTTGGTTTAGTGACAATTTAAATCGACTATCGAATGTTTTTTTAAAATCTCTTCGGTAAGTCATTATTATAAACTCACATACATCTATTAAAGGTATACCGGGGTGCCCAGTTTTGGCGATAAAGTCAAAGCAAAGAGGTCGTGTATATTGGGTGTATGAACGCTTAACCCCATAAAGGAAAAGACAATGTCAAACGTTTCAATGCGCGATATGCTAAAAGCTGGTGTTCATTTCGGTCACAAAACTCGTTACTGGAATCCAAAAATGAAGCCATTCATTTTCGGTTCACGCGATAAAGTTCATATCATCAACCTTGAGCAAACTGTTCCTATGTTCAATGATGCACTTGCTTTTGTAAGCAATGTTTCATCGAAAAAAGGTAAAGTGTTATTTGTTGGTACTAAACGTGCTGCAAGTGATGCTATCAAAGACGCTGCGATCAAATCTGACCAATTCTTCGTTAACCATCGCTGGTTAGGTGGTATGTTGACTAACTGGAAAACAGTTCGTCAATCAATCAAACGTTTGAAAGATTTAGAATCTCAAACAACTGACGGTACTTTTGAAGCTTTAACTAAAAAAGAAGCGTTAATGCGTACTCGTGAAATGGAAAAACTTGATAAAAGTTTAGGTGGTATCAAAAACATGGGTGGTTTACCTGACGTTTTATTTATCATTGATGCTGATCACGAGCACATTGCTATTAAAGAAGCAAACAACCTTGGTATCAAAGTAATTTCTGTTGTTGATACTAACTCTAACCCAGATGGTATTGATTACATCGTACCGGGTAACGATGATGCTATTCGTGCAGTAAGCTTATACTGTAACGCTGTTGCCGACGCTGTAATCAGTGGTCGTGAGCAAAACATCGTTGTACAAGCTGAAAAAGACGGTTTTGTTGAAGCTGAATAATTTCAGTTATTAACACGTTTTATTTTGCTATTGCCACAAAAGCTTGCTTTTGTGGCAACTTATTTAATATTTATTCCCAAGGCTAGCATATTAATAGCACTGCTACGGGGATAACTGAAAATCGAGGAACTACCTATGACAGTTACAGCTGCTATGGTTAAAGAATTACGTCAACGCACAGCTGCGGGCATGATGGATTGTAAAAAAGCGTTACAAGAAGCTGAAGGTGATATGGAACTTGCGATTGAAAATATGCGTAAGAACGGTCAAGCAAAAGCCGCCAAAAAAGCAGGTAATATCGCTGCTGAAGGTGCAATTATCATTAAAGTTTCAGGAAACACAGCTGCAATAGTTGAAGTTAACTGTCAAACTGATTTCGTTGCAATGGATGATAACTTTTTAGGTTTTGCCAATGCTGTTGCTGATACTGCACTTGCTTCTAAAGTTGCTATCGAAGAGTTACAAGCACAATTTGAAGAGAAACGCATTGCGTTAGTGACTAAGATTGGTGAAAACATCAATGTACGTCGTGTTGAGTATGTAGAAGGTGTTAACTTAGCTTCTTATACTCACGGAGCTAAAATTGGTGTAGTTGTTGCGGGTGAAGGTGATACTGAAGCACTTAAGCATATTGCTATGCACGTTGCAGCAAGTAAGCCTGAGTTCTTAACTCCTGATGACGTTCCTGCTAATGTTGTTGCCAATGAAAAGCGCATTCAAATCGAAATGGCGATGAACGAAGGCAAGCCTGAAGAAATTGCTGAGAAGATGGTTACAGGCCGCATGAAGAAGTTTACTGGTGAAGTTTCTTTAACTGGTCAAGCTTTCATCATGGAACCTAAGAAAACTGTTGGTGCTATTCTTAAAGAGAAAGGTATCACTGTTTCTTCATTCGTTCGCTTAGAAGTTGGCGAAGGCATTGAGAAAAAATCAGAAGATTTTGCTGCCGAAGTAGAAGCACAACTAGCTGCTGCTAAAGGTTAATTCTATTTTTTTGTAACTTTAGTTTTATAATTAACTGTTGCAAATAGCTTGAATTACTAAAAACGTCTACCTTGGTAGGCGTTTTTTTATGGATGATTTTTAATATTTACATAAAAAGGAGAGTTTTTTCAGTTAAGACTTTCGTGTATGTGTTAAAAGTACTAAAATAGCCGCGGTCTTTTGACCTAGGCTTTTATTGGCTTAAATTTTTTTACTTTAACCGCACAGGAATTTCTCCCCATGACAACCAATCCAAAACCTGCTTATCGAAGAATTCTTTTAAAACTCAGTGGTGAAGCACTGATGGGTGATGAGGGTTTTGGTATTGATCCTAAAGTGCTTGACCGTATGGCTCAAGAAATAAAAGAGCTAGTTGAAATGGGCATCCAGGTGGGGCTTGTCATTGGTGGTGGCAATTTATTTCGTGGTGCTGGTTTAGCTGAAGCTGGTATGAACCGTGTTGTTGGCGACCAAATGGGCATGCTTGCTACCGTAATGAATGGTCTGGCAATGCGTGATGCATTACATCGCGCTTTTGTAAATACTCGTTTAATGTCTGCTATTGATTTAGCGGGTGTATGTGAGCGTTATAATTGGGCAAATGCTATAAGCTTATTAAAATCTGGCCGTGTAGTGATTTTCTCTGCGGGTACAGGGAATCCATTTTTTACTACTGATTCTGCTGCTTGTTTACGTGGTATAGAAATTGAAGCGGATGTGGTATTAAAGGCAACTAAAGTAGATGGCATTTATTCAGAAGACCCAGTTAAAAACCCTGAAGCAGAGCTTTATAGCGAGTTAAGCTATGATGAAGTACTTGATAAAGAATTAAAAGTGATGGACCTAGCTGCCTTTACTTTAGCGCGAGATCATAATATGCCGATTCGCGTATTTAACATGAATAAACCGGGTGCGTTGAAATCTGTCATTATGGGCGGTAGTGAAGGTACTGTGATTACAAACAAGTAACATTTTGATACTTAAGCCAAAGCTAATTACTATTTAGACAAGGTAAAATAAATTGCCGGTTTAAGTTAACTTGATAATATTAGGAATAATAATCGTGATAGATGAAATAATTGAAGATGCTCAAGAACGTATGGGCAAAAGTATTGAAGCACTAAAAAGCAGCTTGACTAAAATAAGAACTGGCCGCGCTCATGCCTCTTTACTTGATAACATTGTCGTTGAATATTATGGCATGGATACACCGTTAAATCAGGTTGGCAATATTTCGGTTCCTGATGCCCGTAACCTTTCGATTACTGTATTTGATAAAGGCATGATTAGTGCTGTTGAAAAAGCTATTATGAAGTCTGACTTAGGTTTAAACCCTCAATCAAATGGCACTTTAATTCGTATTCCATTACCACCACTTACTGAAGAACGTCGTAAAGACCTTGTGAAAGTTGTTCGTGGTGAAGCTGAAGGCGGAAAAGTTGCTATTCGTAATATTCGCCGAGATGCTAACTCTGACTTTAAAAGTTTGTTAAAAGAAAAGGAAATCAGTGAAGATGAACATCATCAAGCTGAAGACTCTGTTCAGAAAATTACGGATACTTACGTTAAACAAGTTGATGAAGTTCTGGAGAAAAAAGAAGCGGAGTTAATGGAAATATAGTTAATTTGTAAAAGAACGCCATGTTGCTGCTATTTAGCCAACTGGCGTTTTTTATTGATAACGATTTATAAGTTAATTTAAAATCTACTAGCTGATTTTAAATAATTAATGACTTAAATGATTCATGTAAAATTGTTAAGTGGGTAATTGTTAGTGGATAATGTCGATGTTTTAGCTGAACAAGCTGAATATAAAAATATTCCTCAACATGTTGCTATCATCATGGATGGTAATGGACGTTGGGCGCAGCTGCAGGGTAAAGGTCGTGTTAGTGGTCATAAAGCGGGTGTTGAATCAGTACGGGCTGTAGTAGCTACTGCTCGAAAATCTAATGTTAAAGCGCTAACACTTTTTGCATTTAGTAGTGAAAATTGGCAAAGACCAGCAAAAGAAGTTGGTGTGCTGATGGATTTATTTATGTACGTGCTCACCAAAGAAGTTAAACGCTTACATAAACATAATATACGCTTTCAAGTTATTGGCGATTTGAGTCGGTTTTCTGAAAAATTACAGAAAAACATTGCTAAATCAGAGCAACTAACCGCCGGCAATACTGGTTTAGTATTATCCATTGCGGCCAATTACGGCGGTCGTTGGGACATAGCTCAAGCGGCTAAAAAACTTGCTGGTGAAGTACAGCAAGGTAATATTAAGCTTGATGATATCAATGAACAGACACTTAATGCTCAAACTTGTTTAGCCGATCTGCCAACACTCGATCTACTTATCCGCACTGGCGGTGACTGTCGCATTAGTAATTTTTTATTATGGCAGGCTGCGTACGCTGAGCTGTATTTCACTGATATATTATGGCCAGATTTCAATGAAGCGCAATTTGAACAAGCGATAAACTGCTTTGACCAACGTGAACGCCGTTTTGGTAAGACCGGTGAGCAAGCTAGAAACGAACAAACATAATTAGTACTAATAAAATTAATAACGACAAGCCGAGCCAAATATCTCAGAGCTTGCTTGACTAGTAAATAGTCCACTAAAAAAAGGGTAGCCCTTGTTAAAACAAAGAATTATAACGGCCTTAATATTAGCACCAGCAGCAATATCAGCTATTTTCTATTTACCTATTAGCTATTTTGCCGTACTTTTAATGGCTATTATTGCTATAGGTGCGTGGGAATGGGCTCGCTTTATGGGACTGACCAAAGCAGTACACCGTTTAGCTTACGCTGCAGTTAGCTCTGTACTCGTCGCGTTGTTATGGTATTTATTGCCGGTAGACCAAACATGGTTAGTACTCAGCGGTATACAAGATGAAATAACCTCAATATTGTGGTTGAGTGTTGTCTGGTGGTTAATTGCGGCTTTATTAATGTGTTTTTTCCCTAAATCAAGTACCTTCTGGGCTAGAAATAAGCTTATTATTGCACTGTTTGGTTGGTTAACACTGGTACCAACTTGGTTAGCTTTTATGGTGTTACGCACAAATAACTATGCACTAGATGAATTTCAAGGTGCCCAGTTATTGATGTACTTATTTATGCTGGTATGGAGTGCTGATGTCGGCGCTTATTTTGTTGGGAAATCTGTAGGTAAACACAAACTTATGCCTAATGTGAGCCCTGGTAAAACGATAGAAGGCTTTCTCGGTGGCATTGTCTGTGCCATTATCTTAACTTTTGTGGTCGGCTTCTCATTGCAGTGGTCAGTTGATGACTTTTCCAAGGCAATGTTAGTGACCGTTTTAATCACCACTATTTCTGTTTTAGGTGATTTAACTGAGAGCATGTTTAAGCGTCAAGCTGGCGTGAAAGACAGTGGCACTATCTTGCCTGGTCATGGTGGTATTTTAGATAGAATTGATAGTTTAACGGCAACAGCGCCTATTTTTGCGCTTTGTTACGTATTGCTTGCTTAATAATTTAAAAAGAGTAAATGCTTTTAAATATTTTACATTTTGATTAATGAATTGAGGAAGGTACGTGTCTAAACGCCATCTGTGTATATTAGGTTCAACGGGGTCTATTGGTTGTAGTACTCTTGATGTAGTGCGGCTTCATCCTGATAAATTTAACGTTGTCAGCTTGGCTGCTAATGCTAGTGTTGATATTATTTTTAAACAATGCATTGAGTTTAAACCTCAGCAAGTAGTACTTGTATCAAGTGAACATGCCGAACAATTATCTCAAAAACTTAAGGCTGCTGAGGTAAGTAGTATCACTGTGTTATCAGGTAACCAAGCGTTAATTGCTATTGCCCAATGTCAATCGGTTGATACTGTCATGGCCGCTATTGTTGGTGCTTCAGGTTTATTGCCAACACTTGCGGCTGTCAATGCTGGCAAGCGCGTATTGCTGGCTAATAAAGAAGCCCTAGTGATGTCTGGTGCTATATTTATGGCCGCAGTAGAAGCCTCTGGCGCGCAATTATTGCCTATTGATAGTGAACACAATGCCATTTTCCAATGTTTACCCTCCCAACAACAAGATAAGATTGGTGAGTGCCAACTTATTGATAATGGCATTAGTAAAATACTATTAACAGGTTCTGGTGGGCCATTTAGAACAAGACCTATCGAAACATTAGCAGCGGTAACCCCCCTAGAAGCTTGTAATCATCCTAACTGGGATATGGGCCGAAAAATATCAGTAGATTCTGCTACTATGATGAACAAAGGTCTTGAATTTATTGAAGCCAAATGGCTTTTCAATGTTGAGGCTGAAGATATTCAAGTGGTATTACACCCACAAAGTACCATACACTCAATGGTACAATATAAAGATGGTTCAGTTATCGCGCAAATGGGTAATCCTGATATGCGTACACCCATTGCCCATGCGTTAAGTTTCCCCGAACGCATTGAGTCGGGAGTAGCTCCATTAGACTTTTTCAATACACCTTCTTTTGAATTTCAAGCTATTGATTTTGTTAGGTACCCTAACTTGAAATTGGCAATTGATGCTTGCAAGCAAGGTCAGGCTGCTTGTACTGCGCTCAATGCTGCAAATGAAATTGCAGTTGCTGCTTTTCTAGACGAAAAAATTAATTTTACTGATATTTTTAAAATAAATGAAACTTCTGTGAATAAATTTGTCTCACAACAGGTAGACAATATTAATGAGGTTATGACTCTTGATAAGCAAGTACGTGTATTTGCACAGGCACTGTTGGTAGAGTTTATGCCAATACAAGCTGTACAGCAAAAGGGTAATAACTAGTATGATTGATTTTTTCTGGAACCTAGCTTCCTTTGTTATTGCGCTGGGTATTTTAGTCACTGTCCATGAATATGGTCATTTCTGGGTAGCAAGAAAAAATGGTGTTAAGGTAGAACGCTTTTCGGTCGGCTTTGGACGAGCTATATGGCGTAAAAAAGCTAAAGATGGCACTGAATATGTTTTAGCTATGATACCACTTGGTGGTTATGTCAAAATGCTGGATGAGCGTGTTGACGAAGTTAAACCTGAAGATAAGGATAAAACGTTTAACTGTAAAACTGTTTATCAGCGCATAGCTATTGTTGGGGCTGGCCCGCTGGCTAATTTCATCTTTGCACTGTTCGCTTTATATCTAATGTTCTTAATTGGTGTGCCTAGTGTGAAGCCCGTTATTGGCGAAGTTGATCCGAGTTCAATCGCAGGAAAAGCTAAGCTTAGTTATGACAGTGAGATTATTAGTGTTGCCGGAGACGCTACTCGAAACTGGCAAGA
Source organism: Colwellia psychrerythraea (assembly GCF_000764185.1). Taxonomy (GTDB): domain Bacteria; phylum Pseudomonadota; class Gammaproteobacteria; order Enterobacterales; family Alteromonadaceae; genus Colwellia; species Colwellia psychrerythraea_B. The sequence continues at coordinate 268,399 of NZ_JQEC01000004.1, forward strand.
AGTTAATCTGGCGCTTATTGGAAAAATAGGCCAAGAAGAAATAGAAATTAAAACTAAACATGCGGATAGCCAATATATTTCGACCTCGATCTTAGATACAAGTCAATGGCAGTTTTCACCTGATAAGGTTTCAGCATTAGCAAGTTTAGGTATTACGCCCTTTAGGCCCAAAGTTCATAATGAGCTAGCAGCTGTAGCGGAAGATAGTCCGGCAGCATTAGGTGGGTTATTAGTGGGGGATACACTTATTTCAGTAGCGGGTGTTAAGACAAGTGACTGGCTAAGCTTCGCTAAGGAAATAAAACAGTACCCAGGAAAAGAAATATTAATCACTATTAAGAGAAATGGTGAACTACGGACCCTACCAGTGACCCCAAACAGTATTGAGCAAGTTGGTAAAGTTGTTGGTTATATAGGTGTGGGCCCTAAAGTAGATGCATGGCCAGAATCACTATTAATTGAATTAAAGTATGGCCCAATTGAGGCTATAAAGGAAAGTGCACAACGAACTTGGAATTTAACCACCTTAACATTTGGTATGATAGGTAAGTTAATCAGCGGTGATGTATCAGTAAAGAATTTAAGTGGGCCTATTGGTATTGCTCAGGGCGCTGGTGCTAGTGCAGGTCACGGATTTGTTTATTTTCTAGGCTTTTTAGCGTTAATTAGTATTAATTTGGGAATAATTAACCTTTTACCACTACCAGTACTTGATGGCGGACACTTACTCTATTATCTTATAGAGCTTTTCACAGGCAAAGAAGTGCCAGAGAGAGTTCAAGAAGCTGGTTTTAAGTTTGGCGCTTTGGCATTATTAATGTTAATGGCTATTGGCTTATTTAATGATTTTAGTCGAGTTCTTGGTTAATGATTTTACAAGGATATACTCTGCTAACATGATGCTTAGAGAGCCTTTATAGCCAATAGAGCCATGATAGAAGTACTGAAGAAAGTTCAAGATATTTGATTTAAGTTTGGTGTATATGGAAGAGTATGCAAAATAATAGTTTATTTACGATTTTAGTTGAGAGTTAGCGCAATAGTGATGTCTTAAGTGTGTAGCTAATAGTTTTTATAAAAAGAAGTAACGAAGTTTATAATTTATGATCATGAAAAAAATTGCCTTAAGCCTATTACTAGGCGCACTAGGAACATCTGCACAATTTGCTCAAGCTGAAAAAGGCTTTCAAGTTAAAGATGCTGACGTTAAAGGTCTTCAAAGTGCAGCCTTAGGAACAACAGTAAATATTGCTCAATCGGCACAAAGCTTTCAAGTTGAAGATATTGAAGTAAGAGGTTTGCAGCGTGTTGCCCTAGGAGCCGCGCTTACTCACATACCTTTTAATGTTGGCGATAACCTAAATGAATTTCGCATATCGCAATCAATCAAGTCACTTTATCAATCGGGTCACTTTAATGACATTCGAGTTTACCGTGACGGTAATCGTTTGGTTTATCGTGTTAGAGAACGTGAAACAATTAGCGAAATCCTTTTTGATGGTAATAGCGACCTTAAAGATGAACAATTAACCGAAAGTCTTGATGGTAGTAATATTCGAGTAGGTGAAACCCTTGACCGTACGGTAATTTCTGGTATTGAGATGGGTTTAGAGAACTTTTATCACAGTGTTGGTAAATACAATGCCAAAGTTACCGCTAAAATCTCCCATTTACCGCGAAACAGAGTTAATTTAGAGTTTACTTTTGTTGAGGGTGATTCGGCCTCTATAAAACAAATTAATATTGTTGGTAATGACATTTTCACTGATGCGCAATTATTAGAGAAAATTGAACTAACTTACGACTCGCCTTGGTGGAACTTTATGGCGCAGGATAGGTATCAAAAGCAAGCATTACAAGGTGATATGGAAACAATTAATAGCTATTACCTTAATCGTGGCTATTTACGTTTTAAAGTTGACTCAACTCAAGTTTCAATGACTCCTGATAAAGAAGCGGTTTATATTGCACTTAATGTGACCGAAGGCGAAACTTATACCATTAGCGAGGTCGATTTTGTTGGTGATATGGCCGGCTTTGAAAATACTATTCGTGCTATAAACCCATTACAAGCAGATGAGTTATATAATGGTGCTGAAGTGACATATACCGAAGAGGTTATTAGTAAATTTCTAGGTCGTTATGGTTATGCATATCCTAAAGTGATAACCAGACCAGAAATCAATGATGAAAATAACACAGTAAAACTGTCAATTTCTGTTGACCCCGGTAAACGGGTATATGTTAATCGCATCAACTTTACTGGTAATCATGTTACCGCGGATCATGTTTTACGTCGTGAAATGCGCCAGATGGAAGGGGCGTGGTTATCTAATGGTGTGGTCGAGTCTTCAAAGTCTTGGTTAATGCGTCTACCGTATATGGAAACTGTTGAATTTGAAACTAAACAAATTGAGGGTGAAGACGATTTAGTTGATATTGATTTTACTGTCAAAGAGCAACCGTCTGGTTCGTTTAATGCGGGCATCGGGTATGGCTCAGAAACAAAATTAAGTTTAAATGCGGGTATTCAGCAAAATAACTTCTTGGGTACAGGTAACCAGTTAGGCTTTAATGTAGCTAAAAATTATTATCAAAAGAGTGCCACCGTTTCTTTTACCGACCCTTATTTTACAGTAGATGCGGTATCACTTGGTGGTCAAGTTTATTACAGTGAATACGATGCCGGTAATGCCAACATGGTTGAGTATAATAATAAAACCTTTGGTCTAGGGCTAAACTGGGGTTTTCCTGTTAATGAATATTTACGTCTAAATTTTGGTGTCGGTTGGAAGTATAACCAAATATCACAATTACAAGCGTATGATCAAATTCAAGATTTCTACGATATTTATGCAGATCCTAACGACCCTGATGGTCAGCTAGCATTTAAAACGCTAGATCTAAATGCAGGCTTATCTAGAAGCACGTTAAACCGTGGTACCTTCCCAACAGCAGGCTCATCGCAAAGGTTAAATGCAAAAATGACTTCGCCAAAGTCTGATTTACAGTATTTTAAACTGAACTACGACGCTAAGTTTTATTTTCCATTAACTCGTAGTCAAAAATGGTCAGTGTTAACACGACTACAACTGGGTTATGCTAACGGTTACGGTACTATTGACGGTAATGATCAACTGCTACCTTTCTGGGAAAACTTTAGCGCTGGTGGTGCTGATACCTTGCGTGGTTTTGAAAATAATACCGTTGGTCCTCGGGCAATATATCGAACGCCACAAACAATACCTGGTGGCTGTTGTTTAGGGCCAGATAATGATTCTATTTATGTAAGCCCAAGCTCAGTTGGTGGTAATGCTATGGCAATTGCTGGCATAGAGTTAATTGTACCAACACCATTTTTAGAAGAAAGTTTTGCTAATAGTGTTCGAACGAGTATTTTTTGGGATGCTGGTAATGTTTGGGACACAGAGTTTAGTTTAGAGAGTTATGCAAATTTAGATCCTGTTGAGTATGCAAAAATTGAGGATTTTTCAGATCCATCACGTTTTCGTAGTTCAGCAGGTATTTCTATCCAATGGCTATCGCCGATGGGGCCAATGATTTTTAGCTTCGCTAAGTCAATTAGAGAAGAAGAAGGTGATGATTCGTCATTCTTCAGCTTCAATATTGGTCAAACGTTCTAAGACGCAGGTTTTTGCTGCGTAAATTGAATTAATCTTGCTATATTAACCAGCAGAAATAATTATCAGTGTTAGTAGCAATAAATAATAAATAATAAATTAGGGGAACAACGTTGAATAAAGTTATAAAAACTATGGTTATGGGCGTAGCTGCATCAGGTATGTTATTAGCGAGTTCAGTAATGGCTGCAGATCAAAAAATAGCCCTGGTAAATTTTCAAGAAGTAATGGGTAAAATCCCACAAACAGCGGCGTTAATGCAAAGCTTAGAGTTAGAGTTTAAAGACGAAAAAGCAGTGCTTACCCAACTTGAAAAAGATATTAAGTATTATCAAGAAAAGCTGAAGCGTGATGGTTCTTTAATGAGTGCTAAAGAGAAAGAAGAGTTAGACGTTAAAGTTAAGACTTTATTCCAAGAGTACCAAGTAAAAGGTAAAGCATTACAACAAAAAGCATCGCAACGTCAAAACCAAGAAACCAATAAAATTATCGCTTTAGTTCGCCAAGCTGTAGACAATATTGCTGCTAAGCAAGATTATGATTTAGTGTTAAATCAACAAGCAGTAGTTTATTCTAAACCTGATGCTGACATCACTAATATTGTAGTAGAACATGTAAGTAAGCTTAAGTAAGCCACTGCTTTATTTAAACCATAGATATGAATAATATTCATATCTATAAGAGGCTTTAACATGACTTACACGCTAGCAGATATTGCTATTAAACTTGATGCTGAATTGATAGTGCCATCAGCACTTGAACAGTCAAAAGTATCACAGACTCAAATAAGCGGGTTAGCAACGCTAACAAATGCGAAATCGGGGCAGGTGGCCTTTTTAGCTAATAGCAAGTATCAACAGCAGCTTAATTCAACCAATGCCAGTGCGGTTATTGTTACCTCCGAAGCCGTCGAAGCTTGTCCTGTTAGTGCTTTGGTAATGGACAATCCCTATATGGGGTATGCCATATTAGCTAATTTACTTGATAGTACACCAAGGGTTGCTAGTGGTATTCATCGAAGTGCGGTGATAGCTGATGATGTATCACTTGGCGATAATGTCAGTATTGGTGCTAATACAGTTATCGAATCAGGTGTTCGATTAGCTGATAATGTTAGTATCGGTGCAGGCTGTTTTATCGGTCATGGGGTCAGTATTGGTACAGCAAGTACGCTTTGGGCAAACATTACCATCTACCATCAAGTTGAAATTGGTCATCATTGTTTAATTCAAGCAAATACTGTTATTGGCTCAGACGGTTTTGGTTATGCGCCGGTAAAAGGTCAGTATAAGTGGCATAAAATACCACAGCTTGGCAGTGTTATTATTGGCAATCATGTTGAGATTGGCGCTAGCACAACGATTGACCGTGGTGCTCTAGATAATACCGAAATACGAGATGGTGTAATCTTAGATAACCAAATACAGATTGCCCATAACGTTATCATTGGTGAAAACACCGCTATGGCAGCTTGTAGTGTTATTGCGGGTAGTACAGTGATAGGTAAAAACTGTACGATTGCTGGCTTGGTCGGAATAAATGGTCATATCAATATTACTGATAATTGTATATTTACCGGCATGGCTATGGTGACTAAAGATATCAATGAAGCCGGGGTGTATTCATCTGGTATGCCAGCTGCACCAAATAAAGAATGGAATAAAACTAACGCGAGAGTTAGGCGACTTGATAGCTTAACGAAACGAGTAAAAGAGTTAGAAAAATTACTTGCGAATAACTAGCTATTAACCCCTCCAATGCGTAAAATACGCGAAAGTCTCTTCCATCACTCGAGATGATGCGGACGAAAATATAGTATGCGATTAGTTTCAGCCCACTAATCGCGCTAGCCAACAAGGAATATTCATTTGGACACTGTAAAAAAACCAATCGATCTTAACGAAATTAAAACATTGATTCCACACAGATACCCAATGTTATTAGTTGATAAAGTTGTTGATCACGAACCAGGGAAAAGCTTACATGCTATTAAAAATGTGACGATAAACGAGCCTGTTTTTACAGGTCATTTTCCTGAGTTAGCAATATTTCCTGGTGTATTAATTTTAGAAGCATTGGCACAAGCTACCGGTATACTAGGCTTTAAGAGTACTGAAGGTCGTGAGGATAACGAAATGTATTTATTTGCCTCTATCGATAAAGCTAAATTTAAAAAACCGGTACTGCCAGGTGATACCATGCATTTACATGTTGAGTTTATTAAAGAGCGTCGTGGTATGTGGAAATTTTATGGTGAAGCAAGAGTTGATGGTAAGGTAGTCTGCTCTGCAGATCTTATGTGTGCCCGCCGTGCTTTATAGCCTACATTAATATATAAAACGCTCACTTATCAACTAGAAGACTTAACATATGATTCATCCTCAAGCTATTATTGAACCAGGTGCTGTTATTGGCGAAAATGTGTCTATTGGTCCTTGGACTTATATTGCCAGTAATGTTGTTATTGGCGATGATTGTGAAATTAGTTCGCATGTTGTTATCAATGGCCCAACGCGTATAGGAAAGGCTAACCGAATTTTTCAATTTGCCAGTATTGGTGAAGACTGCCAAGATCTTAAGTATGCTGGTGAGCCAACTGAATTAATTATTGGTGACAATAATACCTTTCGAGAATCGTGTACTGTTCACCGTGGTACCATTCAAGATAATAGCCTTACCCAAATAGGTAGTAATAACTTATTTATGGCTTATACCCATGTTGCACACGATTGTATAGTTGGCAGCAATTGTATCTTTGCTAATAATGCCTCTATTGCTGGTCATGTCCATGTTGGTGATTACGCCATCATTGGTGGCATGGTAGGAGTACATCAATTCTGCCATATTGGAGCACATAGTTTTATTGCCGGTAATGCATTAATACTAAAAGATGTTCCAGCTTATGTGATGGCATCAGGGCAACCCGCGAAACCTTTTGGTTTAAATAGTGAAGGTTTAAAACGTCGTGGTTTTGATAAAGAGACTATTTTAACGATTAAACGCGCTTATAAAGTAGTCTATCGCCAGGGCTTATCCGTTGATGAAGCTTTAACTGCTATCAGTGAAATGCCAGCACAATCTCCAGAGTTACAATTATTTTGTGATTCAATCAAAGAATCAAATCGCGGCATCATTCGTTAAACTTAATGCGTTAAACATGTGCCGCTAATACCCGTACCTTAATAGTCGCGCCGCTGAGATAGGTGTTATTAGTTTAGGTACCATTAACTTTAAGTACCTTTAACACCTATGACTGCTCAAAATAAAAACGAACAACAACAAACTGTATTTGCGATGGTTGTTGGTGAACATTCAGGTGACACCCTAGGTGCCGGCCTTATAAAGACATTACTCAAAACACACCCGAATGCCAAATTTATCGGTATTGGTGGTCCCCAAATGCAAGTACTTGGTTTTGAAAGTTTATTTGCTATGGATGAGTTGTCTGTGATGGGTTTGGTTGAAGTGCTTGGTCGTATTCGCCGCTTATTATATGTCCGTAAAACGTTAGTTAATTTCTTTACCAGCAATAAGCCTGATGTGTTTATTGGTATCGATGCGCCTGACTTTAACATCGGCCTCGAGTTAAAACTTAAAAAGGCAGAAATCAAAACTGTGCATTATGTCAGCCCGTCTGTATGGGCTTGGCGTGAAAAACGTATATTCAAAATAGCCAAGGCCACTGATATGGTGCTGGCTTTATTACCTTTTGAAAAAGCCTTTTATGATAAACATAATGTACCTTGTACGTTTGTTGGTCACCCGCTTGCCGATGATATTCCTATGCAAAGTGACAAATCACTGGCCAGAGCTCAGCTAGGCTTAGCGCCAGATAAAAAAATATTAGCGCTTATGCCTGGCAGCCGTGGTGGTGAATTATCACGATTGTTGGCAGACTTCTTCGAAAGTGCTAAGCAATTAAAAGCTCAAGATAGGGAATTACTTTTTGTCGCGCCTATGATTAGTGAGCAACGGGTTGAGCAATTTAATGCCCTTAAAGCCGAATTTGCACCTGATTTGCCAGTAACGGTCGTGCTTAATCAAACTCAACAAGTTATGGCCGCTAGTGATTGTTTATTAACAGCTTCAGGTACTGTTACCTTAGAAGCCGCTTTGATAAAGAGGCCTATGGTGATTTGTTATAAGTTTAGCCCAGTAACCTTTTTATTAGGTCGTTGGTTGGTTAAGTTGAAGTGGTTCTCCTTGCCTAATTTATTGGCCAATAAATCCCTAGTACCTGAATTATTGCAAAAACAAGTTTGCCCTGACAATATAGTGCCTCTAATTAAAGAACGTTTATATCAAGATCAAAGCCAACTAAATAACAGTTATACTGATATTCACCAACAGTTAAAGTGTGATGCAAGTGCACAAGCCGCTTCTGCTGTGCTTAATGTCCTAGCAACTTCCTCTTAGCGCTAATCTGTAATCATAATAAACCAATAAGTAATATAAGATTAAATTTATGGCGAGCAAGCAAACATTTCCAGAATTTGAATACCCTATCGCATTTTGTATTGCCGGTGTTGATGAAGTCGGTCGTGGTCCTTTGGTTGGCGACGTTGTTACCGCCGCTGTTATTTTAGACCCTGATAATCCAATTGAGGGGCTAATGGACTCAAAAAAATTGTCAGAAAAAAAGCGTGCACTGCTATCGGTTGAGATTAAAGAGAAAGCCGTTGCTTGGTCAATAGGGCGCGCAAGCCCACAAGAAATAGATACCTTAAATATTTTACACGCTACCATGCTGGCTATGCAACGCGCTGTAGCATGCCTTAAAGTAGAGCCTGATTTTGTCCTTGTTGATGGTAATCGTTGTCCCACGTTTTTATGCGCTAGCAGCGATACGGTTAAGGAAAGCGGCAAGATCGCCAGTCAAGCAGTGGTTAAAGGTGATGCGAGAGTTGCTGAAATAAGTGCAGCTTCGATTATTGCAAAAGTTGCCCGTGATGATGAAATGATTGCCTTAGATAAACTCCACCCCGAATATGGTTTTGCCAAACATAAAGGTTATCCTACTAAATTGCATTTAGAAAAGATTATTGAACATGGTGTGCTTGATTGCTACAGACAAAGCTTCAAACCTGTCGCTAGGGTTTTAGGGACGTACCATGAGTAAAACGTGGTTGAAGGTATGAGTAATAGCATGACTGAGATCCTAGTCGAAGAACAATCAACAGTATATGTTCCGCCTAAATTTATCCATTTACGTGTACATAGTGATTTCTCTATGTGTGATGGTTTAAAGAAGGTTAAACCTATAATAGCGAAAGCGGCTGAACTCAATATGCCAGCTATAGCCCTTACCGACCAAACTAACTTATGTGGCCTAGTGAAATATTACCATGCTGCTCAGGGCGCGGGTCTTAAGCCTATTATTGGCTGTGATTTTTGGGTGAAAAGTGATGAGTTGGAAGATGAACTGTCACGCATAGTGGTGCTTACCACCAACAACGTTGGTTATAAAAATATAACCGAACTTATCTCTAAAGCCTACCTTCGCGGACATATAGAAAACAAAGCCGTTATTGATAAATTCTGGCTGGTTGAGTTTAAAGAAGGCTTGATTATACTTTCTGGTGGCCGTGAAGGTGATATTGGTAAAGCCTTGTTAAAGGGCAATACCGAACTTGTTGATGAGATGGTTAATTTCTATCAGCAACATTTTGATCGTTGCTTTTTTCTCGAGTTAATTAGAACGGGTCGAGAAAATGAAGAAAACTATATTCATCTTGCCGTTGAACTAGCAGAACAAAAAAACTTACCAGTAGTTGCTACTAATGAGGTGATGTTCCTTGAACCTGAAAACTTTGATGCCCATGAAATTCGTGTTGCCATTCATGATGGTTTCACCCTAGATGATAAGAGACGCCCTAAGCGTTACAGTACAGAGCAATACTTACGCAGCGAAGCTGAAATGTGTGAACTGTTCAGCGATATCCCAGAAGCTTTAGCCAACAGTGTCGAAATTGCCAAACGCTGTAATGTTACGGTAACTTTAGGTGAATATGTATTACCGGACTTCCCAACTGAAGGTTTGGAAATAAACGATTATTTTATCAAAGTTTCCGAAATTGGTTTAGAAAAGCGTTTGAAGCAGCTTTTTGACACAAGCGCTGATAACTTTGCGGAAATTAGAGCGCCCTATGACGAGCGTTTAAAAATAGAGCTCGAAGTTGTGAATAACATGGGTTTCCCTGGTTATTTCCTGATTGTTATGGAGTTTATTCAGTGGAGTAAAGATAACAATATTCCCGTTGGCCCAGGCCGTGGTTCAGGTGCTGGCTCTTTGGTTGCTTACGCCCTTGATATTACCGACCTTGATCCCCTTGAATATGATTTACTCTTCGAACGTTTCTTAAACCCGGAACGTGTCTCTATGCCAGATTTTGATATCGATTTCTGTATGGACAGGCGTGATGAGGTTATTGATCACGTGGCCGAGCTTTATGGTCGTGATGCTGTTTCGCAAATTATTACCTTCGGTACTATGGCGGCGAAAGCTGTTATCCGTGATGTTGGCCGTGTATTGGGTCATCCCTATGGTTTTGTCGATAGAATTTCAAAACTAATTCCGCCTACACCAGGCATGACCTTAGCTAAAGCTTTTGAAGAAGAGCCCAAATTACCCGAGGTTTACGCTCAAGATACCGAAGTCAAAGATCTTATTGATATGTGTCGTATTCTTGAAGGTACAACCCGTAATGCAGGTAAACATGCCGGTGGTGTGGTTATTTCACCGACCACTATTACTGATTTTGCGCCACTTTATTGCGACGATGAAGGTAAAAATCCGGTTACCCAGTTTGATAAAAATGATGTTGAAGATGCCGGTTTAGTTAAATTTGATTTCTTAGGTTTAAGAACACTGACCATTTTACAATGGGCCATTGAAATGGCTGATGTAAAGTTGCTTAAAGCCGGCAAAGAACCTATTGACATAACCAAAATAGATCTCGAAGATAAAGCGAGTTTTAAGGTATTGCTTGCCTCGAAAACTACGGCAGTATTCCAGCTTGAATCTAGCGGCATGAAGTCGTTAATTGATAAGTTAAAGCCTGATTGTTTTGAAGATATTATAGCTCTGGTAGCTTTATTTCGCCCCGGGCCATTGCAATCAGGCATGGTTGATAACTTTATTGAACGTAAACATGGCCGTGAAGAAGTCAGTTATCCCGATGAAACCTGGCAACATATCGATTTAAAACCCGTCCTTGAACCTACTTATGGCATTATCTTGTATCAAGAACAAGTTATGCAAATTGCGCAAGTATTGGCGGGTTATTCTCTGGGTGGTGCAGATATGCTGCGCCGTGCTATGGGTAAGAAAAAACCCGAAGAAATGGCCAAGCAGCGTGCGGGATTTGAACAAGGCGCCATAGATCGAGGCGTTGATGGCGAACTTGCGATGAAAATCTTCGATTTAGTGGAGAAATTTGCCGGTTATGGTTTTAACAAATCTCACTCTGCAGCTTATGCCTTAGTTTCATATCAAACATTGTGGATGAAAACCCATTTTCCGGCACCTTTTTTAGCGGCGGTAATGTCGGCGGATATGGATAATACCGAGAAAATTGTTATCTTGGTTGATGAATGTAGCAACATGGACATTGATTTATTGCCGCCGGATGTTAATGCTGGTCAATACAAATTTACTGTCAATGACGATAATCAAATCGTTTATGGTATTGGCGCTGTTAAAGGCGTCGGTGAAGGACCGATAGAAGCCATTATCGCCGCACGCCAAGAAGGTGGTCCGTTTACAGATTTATTTGATTTTTGTGCGCGCCTTGATCTTAAAAAGACCAATAAACGGGTATTACAGAAATTAATTAAATCAGGCGCCATGGACACATTAGGGCCTAAGTATCAAAAAGGTTCAACGAAAGAGCAGGGCGCTAATCGTGCGGCACTTTTCGAAACTTTGCCTGAAGCGATAAAAGCTGCTGAACAACATGCTAAAGCAGAGTCATTAGGACAAAATGATCTCTTTGGTTTAATTAACGATGAACAAACAGATTCAAGACAAAACTTTAAAGAAGCAAAAGCTTGGGCAGAAGAAGTATGGTTAGACGGTGAAAAGGAAACTTTAGGGCTGTATTTAACCGGACATCCAATAAATCGCTATTTAAGTGAAATAAAAAAATATTCTTCTAGCCGTCTTGTTGGCATGCAACCAACAGGTCGAGATAGACAAGCGGTGGCCGTTGGTTTAGTGATTGGCGTTCGGGTGTTAGTCAATAAACGCGGGCGTCGCTGGGCATTAGTGACCTTGGATGATAAGAGTGCCAGAATGGATATTCGCCTCTTTCCTGATGACTATGATCGCTTCGCAGAGTTGCTAGTAAACGATGCTATTTTAGTTTGTAGCGGACAGGTCAGCTTTGATGATTATTCTGGTGGTAATACAATGACCGCTCGGGATATAATGACAGTCACTGATGCGCGACAAAATTATCTTAGTTCTATCGATGTTCAAGTCGATAGTAGCTTAATAGCAGGTGATTTTATTGAACAGTTTGCTCAGGTATTAACACCTTTTAAAGAAGGTACCTGTCCAGTACGGGTTTTTTATCAGCGCGAAGAAGCTCAAGCAATGCTTGAGCTAGGTGTGCAATGGCGAGTAACGCCAGCCGATATGTTACTATACGAATTAAAAATATTGCTTGGTGAAGACCGTGTCGCCATGGAATTTAAATAATAACTACTTGGTATTAAAATTTGTGCAAGACACTCTTGTGCAGATAAGTTGCTGATGTAGTGAGAAACGATTTTAAAAAATTAACTAGATTTATTAGGTACAAATAAACATGTCATTAAACTTTTTAGATTTCGAGCAGCCTATTGCTGAGCTTGATGCAAAAATAGAAGAGTTACAGTTAGTCAATAACGGCCAAGAGCTTGACCTTGATATAGAAGAGCAAATCAGCCAATTGCGCGAAAAAAATAAAGAGCAAACTCAGAAAATCTTTGCTAATTTAGACCCATGGCAAACAGCGCGTGTGGCACGTCATCCACAGCGCCCTTATAGCTTAGATTATATTCCACGTATCTTTACTGAGTTTGATGAATTAGCCGGTGACCGTGCTTATGCAAATGATAATGCAATTGTTGGTGGCACAGCGCGTTTAGACGGCAAACCAGTGATGATTATTGGCCACCAAAAAGGTCGTTCAACGGCTGAGAAAGTTAAACGTAACTTTGGCATGCCTCGTCCTGAAGGTTACCGTAAAGCGTTACGTTTAATGGAAATGGCAGAACGTTTTAATATGCCAATTATTACTTTTATCGACACCCCTGGTGCTTATCCTGGTGTAGGTGCGGAAGAGCGTGGACAAAGTGAAGCGATTGCTCGTAACTTAAAAGTAATGGCACGATTAAGTGTTCCTATCATATGTACCGTTATTGGTGAAGGTGGCTCTGGTGGCGCTTTAGCCATTGGCGTAGGTGACCGAGTTAACATGCTGCAATATGCTACTTACTCAGTAATTTCTCCTGAAGGCTGTGCTTCTATTTTATGGAAAACAGCTGAGAAAGCGCCAAGCGCTGCTGCAGCTATGGGCATTACAGCCACGCGTATTAAAGAACTAGATTTAATTAATAGTATCGTTGAAGAGCCTTTAGGTGGTGCGCATCGAGATATGGATCTTATGGCGGCACATCTTAAACAAGCGCTTAAAAAAGACTTAGCCGATTTAGAAAGTTTAGGTAAGGATGAACTTATTGAGCAACGTTACAATCGATTAATGTCATTTGGTTATTGCTAAATAGCTCAACCGGTAGCAATTAGTTGCCGGTTTTTTACTATGCATAATATAATAGCAACCCTTCATAACACCCTCAAAACCCTTGTCAATATACATGGAAATATTGAGTTGCTTATTGCCTATAGTGGCGGTATTGACTCTCAGGTTCTATTACACGCCTTAGTTAAATTAAAGCAAGAAAGACTTATCGATAATGAAATTACAGTATGTCATGTTAATCATGGTTTAAGTGATAATGCCCTGCATTGGCAAGAATTTGCTCAGCAAGAATGCGCGAAACTATCGGTTAACCTTGTTGTTAAAAGTGTCCATGTACAAGCGCAAGCACAACACTCACTTGAAGCTCTGGCTCGTGATGCCAGATACGATGCTTTGAAAACATTAAGGCATCAGAAGTCTTTAGTGTTAACTGGACATCATAGCGATGATCAAAGCGAGACTTTTTTATTAGCACTTAAACGTGGTGCTGGTTTGAAAGGTCTAGCTGCTATGTCGGGGCAAAGTCAACTTGCTCAGCATTTATTAGTTCGGCCACTACTTAACGTTTCTCGTCAAGAGATAGAAGCTTATGCTAAAGATCATCAACTGTGTTGGGTGGAAGATGAGTCAAATCTTGATACTTGTTTTGACCGTAACTTTATTCGTCAGCAGGTCATGCCACTTTTACGTGCGCGCTGGCCCAGCATTAGTAATACCATTAATCGAAGTGCGAGCAATTGTTTAGCGGGACAAGAGTTATTGGATGAACTTGCCGAGCAAGATTTAATGGAATGCAAAGCCAGTGCTTTGAGCTTAGATGTTGATAAATTAGCGTCTTTATCAACAGCGCGTTTTAATAATCTGATTCGTTTTTTTATGGCACAGCATAACTGTTTAATGCCCAGTACTGAGCAGCTAAAACAAGTGAGACTGCAACTTAAAGCAGGTGATGATAAGAATCCTCAAATTAAAGTTGGTCTGCATTTTTTCAGACGCTTTAAGGGCACATTGTTTTTAACGCCGAAATACAGTGATATAAGTAATTGGAAAATGGCAATCGACTTATCAAATAATAATATTGAAATAACTTTACCGGATAATTTAGGACAGCTGCAAATTAAGCAAGATATTGTGGTAGATAATGCTCTAACAAGTATTTGTTTACCTATGCCAGGGCAGGAAGTGAGTGTTCGTTTCAGTCATGATAACCCTAAGTGTTTACCTGACTTTAGGCAGCGGTCACGTAGCCTTAAAAAGGTTTTGCAAGAATTAAATATTGCCCCATGGCAACGTAAGCGCATCGCTTTTTTATATTATGATAATGAACTGGTGTCGGTGATAGGGCAATTTGTCTGTCAGCCTTTTATTGCCCCGGCTGATCAAAAAGGCATGATTGTTAGCATTATGTAGTCATAGCTAAATATGAAAAACCTAAGCTTTGTTTTCTTCAGTCATATACGAAAAGCCACATGGTAAATATATACTATGGAGCTTTTGCTTATAGTCAGGTTTTGTTCATTCAGGTTTTGGTTATATGATGTGATGCGGCAGCTGAAAAAACCACATCGGTTGAACTATTTAACGCTGTCTCCGCCGAGTCTTGCACAACGCCAATAATAAAACCAATAGCGACAACTTGCATAGCAACATCGTTATTGATACCAAATAAGCTACAGGCTAATGGAATAAGTAATAGTGAGCCACCAGCGACACCAGAGGCACCACATGCTGAAATAGAGGCTACCACTGACAGTAATATTGCTGTTGCAAAGCTTACTTCAATACCTAAACTATTTGCTGCCGCCAAAGTTAGTACGGTAATAGTAATAGCGGCACCTGCCATGTTGATAGTGGCACCTAAGGGGATTGATACCGAATAGGTGTCTTCATGTAAGTCTAACTTCTTACACAAGGCCATATTCACCGGAATATTTGCCGCTGAGCTGCGGGTAAAAAAGGCAGTTATGCCAGACTCTCTGAGGCAAGTGAAAACTAACGGGTATGGATTTTTCTTAGTGATTATAAAAACAATGATTGGGTTTACTACCAAGGCAATAATTAACATTGCACCTAGAAGCACGGCTACTAAGTGACTGTATTCACCTAAAGCGCTAAAACCTGTAGTGGCGACGGTATTAGCTACTAGGCCAAAAATCCCCAATGGCGCTAAACGTATTACCAAACGTACAACACTAGAAATTGCTTCACTTAAATCATGTACCATGGCTTTACTTGACTCATTAGCATGTTTTAATGAAAAACCTAAACCTAAACCCCAAGCAAGTACTGCAATAAAGTTACCCGTGGCAACAGCTGTAATAGGGTTATCAACAACTTTGAAAGCCAAAGTGGCTAAAACTTCAGTTAATTTTTGTGGTGGGTTAGCGCTGGCGCCTGCTAAATCAAGAGTAAGTTCAGTCGGAAATGCAAAACTTAGTAGTACGGCAATAAAAGCCGCACTTAAGGTTCCAATAAGGTATAGGCTGACAATAGGTTTTAATTCCGCGCTGCTATCAAGCTTTTGATTGGCAATTGCTGAGGTTACCAATACTAAAACTAAAATTGGCGCTACCGCTTTTAATGCACTAACAAATAAGCTACCTAGCATGCCAAATGCTTTAGCTGACTCTGGTGATATTGTCGCTAGTAAGCTAGCTAAAATAATAGCGGCAATTATTTGGCTGACTAAACTAGTCGACTTGATTTTTTTTAAAAAGGATATACTAGGTGTCGTTTCGCTGGTCATTGTTTAGCCTATTACTCGGTTGCTTTTAATTATGAGGGAGTTTTATCATTGAAGAATAGTCATTGTCTAGGGCTATTCGCTAAACATGGAGAATAAACAGTTAAAGCGAGATTTGTGATAGAAATATAAGGCGATGCGGGTATAATTAACTTATTAAAATAACGAATGTCTTTGGAAAAACTATGCCTGCAGAACAAGCATTAAAAACACGTAGTAATAATAGCTGTGAACTTTGTACAAGTACCGATACTTTGGCAGTTTATCCTGTGCCACCAACAAGTGATCTAAGTGCTCAACAGTCTATTTATGTCTGTCATAATTGTTTATCGCAAATCGAAGGTCAAAGTGAGTTAGATCTAAATCACTGGCGTTGTTTAAATGACAGTATGTGGAACCAAGAGCCAGCAGTGCAGGTTATGTCTTATCGAATGTTGCACAAACTCTCTACCGAAAGTTGGGCACAAGATTCTTTAGAGATGATTTATTTGGAAGATGAAGTTAAAACCTGGGCTGAGCAGGGGATTGCTGCAGCGCGTAGTAATGGGCCAACTCGTGACAGTAATGGTGCAGAGCTACAAGATGGTGATAATGTTACTTTGATCAAAGATTTAAAAGTTAAAGGAGCAAACTTTACCGCTAAGCAAGGTACTATGGTACGTGGCATTACGTTAACGGAAAACCCTGAGCATATTGAAGGTAAAGTTAACGGTACTCGTATTGTCTTGGTATCAGCTTATTTGAAGAAAGCTTAAGCAAAATAAAACAAGTTTCACATTGTAACGCCTGATCTGGAGTGAATAAAGTTAAGACAATAAAAAACGCTGTGATAGTGATATCACAGCGTTTTTTGTTTAGATAATTAGTTAATAAAAGTTACCTAAAGTTGTAATGTTTTTTATTGATGTTTTTTTCTGTAAGACTCACAAGCCTCTTGATCTTCACATTCACCGTATAGGTATAAGCTATGGTTGGTTAGCTTGATCTTGTTAGCTACGGCAATATCTTTTTGTCTTTCTTCAATAACATTGTCTTCAAACTCGACAACTTTACCACACTTTAAGCAAACCAAATGATCATGATGCGCTTTATGAGCTAATTCAAATACTGACTTGCCGCCTTCAAAATGGTGACGGGTAACGATACCTGCATCATCAAATTGGTTTAATACTCGGTATACTGTAGCTAAGCCAATTTCTTCATTTTGCTCTAGCAATATTTTATACACATCTTCAGCGCTTATATGCTGATTATTTGGCTGTTGAAGAATACTTAGTATTTTAATTCTAGGCAGGGTGATTTTTAATCCAGCTCTTTTAAGTTCTTCGTTTTGTTCAGCCATATTAAGTCTCTAAAGTGATAAGTTATTTAATAGCAAAATTATAGGGGGTTATCGGGAAAGAGAAAAGCTTTAGTTTTATTCTTTGATGAAATTGTTCGCTTTGGCAAGAAAAGCTAAAAAAAAAGCCCAATAATTGGGCTCTTTAGGATATATCCTTGAAAAACGTAAGGTTACTAAGCGAATTCAGCCAAACACATTTCATCATTCAACTGAACTATCCACTTATCAACACGCTCTTCAGTTAATTCACTTTGTCTGTCTTCATCAATACATAAGCCGATAAAAGTATTTTCATCAACAAGGGCTTTTGAAGCTTCAAATTCATAGCCATCCGTTGACCAGTTACCAACAACGATGGCGCCTTTACTCTCAACGATATCGCGTAATGGCTCCATAGCATCACAGAAGTATTCAGCGTAGTCTTCTTGATCGCCTAAGCCGTAGATAGCCACTAATTTGTCAGTAAAATCTATTTCTTCTAAATCAGGCAAAAAATCATCCCAATCACATTGGTTTTCACCGTAATACCAGGTAGGTATGCCTAAAATTAGTAAATCGAATTCAGCGATTTCTTCTTTAGTGCTTTTGGCTATATCTTTGACGTCAACCATTTGCTTGCCCAGTTTTTTCTGGATCATTTTTCCAATTGCTTCAGTGTTACCTGTATCACTGCCGAAGAATAAACCTACGATTGCCATGAGATGTTACCTTATTGTGCTTTCTTAAAAATTACTTTACGTGTGCGGCCAATGATTCGATCAGCAGCGCTTCTATTAATTCACTTCGGCTCATATCTTGAGCTTTAGCTAACTCTTCTAATTGTTCAAATAAACTGTGATGAACTTTAAACTCTACACGTTTCAAACCGTTGTTTTTATCACGTTTAACTTGATTACGTTTGTTGATTTTGATCTGTACGCTGCGCGAGTTAGGATTTGTTTTCGGACGTCCAGGACGTCTTTCATCACTAAACAAGTCAATAGTCGTTAAATCAGATATTTCTTTAGCCATGAGTTAACCCACCCCCTGACTTTCCCAGATAAACTGGATTAAGCCTTTAGCAATAAAACCCGCGCAGCCAGTAAATAAAACTAAGTATACGACCACTTTACCCATTTTTGGCACATCGTTTTTATTCATCACATCATGAATAGATAAGCCGATAAAACCGAAGATAAAAAGGAAAAATAAATTAAGGCCAATAGCCTCAATAAGCTCAAAATGTTCTGCTAGCATAGTGGTTGATTGTTTCTTATACACTAAGGCCAAAAACATTAAGGCCAAAAAATTGGCGGGATTATAGCATATCATCGACACCAAACCATTAGCATTTCTGACTTATGGCAAAATTAAGTTCAACAAAGAACAACAATTACGCTTAATGGCACTGAGTATTTTGATCTTCATCAATAAGTGTAGTGCGATTGATCAATTTACTCTGTTAAATAGTTTTGCCAATAACTAATTTTTAATAAAACCGAGCACTATTTTATTAAAGGCAAGGGTTTTTTCTGCATGAAGCCAATGACCAGCGCCTTGAATTATTTTTATTTTACTGCTGGGTAATAACTTTACAATAGTTTCTCTATTTTCAGGCACAATATAATCTGAATTACCGCCCTTGATAAACAATGTTGGTCCGTTGTAAGGCGCTGTATTGGCAGTTAACTCGTTGGCTTTCATTATTTGAGGGTAACATAAGCTAATGTCGATAAGGCTGCATTTAAAGACGAATTCACCTGACGACTTAAGTGCTAAATTACGTAATAAAAACTGTCTGACACCAATATTATCTACATAGGGCGCTAGTTGCTCATCTGCATCTTTTCGTTTTTTTATTTTGGATAAATCTATGGCTTGCAGCCCTTTAATTATATCTAGGTGATGAGGCGGATAATTTACTGGAGCAATATCAGCGACTAGTAATTTTTTAATACGTTCAGGCTGCTGCAAAGCGACTTGTATGGCAATTTTACCACCCATAGAATGGCCGAGCAATAAACAGGAATTAATATTTAAATGGTCTAATAAATTGATGATATCTTGTGCTAATACAGGATATTCCATGGCGCCAGCATGGAATGAGTCGCCATGATTCCTCACATCTACACTGGTAACACAATAAGAGTTACTTAGTGGCTTTGCCACCATATTAAGGTTTTCTAAACTGCCAAATAATCCATGTATAAGAACAATGTGTTCGCCAGTGCCGGTCTGTCTATAATTGAGGATCGGTGATTGTGCTGTCATTATTCGCTTGGCTTTTATTTGTTTGATATTATCGATATTGTCATGTTTTTAACACGTATTTGCAAATAAATAAGTTCAACCCTTTGTCATTTCCCTATATAATATTGCCGCGAATTATTTAAGTTAGGGGTAACAATGAAAAACATCGAAATAGATGAAGAGCTTTATCAATACATTGCCACGAATACACAATATATTGGTGAAAGTGCTTCTGCCATTTTACGTCGTTTACTAAATCTCGGTCTAGATACTAATGGTTTAAAAGCTGATGTTAAGACTGTTATCGTTAATGAAACTGTCACCGTTAACGATACAGCGCCTATTAAAGAAAGTACTAAATCAAAGGTGGAGCAGCCAATATCGAATGATGATGTAGCTATGACAAATGAGCCTGAGATTATCGAACCAGCAAAAATTGAAAGCGTTATTCCTAAGCAAGTTAGCCTTGAAACTGTTTTTAATTTTATTAACAAAGAAGAGTTAGCCATGCAACGTGGTGCTGTCGGACGATTTTTACTCATCCTTGCTGCATTATACCGAGCTCATCCTGAGCAGTTTGCTGTGGTTACTGAAATCAGTGGTCGCGATCGCTTATATTTTGCTAACAGTGAAAATAAATTAGCAGAAAGTGGTAGCAGTACTAAACCTCGCCAAATACCGGAAAGTCCTTTTTGGGTTATTACTAACTCTAACACCACACGTAAAAAAATGATGTTAACTAAAGCTTCTATTTCATTAGGTTATAGTGATGTTGATGTTGAAAAAATTCGTGAGCTACTCTAACTAAACTGTTGTAGAAACTCTAACTAATTGCCATTAATCATTAAGAACAAAATATGAGTGTTCATGCTTTTGCCGGCAAACCAGTTCGTCCTCAAGATAGAATTAATATTGGTCAGTTAGTTAGTGACTACTTTGCCCAGACTCAAGATGTTAGCTTAGCAAGTAAGTTTTGGTACCTCAGGTCATCGTGGTAGTGCCAGGAAGCGTACTTTCAATGAATAGCATATTATTGCTATTTGTCAGGCTATCGCTGAGTATCGCTAATATAATGGCATTAATGGTCCGCCCTTTTTAGGTAAATATACCCATGCGTTATCTGAGCCGGCCTTTGCCAGGGCTATCTCTGTACTTATTGCCAATGGTGTTAATATTGTTATACAAAGTGACACATTATCAGGCAGGGGTTTTACGCCAACGCCGGTATTTCTCGCTTATTATTTGCCATAATAAATCAGACGCTAAAAATATTGCCGATGGTCTGGTGATAACTCCTTCTCATAATCCACCCAGTGATGGCGGCATTAAATATAACTCTCCTCATGGCGATCCAGCTGAAGGCGACATCACTAAACAAATTGAGCAGCGTGCTAATGAATTAATTGCCGCTAACCCAGTGGCTATAAAACAGCTGTCTTACCAACAAGCATTACAATCACCTTTACTCATTAAAGAAGACTTTATTAGTCATTATGTTGATCAACTTGACCAAGTGATTGATATGCAGGCTATAGCTAAAGCTGGTGTATCCATTGGTGTTGACCCGCTTGGCGGCTCAGGTATTGATTATTGGCCGGTGATTGCTCAGCATATGACCTTAAGATAAAGGTTGTTAATGATGTTGTCGATGCTAGCTTTGCTTTTATGCCATTGGATAAAGACGGCAAGATTCGTATGGACTGTTCTTCAAAATACGCTATGGCTGACTGAATCGCCATGAAAGATGGTTTTGATATCAGTGTTGGTAATGTCCCGACTTTGACAGACATGGCATCGTTACCCCAAGTGGCGGTTTAATGAACCCTAATCATTATCTCGCTGTCGCCATTCATTACTTAATGACCCATAGAAATTGGCCTAAAAGTTGTAAAATAAACAAGACGTTAGTGTCCAGCTCACTTATTGATGGTTTAGCTGATGCAAGTTACGCCTTTGGCGGAGAATAAAGTGCAGGTGCTTCTTTCTTAGCGCGTGATGGTAGTACTTGGACCACAGATAAAGATGGTTTTATCTTGGCTTTATTAGCAGCAAAGATTCTTGCCGATGATAAAATTATACAAGTACTTTCTCATCGACCTGGCAATGGTGCTGCCATAGGAGGCATAAAAGTAGTGACTGATAACGGTTGGTTTGCAGCGCGACCTTCAGGCACTGAAGAAATTTATAAAATCTATGCAGAAAGTTTTATTAATGAAAACCATCTACAAAGGATTATTAGTGAGGCACAAGCCATAGTGAGTGCTGCATTTAAAACAGCCGATCTATAAGTCATTACTATTAATAGCTATTCCTGTCCTTAGTTATAGCTATTTCTTTTTAGAATGCGCCTCCTTTTTTTGTTTTAAACCTACTGTAAAGAATATTGCTCACTTCTTGTGACTGGCATGGCAATTCATTGTCTTCGATTATTGAATGTCAGTTGACGTAAAGGTAAAGTAAAATGAGGTTATTACTTCATACTTTACCTAGGTATAAATTAGCTATAATAAAAAAAATAATTAAACCTAGCTAAAATCGAGTTATTTAAATTTACTACACGTAAACGTAATTTAATCAACTTGTATCAACTTTCGCAGACTTTAATCGCAATATCTTGTGGGTTAGGGTAAAAAGAAGAGAACATTATGAGCACAGAAATTTATAATGATGGACCGGTAGTGCATCAGCCTACTTTTATCGATGGCCACAGTGTTGAAATTCCTGAATTGAGAATTTTACATCAAGACGGCACCACCTACCCTGGTGCTGATTTACCTGATATTGACCAAACATTAGCGACAAAAATTTATCATACTCTTGCCTTCCATCGTGTATTAGATGAACGCATGGTAGCATCGCAGCGGCAAGGGCGTTTAAGCTTTTACATGACCGCATTAGGTGAAGAAGCTGCCAGCGTAGGTGGTGCTGCGGGGTTAGAACCGCAAGATATGATCATGATGCAATATCGTGAACAGGGTGCCTTAATGTATCGTGGCTTTAGCCTTGAAAACTTTATGAACCAACTGTTTAGTAATGCTGAAGACTTAGGTAAAGGCCGTCAAATGCCAATACACTATGGCTCTAAAGCGCTAAATTGTATGACGGTATCATCGACCCTTGCTACACAAATACCGCAAGCAACAGGTTATGCTTATGGGCAAAAATTACAAGGACTTGATGCTGTTACCATTTGCTACTTTGGCGAAGGGGCTGCGTCAGAAGGCGACTTCCATGCCGGTTTAAATATGGCAGCAGTACAAGAGGCGCCAGTGATCTTTTTCTGTCGAAACAATGGTTATGCCATTTCGACTCCTGCTGAAGAGCAGTTTAGAGGTAATGGCATTGCTTCACGTGGTGTGGGTTATGGTATTAAAACCATTCGAATTGATGGCAACGATATTCTAGCGGTACTAAAAGCAACACAAATTGCCCGGGCTTATGTAGTAAAAGAAAGTAAACCGGTATTAATTGAAGCTATGTCCTATCGTCTTGGTGCACATTCTACCTCAGATGACCCATCAGGTTATCGAACAAAAGAAGAAGAAGCTAAATGGCAAAGTAATGACCCTATTTTGCGTATGAAAAACTGGATGTTGAAGCAAAACTGGTGGGATGAAGCACAAGAAACAGCTTTGTTTGAGCAGTATAGAGAACAAGTGTTAGCGGCAGTAAAAGTGGCAGAGAAAATAGATAAGCCGAACATAGATACCATGATCACCGATGTTTATGATATGCCATCAGCACAACTTCAAGCACAGTTAGATGATGTGAAAGCTCACATCAAAAAATATCCAGAAGCTTATCCATTTACCGCGGGGAAATTCTAGTCATGGCGCAAATTAATTTATTACATGCTATCAATAGCGCACTTGATATTGCCATGGAGGACAATGACCGCACTGTATGTTTTGGTGAAGATGTTGGTCATTTTGGCGGTGTCTTTCGTGCCACTAGTGGCTTACAAGAAAAATATGGTAAAGCACGTTGTTTCAATACCCCGTTAGTAGAGCAAGGCATTATTGGTTTTGCCAATGGTTTAGCTGCTCAAGGCAGTGTTGCGATTGCTGAAATTCAATTTGCTGATTATATCTTTCCAGCCTTTGATCAAATCGTCAATGAAGCGGCTAAATTTCGTTACCGTACCGGCAATGAATTTAATGTTGGTAAACTGACTATTCGTACTCCATACGGTGGTGGTATTGCCGGTGGTTTGTACCATAGCCAATCGCCAGAGGCGTATTTTGCACATACTCCTGGTTTGAAAGTCGTTATTCCACGTAACCCATACCAAGCTAAAGGTTTATTACTTGCCTCGATTCGTGACGATAATCCGGTAATATTTTTTGAGCCGAAACGTTTATATCGTGCATCGGTAGGTGAAGTACCAGAAGAAGACTACCAATTACCCTTAGGCAAAGCGGAAGTGGTACAAACAGGTACGGACATCACCTTACTCGCTTGGGGGGCACAAATGGAGATCATTGAAAAAGCCGCACAATTGGCAAGTAACGATGGTATTTCTTGTGAGGTGGTAGATTTACGTACTATTTTACCATGGGACATTGAAACCATTAGTAACTCAGTGATGAAAACAGGGCGTTTACTTGTCAGTCAAGAAGCACCGTTAACTGCAGGTTTTGCTAGTGAAATAGCGGCGACTATTCAAAGTGAATGTTTCTTACATCTTGAGTCGCCTATTGCTCGAGTGTGTGGCCTAGATACACCATACCCATTAGCGTTAGAAAAAGAATATGTTAGCGATCACTTAAAAGTGTATGAAGCAATTAAAAAGAGCGTTAACTTTTAACGATAACTCCCTTTAAACAGGAAACAGAACATGAGTATTGATTTTATATTACCTGATATTGGTGAAGGTATCGTTGAGTGTGAACTCGTCGAGTGGTTAGTTAAAGAGGGTGAAGTTATTGTTGAAGATCAGCCTATTGCTGATGTGATGACAGATAAAGCTTTAGTGCAAATCCCTGCTATGCATTCGGGTGTAGTGGATAAGCTTTATTACAAACAAGGTGAAATAGCCAAAGTGCATTCACCACTTTTTGCTATGATCCCAGAAGGCGACTCTAGCACTAATGATGCGGCGCCAGTTGCTACCCCGGCAGAAGTTGCAAGCAAAGACGTTAAAACAGAAGCTGTTATAGAAAAAGCGCCAATCGCTGCAAAAACAGTTACTGGTGATAGCGCTGTTAATAGCACTAATAAAACTGTCAATGGTAAAGCACTAGCAAGCCCTGCAGTTAGGCGTGTAGCACGTGAACTTGATATTAATATCCATCAAGTTGCAGGCTCAGGTAAAAAAGGTCGAGTTTATAAAGATGATGTTGTTGCTTATAGTCAAAATGGTCAGGATGGAGTAGCGGCCCTTATCTCTGGCGGCAGTGTTATTGGCGGTACAATAGTTGAGCCTATTCGCGGTATTAAAAAGATAATGGCAACAGCGATGCAAAATAGTGTTAGTACTATTCCGCACTTTACTTATTGTGAAGAAATTGACCTAACAGAACTTATCGCTTTACGTACAGAGCTAAAAGAAGTGTATGCTAAGCAAGATATTAAATTAACCATGATGCCGTTCTTTATGAAAGCTATGTCATTAGCGATTAAAGAGTATCCTTTGGTTAATACAAAGGTAAATGAAGACTGCACAGAGCTTACCTACTTTGATGATCACAATATTGGTATGGCAGTTGATTCTAAAGTAGGTCTACTTGTACCTAATATTAAACAGGTACAAACTAAGTCAATATTAGACCTAGCTAACGATATTATGCGCTTAACCAGTGATGCCCGTAGTGGACGTGTTGCTAGTGAAGACCTAAAAGGTGGAACTATTACTATTTCTAATATTGGCGCAATAGGCGGCACTGTAGCGACACCTATTATTAATAAACCGGAAGTGGCCATTGTTGCTTTGGGTAAATTACAAAAACTACCACGCTTTAATGAGCAAGGTGAGGTTGAAGCGCGCAGTATTATGCAAGTGAGCTGGTCTGGCGATCACAGAGTTATTGATGGCGGCACCATTGCCCGTTTTTGTAACCTGTGGAAATCATTCCTTGAAAAGCCAGCTCATATGTTAGTACATATGAGCTAGCATTTTATAGAATGATTACCTAATAAAAGGCTAAAAGATTATATGCGGCCTTTATTTCGGTATAGTTTATTTTGGTAATGAGTAGCCATTACCTTCAATCAATGCCTTGCCTCTAAGCCTTTTAATTCTCGCTAAGTGGTCTGTAAGTAAAAAAGTTAGTGCAACCAAGGAAACATATAAAAAAGCCCCGTTATCATTAGATAACGGGGCTTTTTAGTACTTAATGTCTAGATTATTTTTTAGATAAAGCTGCTTTAGATTAACCTTGTTTAAGTGCACAAGGTTAATCAGTAGCCATTGTCTAACAATTAATTACTTAATGTTTAAGCATTAGAAACCACATTGTTTACCTTGGTTTTTGTTTTTCAACCAAACATGTAACGGCGCAAAGTAATCTAAAATAGCACGGGCATCCATTTGTTCACTACCGGTAACAACTTTATAAGCTTGTTGCCATGGTTGGCTTGAGCCCATTTCTAGCATGGTATTAAGTGCAGCACCTGCTTCTTTTGAGTTATAAATTGAACAACGGTGAATAGGATCAGTGTTACCTGATATTTCACACAAAGCACGATGGAATTCAAATTGTTGAATGTGTGCTAAGAAGTAACGGCTATAAGGAACGCCGCCTGGTACATGGTATTTAGCACCAGGATCGAATGCATTGATATCGCGATCGACAGGAGCGGCTACACCCTGATATTTCTCACGTAATTCCCACCATGAAGTATTGTAGTTTTCTGGGGTGATTTCACCTGAATACACTTTCCAACGCCATTGATCAACCATCAAACCAAATGGAATGAAAGCGATTTTATCAAGGGCTTGTTTCATTAATAAGCCAATATCTTTTGACTCATCAGGAATGGTATCAATTAAGCCGATTTCTTTTAAGTATTTAGGCGTAACTGATAAAGCAATAGTATCACCAATAGCCTCATGGAAGCCGTCATTGGCACTGTTTTGGAAGTATACCGGTTGGTCTTTATAAGCACGTTGATAGAAGTTATGTCCTAATTCATGATGAATTACGTTAAACTCTTCGCCGGTCTTTTGGATACACATTTTAATGCGAATATCATCTTTAGCATCTAGATCCCATGCGCTGGCATGACAAGTTACGTCTCTATCGGCAGGTTTAGTGAATAATGAACGGCTATAAAACGTTTCTGGTAAGGCGTCAAAACCCAGCGAAGTAAAGAATTTTTCAGCGCCTCTAACCATGTCTACTTCATCATAATTATGAATGGCTAATTGTTTAGTAACATCATAACCAGGATCGGCATCTTCAGGTGCAACTAAATCATATATGTTGCCCCAAGATTGGGCCCACATATTACCTAATAAATGAGCAGGAATAGGTTTGTCTTGCGCTACTTTATCAGTTCCGTAAGTTTCTCCTAACTCAGTTCTTACATAACAATGTAAGTCATCATATAAAGGTTTAACTTGGCCCCATAAACGGTCAAGCTCTTTAGCAAACTCATCGGCAGGCATATCATAATTTGAACGCCACATTGCACCTAAGTCTTTATAACCAAGGCCTTTCGCACCTTCATTAGCAAGCTCGGCTTGGCGGGTATAAAGTGGTTTCATTTCTGGGCTAATTTCACGCCAGCCTGACCACATCTCTAGTAATTCATCATAATCACGTGAATTGGCCATTTTAGCTGTCATATCACCTAAGCTGAGTTTCTCACCGGCTTTGGTGGTATAACTGCCTTTACCGTAAATACTACCAAGTTTAGCGCCTATAGTGGCAAGTTCAGCAGATTTTGCTGAGTCTTGCGGAGCAGGCATTACCAGACTCTGTTTTAAAATATTCAATTGACGACGTTGTGTCGGGTTTACATCTACGTTATCAAAAGTTGCTGCTTGCATGGCGTATCTAACACCTGCATCGGTAGATTTTTGATCGGCATCAGCGGCTAATGCTGCTGTGTCTTCAGTGATAAAGTTGGCGTATATCCACGCAGCACGTGAACCTTCTAAGTTTAAAGTTACCATTTCTTTAGCAACCTCATCTAAGAATATTTTTGCGTCTGCGGAGGTTAATGTTTTTTGTGCACTGACTTTTGTTATTTTTTCTACTGGGGCTTGTGGGCTTGATTCTTGACTGCAGGCTGTTAAAGAAGCGGCAATAACTAAAGCAAGACCGGTAAACTTAAATGTTTTCTTAATCTGTTTCATTTTTATAATCGTTATTAGAAAAGTTGTTAGGTGGCGCTAGTATATAAAATTGTTTGCTTGATACAAACTTTATCAGGGAAATCTTAGCTTAAGGCAGTAAAGCTTATATTACAGAGGGTGTTTTACAGGCAAAAAAAATGCTCATTCAAACGAATGAGCAAACTACAACATGAAACAGGGTTGAGATATAAAACAATAATAAACAAAACAATGAATATAAGGGAGTCAATATGGGCAGAGTTATTAAAACCACTGCTTGCTTGAAACTGTGTTGATGATAAATGCTCTGCTTGTATTTTACTGTATTGATAAGGTAATGATTTGTAATGGAGTGCTTATTTATAAATGACGGCGTTTTATAGGCAAAAAAATGCTCATTCAAATGAATGAGCAAACTACAACATGAAACAGGTTGAGATATAAAAACAATAATAAACAAAACAATGTATAAGGGAGTCAATAAAGGCAGAGGGTGATTAAAACTGCTGCTTGCTTGAAACTGAGTTAAGGATAAATGCTCTGCTTGTATTTTACTGTATTGATAAGGTAATTATTTGTAATGGAGTGCTTATTTATAAATGTCGGCGTTTTATAGGCAAAAAAAATGCTCATTCAAACGAATGAGCAAACTACAACATGAAACAGGTTGAGATATAAAAACAATAATAAACAAAACAATGTATAAGGGAGTCAATAAAGGCAGAAAGTGATTAAAACCGTTGCTTGCTTGAAACTGAGTTAATGATAAATGCTCTGCTTGTGTTTTACTGTATTAATAGGGTTACGATTTGTAATAGAGTGTTTTAATCGCTTACATATTAAATGATTCTATCCTTGACGTTTTTAAAAGCTTGACCTGTTTACAAAGAATACGCTATTTTAAACATGTGTTTAAACTAGCTGTTTATATTATAAGCCTATTGGTAATAAATCAGCTAAACAGCAAGCAGTAGAAGTTGAAATATGAGTACTAAAAATAAAATATTAGATGCCGCCGATGTACTTTTTGCCGATAAAGGCTTTAATGGTACTTCTCTAAGAGAAATCACTAGTCAAGCCAATGTCAATTTAGCGGCGGTAAACTATCATTTCGGCTCTAAAAAAGAGTTGATTAAAGCGGTAATGTCTCGTTATATGGATGAACTATCACCGCAATTAGAGTCAGCACTGTCATTAATCTGCCATGCGGAGACAAAGCCTAATTTACATGAAGTGTTTTCTGCTTTTATAGAGCCACTTTTAAACCTTAATGAGTTTAAAGAAAATGGTACTAGTACTTTTTTACAGTTATTAGGGCGAGGTTACACCGACAGTCAAGGCTTTCTACGTTGGTTTTTAACAACCCAATACCCAAATGTTTTCACCAACTTTACTAAGGCTGTAAAGATAGCCTACCCAGAGCTAAGTACTGAAGAGATGTTTTGGCGATTACATTTCACTATGGGCACTATCGTTTTTACTATGTCATCAAGTGAAGCTTTAATTGATATTGCTCAAAATGATTTTGATAATAAGCTTGATATTGCGGGGGTTATTGAAAGAGTCATTCCTTATGTTGCCGCTGGGGTTGCTGCACCTATTAGTAAAATACATAATCAGGTAATGAGCAGTTAACTGACTAGTGCATACAAGCCGTTATGATTTTACTTGGGGACAAAATGATTATTCATTACAGAGCAAGTAGTACTTGTTCTGTTGGTCATTATCAACCACAAGAGTTTATAGCAGGTGATAGCTGTTTTTTTCAACGAATGCAAAACTGCCATAACTTGTTAAAACCATTACCAGCGCACAACTAGGTATTTCGTTCTTATGCCGCGAAGCCTTGCTGACCTATTTAAAAAATAAATAAATCTTAACGTAATTAATCAAGACTAGTTCTGCTTTTAACAACAATTTGTATTATAATCCTGCCCAATTATGCTATTTCAGTTTTTTACGCGTTTATTTTAGGGTTTAGGTGACATATGAGTGTTGATGCAATTGGCTTATCAGCGGATTTATTGAAAGCGGTTAAGGCCTGTGGTTATAAGAATTTAACTCCGATTCAACAAGAAGCAATTCCAGTTATTCGTCGAGGTACTGACCTTTTAGCAAGCGCACAAACAGGCACAGGAAAAACAGCTGCTTTTAGTTTACCTATTTTAGATGCCATTGCTAAAGCCAACCATGCTGCTCACAGTGCTAATTCCTCTGGTAATGAAAAAAGTGCCTCTGGACAAGCTATTCGAGCATTAATATTAACGCCTACGCGTGAGCTTGCAAAACAAGTCGCTGAGAATATTAAGCAGTTTAGTCAATACCTACCGATAAAAACGGGTGTGGTTTATGGTGGCGGTAAAATGGCCTCACAGACCAATATGTTAAAGCAAGGTCTTGATGTGTTAGTGGCAACGCCAGGCCGTTTATTAGAGCATTTAAATGTGCACAATGTTGATTTGTCACAAGTGAAGTTTCTAGTGCTTGATGAAGCTGATCGCATGTTAGATATGGGTTTTTTAACCGATATAGAAAAGTTACTTCTGGCAATTAAACATAAGCACCAAACGTTAATGTTTTCTGCCACTTTTTCCGAGCGGGTAAAAACATTAGCCAATCAATTGTTAAAGACGCCAAAGACTATTAGCGTTTCTAGAGAAAACACCACCTCAGGTAAAATAAAACAATCGGTATATTGGGTAAGTGAAGCGCGTAAACGTGAATTACTATCAGAGTTGATTGGCGTGAACAACTGGCAGCAGGTGCTGGTTTTTTCTGGTACCAAAGAAAGTGCTAACCTGTTAGCAAAAGAGCTTAAATTGGACGGTATTAAAGCCGCGTTATGTCACGGGGATAAAACCCAAGGTGCAAGAAATAAAGCTTTAGAGCAGTTTACTGAAGGTAAAGTACGAGTATTAGTGGCAACCGATGTAGCCGCTCGCGGCTTAGATATAGAAAACCTTGCTTACGTTGTGAACTTTCATTTACCATTTCTTGCTGAAGATTATGTGCACCGCGTTGGTCGTACTGGAAGAGCAGGTAAGTCTGGTACGGCAATTTCTTTGGTAAGCCCGAAAGATGAGCGTTTTTTAGGCGACATTGAAGAGCTTATTGGTCGCCGATTTGAACGTATCGTGGTACCGGGTTATGAATTTAATCGTCAAGAGAGCGAAGCTTATCAAGAAGCAACGGTAAAGCGCGAGAGTAAAAATAGATACCGAGCTACTCAAGAAAAGAACCAAAACTTAGCTAAAAAAGATGTAAAAGGTAAAATAAAGAGTAAAAACAAAACAGCGAGAACAAGTAGTAAATACAATAGTAAGATTCAGAAGAAGCGCTAAAACTTGCCAAACCATATTACAAAATCAGCTACAAGATCTGTTGCTATAACAGAAACGCCTTTTGATAAAAGGCACTGTTGCTGGTTTTGTGGTGAGCCTAATAATGGCGCTTTTGTCTTCCCGTCTAATGACTTTAAAACAAGCAATTATGAGAACAAATACGTAATACTTAGTTGTCCTCATCCTATAATATCTATTCCTAGTTGTGGTGAATGTCAAAAAATTGCTAACAAAGCACAAGTAGATAATATTTGGGCAGTCAATGCTTATGTCAAAAAGCAGCTGCTAAAGTCTTATTCAAAAGATCTTGCCATCGGTATTAATTGGACTCAAGAAGAGCTGGCGACAAGTGAATTTGACCAAGGTAATTTTGCTGGATTTGCTAGAAGTGCATGGTTTATGTACGAGGTGGCAAAAGCTAGGATAAATTACTTGGCTTGGCCGTTAGTGGTAAATGGCATTGAACTTGAGGTGATTGATTATGAAGCAGTACAAGTAGCAGGCTTTAGTTTTGACGGTGTTCAATACCCATCATTACCTGATGCGATCAAGCACTATGCAAGGGTATTCTTATTAGATGAGCCTTATGTTTTTGCAGTTCTACAACACTTAAGTGGTAGTGACATAACCCAAAAGTCATTTGCTCAAGCTGTTCGCTTTTGTCGGTTACTCGTTAATGCCACCCCTAGTGAGCGTAAAATGGCATTTAAAGCATTAGTTACTAAAAGCTAATGCTTTCACTTTGTATTGTTTATAGCCGTTTAGACTATTGTTAAGTGTGCAACGGCTTGAAGTTTACTACGGTATAACATTTCATCAGCCCGTTCGAAAAAGCTTATTTCATTATCAGCCCGATTCATAAAAGTTGAACCTATACTGCAACCTAGCTGGTATTTATTTAGCAAAGCATTGCTGCTTAATGCTAGGTTCACTCTATTTTCAATTATGCTTAACGCGCTTTCATTAGCATTCTCAACAATAATAGCAAACTCATCACCGCCAAATCTAAAGACGCTATCGGAATCACGAACACACTGACGCATGACTTTAGAAAACTCTTTTAATACTAAATCCCCAGTAACATGACCATAATGATCATTAATCGCTTTAAATTTATCTAAATCTCCCAATACTAAACCAACCAAGCTATGATGGCGGTTAGCATTATTCATAGCTCGTTTTAATTGCTCGTCAAAATAACGTCGATTACCAAGCCCCGTTAAGGCATCTTGCATGGCAAGTTGCATTGCAGCATGATAAGCAAGGGCGTTTTTCAATGGGTGTAATAAACATAGGTGCAGTTGTTGCAATACTTTATAATTAGTTAAGCTGATTGGGGCATTGATACCATAACTTAGTGTACCGATAAAATCGTCAGCAACTCTTAAATCAAAGCGGCGTTCTTTTTTCGCTTTTCTACTACCAAGTAAAGCCTTGTTCAAATCATTGCTTTTAAAATAAAGCCCAGCAAAATCAACATATCGTGTTGCTTCTATAGCAAAAATGTTTAATAGCTCATCGATATCTAGTGTGGTTTGTAATTTCGTCATAAAAGCTAAAATCTGACGTTTATCAAAAACTGAACTGGTAAAATCTTCAGCAACAAGCGCATCCGTGCTTAATGTACTATAGGTATTGAATGGTGAGAATCTATTATCAAGTACGTTTAGTGTTTGCATGCGAGAACCTCATTAACTTTGTTTTCTAACGTCATTTATAAAATAACTACTTAAAGAGTATATTTTGACGCTAATTTTCACTACTGAAATTAAAGCAAAAAGTGTACCATTTTTTATTGTTGGCTTACTTTGAGGTTTTTTGACAGCTTAAGTAGCTATTAAATTACTTTAGCTAATTGAAATGTGTTTTTTTTTGTTGTTAATATACTTTAAGGCTAGGTAAACTATAAATAAAGTGAGTCTTTATTTATATTGAGCTTGTACTTTAGCGGCAACCTTTTGCCGCTTGGCAATAACTTAGCTTTTCAAAGTAGTAGTAAAAGTTAATTCTTAACAAAGTAAAAGGAAGTTGTGTGAGCGGTTATTTTGAAATTCTTGCGATATTAACTTGTGCTGTCTTTGTGGTATGGATGTTTCGACGTTTAAAGTTACCAGCGATTTTAGCTTATTTAGTCGCAGGTATGATTGTTGGTCAACATGGTTTAGATATTGCCAACGAGCAAGTTGATTATGATCACTTTGCCGAGTTAGGTATTGTCTTTTTACTTTTTACCTTAGGTTTAGAATTCTCATTACCCCGACTAATGGCCATGCGGCATCTAGTGGTGTCAGTAGGAAGTTTGCAAGTTGGTATTTCACTGCTTGTCTTTCTGGTCGCAGGACTCTTTTTTGGTTTAAGCTTTTCCGCTGCTTTTGTTGTCGGTAGCATACTCGCGCTATCCTCTACTGCAATTGTTATTAGACAGCTTAGTGAAAGTGGTGCCATGAAGCGAAAGTCAGGACAGCTTTCTGTTGCTATATTACTGTTTCAAGACGTTGCTGTTGTGCCGCTATTAATCATTATTCCTATGTTGGCTATGGATAGTCAGATCTCTTTGCTGTGGGCACTAATGCTGGCGATGGTTAAAGGTGTTGTGGTAGTCGCATTGTTATTGTTAATTGGTAAATGGTTATTACCAAAAGTATTTAACATTATTGCGCAAGTGCGTACAGATGAACTCTTTGTTTTAACAACTTTATTAGTAACTTTATTAGCTGCAGCTTTCACCCAATGGTTTGGTTTATCTATGGCGTTAGGCGCATTTCTCGCGGGGATGATGTTAGGTGAAAGTGAATATAAACATCAATTAGAAGCTGACATTAGACCCTATAGAGATATTTTATTAGGACTATTTTTCATTACCGTTGGTATGAAACTCGATGTTAGTTTATTAGTATCGAAACCTTTTAGTCTTTTAAGCTTGATGATTTGTTTTATGCTCGTCAAGGTTATGGTGATAAAAACCCTTGCAGTCAAAGCTGGTGAGGCAAGTAAAGATGCCTGGGCATCAGGGTTCATGCTGGCGCAAATGGGGGAGTTTGGCTTTGTGCTTATTGCTTTAGCAAGTCAGACTCAGGTCTTACCACTTGATGTCGCATCAATGTTACTTGGCGCTGGTGTTATCAGTATGGCTATCACACCATTTATGATCAATAACGCACGCTCCTGGGCACTATTTTTGAGCCGAGAGAAGTCGGCAGATTCTTTGGATCTATCGCAATTACCAGAAAATAAAGTATTGGAAAACCATGTAATTATTTGTGGCTTCGGTCGAGTAGGGCAAACGGTTAGTCGATTTTTAAAACAAGACGAAATTGATTTTGTTGCCATAGATGTTGACCCTCTGCGTACTCAAAAAGCCCGTGAAGCAGGGGAGAAAGTTCTTTTTGGCTCATCTCGTCAAACAGAGCTACTCAATGCAGCTTACCTTTCCAAAGCTAAATTGGTTGTTATTGCCTTTGGCAATGATAAACAATCGATTGAGGTGATACAAAAAGTGAGAAGTATGAATACTGAGGTACCTATTTTAGTCAGAACAAGAAATGATGATCAACTCAATGCTTTACAAGAAGCTGGCGCCAATGAAGTTGTGCCGGAAAGCTTAGAAGGCAGTTTAATGTTGGTATCACAAGTTTTATCGTTATCTGGCGTGCCTTTTTCTCGGATTATGCGCCGAGTGCAAAAAGAGCGAAAAAATCACTATAACCATTTGCATGGTTTTTTTCAGGGCGAGCAAACCGACATGAGCCCAGAGTCCATTGACCGGATAGAATTTGCTCATGCCATACTTATCAATAATAATTCTTACGCCAGAGGGAAAACTCTTCAATCATTAGCGCTTGAGCAACGCCGTGTTTACATTGTCGCCTTACACAGAGACGATGTAGAAACAGAGTCACCTTCTTTAGATACTATTTTACAAAATCAAGATACCCTAGTTGTTAGGGGAAAGCCGCGCAGAGTCGAGCGAGTCGAACGTTATTTACAGGAAGGCGGATAACTTTAAAGCAGTCATTTACCTGCTATGTTGCAGTGGAGCTTATTGGCTAAAGTGTCTATTTCTTCGATAACGCTTATTCGCTACAAGTCAAATATTAACAGTAGATTAATTATATGTCGAGAAAGGTCCTAATGGCTTGTTCTTGCTCCATTGCATCAGCAAAACCTAATCTTATTAATTCGCTACAAAAATTCCTTTCAAACAATAAGTAGCTGATAATACTTGATTCAGAGTCATTACTCACTCCAGCGCTACGTAACAGTAAGCGAATGGGTAGTGGCAAATCATAGTAATATTGTGTGGCAATAGCATTAAAATCATGACTGGGGTTAATGACAAAGCTTTCTATATGTTGTAAGCCTTCGTTTGCTTTTCTATTTTGTGCCGAGATTAACTTTAACGTTTCATTAATACGCGCCATGCGTTCGAGATCGCTATGCATGGTATCTGCGAAAATAGAGTCCAGTAAATGCCCGGCAATGGTTGCCGAGCTTGGCGGGTGTGGATTATTCTCCATTGAGTGCAAAGGCTCTTTGGGTTGATCAACACCAATGACGAATATTTTCTTTGCCCCCAAATGAATTGCGGGGCTTAATGGCGATAGTTGATGTACTGAGCCATCACCAAAATGTTGGTTTTTAATTCTTACTGAAGGAAAAACCATAGGGATTGCTGCGGAAGCCATTAAGTGTTCAGTATTTAACTGGCACACTTCTCCTCGCCTTTTAACACGTGACCATGGTTGTACTTGACCATCAGACTGGTAAAAGCTAATCGAGTCACCATTACTATAACTTGATGCGGTAATGGATACTGCTGATAAATAACCACGGGCGATATTATTATCGATACGGTTAAAATCCAGAATTTGGTTTAATAAGGTTCTAAGGGGAGCATTATCGAGTAAACTGCGCGGATTTTTATTGGCATAGTCGGCTTGAAAGCTTGCTAACATACCCTGGCTTATATGGCTAAAGACATTAATCGAATCGCTATGATAAATGCTCGATATATTGAAATTTTTCCAAGCCCATTCTAATTTTTTAACGCCTAAATGAAAGCATGAAGCATAACAAGCAAGTGATGTAGTATTGATAGCACCAGCAGAAGTACCTGAAAGAATAGGGAAAGGAATACCATGATTTCTAGGAATAAATTTTGCTATGGCTGATAAAACACCCACTTGATAAGCTGCTCGAGCACCGCCACCGGTTAGTACCAGCGCATTTTTACTATTAAGGTAATTTCGTTTTAGTGTCATAGAAATGAATAATTATTTTTATAGTTTTTAATGGCTTAATTTGCATCAATTTATTAATCAGCTTCAATGGTTTAAGTGTAATTGCTTTTTATTTACTTCGCTAGGGAAATGCCGAATTAATAGTGGAATGGAAATTTTAGGACAAAAAAAAGCCAGCATAGCTGGCTCTTTAAAATGACATAGAATTATTAAATAGTATTGCTTTTACTCATCCATTTTTATTGCTAAAAGGTATTAACGTCTACTTTTAAAATATTCTTAACTACTAACGCGAGCGTTGGCAGCATCTATCAATGGTTGCGATCCAGTTTGTAGTTGTGCTAGGTTAGCTGAAACAACTTTCTTTGGTAATTTAGAAATCATCAAAGAGCCTGTTTTTACTGAGCCTTTCACCGCTGCAAACTCTAATAAGTTCTTGCCGTTACACTGAATACCGCTGAAGATACGACGAATTTTTAATTTATTCGTCTTTAAAAATGAACGCATGCGTTTCTTGTCATCGGATGCCACGTACTGACATATACTTGTCGCAATGTCAGCAGCTTGTGCCTTTGGTGTCGTTACAGCAGACGCTAATGTTAAAACAGTGATGGTTGAAACTATTAATAATTTTTTCATTTTATAAACCTTATAATTGAGTTAATAAAAGAAAAAACCACGGGATGTACCTGTTAACTAGGTTACTCCGCTGTCATAGATTAAGCTAAACTAAATTAACTAAACCCTTAGACCGGTGGTTTTGCGTCACACGTTTTCGCGTGTTTTGCCTTTTCTTTGTCAAGAATAAGTATCACGCAATTGTTACCAAAGTGCAAGTTAATTGGTCTAAGTGCCTGCTGTCAACGACAAAATCCATTTTTTCATGTGAAATTTTAGAGTGTAAAAAAAAAGGCAACAGATTGATTACTGTTACCTTTATTGATATTTATACGGATGTTTTTTAATCGTTTTTTTTAATATTCAAAGGAGAAGTATTTAGTTACAAAATAGTACAGGATTATAGTTTCATTTCTGGTATATCACCAGTTACAACAAGTTCACCTTCTGTTAACTGAATTATATCCTTTACTGAAACGCCAGGAGCCCGTTCAAGTAAATGAAACTTACCTTCTTTAATTTCAATAAATGCTAAGTCAGTTAATACTTTTTTAATACAACCTTTACCGGTTAATGGTAAAGAGCAGCTTTTAAGCAACTTTGAGACGCCATGCTTAGAGGCATGTGTCATAGTCACAATAATGTTATCTGCGCCAGCAACTAAATCCATGGCACCACCCATGCCTTTGATTAACTTACCTGGGATCATATAAGAAGCTATATTACCATTTACATCTACTTCAAAAGCCCCTAACACGGTTAAGTCAACATGGCCGCCACGTATCATGGCAAAAGACTCTGCGGAGTCGAATACAGACGCGCCTTTCGCCATAGTAACGGTTTGTTTACCGGCATTAATTAAATCGGCATCTATTTCATCTACCGTGGGGAATTGCCCCATGCCTAGTAAACCATTTTCTGACTGTAACATTACTTCAATATCTTCAGGCACGTAATTAGCTACCAACGTCGGGATGCCTATGCCTAGATTAACGTAATAACCATCTTTTAGTTCTTGGGCAACGCGTTGGGCAATTTGTTCTCTTGATAAGGCCATGGTTATTCTCCCTTTCCTTCAGCTTCGTCTGCTGGGCGTGTCGTACGCTGTTCAATACGTTTTTCGAAAGATCCTTGAATAACTCGGTTAACATAGATGCCTGGTGTATGAATTTGGTCAGGATCTAATTCACCCACTTCAACAAGCTCCTCAACTTCAACTACCGTTATTTTACCAGCCGTTGCGGCTAAAGGGTTAAAGTTGCGCGCCGTTTTTCTAAACACTAAGTTACCGTATCTATCAGCTTTCCATGCTTTTACGATGGCGAAATCGCCAACAATGGCTTCCTCTAAAATATAATCTCGGCCATTAAAACTACGTTCTTCTTTACCTTCTGCGACTGGTGTACCTACACCTGTTGCTGTGAAAAACGCAGGAATACCCGCACCACCAGCACGCATTTTTTCAGCAAGCGTGCCTTGTGGTGTCAATTCTACCGCTAATTCTCCAGCCATCATTTGACGTTCAAATTCAGCGTTTTCGCCAACATATGAAGCTACAATTTTTTTTATTTGTCTGTTGGGCAACAATACACCTAGGCCAAAATCATCAACGCCACAGTTATTGGAAACTAAGGTTAAACTTTTAGTACCTTTGCGCTTTATTTCGCTTATTAAATTTTCGGGAATTCCACATAAACCAAAACCACCGGCAATAATTGTCATGTTGTCGGTTAGTCCGTCCATGGCTTCTTCATAGCTTGATACTACTTTGTCAAATCCTGCCATTTTCATCTCCTGCTTTATTTTCTTTATCGTAAAATTTTATCGATTATCACTGCGGTGCTAAGCTT
Organism: Colwellia psychrerythraea; assembly: GCF_000764185.1. GTDB lineage: Bacteria > Pseudomonadota > Gammaproteobacteria > Enterobacterales > Alteromonadaceae > Colwellia > Colwellia psychrerythraea_B. The sequence continues at coordinate 307,430 of NZ_JQEC01000004.1, forward strand.
TCTGTTGTGCAAAGTAAGCTGTAGATACTTTAGAAATTGGCTGCTTGCCCAACTTCTTACTAATAAACCAACCGGCTTGTAGCAATTTATCAAAATCTATATCTGTTGTTATACCTAAACCATTAAGTAGGTAAACTACATCTTCTGTGGCAACGTTACCTGAAGCACCCTTAGCATAAGGACAGCCGCCTAAGCCTGCAATAGCACTATCGATAACCGCAACGCCACATTGTAGCGCTGCGTAAATGTTAGTTAACGCCTGCCCGTAGGTATCATGAAAGTGAACGGCTAGCTGAGTCGTTGGTACGCGGGCACTTACGGCCTGTAACATCTTAGTTACGCTGGCAGGTGTGCCAACACCAATAGTGTCACCGAGCGATATTTCATAACAGCCCATTGCCAGTAATTTTTCTGCAACTGTAGCAACTGCCTCGGGGTTGATATCACCTTCATAAGGGCAACCTACGACACAAGAGACATAACCACGTACTTTGATATTACGCTTTTTAGCATCAGCTATAATTGGTGCAAACCGTTCAATACTTTCTTCGATGGAGCAATTAATATTTTTCTGGCTGAAGCTTTCTGAGGCTGCGGAAAAGATGGCAACTTCATCAGCATTAACGGCGATAGCGGCTTCATAACCTTTCATATTTGGTGTTAAAGCAGCATAAGTTACTTTTTTATCGCGTTTTATTTTTTCAAACACTTCAGCAGAAGTTGCCATTTGTGGCACCCATTTAGGTGAAACAAAGCTACCGCTCTCAATATAACTAACGCCAGCATCACTTAACAATTCGATTAATGCTACTTTATCGGCAGCACTGATAGCCTTTCCATTAATGAGAGCTTCATTTTGCAAACCATCTCTTGGGCCTACTTCGACAATTTTTACTTTATTTGGCAGGTTTATTGGCAGAGGATTAGACATTATTTAACCTCGGTATTTTCTGTTTGGGCAAGTGATGATGAAAAAGCTAATAACTCAGTACCGCCATCAACCATATCACCAGTACTGAAGTAGATTTCATCCACTACACCGTCACTGGGTGCTTTAATGGTATGCTCCATTTTCATTGCTTCCATGATAACGAGAGGCTGATCTTTAGTAACTTGTTCTCCAGGAGTTACTAACACACTAACCATAGTGCCATTCATCGGTGCGGTTAAACCACCATGATTATCGTCATCTTGATTTTGACCATGATCAGGTAGTATCTGGCTAAAGCTAAATACGCCATGCTCTTGATAAAGGCTTATGTTGTTATTGTTATGTGAAATTATGCTTTGGCTACGATGACCATCAATAGTTACTGTGACTTTCTCACCATTTATTTCACCCTGACAGTCAACCGTGTGTGTGCTGATACCCTCGCCAGTAATAGTTATCTGATAATAACTGGCGCTGGCTTGACGTTTTTGCTCAATGATAATGGCGTATTCAATGTCATTATAAGCAAGTATTAGTGAGTGACTATGAGGTTCATTTAACCGCCAAGCGTTAGTTATATGCCAAGGCGAGTGAGGGTCATTACTTAATGCCGCTTGTTCTTTGGTTTTATTCGCCAGAGATAACACTAAGTATAATGCCGCTATAGGTAACTGCTTAGTGAATAATTCATTACCTTGTTTGTCATTTGCTTGATGAAAAATCGCATTATGATTCTTTTCAATAAAGCCGGTATCTATATCGGCATTTTTAAAAGCATCAGTAGTGGCTAAATTATATAAAAACTCTATATTGGTGGTGACGCCGTTGATGCGGTATTCACGTAAGGCTTTTGCTAAGCGTTGTAAGGCTTTTTCTCTGTTTTCATCCCAAACAATGAGTTTTGCGATCATAGGATCGTAAAATACACTCACTTCATCACCTTGACGAACACCTGTATCGATACGTACATGTTTGCTTTCTATTGGCGTTTTTAATAGGTTCAATTGCCCAGTAGCTGGTAAAAAGTCATTACTTGGGTCTTCAGCATATATTCTTGCTTCAAACGCATGACCATTTATCGTTAACTCCAGCTGAGTTTTTGGGAGTGTTTCGCCAGCAGCAACACGTAATTGCCATTCAACTAAGTCTTGTCCGGAAATCATCTCGGTTACTGGATGCTCCACTTGTAAGCGGGTATTCATTTCCATAAAGTAAAATGAACCATCAACGTCAAGTAAAAATTCTACTGTGCCGGCACCTTGATAACCAATGGCTTGCGCTGACTTGATAGCAGACTCACCCATTTTAGTGCGCAGAAACTCACTCATACTAAACGCTGGCGCTTCTTCAATTACTTTTTGGTGACGTCGCTGTACTGAGCAATCACGTTCAAATAAATACACCGCATTTTGATGGTTGTCGCAAAATACTTGAATCTCAACATGACGAGGTTGTGTTAAATACTTTTCAACCAGCATGGTATCGTCACCAAATGAAGACATAGCTTCACGTTTGGCCGCGGCAAAACCCTCTGAGAATTCTTGCTCACTCCATACTTGGCGCATACCTTTACCGCCACCACCTGCTGTGGCTTTAAGTAATACAGGATAACCCATAGCATCTGCAGCTTGCTTTAAAGTATGCTCATTTTGATCATCACCATGATAGCCAGGCACTAAAGGTACATTTGCTTTTTCCATGATATTTTTGGCGGCAGATTTTGAACCCATAGCTTCTATAGCTTCAACAGGAGGGCCGATAAAAGTAATGTTTTCTTGTTCACAGGCGCGGCAAAAAGCTGCATTTTCTGAAAGGAAGCCATAACCAGGGTGAATCGCTTGTGCGCCGGTTTTTTTGGCTGCAGCAATAACTTTTGTCGCCACTAGGTAACTTTCACGAGAGGGGGACGCGCCAAGGTAAACGGCTTCGTCCGCCATATGAACATGCAAGGCATCTTTATCGGCATCAGAATATACGGCGACCGTTAATATGCCCATCTTTTTGGCTGTTTTTATTATGCGGCAAGCAATTTCACCACGGTTAGCAATTAATATTTTACTAAACATATTTTTTATCCTTCGCTGTCGTTACATTGGCTGCTAGCTAGGTGGTTGCTAGTTAGGTTGGCGCTTTGTTGCCAAGCAGGGCTACGTTTGTCAAAAAAAGCACTTAGACCTTCTTGACCTTCACTTGAAACTCGAATACTGGCGATACGTGCACTAGTATCGCTAAGTAATTGTTCATTGATATCTTGATAAGCAACATCAAAAGCAAGCTGCTTAGCTTGCCTCATTGCTGTGGGGCTATTGTTAAGTAAAGTGGTTATCATTTTTTCGACGGCTGGCGTTAAATCGGCAGCGTCAACCACTTCATCAACTAAACCAATTTGCATAGCTTTATCGGCAAAGAATCGCTCTGCCGTTTGAAAATAGCGTCGTGATGCTTTTAAACCAATGGCATTAACAACATAAGGGCTGATGGTTGCAGGAATAAGCCCTAACTTAACTTCGCTTAAACAGAAACTGGCTTTATTGCTGGCAATGACTATGTCACAACAGCTGGCTAGCCCAACGGCTCCGCCAAAAGCAGCGCCTTGAATTTTTGCAATAGTTGCCTGTGGCATAAAATTTAATGCTTTGAGCATTTGAGCTAAAGCGTTGGCGTCTTTAAGGTTATCTTCATAAGAATAACTTGCCATCCGTTTCATCCAACCTAAATCGGCGCCAGCACTAAAGCTCTTGCCGTTAGCAGCTAACACCATAACCTTTACATCGTCACGCTTAGCAATATCACTGAAAATATCAGTTAGCGTTTTGATGATAGTGTCGTCAAAGGCATTATGCTTTTCAGCATTATTAAGAGTAACAGTAGCTACGCCATTATCGCTTATTGTATATAGTACCTTGCTTGAGTTACTTAAATTGTTTGACTTATTTAAGTCAGGTGTATCAATCGACATAACTTTTCCTTTACGCTTATTTCTGGGAGAGTACACGGGTAAAAAGTATCGGTATTATCCACCAATACAATTAACATGTGAGGGCAGACTACATTCTGAAAATACCAAATTTAGTATCTTCAATACTTTTATTTAAGGATGCTGAAATGGCTAAGCCTAAAACTTGGCGGGTATCAGCGGGGTCAATAATGCCGTCATCCCATAAACGGGCAGAGGCATAATAAGGATGTCCCTGATGTTCATAGTCTTCAATAATGGGCTGCTTGAATGTTTGCTCTTCTGCTTCGCTCCAGCTTTCACCTAATTTTGCTTTTTTATCACGAGTGACTTGCGCCATTACGCCAGCAGCTTGCTCGCCGCCCATTACCGATATTCTGGCGTTTGGCCACATAAATAAGAAACGTGGATCGTAAGCTCTGCCACACATACCGTAATTGCCAGCGCCGAAGCTACCACCAATTAATATTGTAAACTTAGGTACTTGCGCGGTTGCTACCGCAGTTACCATTTTTGCGCCATGTTTAGCTATGCCGCCTGACTCATATTGTTTACCGACCATGAATCCGGTAATGTTTTGTAAAAATACCAGTGGAATTTTACGCTGTGCACACAGTTGAATAAAATGGGCGCCTTTTTCTGCAGACTCACCAAATAACACCCCGTTATTCGCGACGATACCAACAGGGTAACCAAATATGCTGGCAAAACCACATACTAGGGTATTACCGTAGAGTGCTTTAAACTCGTCAAAATTACTGCCATCAACGATACGGGCAATAACTTCGCGTACGTCATAAGGTTGGCGAGTATCTTTAGGAATAATGCCATAGATTTCATCGGCTTGATAAGTTGGCTCAGCTACCTTAGCTAATGAATGAACATTAAGGTTTACCGGTTTTACTCTATTTAAGTTTTTGACCGCTGCACGGGCAATATCTAATGCATGGTGATCGTTTTGTGCATAATGATCTGTTACGCCAGAGGTACGACAATGTACATCTGCGCCACCTAAGTCTTCAGCGCTTACCACTTCGCCTGTCGCGGCCTTTACCAGCGGTGGGCCGGCTAAAAATATAGTACCTTGTTCTTTTACAATAATTGATTCATCTGCCATAGCAGGCACATAAGCACCACCTGCAGTACAAGAGCCCATAACCACTGCTATTTGTGGGATATTATTGGCTGACATATTGGCTTGGTTGAAGAAAATACGACCAAAATGTTCTTTATCAGGAAAAACATCATCTTGGTTAGGTAAATTAGCACCGCCTGAATCGACTAAATAAATGCAAGGTAAGTTGTTTTCTTGCGCAATAGCCTGTGCTCTAAGGTGCTTTTTCACCGTTAGTGGGTAATAGGTACCGCCTTTAACTGTTGCATCATTAGCTACAATGACACACTCTTGCCCGGAAACTCGACCAATACCGGTGATAATACCGGCAGAAGGTACGTTGTCATCATAAACTTTATAAGCAGCTAATTGCGATAGTTCAAGAAAAGCAGAGCCAGCATCGAGCAGCGCGTTAACTCTATCACGTGGCAATAACTTACCTCGGTCTAAATGGCGCTGGCGACTTCTTTCACCGCCACCAAGTTTTACTTCACAAAGCTTGTCGCGCAAATCGTCAATTTGAACTTGCATATGGGCAGCATTATTGTGGAAGTCTTCGCTGCGGATGTTAATCTTACTTACTATTTTTGCCACGGGATAGCCTTATTAATTAGTTAGTAAAGTTTGTTTTTTTGCTATTGAGTTCTAATATGGCGTTGAAAAATGCTCATTGACTAACGTCAACTCCGCTTTTTTGCCTTGTACTAGAACTCACTTGCTGCAAACCTACTTGTTACTGGTGATCAAATGAATGCTTTGTTCAACATTCAATGAAATTAATTACTACTTAGACTCGTTGAACAATTCACGACCAATCAACATACGGCGAATTTCAGAGGTGCCGGCGCCAATTTCATATAATTTAGCATCACGCAATAAACGACCTGCTGGGAATTCATTGATATAACCGTTACCGCCAAGTAATTGAATGGTATCAAGTGCCATTTTTGTTGCCAGCTCTGCTGCATATAAAATAACTGCTGCTGAATCTTTACGAGTAGTTTCACCACGGTCACATGCAGCCGCTACCGTATAAGCATATGACTTAGCCGCATTCATTTGGGTATACATATCGGCAACTTTACCTTGCACCAATTGGAACTCACCAATAGATTGACCAAACTGCTTTCTGTCATGAATATAAGGTACAACTAAATCCATACAGGCATCCATGATGCCTAAAGAGCCGCCGGATAAAACCACACGTTCGTAGTCTAGTCCTGACATTAATACACGAACACCTTTACCTTCGGTGCCTAAAATATTTTCTGCAGGCACTTCACAATCTTGAAAAACGAGCTCACAAGTATTTGAGCCACGCATACCTAACTTGTCTAACTTTTGATGGCGAGAAAAACCAGGATAATCACGCTCTACAATAAATGCAGTAATACCCTTTGAGCCAGCACTGGTATCTGTTTTGGCATAAATGACATAAACATCAGCTTCTGGGCCGTTGGTTATCCACATTTTATTACCGTTAAGAATGTACTTGTCACCTTTTTTATCAGCACGAAGTTTCATGCTTACTACATCTGAGCCTGCATTAGGTTCACTCATCGCAAGAGCGCCAACATGTTCACCAGTACAAAGCTTTGGTAAGTACTTAAGTTTTTGCTCATGAGAGCCATTTTTACGTAATTGATTTAAGCATAAGTTTGACATAGCGCCATAACTCAAACCGACAGAGGCTGAAGCTCTACTGATTTCTTGCATGGCAATAATATGTTCTAAATAACCTAGACCTGAGCCACCATATTGCTCTTCAACGGTCATGCCTAATAAACCCATATCACCAAATTTACGCCATAAATCTTTAGGAAACTCATTATCAATATCTATTTGTTCTGCGCGTGGCGCTATTTCGTCACGAGCAAAAGCATTCACCTGATCGCGAATCATATTGACGGTTTCGCCTAAATTAAAGTTAAGTGAAGTGTATTGTGAAATCATGAGTTGTCCTTTTTTGTTAAATTAAACCCTGCTTAGCGAGGTAAAGTAACGGTTTAATGGGCTTGTTTATGTTTGTATGTTTTTACTTATATATTCATAACTAATTTTACTGTGTTATTACGGTCAATTGTTAACTGCTCTCAAGTGACTCTAAGATTATTTTACAGTTATCCTCTAAGTCATCGAGTTCAATTAAAACCGCATTGATATCTTCAAGCTGCTGCTTTAAATCATTTTTTTTGTCGGTAATCAATGTCATTATAATAGTTAACTGGGTAGCACTGGTTTTATCAACATCGTAGAGCTCAAACAAACGACCGGTTTCAGCTAAAGAAAATCCTAGTCGTTTACCACGTAGAATCAACTTTAGTCGCACTTTATCTCTTTGATTATAAATTCGAGTCTGACCCTTTCTTGCAGGAGCAAGTAATCCTTGGTCTTCATAAAAACGTATGCTCCGGGTAGTGATATCAAACTCTTTTGATAAATCACTTATTGAATACTTTATCGAAGTCAGTTTTTGGGTCATGCAATATTGCTCAAAATTTTATTTATGGATTTATATTATATCAAGTTGACGTTAACGTAAAGGTTGTTCCGTTATAGGTTATTGCTAAATCGTTATTTGAACTTTTAAAACGCTAAGCCTTAGCTAGCACAATTATTATCGCTATGTAATGTAGTGAGATAAGTAACGGTTTAGTGTAATTAACTGCTTACACTTTAACGTCTGACTGAAAATCCAGCCTTTAAGTTAACGTTGGCGTAAAGCTGTTATTAAGTTAGTCTTGAGGAATTACTAATTATTTTATCTGATTAAATTTGTTGGAGAACCGAATGTCATCATCTGATCCTATTGTTATTGTTTCCGCGCTAAGAACCCCTATGGGCGGCTTTGGCGGCTGTTTTGCAAGCGTTACTGCACCTGATTTAGGTGCTAATGCGATTAAAGCAGCAGTAGCTCAAGCTAACTTAGCTGCTGACCAAATTGACGAAGTTATTATGGGTTGTGTTTTACCTGCTGGCGTAAAACAAGCCCCAGCACGACAAGCTGCTATTGCCGCAGATTTATCTTTATCTACAGTGTGTACCACAATTAATAAAGTATGTGGCTCTGGCATGAAAGCGGCTATGCAAGCGCATGATGCATTACTTGCAGGCTCTATCGATGTTGCTGTTGCTGGTGGAATGGAAAGCATGAGTAATGCACCTTACATCTTACCAAAAGTAAGAACAGGTTTGCGTATGGGACATGGTCAAGTTATTGATCATATGATGCAAGACGGCTTAGAAAATGCTTATGACGGAATTTCAATGGGTTGTTTCGCCCAAGATACTGCCGATGAAGCAAGTTTCACCCGTGAAGCTATGGATGAATTTGCTATACGCTCACTAAGTCGGGCTAACGCGGCAATTGAATCCGGTGCTTTTAAAAATGAAATAAGCGCTATTACGGTGAAGAGTCGCCGTAGTGAAGTAGTTATCGATACCGACGAACAACCTGGAAATGCTCGCCCGGATAAAATTCCATCATTGCGCGCAGCATTTAAAAAAGACGGCACCATCACAGCGGCTAACTCAAGCTCAATTTCAGACGGCGCAGCTGCCCTTGTTATGATGAAGTTATCAGAAGCTGAAAAACGTGGTTTAACACCACTTTGTAAAGTTGTTGCCCATGCAACACATGCACAAGCTCCTGCTGAGTTTACCGTAGCACCTGTTGGTGCAATGACCAAAGTATTAGCTAAAGCTAACTGGCAGATAGCAGATGTTGACCTGTTTGAAATCAATGAAGCTTTTGCCATGGTTACTATGTTAGCGGTTAAAAATATGTCACTAGACATAAATAAAGTGAATATCCACGGCGGTGCTTGTGCATTAGGACACCCGTTGGGCGCAAGTGGTGCACGTATTATGGTGACCTTAATTCACGCGTTGAAAAATAAAGGTTTATCTAAAGGTGTCGCTTCACTTTGCATTGGCGGCGGAGAAGCAACGGCTATTGCCTTAGAGATACTGTAATTACCTTGCTATAAAAGCTAGTTAAATCAAAGGAACTGGCAAAAGTACTGATAAATTTTCAATACATTACTTGAACATAAAATATTGGTGGCCAAGTCGTAATAATGTATTGAATAGCGATTGTTATCGCCTCAATACCTTTGCCTTTTTACAAGAGTCAAAGTATTTAACGCTGAACATATACAAATTAATAATAAAGAGAAGCTTTCTCAAGATAGGAATGACTGATGAATTTTGATTTAACACAAGACCAGCAAATGTTTGCTGAAACGGCCAAGCAATTTAGCGATAGTGAGTTATTACCTCATGCCGCTAAGTGGGACTTAGAGCATACTTTTCCTAAAGAGGTAATAGCAAAAGCAGGTGAGTTAGGCTTTTGTGGTTTATATGCTCCAGAAGATGCCGGCGGTCTAGGACTCAGTCGATTAGACTCATCAATAATTTTTGAACAGCTTTCTATGGGCTGTACTACCACAACGGCCATGATGACCATTCATAATATGGCCACCTGGATGGTCGCTACTTGGGGCACTCAAGTTGTTAAAGATACCTGGTGTCCTGGGTTAGTATCTGGGCAGCAGTTAGCATCATATTGTTTAACAGAACCAGGCTCTGGCTCTGATGCCGCATCATTAAGTACCAGCGCAAAAATTGACGGTGACCACTATATTGTTAATGGCTCAAAAGTGTTCATCTCTGGTGCTGGTGAAACAGATGTCTTAGTTGTTATGGTGCGTACCGGTGAAGCTGGAGCAAAAGGCATTTCTGCAGTGGTTATTCCTGCCGATGCTGAGGGCGTTATCTATGGTAAAGCTGAAGAGAAGCTGGGCTGGAACGCTCAACCCACTAAACAAATCACTTTTGACAATGTCAAAGTTCCGGTTGAAAACTTACTTGCCGGTGAAGGTGAAGGTTTTACTTTAGCAATGAAGGGATTAGATGGTGGCCGCATTAATATTGCCACATGCTCTATTGGAACTGCACAGCAAGCGTTAAATACCGCCATGACTTATATGCAAGAGCGTGAACAGTTTGGGAAACCTATTGCTGCCTTTCAAGGTTTACAATTTAAATTGGCCGATATGGCAACAGAGTTAGTTGCTGCAAGACAACTTGTGCGCTTAGCCGCGTATAAATTAGATCAAAACGATGCTGAGAAAACTGCCTACTGCGCCATGGCAAAACGCTTTGCTACAGATATTGGTTTTCAAGTGTGTGATGCCGCGCTGCAAATCCATGGTGGTTATGGATATATTAAAGAATTCCCATTAGAGCGTCACTTTAGAGATGTACGTGTCCATCAAATACTTGAAGGTACTAATGAAATCATGCGGGTGATTATTGCCAGAAGGTTATTAACTGAAGGGGCAGGGCAATTACTTTAAGAAAAAGTCCTGTATTAGCTTAGATATATATTCAAATACGAAGTTAAATCCAACTTAGATTGAAGCTTAAATTAAGCTCAAATCAACAAGTACTAATTGAAAGGCGCTATATGCAAAGTGCTAACATAGGAAAGAAAATGTCTGATTATTCATCACAGTTTTTACAAGTAGAAGTTATCGCTCATACCGCGGTTGTTACCTTTAATAACCCTCCTGCGCACACTTGGACAGCGCAAAGCCTGTCAGACCTACAAGATTTGGTTTTGTCTCTTAACGAAGATAGAAATATTTACGCACTGGTTCTAACTGGTGGAGGCGCTAAATTTTTCTCAGCAGGAGCAGACCTTAATATTTTCGCCGATGGTGATAAACAAGTAGCAATAGATATGAGTAATATTTTTGGTCAAGCATTTGAAACGCTTTCTGCTTTTCGCGGCGTTTCAATTTCAGCGATCAATGGTTACGCCATGGGGGGAGGTTTAGAAGTTGCTTTAGCTTGTGATATTCGTATCGCTGAAGATCATGCTGTAATGGCTTTACCTGAAGCAAGTGTAGGTTTATTGCCTTGTGCGGGTGGCACACAAAACCTTGCTTTATTAGTTGGTGAAGGTTGGACCAAACGTATGATTTTATGCGGTGAGCGTATTAGCGCTGAACAAGCCCTATCGATTAACTTAGTTGAAGAAGTGGTTGCTCAAGGTGAGGGGAAAAATGCAGCTATTGCCCTAGCGACAAAAGTAGCTAAACAAAGTCCAGTTGCAGTGACAGCTTGTAAAAAATTAATCCAAAAGAATCGTGTTATGCCAATTGAGCAAGCATTACCACAAGAACGTCAGGCTTTTGTTGAGTTGTTTGATTCTCTTGATCAAAAAGAAGGTGTGCAAGCATTTTTAGATAAACGTAAGCCTACTTGGCTAAATAAGTAATAAATCTACTTTAAAAAATTAAGCAGTATTAAGCAGTATATAGATAGGAAAAATTATGACGGACGTAGTTCTTTTTAATGAAGTTGATTGTGATAATGGTAAGAAAATTGGTGTGATCACCCTTAATTCACCTAAATCACTTAACGCATTAAGTGGCGAGATGATCAGCCTGCTTTACCCAAAGTTGATAACATGGCAGCAACAACAAGACCTTGTCGCGGTATTTTTGCAAGCTGAAGGTGAAAAAGCATTTTGTGCCGGCGGTGACATTGTGCACCTTTACAATGCAATGAAAAGTAAAGTTATCACAGAGAGTTCAGTCAAAGAATTAATTGCAGAAACTAACTTTGCCCCAGAAATTGAAGACTACTTTACCCAGGAATACCAATTAGATTATTTAATCCACACATTTAACAAACCTTTTATTGTTTGGGGTAGTGGTATTGTTATGGGGGGCGGTTTGGGAATGCTTGTTGGAGCAAGTCATCGAGTAGTAACTGAAAGTTCTCGCATTGCTATGCCTGAAATCAGTATTGGTTTATTCCCTGATGTCGGCGGCAGTTATTTTTTAAATAAAATGCCAGTTGGTTGTGGCTTGTTCCTTGCCTTAACTGGGGCTTCTATTAATGCAGCAGATGCCAAGTATTGCCAGTTAGCGGATTATTTTGTTGAGCAACAATACAAAGATAACCTTATTAATCAATTAAAAGTGATTAATTGGGCAGAAACAAGCTCATTAAATCACGATAAAACTTCAGAGCTATTGCAAGAGTTTGAACAAAGCTCATTAAGTCAATTACCAACGTCGCCACTAAGAGAGCATCAAACTTTAATAACTCAGTTGATTGATCAGCACGACCTAACAGAAATTATCAATGCTATCTTAAATATAGAAAATGAAGATAAGTGGTTTAGTCGAGCACAAAAAGCGTTGAAAAGAGGCAGTGCTTTAAGTGCTCAATTAGCCTATTCACAATTGCAACGTGGTAAAGGTATGTCATTGGCTGATTGCTTTCGCATGGAATTAAACTTAGCAGTTAAATGTGGTCAGTTTGGCGAGTTTCATGAAGGTGTTAGAGCCTTATTAATAGATAAAGATAATAGCCCACAGTGGCGTTACTCATCTGTAAAGGAAATCGATAGAGAGATACTTGATTGGTTTTTCGAGTCTAGATGGTCAACCTCAAAGCACCCGCTGACAATGATGCGCTAAGAGCTAGCTAACAGCGAATTAATATTGAAATAACATTTGGTTATCCAATAAGACATACAACATTGATAACAACTATAACAAATTAAAAGGAATAATCATGGCGAATATCGCATTTATTGGTTTAGGTAATATGGGCGGTCCTATGGCTATTAATTTAGCTAAAGCGGGTCACAACGTTTGTGTTTTTGATCTTTCAGCTGATGCTGTCGCTCATGTAGTCGAAGCTGGAGCCACCACTAAAGCTAATGCTATTGAATGTGTACAAGGTGCACAATTTGTTATCTCAATGCTACCAGCAGGTAAACATGTCGATGCAGTATACTTGACAGAAAAGTCTGGCTTAATTAACTATATTGAACCAGGTTGCTTAGTTATTGATTCATCAACAATTGATGCTGCTACATCATGTAAAGTAGCAAAAGCACTAACAGAAAAAGGTATATGTTTTGTTGATGCACCGGTATCCGGTGGTGTTGGTGGCGCTGTGGCAGGTACTTTAAGTTTCATGGTTGGCGGTAGCGCTAAAGAGTTTGAACAAGCTAAACCTATTCTTGATGCTATGGGTAAGAACATCTTCCATGCTGGTGAGCATGGCGCAGGACAAATTGCTAAAGTGTGTAATAACATGCTGCTGTCTGTATTAATGGTGGGTACCAGTGAAGCATTACAACTAGGCCTTGCTAATGGTTTAGATCCAAAGGTGTTATCGAATATAATGAGTAATAGTTCGGGCAGTAACTGGACACTTGATGTATATAACCCTTGCCCAGAAGTAATGGAAAATGTACCTTCATCAAATGATTACCAAGGTGGTTTTATGGTAGATTTGATGGCTAAAGATTTAGGTTTAGCTACAGAGACGGCATTAGCCAGTCAATCATCTACACCGATGGGCACATTAGCGAGGAGTTTATACGCTATGCATGCTGCATCTGGAAATGGTAATAAAGATTTCTCTAGTATCTTTAATATGTTTAATAAAAAGTAAGTTGGAAGTGATGAAACTACAAGATAAAACAATTGTGATAACAGGCGGCGGTCAAGGCCTTGGTTTAACTATGGCGCTTAGTTTTGCAAAAGATGGCGCAAATATAGCGCTTATTGATTTAAATGAAGAACTACTAAAAGAAAGTGTGAAGAAAGTTGCCGCTGCTGGTAATGAAAATATTCAAGTTAATTATTATTTAGCTAATGTCAGTAAAGAAAATGAAGTAGAAGAAACCTTTCAGCAAATTAATAAAGACTTCGGCGGCATTGATGGTTTAGTGAATAATGCCGGTATCTTACGTGATGGCATGTTTGTTAAAGCTAAAGATGGTGTTGTTAGTAAAAAAATGTCTTTAGAAAACTTCCAATCAGTAATTGATGTAAACCTTACCGGTGTATTTTTATGTGGTCGTGAAGCGGCTGTTCATATGATCGAAGGGAAAAAGGAAGGGGTTATTATCAATATGTCTTCTATTGCCCGTGGTGGAAATATGGGACAAACAAACTACGCAGCCGCAAAAGCGGGCGTAGTCGCGATGACCACAACTTGGGCAAGAGAGCTTGGCCGTCATGGTATTCGAGTGGGAGCTATAGCTCCAGGGGTTATACGCACTGCTATGACTGATTCAATGAAACCTGAGATGCGAGACCGTTTAGAGAAAATGAAACCCGTTGGTCGCTTAGGTGAAGCTGAGGAAATAGCGCATACGGCAAAATACATCTTTGAAAATGAGTTTTTCACCGGTCGTGTGGTAGAAATTGATGGCGGCCTTTGCATGTAACTTGTTTTTTTAGTTATTATTGACTACTTTTAGCTCGGTGTTTACATCAGCTTAATACTGGTTTGTACGATATTTGTTCGAACAAACCAGTAATTAAAGAAATCTTGAAATAAGGCTTGATCAAAAGTAAAAACTCTCTACAATGCGCTCCAGTTCCAAGGGGTTCAGGTGAAAACCTTAGCCAAGTGGATGTTTTGATAAGTTATCTACTTGCTTTTAAGCTAAACCAGTTAACTTAACGTCTCGTTTTAAGGTGTTTTAAAATACTTTACTTTAAATAGAAAAAAA
>NZ_JQEC01000005.1 GCF_000764185.1 Colwellia psychrerythraea
ATATAGTTTAATATAACAAATAAAAATCATCAAAACTGAATTTAAACTAGCCATTGATTCGATGAATACCAACTATATTATTTTAAATAAAGACTTGAATAATAATACCACCCCTCTTCCCTGAGCGATAAGTGAAGGGTCAAAACACAAGGTCATGATTAAATTGTTAACGCCTTTTCTTTATGTACTTTAACATCCATATGTTATATCGAATTACTTGCTAGATTATCTACATCTAAACCTTATGGCTTTGATATACAAGTACTCATGATCTTATTTAGAAACAGTTACTCTAATGTTCGAGTAACAAAAGTTTAAAACGCTGACCCTTTCGCAACTTATATTTCATTTAGCTACGAAACCGTATCTAAAACCTTAAATGCAAATTAAATACTTTTTTTAAAAAAACTTCAATAATTTAGGCACAAAAAGCAAGCTTCAACACTTTTGGCCCACTATCACTCCATCACTGTAGAGTTCTAATCTAAGTTCGGATTTCTTTTATGATTTGTTGCTTGTTCATATGACAAATCCAAGAGTTATATGTTTTTACTGATAAAATGAATGGTTCGTGAAAATATATGCTGATTAATTTTAGAGAGGAACTTCTGTTTTTTTTCACCTATTTATTTAAAAATACAGTAAACATTCTTCGAATTCAGGAGCTGTAATAAATCATGGAGCTTATTTTAAAGGCTTATTTAGCTGTCCTGTTTTTTTGATTTAAGATTTTTATAAGCAAGTCTCCGAGTTAACCTCTCAAAAATCACTTATTTAAACAAAAAAAACCCTGACAACATCAGGGTTCACAATATATCTAACTATTCGTTAGCTTTATCATTAATGGAAATTAATCAATAGTAATCGTTAACGACCCATCAGTAACACCGCTGTTGCGACCACGTATGGAAATATACCATGTGCCTGCGCTTGGCTTGCTTCTGAAAACATTGTCACCGAGAGTATCTCTTTCATCATAATTTGATGCACTTCCTTGAGAGCCTTCATTGAGCATCAACATAGCAGTTCCACCATTTTTGTCTAAATCAACATTGATACTAGTGGCGCCAGCAGGTACTTCAATCGGAATATGTAGATATTCACCACTTGCTACTGTTACCGAATGTGCTTCTACTATAGGCAGCTCTGAATTACAGTTTGGTTCACAACCGTTACTACCATCGCCGATAGTTACGCTATAATCTTCAATTTCACCTTCAAAACCACCTGTTGCATTCGGTGTACCGTAAGACATAGCGACACGCATACGGGTTGTTAAGCCATTAGCTGATGCAAGGTTTGATAAAGTACCTGTTATGTCATTCGACTTACTTGAACTTTGATAGACAATTTCATTAGAGGAAAATTCAAAATTACCGTCTAAATCGACATAAACAATCCAGTTTTCATCAGAATTACCCGACGCACTTAAGCTTATTTCATCACCATCTGCAATGGTTATCGCAGATAATCCAGAAAAATCACCATAACCATTATCGTCACCACTAGTATTACCTTGACCGGCAACGGTTACGCTATCTATATGTTCCCAATTCGTATTGTTCTCAGCCGGTGCCTCATATTCACCTGTATTACAGTTTGGCTCACAACCGTTACCAGCATCATTAATAGTTACAGTGTAATCTTCGATTTCACCTTCAAAACCACCTGTTGCATTTGGAGTACCGTAAGACATAGCAATGCGCATGCGAGTTGTTAAACCGTTAGCTGAATCAAGTTGAGACAATGTGCCTGTTACTTCATTAGATTTGTTATCACTTTGATAAACAATTTCATTAGTAGAGAAAGAATAATCGCCATTCATATCAACCCAAACTATCCAGTTTTCATCTGAATTTCCAGAAGCATCTAAACTGATTACATCACCGTTAGTTATTGATATCGGTGCTGAGGTAGAGAAATCACCATAACCATTATCATCACCACTAGTAGTATTATTACCTGCAATGGTTACGCTTTCGATATATTCCCAATTAGTGTTATTAGCGGCCGGTGCTTGATATTCATTATCAGTTGGAATATCAATAATAACCTCTTCGCCAATATTGATAGTATTGCTACCACCGTTTAACGCAAAAACGCCAGCACAATTATTATTTTCATCAATAGCAATCAAACGATCACCTTCTACCCAATAATCAGCAGTCCAAGACTCCCCTTTAGCCAACTCGGCATAAGAATCACCATCAATATTACCGTCAGTATTTAACCAAAACAAAGAAACCTCTGTACTGGCCGTATTGGTAACCGTTACTTCTGCGTCAACCGATGAGTTGCGATCAAAATACTCTATTTCTGCCATACAAACTTTAGTTGCTGGAGCTGGCAATGGCGTAGCGTTATTAACAGTTAATGAAGCATTAACAACAACACTGTTGCCCGGAGCTTCGACCAATATATAATAGCGTCCCGCTGATGCCTCTGTTATTTGACATGATTCAACATTTCCATCTAATTTTATTCTTTTGCTTTCACCAACATGGCCAGAGAAACATGCTACGGTATCGGGCTGAAATGCATTAGGTACGCTACCGACTTTACCAACATACAAGCTACCATTACCACCGCCACCTTCTAACTGTACGGTAAAATCGTCTCCTGAACTTATATCAATGTAATATAAGCTGCCCGGCTCTGTAGTTACCGTTTCGGTTTGATTCCAATTAAGCTTTTTAGCACTGTCAGGAAAATCATTAACTAAATCCCCCGTTAACCAACTTCTAAAATCTGAGTTATAGCGTGTACCGTATGTCGTTAAAAGCGAGTCAAAAGCGTCAAAATCTCCAGCGCGTAATTCACTGATTAACTCCTGAGTCGCGGTTGGTTGTTCTTCAATAAGGTAACGAATGGCCACAGCACCCAAGCCATATGGATCATCAGTGTTATCCAAAATGATCTCTGAAAGGGTTACATCATTGCCAACTTGTGCAGCTTGACCATAACGTACAGTGCCATAAGGAGTATTATATTCAGAAATAAATTCCGCCATACCTTCGGCCCACCAATATGTTAAATGAGGCAACTCTTTACTAAAGTCACCTTCTTTTAGGTAGCGTCCATCTAAGTAATGCACAACTTCATGAGTAAATGACCAAGGATACCATTGACCGTCAGCCCAATCTTGTGCTTCAAAAGTAATGATATTACTTTGGCTACTTGCTTGCTCTGGTGTACCCTCAAGATATACCCCAGTATCACTGGTCTGATTAAATAACTGCTTTCCAGCGGTGCGATAGGCATTGTGGTTAGCAAAAAGGTTAATATCAACTTGATCGTTAACATCATTACTAACCGGATCACGGCCAGTATTAAATACTGTATGGAACAAGTTTTCAATATCGCGAAGCTGTTTACAAGCTTCATCACCATGTTTAGCAATAAACTCAAGATCTTGCGCTTTTATGGTAAAAGTATCCGTAGTATCAGTACAAGACAGAACTTGTGGTTGAGCATCACTGGCTACGCCAAGAGAAACACCGCTAAAATCTTCCCACGCAGTAATATTTATTTCATAACGCCCTTCTGTAGCATTGTCTATGTAACAAGCTTCTTCATTCGCATCAACAGCGCCAACGGACAACGCACCTATACAGTGCTCATATGTCAGTTCTTCATAACTAGAGTAGGTAATTGTCATTGCATCCGATGTTAACTCAAAATCAGCATCACCTGTTCCACCCGTCATATATATTGAAAGCGGAGAACCACTTCTAGGTACATCTATATAATAAGAGATCACGTCCCCTTTTTTAGCAGACAAACCTGTTAATAAGTCGCCATCTTGTATAGCGGTGGCAGCCTGACTTGCAAAACTTGCCATAGTAAGCGGTATGAACATAGCTGCCCACAATATTGATTTTTTATTCTTTAACACTACTTTTGAATTTTTCATTAGTTTTAATCCTGAATGTTACTCTTGTTTAATGCTATTTATAATTATTGAGCCTTTAAAGGTCTCTTTAACATTAGATAATTGACGGCTGAATTCAGGCAAATTAATATCTCTAAAAACAATACCGAGATATACTTCATGTTTAATCCCTATCAAGTAAGTTGCCCTATAAGTGAGCTGATTACTCTTTAACATGAAATATTGATAAGCTAAAATTCAATGTACAATTTTCGGTTACTTCATTTTGTCATTCTCATAGAT
>NZ_JQEC01000006.1 GCF_000764185.1 Colwellia psychrerythraea
TTTTTTTCTATTTAAAGTAAAGTATTTTAAAACACCTTAAAACGAGACGTTAAGTTAACTGGTTTAGCTTAAAAGCAAGTAGATAACTTATCAAAACATCCACTTGGCTAAGGTTTTCACCTGAACCCCTTGGAACTGGAGCGCATTGTAGAGAGTTTTATAATTATATCAACCCTTTTCTAGCTAAAATCGCATTAATCCCTTATTTGTTTAACTTTAACACAGCCCTTGTATAGGTTTGCTTCGAAACGTTCATTACTTAGCTTGTTTTATTTTTATTCACTTCAAATATTTAATTTAACCTTATAACTTTATTGAGTACTAAGCTGTTCTAATACTGGTTTTATTGACTGTTTGTGTTAATTTCTCTAGCTCTTGCTATTAATTTAAATTGCAGCTTTGCAATAGGTGCCACATGAGTATAACTAACATACGCCCATATAAAGGAACCCTGCCCTCACTTGGTTTAGATAACTATATCGATATTTCTGCCGTTTTGGTTGGAGATATAACTTTAGCTGCTGATGTCAGCATCTGGCCGTTAGTCGCAGCCAGAGGTGATGTAAACACAATTACCATTGGCGCCCGTACGAATATACAAGATGGTACTGTGTTACATGTCACGAGAAAAAGTCCCAATAATCCAAACGGAAATCCACTAATAATTGGCGACGATGTAACTATTGGTCATATGTGTATGCTGCACGGTTGTCAGCTTGGCAACCGGATCCTAGTAGGCATGGGCGCTATAATTATGGACGGTGTTATGGTCGAAGATGATGTCTTTATTGGCGCAGGTAGTCTAGTGCCACCAAATAAAGTGTTGGTTAGCGGTTATTTATATGTTGGTAACCCAGTAAAACAAGTTAGGCCTTTAAAGGAGAGTGAAGCGGCCTTCCTTAAACAGTCAGCCATAAACTATGTCGAACTAAAAAATGATTATCTTAGTGAATGATCAATTACCAAACAAAATAGTTAGCGCATTTGTATGTGGATAGTATTTCCCTCTGGTTCATTTTTTTCGAGCCAGAGTTCAACTATTTCTTCTAAATCAAATTTTGTACAGGTATCAATTTCACCCAGTCTTTTCAACTGCAATGAATGAAAGTACACGGTGATCGCTTGACCCGATAATAACGCGGTAAAACTCCAAGCGTCTTGCTCAACATCAAATGATAAATCATCATTAAACATAATAGCTTGATTCATACATACTCCTACGTTTTATTTAAAGTAGCTCGTAATTTTTCAATAACAGGTTTTACATTCGGTGTAATGCCGCGCCAAATTGCAAAACTAACAGCGGCTTGACCAACCAACATTCCTAAACCATCGATAACTTGTTTTGCTCCTTGGGCTTTAGCCCATTGAATAAAAGCAGTTTCATTTTTACCATAAACCATGTCATAGCAGATAATTTCATTCGTTATTATCGATGCAGGGATTGAAGGTAAATCACCAGATAAACTCGCCGATGTAGCATTAATGATTAGGTCAAATTTCTGTCCTATTGTCTCATCAAAACTACAAGCACTAAGTCGTTCATCATCAAAATGTCGACAAAGAGCCTTTGCCTTGCTTACCGTTCTATTAGCAATAGTAATCACATTAGGGTTTTGCGCCAGCATAGGAAGCAGCACGCCCCTGACAGCCCCACCTGCACCTAATATCAGAATTTTACTTTGCTTTAAAATAACACCGTGCATTAATAAGTCTTGGACTAACCCTTCACCGTCAGTATTATCACCAAATATTTTTCCCTCTTCAAAGGTAAGTGTATTAACTGCACCCGCTAACGACGCTCGTTCAGTGAGTTCATCGGCCAATGCCAACGCTTGCTCTTTAAAAGGTACTGTTACATTAGCACCTTTCCCACCTTGATGAATAAAGTCGGTAACCGCAGCAGAGAAACCATCAATAGCAACTAATTGCTTTTGATAGTTGATTATTTGCTGGCTTTTGCTAGCAAATATATGATGGATATCTGGCGAGCGAGAGTGTTCAATTGGATTGCCAAATACGCGATATTGATCCGGGGTAATTTTTGTCATAGTGGGTTATAAAAAGCTAAGATATAAAGACAGCCTAACTGAAGCTACATTTAATGAAAACAAAAAAACAGTAACTCTTTAGAATAAGTTACTGTTTCTTATTTCAAATTACTACAACTATATATTAGAATCTATAGCCAAGCATAATGGAGTAAACCATAGGGTCAACATCAATACTTGCTTTACCAATACTTTCACCACCAACATCAAAAGTGGCATCTGAATTGATATCAATGTAGCGAACTGATGCATTTACATGCCATTTATCATTAATATGGTAGTCTGCACCAACTTGAACAGAGTAACCAAAAGAGCCATCTAACTCTAAATGACTTAAACCTAAACTTGCTGGAGCTGACTCGAACTCCTCATCAAAAAATATTGTGTAATTTAAGCCAATACCTACATAAGATTTAAGCGAAGTTCCAGTATCGAAATAATACAACGCACTTAGTGTTGGTGGTAAGTGGCTTACTTCAGCTAACTTTGCACCATCTACACCTAAAACACCATTTGGATCTTGGATTGTTACATCATGAGTAAATGGAGTTGCGGCAAGTAGCTCTACCGCCCAGTTACTATCAAAGAAATACACCAGGTTTAAACCTAACTGCGTTTTATCATCAACAGTAAGAGTCATTGTTGAATCATCCCCTCCTAAGAGAATTGGTGTTTTACCCGTATCAGGTGCAACCATAGTTAAACCACCACGAACGAGTATATCACCGGCTTGATTGGCTAATACTACTGTAGGAAGAGTTGATAATAATGCGAGTGCTAATAGAGTTTTTTTCATGAGTCCATATCCTTAAAATAATTATGAATATGATAACCTTGCTTCAGCAACAAAATTTGATTTAGCGCAAGCTTTACAGCTGAGTAATTACTTTAACTTCATAATTTGATATAGATCAATTTTTTGGGGTGTTAAAATAAATACAAATTGAATACAGCAACTTAGTGACAAAAATCACAACTATTTTACTATAATAGTGTAAATTAATTTTTCTGTTGTGTTATTAGGGTCTTAATATTTTGCTAGTAATACCATCAATAATGGTAGAAGGACTGTTGTTACCTAATGTATTAGTCTTTATTAGATAATCTAACTGTGTTGGAAATTGCATCACTACATTTTGCCATGTAGTTGCTGCTGACTGGCCTGAGAGGTTGGCACTGGTAGAAATAATAGCTTTGCCTGTTTTTCTACATAAGGCAATAACATCAGGGTGCTGGGTGATTCTAACCGCTATGGTTTTGTACACTCCAGATAATAGTGGGGAAATATTATTATTTATCGGTAAAACTTGAGTTATAGCACCTGGCCAACGAGATAATATTTGCACCTTTTGCTGTTCAGATATGGCTGCCTCATCGATGTACGGTTGCAATTGACTATAATTGCTCGCTAAAAGGATAAAACCTTTATCAGGTGAACGTTGTTTAAGACTCAGCAATCTTTCAATTGCTGAGGTATTGTCAGGATCACAGCCCAAACCAAAAACGGCTTCTGTAGGATAAGCAATTATACCACCCTGTGCAAAAGTTTGTGCCGCAGCTTCAATCATAGATTTCTGTGTTATACCCGACAAATTAACTAGCTCAATTTTGCTTGCATAGCTTCATCTTTTGCCAATAACGCTTTAGCATTGGCAACACGCTCAGCTTTCACTTTATCAGCAATAGACTGATCAGCAACACCTAAGATTTGCGCAGCTAAATAACCAGCGTTTTTAGCTCCGGCTTTACCGATAGCAACGGTAGCAACAGGAATTCCACCTGGCATCATAACTGTTGATAATAAAGCATCATGACCTTGTAATGGACCATTGTCTACTGGAACACCAATTACTGGACGTGTTGTCATACCTGCAACGGCGCCAGCCAAATGTGCAGCTAGACCAGCAGCACAAATAAATACTTTACAACCACGCTCTTCTGCATCTTTTACATAAGCTTTAGCTGCATCTGGAGTTCTGTGAGCTGAACGAACACGTACTTCATGCTCAATACCAAATGTCTTTAGGATATTGATAGTAGCTTGCATTACAGGTAGATCTGAATCAGATCCCATTAAAATGGCAACAAAAGTTGATGTCATATTATTTCTCATTTATTAAAGGTTAAGTTTAAAGTTTAGGTTTTCAAATTATTTATAATTAAGTTACTACTCTGCAAAGTCTTACTGATGGTCAAATTATAGAGGTTTACTTTTATAACTGCATTTTTTTTGTGGGCAGCTTAATATGTCACCGTTAGCCATAGAACGTTTGATAAGTACTGGCCATTTACACTGAGGGCAAACTTGTGCCACAGGTTCATTATTTAATACGTATTTACATTTTGGATATTGATCACACGAATAAAAAGTTTTTCCAAAACGATTGGACTTCTCTTTTAATTGACCTTGCTGGTCTTTACTCTGACACGAAGGACAAGCTATATCAGTACTCTCTTGCCTTTGACTTTCTTCAATATGGTGACAATCGGGGTAATTTGTACAGCCAATAAACATGCCATAACGACCTTGTTTAACGGCTAAATTATGTCCACATAAGGAGCACTCAGTGCCAGGAAGTACAGTATCATCAACCCGTTCATGTTCTACAACAGCTCGTGTGTATTGACAATTAGGATAGTTTTCACAGCCCAAGAAAGGGCCTGATTTCCCGTGTTTGATGGCAAGTTCAGAGCCACATTCAGGGCATGTTTGATAAGCTTTTTCTAATGCATGTTCATGATGAGAGAATAATGGCTTATCTGATTCAGACATATACTAAATAACTACAAGTATTTTTCATAAAATAATGTCGCTATTATGCCACAGTCCTTATTTTAAAAATATGCTAGCTGGCAATTGACTTGTGATTAAGTGTAATCATAAGTCAATTGATTTAATTAAAGCTAACTTAATGCAATGGACCTTCTTGTTCTTCAAATATTAAGTCTTCTAATTGTGAGTAAGCAGACTCTTTACCTGGAACATTAAACAACACCATTAAAATAACCCACTTAAGGTCATCCATAGAGAAGTACTTAGTATCAAGCTCCATTACTCTATCAATCACCATTTCACGCGTAGTAAAATCAAGCACATTTACTTGTTCTAGAAATAATATAAAACCACGACTTGGCGTATCAAGTAATTGCATTTCTTCTCTAGTGTAGATACGTACCGACTTACTACCGACTCTAGTTAGATAAGGATAAGTGTCTGTATCTTGTAAGGCGGCAAGTTTTTCTAACCAATTTAATGCTTTATATATTTCATCTTGATGGAATCCTGCTCGTGTTAATTCGTCTGTTAACAGCTCATGATCCACCATGGCTTCAGCGTCATTTTGGATATACGTTTCAAAAAGATACATTAAGATATCGAACATAATTAGCCCCTTATATACTTTATTGCGTTCTAATGTAGCCACCAGGTACCGCAGTTACCAGACCACTTAGCTCAAGCATTGTTAATCGAGTTAACACTTCCTCTACGGGAAGTTCACTTCGTAAAACAACTTTATCTACGGGAGTAATCTCAAATCCCACACTAGCCAACAATGCATCGTTACACAAGCCTTTTTGATTTTTTTCATCGACTCCTCTATTAGTATCTTGAACCACGGGCATTAACAATTGTTCTTTACTATTTAAGTGTAGACTAGGTTGCTCAGCAAAAGCGAACTCCTCTATTATATCGGCACATTGCTCAACTAGTTTAGCGCCTTGTTTAATTAACCAATGACAACCTTTCGCTTGCTGGTTTTTAATAGAGCTTGGTATAGCAAAAACCTCTCTATTTTGCTCAAGTGCACAGCGAGCAGTGATCAAAGAGCCACTTTTTAATTCAGCCTCCACCACCAAAACACCTAGACTCAAACCGCTAATAAGTCGGTTTCTTTTTGGGAAGTGCCCTGCTCTAGCTGGTGTGCCAGGTAAAAATTCACTAATAACGGCGCCACCTGATGCAATTATTTGTTGTGCCAACGATAAGTGTCTAGCGGGATATACTTGGTCTAATCCCGTAGCCACAACTGCTATAGTGCCGGTGTCTTCATTAAGGGCACCACGGTGGGCAGCCGCATCGATACCTAGAGCTAAACCACTAGTGATGACAATATTTTGTTGGGCAAGCTGTTCACATAATGAAAATGCGGTATCTCTGCCTCCCGCACTGGCGGAACGACTCCCTACTACGGCTAGCTGAGGAGCATTGAGTAATGATGAATTCCCCTGAATAAATAGCACTAGGGGCGGATCATAAATTTGCTTAAGTAATTGCGGGTAACGCATATCGTCAAAGCAAACGATGTCACTATTGCATATACTACTTGCATGAATAATTTGAGTTATATACTGCCAGTTCGGCCGATAGAAATAGGAAAGTTGTTTGGCACTTAGGCCGTTGGCAGAGGTTAAAACTGAAGGTTGACTATTAAACGAAAAAAGCGCGGTTAAACCAAAGGTTTCAACCAGCGCTCTTTTTTTGTGGATGGCTAACCGTGGAACAAGTCTTAAAGCTAACCAATAATCAACATTACTTTTACTACGATTAATCATTACTTGCCTTCTCCCTAAGAACAAGTTTTAAGCTTTATTTCCCCCTGACTTAAGAGGGGAAATAAAGCATTTAACAGCTGGTTATTCGGGTGCAGTAATCAAATCACTTATTCTGGCAGGTTTTTCAGTATGTAAAATAAGTGCCATGCTTGCTTTTTGATAAACCTTAAATACCATTAATTCACCCAATTTCTCTTCTGGCATTTTATAGTCTCCACCGGTAATTTTATTCCAACTTGATGTTTCAGCAACGTAAGCTGGGCCATTGCCAGTAGCAACTACTGCTGGGCTAGGACGTTTTATCGCCATCACATCACCAACGGTTACTTCGTGCTCTAAGCCTCTGTTAATCATAACAACTTCTAACTTAGCGAATTCACGTCCATCACTTGTTGCTTTGACAATAGCACCACGAAGTGATGCTTTGGCCGCTTTCATAGAAAAAACAGCGGGTAATAATTGCCCTTCATTTACAGGTACTACATAGTTACCAGCATGAATTTCTCTTTTAACTGAGCCGACTTTCATCGTAGATGGCACGTCATTTTCAATGTCACCACGTTTTATTACCTGCCCGGTACCCACTAAGTTGACATAAAAACCTAAAGAGTCATCAGTTTCAGGATCAAAAATTTCTTCGCCTTTATCATAAATAGCATAACTTTGAGCAATATCTAAGTCGGCATTAACATAAACTTTAAAGTCATTGATGGTCATTCTATAACCTTCGTCACTACCAATTATATAGGGTAATGCTGCTAGCTCATCTTCAGTGAATAAGTGGTCATACCTAACAAATGGAGCGATAACTTCTAACGGTAATAAAGTAATCGAAGAGTCTTTTTTCTGCTCTTGTCTAATCTTCGGAGACCATTTATAGCTTGGTTTTACCGGCTCTACCACTAACATCGGCTCACCCTTTTCATCAAAAACAAGCCTTAATACATCACCAGGGTAGATTAAATGAGGATTGTTAACTTCCGGATTTAAACGCCATAACTTGGGCCACAACCAAGGTTGTTCAAGAAAAAGTGCTGAAATATCCCATAAAGTATCACCTTTGACTACTACATGCGTTTTAGGTGCGTCATCATTAAGTTTTATCTGATCGGCAAGGGCAATCAATGGTAAAGACATTAAAGATAGCGAGAGTATTATTTTTTTAAGCATAGAGCTCATTCCTTTTTCGTGCTTACTGCTATAACGCACTATAAGTATTAGTTATATTGAGTGACTTAAAAATGCAGGTTTCAGTTACAGTTACTTGAGTATATAATTAAAACATAACATTCTAGATGAATTATCGCTAATTCTTTTAAAAAATATGACTATTTTACCTGTTTTACGTTTTCCAGATCCGCGTTTAAGAACTAAAGCGCAGCCTGTTACTGAAATTACTGATGCTACGGCAACAATTATAGACGATATGCTGGCAACCATGTATGAAGAAAAAGGCGTTGGACTTGCCGCTACCCAAGTAGATATCCATCAACGAATTGTTGTTATGGATACCTCTGAAGATAGCGATCAACCTTTAATACTTATTAACCCAGAAATTATTGCTCGCAGTAATGAAACTTCAGTCAATGAAGAGGGGTGTTTATCCGTTCCTGGAACTTATGCCAAAGTTGATCGCCATGATGCATGCACGGTAAAAGCACTTGATCGCCATGGTAAAGAGTTCACTTTAAGCGCTACCGACTTACAAAGCATTTGTATACAACATGAACTTGACCACTTAAATGGGGTGTTATTTGTTGATTACCTTTCGCCTTTAAAACGTCAACGCATTCAAAAAAAGCTTGAAAAAGAAGCTCGTTTAGCAAAATAGTAACAACTAAGTAAGCACACACTTACCACTATAGGACTCCACTTGGCTACTCCATTAAATATAATTTTTGCAGGAACTCCTGACTTTGCTGCACAACATTTAGCAGCATTAATCAATTCGGAACATAACGTCATTGTAGTATATTGTCCGCCAGATAAACCTGCTGGCCGTGGTAAAAAACTAACAGCTTGTGCTACCAAATTGCTTGCTCTAGAACACAATATTATTGTTGAGCAACCGATTAACTTTAAAAATGAGGCTGAGCAAAAACAACTGGCTGAATATAATGCTGATATTATGGTTGTGGTTGCTTATGGTCTGTTATTACCTGAAGTCATTTTAAATTCTCCACGCTTGGGCTGCATTAACGTGCACGGATCTATTCTACCTAAATGGCGTGGTGCTGCGCCAATTCAACGTTCACTTGAAGCGGGTGATAAGAAAACAGGTGTCACCATAATGCAAATGGATAAAGGCCTTGATACGGGCGATATGATATTAACGGCCGAGTGCGTAATAGAAAATACTGACACTAGTGCTAGCCTTTATGAAAAGCTTGCCAATTTAGGCCCTACTGCATTAGTCGAAACACTTTCATTAATGGCTGAGCCTAATTTTCAAGCAATGGATCACAATGTTGCTCAAGATAATGAACTGGCAACTTACGCGCACAAATTAGATAAAGCCGAAGCCGAGCTTGACTGGCACCTAAATGCTGACGAATTAGACAGAAAGATTAGGGCTTATATCCCTTGGCCTGTATCTCAATTCACCTTCACTGAGTCTGAAGGTAAACAGCACAGATTACGCGTATGGCAAGCATCGGTTCAAGAATATCAAGGCAGCTCAATTCCCGGTACGATACTAAAAGCAGATAAACAAGGTATAGAAATAGCAACAACCAAAGATGCAATACGCCTAGAGGTTATTCAACTGCCTGGTAAAAAAGCATTGGCAGTGAAAGATATCCTTAATGGTCGCAGCGAATGGTTCACTGTTGGCAGCCCTATCAACAAGCTTGGTTAAGAGAAAGAATGACAATTAATATAAGAGCTCTTGCAGCAAAGTGTTGTTACGCCGTTATAGATCAGGGACGTAGCTTAAGTGACGAACTACCTAGACAACAAGACAAGTTGATGGGTAAAGATAAAGGTTTATTACAAGAAATTTGTTATGGTGTACTGCGTTATCTACCAGAATTAGAAAACGATGTTCGTCACTTAGTGCAAAAACCAATTAAGGGTAAGCAGCGAGTATTTCATTTTTTGCTTTTAGTGGGGGTTTATCAAATTAGGTATATGCGTATACCCGACCACGCATCAGTTAGTGAAACAGTTTCGGCTACCAAAACATTAAAAAACAACCACATGAAAGGGCTTGTTAATGCTGTGCTTAGAGGGTTTCTTCGTACTCTTGAGGCCGAAAACAAACTAGAAAACAAGACAAATAAAAACCTACCAGACCCGATAAAATATAACCATCCAGGTTGGTTTATTAAAAAATTACAACAAGGTTATCCTGAGCAATGGCAAGCAATACTCGATGCTAACCAACGAAGGCCGCCGATGTGGTTACGCACCAATCAACAGCACCATACTAGTGAGCAATATCAAACCTTACTTATTGAAGCAGGAATTGAAATAGCTAAGGTTGAAGCAAACTCCCAAGCCATTGCTCTTGTTAAACCACTCGATGTCGCTAAATTACCTGGCTTTGACCAAGGTTGGGTTTCAGTACAAGATGGAGCAGCACAGCAAGCCGCCCGCTTACTAGACTGTCAGCCAAATGACGTGGTATTAGATTGTTGCGCGGCCCCTGGCGGTAAAACATGTCATATCATTGAGCAAACACCTGATATTACCTCAATGACGGCAATTGATATTGAGGAAGCTCGGCTGACACGGGTTCATGAAAATTTAGATCGCTTAGGCCTAACAGCTGAAGTGATTGCTGCCGATGCCGCCAGTAAAGATTGGTGGTCTGGTGAGCAATTTGATCGCATTTTACTGGATGCTCCTTGTTCAGGTACTGGCGTTATTCGTCGTCACCCTGATATAAAGTGGTTACGTAAAGCCGACGATATTGATAAGTTAGTGATATTACAGCAGCAAATTCTTGACAACATTTGGTCGTTACTCAAACCAGGTGGCACCTTACTTTATGCTACCTGCAGTGTTTTACCTGAAGAAAACAGCCAACAAATATCTCATTTTATTGAGCAAAATGAAGACGCACAATTAATTGCCATTAACAGTAATAACCCTGATACTGATGAAAATGCTATCGGTTGGCAATTATTACCTGATGCTGAAAATATGGACGGTTTTTATTACGCCAAATTGTTAAAAATAAAATAATATAAATAACAGAAGCAGAAAAGTAACACATGAAAATAATCATAGTGGGTGCAGGACAAGTTGGCGGAACCCTAGCTGAGAACCTTGTTGGTGAAAACAACGATATTTCGGTAGTAGATATAGATGGTGAAAAGCTACGTGAACTACAAGACAAAATGGATTTACAAGTCGTTACTGGTCAAGGCTGTCACCCCGATGTATTGAAAAGTGCTGGCGCTGAAGATGCTGATATGGTGATAGCGGTTACTAGTGACGATGCCACTAATATGATCACTTGCCAAATATGCTCGTCATTATTTAACACACCAAAAAAAATAGCCCGTATCCGCTCTAATGATATATTAAAATATTCTGATCAGCTTTTTCATAAAAAACATATTCCTGTTGACCATATTATTGCCCCTGAACAACTAGTGACTCGAGATATTGCCCGGCTGATTGATTATCCAGGCGCACTGCAAGTACTAGAGTTTGCTGATGGAAAAGTTAGCCTAGTGGCAGTAAAAGCCTACTATGGTGGTTTATTGGTTGGCCATGCGCTGTCTACGTTAAGAGATCATATTCCTAATGTTGATACTCGAGTAGCGGCGATTTATCGTAATGGTAAACCTATTCGCCCGCTTGGCACCACAGTTATTGAAGCTGATGATGAAGTGTTTTTTATCGCCGCCAGTATTCATATTCGTGCGGTGATGAATGAATTACAAAAACTAGAAGCCGCCTATAAACGCATTATGATTGCCGGTGGTGGTAATATTGGAGCCGGTTTAGCACGTATTCTAGAAAAAGATCATCAAGTAAAACTCATTGAACGCTCACCAAAACGCGCAGAACAATTAACCTCCGAGCTAAATGACACCCTAGTTTTCGCCGGTGACTCTTCAGATCAAGAATTACTCACTGAAGAAAACATTGACCAATTTGATATTTTTATCGCGGTAACTAACGATGACGAAGCTAATATTATGTCATCACTGTTGGCTAAGCGACTAGGTGTGCGTAAAACCATGGTGCTTATTCAACGCGATGCTTATATAGATTTAGTGCATGGTAGTACTATTGATATTGCCATATCACCACAACAAGCAACAATTTCCGCATTACTAACTCATGTAAGACGTGGCGCAATCGATAATGTTTATAGCCTACGCGGTGGTGCTGCGGAAGCTATAGAAATTGTTGCTAAAGGAGATGAAAAATCCTCTAAAGTTGTTGGCCGGGCCATCAAGAATATTAAACTACCACCCGGTGCCACTATTGGTGCAGTTGTTCGCGGCAGTGAGGTGCTTATTGCTCACTCGAATACTTTAATACACGAAGAAGACCACGTTATCTTATTTTTGGTTAATAAACGCTACATTGGTGATATAGAAAAATTATTCCAAGTGAGTGCTATTTACTTCTAAAACCACTTTCATTAAATTTATATTTTTTTGTAGACAGATAAAATACAAGTTAAGAGAATAGCCCCCTTTTTTGACATAAACATTTACAGCTAATTACTTATCGTGCAAGTAATTAGCTGCAATAATCACTTCCAGATAAAACTCATTACAACCACATAAAACAAGTACTGTATTTAAAAGGATTTTTATGAAAATATCTAAAATACTAACAGCTATAACCCTAGCATTAAGTAGCGTAACGTTTACTAGCCAAGCTGAACTCGCTGATAGCGCCGAAAACTGGCAAACCTTTGAAACTGAAAACTTTCGTGTGCACTTCACTCCAGAATATCGCCAATGGGCTTTATCAAGTGCAAGAGAAATGGAAGTTGTCCGTCAATTAATCAAAGATCAGCAAGGGCGAGTGCTCACAGAAAAAGTTGATACCTTTATTATTGATCCATATAACGCGGCAAACGGTTTTGCTGTGCCACTAAGTCATAAGCCTTATATGGCTCTATTTGCAACGCCCGCACAATCAGATACCGTTATTTCTAGCTCAACGGGCTGGCAACAACTTTTAGTACTACATGAATATGTTCATTTAGTACATCTAGCACAGAAAAATCGAAGTAACTGGCGAAATAATGTCGCCAGTTGGTATGATATTTTTGATGCAAGCCAGATGAATGGAGAACGATGGGTAAGTGAGGGGTATGCAACATTACTCGAATCGAGATTAACCGGTCGAGGCCGCTTATTCAACAATCAAATTGAAGCCATTATTCAAAAGTTTGCACGACAAGGCGCAATGCCATCATACAAAGAACTCAGTGTGGCTAATGACAACTTTATGTCTGGCTCTATGGCTTACCTTGTTGGTGTTCGTTACTTGAAATGGTTAGAAGATAATTATGGCGTCGATACATTAGATGCTGTTTGGACGCGTTGGTCAGGCGTTGAACAACGAGATTTTGAAGCTGCATTTAAGGGAGTATTTCCCGATACAGCCAAAAAACTTTATCAACGTTTCGTTGCTGAATACACATTTGAAGCGATGAAACATGAAGTTAAACTCGGTGAACATAGCAATGCAGATAACCGCTCGACATTATGGTTAGATTTATCTGATTATATCAGTGGTCCAAGTTTAAGCCCACAAGGCGATTACCTTGCCATCGTTGAAACCCAAAGAACTGATGAAGGAAAAACCACTAAATTAAACGTATATAAGACAAGTGAGAACACGAAAAAAGCAGAAGGTTTTACTAAAAATAACAAAGATATATTGGAAGCAGACCCTCAAGATATTGTAGATAAAGCGCCTAGTGTTTTTAAACGAGAAGTTGCCTACACGTTAAACCAAAAAAACAACCGTGGTATAAATAACCCTCGCTGGTTTGATAAAGACACCCTTATATATGGTTCAGCTACTTTAGCCAGTGTAAACAGCCTTCATCAAGATCTGTTCTCTTGGCATTTGCCGACAAATACCATAAAGCAATTGACAAAAAGCGCAAATATTCGTCGTTTTGATATCAGTAATGATGGCCAATATATAATTGCTGAACGTAATCGTTTTGGTTATTCTCAATTAGTAAAAGTAAGCTTATTACCTTCATCAATAGGTCAAATTACTGCTGAATTAACGCAAAAAAGCCTTGAACGCGTTTACGATTTCCCAAGACTCCGTCCTACTTCTGATGGAAAACCTTCAGATAGTTTTGCTTATTTGAGCTCTAGCTTAAATAACAAATGGCAGTTAAAAGTTCGTCAGCTAAATGGCGAGCGAGAAACAATTGT
Source organism: Colwellia psychrerythraea (assembly GCF_000764185.1). Classification (GTDB taxonomy): domain Bacteria; phylum Pseudomonadota; class Gammaproteobacteria; order Enterobacterales; family Alteromonadaceae; genus Colwellia; species Colwellia psychrerythraea_B. The sequence continues at coordinate 13,982 of NZ_JQEC01000006.1, forward strand.
TCCGCTACCAAAAAACTATCAATTTCTTTCTTTTCCTGAATGGTCCAAAGATGGAAAGGCATTGTACTTTGTTGCTGGCTTAGATAGCGCAACACGCATATATAAGTATGATTTTTCAAGTAAGACTCTTTCGGCTATCACCTCAGGTGAACAGGTTGTTACTTGGCCTATGATGCAAGCAGATAATAAACTGCTCCATTTAGCGATTAATTCTGAAGGTTCAGATGTTTTCCAATTAGACTTAAACAAAGCTAATAAACAACTTATTACTGATACAACCACTAGTTCTGCAATGACCCTTGAGTTAGCTGACAAGTTAAAACTAGCTAAAGCAACTATCGATATTGATGAGAGTATTGGTGAACAATCAGCCTATGGTATAGGTCCACAAAAGGGCACCATAACCTTAGCAGAGAGTTTTTATTCTGCCAGTAGTAGTATATTGGAAGTGGGTTATAAATCAGGTGATGTACTTTCTCGCTTTGACTGGCAAGTAAATGCCAGCCAAGATGTTTTTGACAATATAATTTCGGGTGCATCGGCAGCAGTTCGTTGGCAAGGCTGGCCGGTTAAATTACTGGCACATAGCTACCTTTTCAACTTAAAAACTGATCAACAAGATAGCAAGGCACTCGCACTAGGGAAAACTACAGAAAAAGGACTATTCTTGGAAGCGCGCTACCCCTATATATCAGAATCACTTTCTGTCGATGTCTTTGCTCAAGTACAGGCTTCACAATTTGATGATAGCCAAAATATAGGCTTTTCTAGTCAATCATTTTCAATAGGTGTTGACCAAAATTGGTCTTATGATCAGCAAAACTGGGGGGTTGCCCAAGCGGTGAATGCACAGTTAATTTCTGCTAAAGATGACCAGGCTAAGATCAATGGTAATGATGGCAGCTATACGGGTAGTAATGGCCTTATAAACCTAAGTGCCCATATTAAAGGTTATGGTTTAGGCGTTAACTATTTATGGGCAGAACGCTCAGAAGATGCCAGCAACATTCTTAGTTTAGGTGGCTATACGTCGACATTGATTCAGGAGAAGGCACATTTAAACAAACAATTAGCTCCCGAATTGGCCTTTTATCGTCAAACAGGCAATGACTACCAAGCCTATCAGGCATATATCCCCTTAGGTTTAGTAGATATCTTTTATACGCGACACAAAATGACTGAACAAGCCGTTATTGACAGCTATGGTGTTAAAGGTACTTTGAATAATGACTTTGGTTTTACAGGGGTGACAAATTTAGCGATAAATTATGGTGTTGCACAGGTTAACCCTGAAAATGAAAAGTCTGATACCCAAGGTTGGGTGGCATTGAGTTATAAATGGTAAGTTAATATTTAGATTTATAAATATCAACTTTAGGTTGTATATACATGAGTTATCTAATGTATATACAATTTATGAACGCCAAAAAGCAGGAGTAAATAGAACCAACAGAGTAAATATTTCTAAACGGCCAAACAACATTGCCATGATTAGTACCCATTTACTCATATCATTAATCGATGAAAAGTTAGCAGCCACCTCCCCTAGTCCTGGACCAAGGTTATTAATACAAGCAGCAACTGCTGTGAAGGCGGTAACGTTATCCATGCCGGCAGCAAGTAGCAATAACATACAAATAACAAATACCGCAGCATAAGCAGAAAAGAATCCCCAGACAGCCTCAACAACGCGATCAGGTAAAACTTTTCGACCTAACTTAATACTAAAAATAGCCCTAGGATGGACCAACCTGTTCAATTCTCGAAGCCCTTGTAAATAAAGTAACACCACACGTACTACTTTCATGCCGCCACCGGTACTACCTGCACAACCACCAATGAAACTCGAAAAAATAAGCAACATAGGTAACAAGGTTGGCCAATCAGCAAATGAGGTTGTAGTAAAACCCGCAGTAGTACTAATAGAGACAGATTGGAATAATGCTTGGTCGAGTGCTTGGTCAGCATCTTGATATGTGCCTGTGCTTATTAATACGGTAAAACAAATCAAGATTAGCACCACTTGAATGCCGATAAATACTTTAAACTCGGGGTCAAAAAAGTAGTTTTTTAGTGATTTATTTTGTACTGCCGCATAGTGCAAAGCAAAGTTCACCCCTGCAATAAGTAAGAAACTGACACAAACTAAATTAATAGCAGGACTATTAAAATAGCCCATACTGGCATCATGGGTAGAGAAACCACCAATAGCTATGGTTGAAAAGGCATGACAAATAGCATCAAAACCCGACATACCTGCTAGCCAATAAGCTAACGCACACGCAATAGTTAAACCTAGATAGATATACCACAAGTGTTTTGCCGTATCAGCAATCCGTGGCGTCATTTTTGAATCCTTCACTGGACCGGGAGTTTCAGCACGATAAAGCTGCATGCCACCTATGCCCAACATAGGTAATACCGCAACAGCTAAAACAATAATCCCCATACCACCTAACCACTGTAATTGCTGGCGATACCATAAAACCGCATGAGGTAAATCATCAATATGATTTAATATAGTTGCCCCTGTAGTGGTTAACCCTGAGAATGATTCAAAGAAAGCATCTGTAGTCGACAGATTAGGTTGGTCTAATAACATCAGAGGGATCGCAGAAAAGCTGGCTAAAACTAACCAAAAGAGCACAACGATTAAAAATCCTTCCCTTGCTTTAAGATCAGTTTTTTCATAACGATTAGGGTACCAAGCAAAGAAGCCGGTAAAAATACACCAGAGAAAAGCCAAAAGAAAAGGTAAACCACCACCATCGCGATAGATTAATGAAATTAATGCTGGAGGCAGCATAGTTACACTTAATAGCGCAACCAACAAGCCTAGAATTCGAATAATATTTTTATATTGCACGTTTTATTTTTCTTGTTCGGTTTATTGTTCGAAAGTGGTTAACTGTAATTGTCCTGATGACAATGTGTGTAACTTATCTTGCATTAAATCCAATTTAGCTACTGGAATGGCGAGTCTGAAAATGACAGCTTGCTGATAGTCTTGAGCGATTACTTGACCTTCAACTTGCCTAAGTAAATGCAAAACATCATCTACTTGGCTATATTGACATGCTAAGGTTTTGTGCACCATAGCTATTTTAATTTTTGACTGTAAAAACTCTAAAGCTTGGCGAACACTGCCACCGTATGCTCGTTGTAGGCCTCCAGTTCCTAGCTTGGTACCACCAAAGTAGCGAACAACAATGGCACAGACTTGACCTATCCCACCACCTTGTAAGGCTATTAGCATAGGCTTTCCTGCAGTACCGCTAGGTTCTCCATCGTCAGAAAAACCATAACCTTGGCTGTCATCTGCTGCTTTTGTTAAAAAAGCATGACAATGATGACTAGCTTGCGGGTGCAGTTGCTGTAGCTCTTTTAACATAGCTTTTGCTTGTGCTATATCATCACAAGGACGTAAATAGCAGATAAAACGACTACGGTTAATAATGCTTTCATCTTCAACATTATTAACCGCTATAGCAAAGGATTTAGTCACAATAGATTATTAATCAACTAGGCTTATTATCAATTTAGGCCTAGATCCCTAGTCATGTTTTCATTGTGAGACTGGTGCACAATAATATTATCTTCAATACGTATACCACCAAAACACCTCATTTCATCAACATTTTGCCAATTAACTTGATCAGCATTTGATGATGATTTTAAATCAGCCAATAAAGAATCAATAAAATATAAGCCTGGCTCAATAGTAAATACCTGGTTTGCTTCAATAGTACGAGAAGTACGTAAAAATGGATGACTTGCCGGGGTATTTACATGAGTTCCACGTTCATCTGCCATAAAACCACCAACATCGTGAACTTGTAAACCTAAATGATGACCTAAGCCATGTGGGAAGAAAGTAGAAATGATACCTGACTCTACTGCAGTATCAGCATCAACATTGATAAAATTAAAGTCATGTAAAACTTGGCCAATTGCTCTATGAGTTTCAATATGCAAGTCAACATAACTCAGTCCTGGTTTTAAACCAGCCACAGCATTTAACATGAGTTCATCCATACGAGCAATTAATTCGGAGAACTTATCATTTTTGTATGAATAGGTACGGGTTATATCTGCTGAATAACCATTAAAGTTAGCACCTGCATCAATAAGAAATGATTGATGCACTTGTGGAGCTAATTTATCCAAAGTCATATAATGTAAAATAGAACAGTTTTCATTTAACGCAACAATATTACCGTACGGCGTGTCATTAGTACTATAACCAATAGACTTGAGATAAGCCTGTTGAATATCATACTCGCTATCACCTTGTAAGAATGCATTACGTGCTGCTTGATGTGCCTTAACCGCAAGTACGTTAGATTGGCGAAGACATTCATGTTCGTATTTTGATTTATAGCCACGATGATAATGAACATAATTAAGTAATGGTTCAGGGTTAATTGCATCAAACCCTAATGCTGTTGCCACTTCAATATGACTACCGATGTAAGCGAAGCCCTTTTTATCATAAGGCAATAATTTATCAACCTCACTGGCTTTAGTTAAAATTTGAATATCAAAGAATTCCCCCCAATAACTTGCGGCTAATGGAGTGATTTTGTGCCAAAAATCAACCGGCTGATAATATATTAGTGTTGGTTTATCTTCACCATTAACTACCAACCAAGAGTTTGGAATATCAATTAACGGTAACCAATATTTAAAGTGCGGATTAACTTTAAATGGATAACTGTTATCATCTAGAAAGATCTTAATTTCTTGACCCGAATGAATAACTAACCCTTCTAAGTTTTCACGAGCAAGTACCGCTTTAGTCATCTGTTGTAATTGGGCAATATGAGCTGGATATTGGCTAGCCAACTTAGCGTTAAGTGTTGTCATTTATTATGTCTCCGAAATACAGCTATCAAAAAATATTTCTCATGATAGCATACCCCCTAAGAAGTCAGGCTATTGCCAGGCCAAACACTCAAACTAAACTAGCTAGTTATGTGAACATAACTTTGCAATTATAACTAATACATCCGCTTAAATTATTCACCTATATTCATATTAATGACTTGCTCAAATATCCGGCTAACCTGCCCTGGTTTATGTTGATAGATTTCTTGATAAGCCAAGACACTTTTTACATAGTTGCGTGTTTCTTTAAAGGGAATTGTTTCTATCCAAATATCTGCTGGCATAGCACTAGTATTTTGCAACCATTTTTTTACCCTATAAGGGCCAGCATTATAAGAAGCTGTCGCAAGAATTTGATTTCCCTTGTTTTTATCAAGTAGTCTACGTAAGTACTTAGTACCTAATTTGATATTATTTTCTGCGTTATACAAATATTGTCGACTAACACTACCGCGCTTTAATTGCTTTGCCGTATTAGGCATTAATTGCATCAAGCCTCTTGCACCTACCGATGAATGAGCATCAGTCATAAACGAACTTTCTCGTCTGGCTATCGCAAAAGCCCATGCTGGATTTATTGCTTGTTTCTTTGCATGTTGATTAATTTTTTTATCAAATGCTTTTGGGAATCGTAGCTCTACATCATCAAGATAACCGACTTGAGACAAGGTGAATATTGCTCGATCAAACCAACCATTTTCGTTAGCCAGTTTTGCCGCTACTAGCTTTTCACGATTACTAAGTTGGCTAAGCCAATAACGCCACTCCCTGCGTGCCTCTACAAAACGCCCTAAGTAATAAAATTCAAATGCCCTCTTGGCTGAGGCATGCAACAATATTGAGTTTTTTTCCTTACCACTGATAGCTAATGGGCTATTTTGCAAACTGACCGGTGTTTCTAAATAACTAGCAGCCAAAAAACCATAATAATGACGTTTACCTGCTAATTCGCTCATTACATCTTGGCCTCGCTCCAGTTCATTAGTCCCTATTAATGCTCTTGCATACCAATACAGCCACTGTAACTCTGTTTTATATTTTGTCGGCATTTTTGCCAACTCTTTCAGTACTTGTTGCCAGTCTTGCTGCTTTAACACCTCGGTTAATTGCCATTGCATAATACTGCGTTCAACATTTATAGGGTCTAATTTTTCTAACCAAATCCTAGCTTTATCATGGTTTTTACTTGCTAGCGCTACAGCAAACTTCGCCGTTATTTGTTGCTTCTGTGCTGTGGTAAAGTTAAAAAGTTGCTGTGCCTTTTTATAACTCGCTAAGGCTTTATTTGGATCGCGCCAGACTAATCGTTTAATACCATAGGTATAAATTTGACTTTCTTTAGCTGATTTATTAATAAATTTATACTGTTTTACTACCGTAGCAGGATCACGCCGGACTTGATGCCATAATCTCCCCAAATACTGCTGTTTTTTAGGAAGCATCTGAGTTAAATAAGGGATAAGTGTGTGTTTACCACCATTTGCAGCTAAACCTATGCGTTGCCAAATAACTTCATTAGTTCTATAACCTGCTTGTTGCCATTGCTTAATTATAGGGTCACATACTTTATCTAACGACTTCCCGACTACCCATAGTTTTGTCACTTGTGGTAACACCACATTTTTTGGCGCACCTGCTTTTAATGAAAAACGCAATTGTTGACAACTCAACACAGTATTACTAGTACTTTTATAAAACTCTAAAAACAGTGTACCTTTATTTTTTTTTGCTAAATACTTTAACCATGCCTTTCTAAGTGGCCAATCTAAAGGTGAATTTTGATACTTATCTAAGAAAATTGAAATTTCACCTGCAGATGATATCTGCATTGTTTCCATAAGACGCCGCTGATCTAAATAGGGCTGTAAAGGGTAATAATATAGCTGGTTATACAAACTTTTATATTGCTGAGAATAACTTAGTGCTAACAGCTTCTCAGCCTTTAAAAAGGTTTTTTGCTGGCCTATATCCGTCTGTATTTTTAAGTTTTCACTAGCTTTTGTCATATCGGATAATACAAAGCTACTGATTGAAAACAATAAAATTTTAAGTATGTTTTTCACTAGAACCTCAGGAGTCGGTAGGTAAGTTTTCGCTTAAAATAATCATACGCTGTCTAGCGTATTTTGATAAATTTAGTATAGCTGAAGCTTATTTTTTCAAAAAATATCTTGCATTATTTCTTACTCAGTATTGGGCGAATAATAAGGTATAATTACTTTACTTAATTTTATAAATATTGCTGTTATGTCTACTACTATTTTTCAAAAAACGGATCATATACTCGATGCTATTGGCCTACGTTGTCCAGAACCTGTAATGATGGTTCGACTGAAGATCAGAAAAATTGCTAGCGGTGAAACCTTATTAATTAAATGTGATGACCCGTCTACCGCAAGAGATATTCCAAGTTTCTGTCGTTTTATGGAACATGATCTTATTGCAAAACAAACAGATACCCAGCCTTTCCTCTATGTTATTAAGAAAAACTAACAAATAGTTATCGTTTTCATTACCAAGTTGTAAGTAAGTATTTCTACGTGGAACTTTCTTTTAATGGTATTGCCATATACAGGATAGCTAATATTTAGTTAATACCTACATGGAGTAATGCACTATGAAAAAATCGAGTAATAATAAGTTTATTTCCTTGCTACAAAACAATAGAAAGTTTCTGATTTTTATCTTATTAATGTCTGTCTTTCGTAGTGCTGTCGCCGATTGGTATTCAGTGCCTACTGGTTCAATGCAGCCCACTATTCAAGAGGGTGATAGAATAGTTGTTAATAAGATGGCCTATGATATACGGCTACCTTTTACTGATGTAACCTTAATATCTCTTGATACCCCTAAACGTGGAGAAATAATTGTCTTTGAGTCTAAAGCGGCCGACCTCAGATTAATTAAGCGGGTAATTGGTTTACCCGGTGATGTGGTTACAATGAATAATGAAGTTCTTAATATTAACGGTAAAACACTTACTTATACTCCCTCAAGTAAAGATAACCCATTAAAAAACGTTAGGGCTATCACTTATGTTGAAACGGTAGATGATATTCAACATCATATAAATATCGATAATAGCGCAAGTGATACATACAGTAATTTCCCTCCAGTTACAGTGCCCGAAGGTCACTATTTAGTATTAGGTGATAACCGCCGACACAGTGCTGACTCACGTGTTTATGGCTTTGTTCCGCATAATGAATTAAAGGGTAAGGCAACCGCTATCGCTTTTTCTGTTAATTACGATAATTATTATATTCCACGTACTGATCGATTATTCCAAGATATTTATAATTTATAAAAGTTAAGTATATATAAACTCCTCAATCCTTTAAGCCGGTTGGGGATTTTTGTTAAAACTCAGCCGTTGAGTTAAGCTGGTATTTGCGCATTTTCAACATCACAAAAAGGTCGTCTTTAAGTTTTACTCTTTGTTTCTTTTTTCCCTCTAAATATTGATCACTAGTATTTTAAACACCCTGATCTATCCGATTAACCTCTTGATGAATTTCATTATACTCATTGAACAGCCTAACAAAGTTCTTATCATTAATTTCTCTAGTGATTGTTTATATGTTCTTTTTAAAGCGCGCAATTGATGCACTTTATCGTATAAGGTAATGCTGATAATCGGTCTGGGTTAATAGGCTCATCACACTCGACACAATGTCCATATAAACCACCAGCTATTCGATCTAATGCCGACTGTACCAGCGTTAACTCTAATTTTGCCTCGTGATGAATTTCATCAAGTACACCGTCATTTTCAGTTTCAGTGGCCTGTTCAGAAAAATCAGCCGATCGTCCTTTATGAAAGTCCGCTTCTATAGCGGCAATACGCTTAATTAGCTGGGCTTGTTTATTTTCCAATAATATTGTGATTTCTTTGTTTGGCATAAGCAGCTCCTTATTGGTCAGTGTTTTTGTTAACGCTTACATCACCTTACGCCTATTTATGCTCTTGTTGTTGATCTAGGTCAAATTTTCCTACCATTATCAATAATAGTAGTTATTAAAATTTAGGCATAAAAAAAGGCCATGTTGCCATGGCCTTTATATCAAAATTTTTAACTGATATTATTACTGAAGCACTGAGATATCAGCTATAGCAAAGAAACTATTTCTAATTTCATTCAGTAAAGTTAAACGGTTTATTTTCACCGCTTCATCATCACTCATCACCATAACATTATCAAAGAAAGTATCTATTGGCGCTTTAAGCTGTGCCAATTCGGTAAGAGCTGCTTGGTAATTTTTGTCAGCCATTAACGGTGCAACTTTTAAGTTTATCTCTTGATAGATACTAGCTAGATCTTGCTCTGCTTGCTCTGTGGCTAAATCTTGATTGAATGCTTGATAAAGCTTACCATCAAATTTTGCTAATATATTACCTACACGTTTATTTGCCGCAGCAAGTGTGGCCGCTTCAGGTAATTCACCAAAGAAAGTAACCGCTTTAATACGCTTTTCAAAATCAAGTGGTGCACTTGGCTTTTTAGCTAGTACTGCCTGAATAACATCAACACTGATACCTTGCTCTTGATAGAAAGCACGGAAACGACCCATGATAAAATCAAGTACGTCGCTGGCGGTATTATCGTTAACTAACTTATCACCGAATAGTTCGATACTTTTGTTAATTAGCACTGAAAGGTCTAAATCAAGCTGCTTCTCGATTATGATACGAATACTACCAATAGCTGCTCTACGTAGCGCAAATGGGTCTTTATCACCCTTAGGAGCCTGATTAATACCAAAGATACCTACCAAAGTATCAATCTTGTCACTGATAGCAACGGCACAGCCAATATTCGCTTCTGGCAAACTATCACCAGCAAAACGTGGGCGGTACTGATCTTCTAATGCCTGGGCGATATTTTCATTTTCACCATCATGTAAGGCATAGTATTTACCCATAGTGCCTTGCACTTGTGGGAACTCTAAGACCATTTCTGACATCAAGTCTGTTTTACTTAACAAACCGGCACGATAAGCATCTTTCGCATTCTCGTTTAATTGCTCGGCGATAAATTGAGACAAGTCTGCTATTCGTTCAGATTTAGCCTTCAAAGTACCAAGCTGTTTTTGAAATAATACTGACTCAAGGCTAGCAAGCCTTGATTCTAAGCTTTGCTTTTTATCTGTTTTAAAGAAGAATTCAGCATCAGCTAAGCGTGGACGAATAACTTTTTCATTTCCAAATACTACTGCACTTGGATCTTTAGATTCAATATTAGCGACAAATATAAACTTATTAACTAATTGCCCTTTTGGGTCAGTTACCGGGAAATATTTTTGATGATCTTTCATCGAATATATTAATGGCTCGGCAGGTACATTTAAAAATTCTTCATCAAATGTGCCCACTAATGTCACTGGCCATTCAACTAAAGCAGTAACTTCGTTTAGTAACTCTTCATCAATTAGGGCAACCGCATTTATATCACTAGCGGCTTGCTTTATTTGTGCAACAATTTTGTTTTGTCTTTCATCAAAGTCGACTTCAACAAAAGCTTTTAATAATTCAGCTTGGTAATCATTTGCATGATTTATAGTCACTAAACCTTCATGATGAAAACGATGACCTTGCACTTGATTGCTTGAACTGACACCTAGCGCTTCACCTGCAATAATTTCACTACCAAACATCATAGTTAACGTATGCACCGGACGGATAAACTGAATACGCTCAGCCCCCCAACGCATAGGCTTAGCAATAGGAAGTTTATTTAACGCAGTAGTTACCATTGTTGGTACTAAGTCAGTAATCGATTTACCCGTTACCGTAGCACGATGAAGTAGCCATTCCCCTTTGTCGGTAACTAGACGCTCTGCTTGCTCAACGTCTATGCCGTTAGAGCGTGCCCAACCTTGTGCCGCTTTACTGGCATTACCTGCCTCATCAAAAGCAACATTTACTGCTGGGCCACGTTTCTCCACAGTTTTATCTTGTTGTTTATCAACTAAATCAAAAACTTGCACTGCAAAACGACGTGGAGTAGCAAACCATTTTATACCGCTATAAGCTAAATCATGACCATCAAGCTGAGTTTGGATGCTGTCAAAAAACGCTGTAGTTAATGTCTTTAATGATTTAGGTGGTAACTCTTCTGTTCCAAGCTCTATAAGGAGTGTTTCAGTGGTCATTATTTTTCTCCTTTAGCTGGCGCATCACTATTCTTACATAGTGGGAAACCAAGCTCTTCACGTTTTTGATAGTAAGCTTGAGCAACCGCTTTCGATAAAGTACGTACACGTAAGATATAACGTTGACGCTCAGTCACAGATATAGCATGACGAGCATCAAGTAAGTTAAAGGCATGTGAAGCCTTCATTACTTGCTCATAAGCTGGTAATGGTAAGTTAGCTTCAATTAACTTCTGGCTATCTTTTTCACATTGGTCAAATTGCTTAAACAAGGCATCAACATCGGCGTGTTCAAAATTATAAGTAGATTGTTCTACTTCATTCTGATGGAAAATATCACGGTAGTAGATAGTGCCCAATGGGCCATCAGTCCAGACAAGATCGTAAATGCTATCGACATTTTGAATGTACATAGCTAAGCGTTCAAGTCCGTAAGTAATTTCACCAGTAACAGGTGTACACTCTAAGCCACCCACTTGCTGGAAGTAAGTGAATTGAGAGATCTCCATACCGTTAAGCCAAATTTCCCAACCCAAGCCCCACGCGCCTAATGTAGGTGACTCCCAGTTATCTTCAACAAAGCGAATATCGTGCACAAGCGGATCTACACCTAACTCTTTTAATGAGTTGAGGTAAAGCTCCTGTATGTTCTTAGGAGAGGGCTTTAACATCACTTGAAATTGATAGTAGTGCTGTAAGCGATTTGGGTTTTCACCATAACGACCATCCGTTGGACGACGGCAAGGTTGTACATAGGCACTGCTGATTGGTTCAGGGCCAATTGAGCGTAAGAAAGTCATTGGATGGAAAGTACCAGCCCCAACTTCTAAATCAAGAGGTTGTACTAATGCACAACCCTGACGTGACCAGTAATCTTGCAATTGCAAAATTAAGCCTTGAAAAGTTTTACTATTGTAAGTTGTCATGGTGTTCAAATTCACTTTTGTCTTGTTAACTGAGCAAAGAATGTTTGCACGCGATTATCTTATTTTTTCGTCTAACGATTATAACTTTTTTAGAGTGTTTATCCTACAAAAATGCCCAGACATGAAGACCGGGCATCTTATTAGTACGTTTCTAGTAACTAAATATCTAGATTAGAAACGTTCAGCGCATTTTCTTCAATAAAGTTTCTGCGTGGCTCAACATGGTCACCCATTAAGGTGGTGAACAATTGATCTGCAGCAATAGCATCTTCAATAGTCACCTGCAACATACGACGTGTATCTGGGTCCATAGTAGTTTCCCAAAGTTGCTCAGGATTCATCTCTCCTAGCCCTTTATAACGCTGTATGTATTGACCTCGTTTAGACTCTGCCATCAACCAGTTCAATGCTTCTTCAAAGCTTGTTACTGGATTAACTTTTTCACCACGCTTAACATAAGCTCCCTCTTCCATCATGTCATTAATAGCCGTATTTAAAGACATGATTGAAGCAAATTCTTTTGATTGTAAAAACTCATAACTACAAGGATATTCAGTATCAATACCATGCTTTCTAACAATAAAGTTAGGGTAATAAGTATTACGCTCAATGTTATGCTTCACTTCAATTTTATAGATTGAACCATTACCATCTTGATTTTCAAGTTGCGTGATTAGGTCTTTTGCCCAAACATCTACTTTGCCTTGATCTGTAAAATCTTCTGCTGCAATAGTACCGCTATAAATCATTTTCTCCAAAATATCAGCAGGGATTTGTCTAGACACACGCTTTACAATATCCATAACTTTTCGATATTGATTTACAAGTTGCTCTAATCCAGCACCTGAAATCGCAGGCGCTTCTTCATTCACATGAATGGCAGCATGATCAAGTGCGAGAGTTGTTAAATATTCAGTTAAACCTTCATCATCTTTAATATAGCGCTCTTGCTTACCTTTTTTAACTTTATATAGTGGTGGTTGAGCAATGAATATATGGCCACGTTCCATAATTTCAGGCATTTGACGATAGAAGAAGGTTAGCAATAATGTACGGATGTGAGAACCATCGACATCGGCATCTGTCATGATGATGATGCTGTGATAACGAAGTTTTTCTGGGTTATATTCATCGCGACCAATACCACAACCTAATGCGGTAATTAACGTGCCAACCTCTTGAGAAGAAATCATCTTATCAAAACGTGCTTTTTCGACGTTTAGGATTTTACCTTTCAATGGTAATATCGCTTGGTTTTTACGGTTTCGTCCCTGCTTGGCTGACCCACCAGCAGAGTCCCCTTCCACAATATATATTTCAGATAAGGCCGGATCTTTTTCCTGACAATCAGCTAACTTACCAGGTAAACCAGCAATATCTAATACACCTTTACGGCGAGTCATTTCACGTGCTTTACGAGCCGCCTCACGCGCTCTTGCAGCATCAACTATTTTCATAATAATTGTACGTGCTATGGTTGGGTTTTCTAACAGGTATTCACCTAGTTTCTCACCCATAGCTTGTTCAACAGCGGTTTTAACTTCTGAAGATACAAGTTTGTCTTTTGTTTGTGATGAGAATTTAGGATCGGGAACTTTAACAGAGATGACCGCAGTTAAACCTTCACGAGCATCATCACCCGTAGCACTAGTTTCAGTTGTGCCACCTTTTTTAGACTTATTAAGACCTTCTTTAGCCATATAAGAATTTAGGGTTCTAGTAAGTGCTGTTCTAAACCCACTTAAATGAGTTCCACCATCTTTTTGTGGGATATTATTGGTAAAACAATAAATACCTTCTTGAAAGCCATCGTTCCATTGCATTGCAACTTCAACAATAATTCCATCTTCACGCTCTAAATCAAAATAGAATATCTCTTGGTTCACAGGTGTTTTGTTGGTATTTAAATAGTCAACGAATGCTTGAATACCGCCATCATATTTGAAATGGTCTTCTCTACCTTCGCCACGTTCATCGACTAACTTTATTGATATGCCAGAGTTTAGGAATGATAATTCACGGATGCGCTTAACAAGGATATCGTAATGGAATAATACATCTGTGAAAGTGTCAGAGCTTGGCCAAAAACGTACTTCTGTACCTGTCTTATCACTTTTACCTACTTCAGCAAGTGGAGCTTCTGGTACACCTATATGATAAAACTGTTCAAATAACTTACCATCACGGCGGATATTTAATTTAAGTTTGGAACTTAATGCATTAACAACAGAGATACCAACACCGTGTAGACCACCAGAAACTTTGTAACCTGAATCTTCACCACCAAATTTACCACCAGCATGAAGTACTGTCATAATAACTTCAGCTGCAGATACACCTTCTTCAGGGTGCAATTCAGTTGGAATCCCTCGTCCGTTATCGGTAACTGAAACAGAGCCATCTAAATGAATAGTAACTACCATTTCAGTACAGTGGCCTGCTAGTGCTTCATCAATTGAGTTATCTAAAACCTCAAAAACCATATGATGTAAACCAGTGCCATCATCCGTGTCACCAATATACATACCAGGTCTTTTACGTACTGCATCAAGTCCTTTTAGTACTTTAATACTGGACGAGCTATATTCATTTTCTACTGTCATAGTTTTAGCCTACTCAATCATTACTGAATTATTCACAGGTAATATACCACCATGTTTCACGTGAAACATGTGATATTTTAATTTCTCATTACTCTCATTATTAGTAACTGAACAGTCATTAATAAAAGGTTGTAATACACCTTCTTCTATTGCCGTAATAACAACTTGGCAATCTAAATTCTTTATTGCTGTCGACAAGGAAAGTCTAGAATTAGCGTCTAGCTCAGCACCTATATCGTCAATTAGCAAAATTGGCTTTACTCTATTAACTCTTGCAATCAACTTAGCTTGGGCAAATGTTAACGCGAGTAAAAACAACTTTTGTTGTCCTCTGGATAGCTGGCTTTCCAAAGCCTGTTTAGCAATCATGAATTTCAAGTCAAACTTATGAGCTCCATAAATACTATACCCAAATGCTTGCTCTCTTTCATAACCATCAGACAAAGCATCTATAAGTGATTTTTTCTGTGGCCAGCCCTGTAGATATTGAACAGTTACTTTGTTTGCTATACTTGGTAGTAATATATTGAGCCAAAAAGGCAATTCATCTATCAGGTTAACAATATATTTAGATCTTACTTCTGCAACCTGCTCTGAAAGGTTGCAAAAGAGATCGGTCCAATAATCAAAAGTCGACTTATCTAATGCATTTCGTATACAAGCATTACGTTGCTTTAATACTCTATTAAATTCTCGCCATTGTTTTGAGGAGTCATGTTTCACGTGAAACATTCCGAGTTCAACAAACCTGCGACGTTCTTTGGGGCCACCAAAAAAAAGCTTAAAACTTTCAGGTGTGACTATTTGAACAGCAATGTTTTTTGCTAGTTCAGATAAACGTGCAAAACGCTCACCATTAATTTTAATAAGAGAAACACCGGTAGCAAAATTTTTACTTAAACCAAGCTGTAAATCATTTATATCTTTTATACTAACAACAAAATTGTCCGTTTCATAACTCGCAAGGTGCTCTACTTTACTAGTACGAAATGATTTACCGTGACCCAAAAAAAATATAGCTTCAAGTAAACTACTTTTGCCACTGCCATTATCACCTACAAAAAAATTAAGCTTTGGGTGTAAATCAATAGTAAGTGCTGACAGGTTCCGAAAATTGTACGTTGTCAACTTAACAACACCCATTAGTAAAAAAACATATCTAGTAACTATAAACGCATAGGCATAACAACATAAAGCGCTTCGCCATTGTTACTGCCCTCTATAACAACACTACTGTTGGCATCCGCTAAAGTAAATTTAACATTCTCATCTTTAATAGAACTCAACACATCAAGAACGTAACTTACGTTAAAACCAATTTCTAAATCACCATAAGGAAATTGAATTTCTATTTCTTCTTCCGCTTGTTCTTGTTCAGGATTGTTAGCAGTAATTTTCAAATTAAATTCTGAAAAGTTTAAACGCACACCCTTGAATTTTTCATTAGATAAAATAGAGGCGCGCGATAAAACCTGACGTAATGCGTCTTTATTAGTTTCAAATATTTTATCACCATTACGAGGCAATACTCGACGATAGTCAGGAAAGCGCCCATCAACTAATTTACTAGTAAATGAAAACTCACTATCTATTATACGAATATGATTAGAGCCTAGAAATATCTGCACTGATTCATCTACAGGAGCAAGTAAACGAATTATTTCTAATATACCTTTACGTGGCACAATAACTTGCCTTGCGGGTAATGCTAATGACTCATTTGATATTTTACATATAGCCAAGCGGTGACCATCGGTAGCCACAGAGCGAATTTCATTGCCTTCACTTTCGATAGACATACCGTTCAAATAATAACGAACATCTTGGTTAGCCATTGAAAAATGAGTACTTTCAATTAAACGTAAAAATTCAGATTTCAACAACTGAAATTCAACATCACCTTTCCACTCTTCAATATTTGGAAAATCGACAGCGGGTAGAGTAGAAAGTGAGTACCGACTTCGGCCAGAAGATAACTTAATTGTTTCATCTTTAACCTCAAAAGAAATCAGAGAGTTTTCAGGTAGGCTCTTACATATGTCTAATAATTTACGAGCAGGAATAGTAATTTTACCGTCTTCACCCTGATTCTGAACTTCAGCATAAGCTACCATCTCAAGCTCTAAATCTGTGGCCGTCAAAGTAAGCGATTGACCACTCACCTCAAAAAGTATATTACTCAGAATTGGCAAGGTGCTTTTACGTTCTACTGCGCCAGAAACCAATAACAATGGTTTAAGTAATAATTCCCTATTCAGTGAAAACTTCATTTTGGTACCTGCTTAAGTGCTAGTGTTTTATTGTAAAATTAAGAAGAAAGTGTTCTGATTAAATTTGAATAATCTTCTTTAATATCATGGGTTTCTTCACGTAAAGACTTAACTTTACGACAGGCATGCAAAACAGTTGTATGATCTCGACCACCAAATGCATCACCAATTTCAGGTAAACTGTGATTGGTTAATTCTTTAGATAATGCCATAGCAATTTGACGAGGTCGGGCAACTGAGCGATTTCGTCGTTTTGATAACAGGTCTGCAATTTTAATTTTATAATATTCAGCAACTGTTCGTTGAATATTATCGATAGTGACTAATTTATCTTGTAAGGCAAGTAGATCTCGTAATGCTTCACGGACAAAATCAATAGTAATAGCACGACCAGTGAAATTAGCATTAGCGATAACACGATTTAACGCGCCTTCCAGTTCGCGCACGTTAGAACGAAGTCTTTTAGCAATAAAAAAAGCAACTTCATCAGCCAAGTTAATCTGACTTTCTTGCGCTTTTCGCTTTAATATAGCAACACGCGTTTCCAGTTCTGGTGGTTCAATTGCTAACGTTAAGCCCCAGCCAAAACGGGACTTCAATCGGTCATCAACACCATTAATTTCTTTTGGATACCTATCACTTGTAAGTATAACCTGTTGATTACCCTCAAGAAGTGCGTTAAAAGTATGAAAGAATTCTTCTTGAGTACGTTCTTTACCTGCAAAGAATTGGATATCGTCGATAAGCAAGGCATCAACTGATCGATAGTATTGTTTGAATTTTTCCATCGCATTGTTTTGCAATGCTCTCACCATATCCTGCACAAAACGTTCGGAATGCATATAGGCAATTTTTGCGTTTGGTTTATTAAGTAAAATACCATTACCAACCGCGTGTAATAAATGTGTTTTACCTAAACCAGTACCACCATAAATAAATAACGGATTGTAAGCCGTGCCCGGATTATCAGCAACTTGCGAGGCAGCTGCTCGAGCAAGTTGGTTAGATTTACCTTCAACAAAATTATCAAAAGTGTAATTAAGGCGGACATTGGTTTTTTTAGGTATATTACTTTCAGGTTCAGTGATTTTAGGGGCAGAAGTTGTTTTCGCAAACAATGTTTCGTGACCGCCAATATTAACGGGTGTTGAATTATTACTAATAGCATTGTTAATCACAGGTTTACTGCCGACGTCGAATCGCAGAAGTAAAGGATTATTAGCTTCGTTTAGTGTCAGTAATTCGTTAATACGATTTACATATTTATCTCTAACCCAATCAAGTACAAAACGATTAGGAGCATATAACGTCATAACATTATCATTAATAACGCATTGTAAAGGTCGGATCCACATACTAAATTGCTGAGCAGGCAATTCTTCTTGCAGAACAGATAGGCAACGTTGCCAAGGTGAATGATCCAACCAAAACTCCAGTAGTAACTAGGTTATTATTTTTCTGACAGCTATTATCTATTGAGTTATCCACAAGTGCAATATTGACTTTTAACTATTCTAATATATTTTTCAGTACATCAATATAAATATATGTAAACATTAAATAAACATTAAAATATTCAACAAAAAAAACTCTGTTATTTATTGGTTATTTTTCCTTTAAACAACCAATTAATAGAATTAGTTATTAAGATAAGAAAACAGTAATGTGGTAAAACTGTGAATATAGTTAATATTACCAGCAAAGATCACTATGATCATCGAAGCAAAAACAAGGATCATTGTATAAATAGCTAACATAAATGATTGACAATTGCCCAGGTAAGCATTAATATTCGGCCTCATTTTTTAGACCTGTGTGCTCAAAAGGCTGTTTTGCCAGGGCAACAACAACCGACGGATTAGCGTAATGAAAAGAACATTTCAACCTAGCGTACTAAAGCGTAAGCGTAACCACGGATTCCGTGCTCGCATGGCAACTAAAAACGGCCGTGCTGTTATAGCTCGCCGCCGTGCCAAAGGCCGTGCAAGCCTTAGCGCATAATATCAAACCTTGTTTACAATTTTTGATATAAGGTAGTCAGACTATGACTACTTACAAATTTAATCGGGAGTCACGTTTGTTGACTCCCGGTCATTTTCAAGCGGTTTTTTCTAAACCTCTCCGCTTTGGCTCTCGCCACTTTACTTTATTAGTAACTCAAAAACCTCATACTCTAGTCTCTGATAAAAATAATTCAGTTGCCAAAAACCGTTTAGGCTTAGCTATTGCCAAAAAACGAGTAAAACTTGCCGTACAACGCAATCGCATTAAAAGACAGGTAAGAGAAAGCTTCCGCTTAAATCAACATAACTTACCTGCTATCGATATAGTCGTTATGGTAAAGTCAGGTATAGACCAACTTGATAACAAAGTTATAAATCAAGAATTAGAGAAAATATGGCGAAAAATAATTCAACGCCACAAAAGCTAGTAATTTCCGGAATAAAAGGCTATCAACGCTTTATTAGCCCGTTACTAGGTCCTAATTGTCGATTTACTCCAAGCTGCTCGGCCTACGCTACTGAAGCAATTAATCGCTTTGGTGTGATAAAAGGTGGTTGGTTAGCAAGCAAACGTATATTAAGATGTCACCCGCTCAATGAAGGCGGCGAAGATCCTGTACCACTAGATAAAAAGAATAAATAACCCACTCGACTAAAAGAGTGTTGGTTATCAAGCTAACGTATATTAAAATGCCGCACACTTATCATATTTAATTTATGCAAGGGAAGTTCCCCTGCCATCACAAAGAAGAGAAGTAAATTTTATGGAATCCCAACGCAGTCTACTTTTTATTGCGCTTATGGTTGTTACCTACTTACTGTTTAGTCAATGGCAGGAACAAAACGCCCCAATAGCTGAACCAATAAGTATTAGCCAAAATCAGTCTGGTCAAAATACTAACGCAGACTTCGTGCCTGAATCATCAGCCGCACAAATAAGTCCTGTAAAATCAAACGAGACTTCTGCTAAGTTAATTACTGTCACTACTGACACATTCAACTTAAAAATTAATAGTCAAGGTGGCGATATTGTAGAAGTAAAATTACTTAACTACGATACAGAGCAAGGCAATGGTATTCCCTTTACCGTTATGCAGAATGGCAATCAAAAATATATTGCTCAAAGTGGTTTAACTGGTGCTAATGGTATTGACCGTCTTATTAAAGGTCGCCCAATCTATACCACTGCGCAAACCGATTATGAATTAACCAATGATAGCTTAATTATTGATTTAGTTTTTAACGATGTTAGCGGTATGACGGTAACTAAACGTTTTACCTTTAATAAAAATAGCTACAGCGTGAATGTTGAATACTTAATAGATAACAACACAGCGAATAGTGTATCGGTACAAATGTATGGACAGCTTAAGCAATCTACCATGGTTGACACTGGCGGTGGCATGTTGCCAACCTATCGTGGCGCTGCTTATTCAACTACTGAAGAGCGTTACGAAAAATACGATTTTGATGATATTCAAGAAGCTAACTTAACTAAAGCAACAGTTGGTGGCTGGGTTGCTATGCTTGAACATTACTTCGTATCAGCTTGGGTACCAAAGGCTGAAGATAGTAACCAAATTTATACAACATATAGCAATAACTTTGAAGCTGTAATTGGCTTTAAAGCTCCAGCCGTTATTATTGATGCCGGTCAGCAAGGTTCAACTTCGGCAATATTTTATGTTGGTCCTAAAGATCAAGAAGTACTAGAAAAGATAGCGCCTAGTTTAGATTTAACTATAGATTACGGTTTCTTATTTATGATCAGCCAACCATTATTCTGGTTGCTTATAACTATCCAAGGCTTTGTTACTAACTGGGGTGTGGCTATTATTATCATCACCTTAATTGTAAAAGGTGGTATGTACCCATTAACTAAAGCGCAATATACCTCAATGGCTAAAATGCGTGACTTAGCACCTAAAATGGCACAACTAAAAGAACGTTTTGGCGATGACAGACAAAAGATGTCACAAGCCACCATGGAAATGTATCGTAAAGAAAAAGTTAACCCTGCAGGCGGTTGTTTACCACTATTATTGCAAATGCCAATTTTCTTAGCACTTTACTGGGTATTCTTAGAGAGTGTCGAGTTACGTCATGCCCCATTCGTATTCTGGATTCAAGATTTATCAGCAATGGACCCATTCTTTGTATTACCTGTACTAATGGGTGCAAGTATGTATGTTATGCAAAAAATGCAGCCAATGACTATTCAAGATCCAATGCAGCAAAAAATCATGCAATACATGCCGGTAGTATTCTCAATATTCATGGCATGGTTCCCATCAGGCTTAGTACTTTATTGGTTAGTAAGTAACTTGATTTCAATTGCGCAAATGAAAATTATCTTTGCTGGCATTGCCAAGAAAAAAGCAGAAAAAGCTGCTTAATATCTGCAAATAGTTTACTTATAAAATAAATAAAAAGGCGATTACTGATAACACAGTAATCGCCTTTTCTATTAATAGGCATTTATTCCTGAAATAAAGTAAAATAATCCACAATCATTATCTAAATTAATTACCTCGCTATGACAACAATTTCTCAAACATCGACTATCGCCGCACAAGCAACTGCACCAGGACGTGGTGGCGTAGGCATAATTAGAGTATCTGGGCCAGAAGCTAAAAATGTTGCGCAAGCTATTTTAGGTAAAGTACCTGAGGTAAGAAAAGCTGAATACCTGCCTTTTAGTGATGGGTCATCAACAGATAAAGCACAGATATTAGATCAAGGTATAGCACTTTATTTTAAGTCACCTAATTCATTTACCGGCGAAGATGTCATTGAGTTTCAAGGTCATGGCGGCCCCGTTATTTTAGATATGTTACTTAAAGCTATTCTTGCGCTACCCAAGGTTATTATGGCTAAGCCTGGTGAATTCAGTGAACAAGCTTTTTTGAACGACAAACTTGATTTAACCCAAGCAGAAGCCATTGCTGATTTAATTAACTCTAGTTCAGAACAGGCTGCTCGCTCTGCCCTACACTCCTTACAAGGCGACTTCTCAAAATTAGTACATGAAATGGTCGAAAGCATTATTCATTTGCGTATGTATGTGGAAGCAGCTATAGACTTTCCCGAAGAAGAAATAGACTTTCTTGCCGATAAAAAAATTGTCACCGACTTAAAAACTATTATCAGTAAAGTAGAAGATGTGCGTACTCAAGCACAGCAAGGCAGTATAATTCGTGAAGGTATGCGCGTAGTGATTGCTGGTCGTCCAAATGCAGGAAAATCAAGCTTACTAAATGCCTTAAGTGGCAAACAAACCGCCATAGTTACCGATATTGCCGGAACAACACGTGATGTATTGGCCGAGCAAATTCATATCGATGGCATGCCATTACATATTATTGATACCGCTGGATTACGTGACAGTGATGATGTGGTTGAAAAAATAGGTATTGAGCGGGCTTGGCAGGAAATCAAAAAGGCGGATAGGGTTTTGTTAATGGTTGATGCCAGTGACGATCACAGTATCTTGGAAGATGAACAAGATATTAAAGATTATTATCCTGAATTTTTTGCCAAACTGCCGGAGAACATGGGGCTAACCTTGATCAGAAATAAAGCCGATGTTAACAATACTAAAAGCGGTTTTACTGAGTTTACCGATACCGATGGTACACAACACACCATCATTACCTTATCAGCCAAAACGGGTGATGGTGTTAACAGCCTAAAAGAGCACCTAAAAACCATTATGGGTTATCAAGGTAGTACCGAAGGTGGCTTTATGGCAAGAAGACGTCATTTAGTGGCGTTAGAGAATACTCATCAACACTTATTAGTTGGACTTGATCAGCTTGAATCATATGTGGCTGGGGAAATATTGGCAGAAGAATTACGTATCTGTCAGCAAGAACTTGATCAAATAACCGGCGAGTTCACCAGTGATGATCTATTAGGTAAGATATTTAGCTCTTTTTGTATAGGTAAATAACACCAATAAAAGCCGTATAACTAAAAAGCTATACGGCTTAATAAACATTTAGCACTTCTATTTTAGCGCTTCAGCTACCTTTTCATCTAAGCTAGTACAATACCTTTCTACGATTTTACCTGGTTGCATAAATATATCTACGCCGCTGGCTTGATAATCCAATTGCTTCTGTTTTAGAAAAAAGTATGATCTTATCGACTTTTTCTTTCCCTGAAAACTGAGCAAGAAGCTACTTTAGCTGTTCGGATCTGCCTGATTTATACAATTCCGTTTGTGCTATTTCATGGCCAACATAACAATTCACTATTTCTTGTGTAATATATTTATTGGTGGGATCTGCTTGGACAATATTGGTATGGCTAACAATAAAAAGGCAGTACAATAAGTTGGATAAGCACTTTTTTCATATAAAATTCCTTTTTATTTTTAAATATTCAAGGTAAACGGCTGACAATATTAGTTGCTTAAAAGAACAACATCTCAAAGTAATTGTTTATCATAACTTAGCTTAGGTAATACAATAACTCATCGCTTATTATCGTTATTAATAACCCCATTTAGTTAAAAGAGACCCTATATGAGCTCAATTCAAATCATTGTTGGTAGTATGCTCGGTGGCACAGAATATGTTGCAGAAGCCTGTGAAGAGACCTTAAATAAACTTGATCATAAGGTTGATATTCACCTTAAACCAGAGCTTCAAAACATAATCAATAATACTTTCTCAAACGATAAGGAAGAAAAAATAGACAATAACTCCCCTGAAAAACCTGTTTGGATCATTTGTACCTCAACACATGGTGCTGGTGACTACCCTGACAACATCAAACAATTTGTTAGTGATCTTAGTCATTGTGATCAAGATCTATCCACTGTGAGTTTTTTAACCATAGGGATCGGAGATTCAAGCTATGATACATTTTGCAAGGCAGCACTAGACTTATCAACCCTTTTGATATCAAAGGGTTGCACAAAAATAACCAAAACAAAAACCTTTGATATGTCTGAAGATATTGATCCAGAAGATCTTGCTCAGCAGTGGATCAGCTCAAATAAAGATCTACTTTAGATCTAGCACGATCAGTTACCCATAAGTTATTAACAGTTTTCGATCTTATTTTTTTCTATTGTGGATAAAATAGTTAATAACCGGTTATTTTTCTATTATTACTCAGTGGATTAAATTATATTTTAAACGTCCTGTGTATAAGTCGCTGTTTTGATCAAAGCTTATTTGCTGATTGATCAAAGCTTGATCACAAGGTTATCATTGGTGTTACTAACTAATAAATATAAAGAAAATGTACTTACCCACAGAAAATAACGATCTTAATAAGTAATAATAATAAGATCTTTATAAAGATCTCTTTTTATATACTAAGGATCAGGTCCGATCTTTTTTACACATTTGATCGTATCCTTGAAGAGAAAAAAGCGGTAAAATACGTTCCCTAATTTTTGAGAGTTATAATTTTTAGCTCACCTTTAATAAAAACTTTAACTAATTTTAACCAAGCAGGATTGTTATTTTATGTGGTATCAAGAGTCTTATGACGTAATTGTTGTTGGTGGCGGTCATGCCGGAACCGAGGCCTCACTTGCAGCAGCACGTATGGGCTGTAAAACGTTGTTGTTAACTCATAACATTGACACCCTAGGTCAAATGTCTTGTAACCCTGCAATCGGTGGTATTGGCAAAGGTCATCTTGTTAAAGAAATTGATGCACTTGGTGGTTTGATGGCTAAGGCCATTGATCATAGCGCCATTCAATTTAGAACCTTAAATTCTAGTAAGGGTCCTGCGGTTAGAGCAACTCGTGCACAAGCAGATCGCATTTTATATCGTTCGTATGTGCGTAACGTATTGGAGAATCAAGAAAATTTAACTATTTTCCAACAGCCTTGTGATGACTTGATCCTTGAAAATGATCGTGTCGTTGGCATATCAACACAAATGGGTCTTAAATTTAAAGCCAAAACAGTGGTACTTACCGTTGGCACTTTCCTTTCAGGACAGATTCATATTGGTTTAAATAATTATCAAGGCGGTCGAGCAGGTGATCCTGCCAGTGTAAACCTCGCAGAAAAGATGCGTGATATGCCGTTTAGAATGGATCGTTTAAAAACAGGAACACCACCAAGGCTTGATGCAAGATCATTAGATTTTTCAGTGATGGAAGAGCAACCGGGTGATACACCACGTCCGGTCTTTTCTTTTATGGGATCACGTGCGGATCATCCTGAACAAGTATCTTGTTATATCACTCATACAAACGAGAAAACCCATCAATATATTCGAGATGGGTTAGATAGATCTCCAATGTATACTGGCGTAATTGAAGGTGTGGGGCCAAGATACTGCCCATCGATTGAAGACAAAATAACTCGTTTCGCAGATAAAAATTCACATCAAATATTTGTTGAGCCTGAAGGTTTAACTACCCATGAAGTATACCCAAATGGTATTTCAACGAGTTTACCTTTTGATGTGCAAATGAATTTAGTACGTTCAATTAAAGGCTTTGAAAACGCATTTATTACTCGCCCAGGTTATGCCATTGAATATGATTACTTCGATCCTCGCGACTTAAAACAAAGTTTAGAAAGTAAATTTGTGCAAAACTTATATTTTGCCGGTCAAATTAATGGTACTACTGGCTATGAAGAGGCTGGTGCGCAAGGTCTTATTGCCGCAACTAATGCTGCTAATAGAGTGAAAGAACGTGATGAATTTATTCTAGGTCGTGACCAAGCTTACGTAGGTGTATTAATTGATGATTTAGCGACCTTAGGCACTAAAGAGCCGTACCGTATGTTTACTTCGCGTGCTGAGTACCGTTTATTGTTGCGTGAAGATAATGCTGATATTCGCTTAACCGAGCTAGGTCGTAAAGTCGGTTTAGTTGATGATGCTCGCTGGCAACGATTTAATGAAAAAATGGAAAATATTGAACTTGAGCGTCAACGTTTACGATCTACTTGGGTACAAAAGGATCATAAAAATATTGATCAGATCAATGCCTTGCTAAAAGCGCCTATGAGTAAAGAAGCCAGTTTAGAAGATTTGATCCGTCGTCCAGAAGTAAAATATGACGACTTAATGAAAATTGAAGGTTTAGGTCCTGCATCAGCTGATAACCAAGCTTCTGAGCAGGTTGAGATTCAAACAAAATATGCGGGCTATATTGATCGCCAGCTAGATGAAATAGCCAAGAAAAAACGTAATGAAGATACTTTAATCCCAATTGATTTTGATTATAAGCAAATTTCAGGCCTTTCTAACGAGGTTGTTGCTAAGCTAACCGATGCTCGTCCGGAAACTATTGGTAAAGCTTCACGAATTTCTGGTATTACTCCGGCGGCAATTTCGTTATTATTAGTTTACTTAAAAAAACACGGTCTTTTACGCAAATTAGGCTAAAAGCAATAGCTAGGGGCGAGCAGATAACTGAATAAGTTAGTCTGTTCGTCTAAATAAAATGAATTTAACACAGCAATTAACGACACTGATCGGTAAAACACCGCTTGTCGTCTCTCAACAGCAAATCGATTTACTTATTCAATACGTTGAGCTACTCAACAAATGGAATAAAGCCTATAACCTTACTTCAGTGCGCGATCCTAGTGATATGTTAATCAAACATATTATGGATAGCTTAATGGTAGGTGAAGTTCTTATTGGAGAAAACTTCATTGATGTAGGTACAGGTCCTGGTTTGCCGGGTATACCCTTGGCAATTTTGTATCCAGAAAGAAATTTTGTCTTATTAGACAGTTTAGGCAAGCGTATTACCTTTCTTAGACAAGTTGTTTTTCAGTTAAAACTGACTAATGTCACGCCAGTAAAGGCGAGAGTTGAAGATTATCAAGGTGAGCAATCTTTTGATGGCGTCTTGAGTCGCGCCTTTTCTTCTCTTAATGATATGGTAAGCTGGTGTCAGCATTTAATAACCACAGAGCAAGGACTATTTTTTGCACTGAAAGGCCAATATCCTCAGGATGAGATCAGTCAATTACCTGAAAATATTACTTTAGTAGACAGTCATAAAATTATCGTACCTGACTTGGTTGGTGAACGACACGTACTGGTCTTGAAGAAGTTACATTAGTAACAACAAAAACAATAGAGGCGCTTGTGGGAAAAGTAATAGCAATTGCAAACCAAAAAGGTGGCGTGGGTAAAACCACAACCGCGGTTAATTTGGCTGCCTCGTTGGCGGCGACAAAACGCAAAGTTTTATTAATTGATTTAGATCCGCAAGGCAATGCCACCATGGCCAGTGGTGTTGATAAATATACTGTTCATGCTACCTGTTATGAATTACTGGTAGAAGAACAGAGTGTCGAACAGGTTGTTATTAAAGAAACTTCAGGCCTTTATCATTTAATTTCTGCCAATACAGATGTTACTGCCGCAGAAATAAAATTAATGGAAGTATATGCTCGTGAACAGCGTTTAAAAAGCGCCTTAGCACCGGTAAGAGATTTTTATGACTTTATTATAATAGACTGCCCACCATCATTAAATATGCTTACCGTTAATGCGATGACGGCAGCTGATTCTGTTTTAGTGCCCATGCAATGTGAATACTATGCGTTAGAAGGTCTAACAGCCCTAATGGATACCATCACTAAGTTAACGTCAGTAGTAAATGATAAATTACATATTGAAGGCATACTGCGTACTATGTATGATCCTCGAAATCGCTTAGCTAATGATGTATCTGAGCAACTAAAACGACATTTTGGTGATAAAGTATATCGTAGTGTCATCCCTCGAAATGTTCGTTTAGCAGAAGCACCTAGTTTTGGTACACCTGCCATGTATTATGATAAATCTTCAACGGGTGCTAAAGCCTATTTAGCCCTTGCCGGTGAAGTATTACGTAAAAATGATGCCGCGAAAAAAGCCCAAAAAACCACCGCCAGCCTCGCCAATTAGCGCAAAGGAAAATTATGAGTACAGCAAAACGTAAAGGTGTTAGTCGCTTAGGTCGAGGACTAGATGCTTTATTATCCCCTGCGATTCCATCGGCACTAACAGAGAGCGCAGTAGAAGGTCCTACTGAAAAAACTAGTGATAGTGAGTTTCAAAAAATTGCCATCAGCTCACTTGTTCCTGGTAAATATCAACCACGGCGTGATATGTCAGATACTGCGTTAGAAGAATTATCATTATCGATTCAATCACAAGGTATTATTCAACCTATTGTTGTACGTTTAGTTGCCGATGATAAATATGAAATTATTGCCGGTGAACGTCGCTGGCGTGCAGCTAAATTAGCACAAATTGATGTTGTACCTTGTTTAATTAAAAATGTAGCTGATGAATCAGCCGTAGCTATTGCCTTAATTGAGAATATTCAACGTGAAGATCTCAATGCTATGGAAGAAGCTATTGCCTTGGAGCGTTTATTAACTGAGTTTGATTTAACTCATCAAGAAGTCGCTATAGCCATTGGTAAATCACGTACTACGGTTAGTAACCTATTACGGTTAAATAACTTAAACGAAGAAGTAAAAACCTTTTTAGAAAATGGTGATATTGAAATGGGCCATGCCCGTGCTTTATTAGCTTTAGAAGGTGATGTACAAATATCAGCAGCACAAACGGTAGCGACTAAAGAATTAACAGTAAGAGATACTGAGGCTTTAATTAAAAAGATTCAAAATCCGGTAGCCGAGAAAGAAAAAGTGGAAAAGGCTATTGAGACTATTGAGTTAGAACAAGGCTTAACGGATAAAATTGGCGCTAAAGTTGCTATCAGCCATAATAAAAAAGGCAAAGGCAAGCTGGTTATTTCTTACGATAACTTAGCTAAATTGGAAGAAATATTAGCTAAGATTAACTAATATTTTATCGGAAAATATTATCAATATAAAAACCAGCTTTTTGCTGGTTTTTTTGTGTCTATAATTGTTTGATAAATGTAAGAAGCAGCTAATATAATTGAATTTTTTTGTATTAACTTGATATAGTTATTCTATGTATTAAGCATTCAAATATTCTTAAGGATTAGCACATGTTGAAGTCGCTTGTATCTACCCTCTTTTCATTATCCTTGTTATTGCCAAGTTTCTCTTGTTTAGCTGATGATGATGATGCCGCTGTACTATTAAAAAAAATGGATGAATTGTTTCGTTCAAAAAGCTCAGTGTCTACCATGAAAATGGAAATTATTACGCCAAACTGGCAACGTACCTTAGAAATGCAAAGCTGGACTATAGGCATGGACGATACTTTTATTCGGATATTATCGCCGAGAAAAGACCGTGGTGTAGCTACCTTGAAAAAAAATAAAGAAATGTGGAACTACTTTCCTAAAATTAACAAGGTGATTAAAGTACCACCATCAATGATGATGGGCTCTTGGATGGGCTCAGATTTCACCAATGATGATTTAGTACGTGAAGTTTCATTAGTTGAAGAATATCAAGTTTCTAAAATAGCAGAAGGTGAAAACTATCGGCTAACCTTAATACCGAAAAAAGATACTGTTACCGTTTGGGGAAAAATAGAGTTTATTGTCAATCAACAAACATTATTGCCGTTAGAGCAAAGTTACTTTAACGAAAAAGGTGACAAGGTTCGTACTATGCTGTTTAGTGATATTAGAGACTTCTCAGGAAAAAAAATGCCCGCTATTATGACTATGATCCCGCTGAATAAGACGGGCCACAAAACCATCATTGAATATGTTGAAGCAAAATTTGATACTGATATTGGTGATAATGTATTCACCTTACGCAATTTACAAACGCGTTTTTAAATATTATTAAAACATAAATTACAGTAACTCCCAAGTAAGTAAGCACTTATTATGTAGGTAGTCAAATGTTGATAGTAAAACTAGCCTTTCGAAATATATTACGTAACAGACGCCGCTCATTATTAACATTATTGAGCATGGGTGGCGGTTTTTTCTTGCTTTGCTTAACCCTTTCTATGTCTGAGGGTAGCTACGCTAATATTATTAATATATTCACTCAAGATCATACTGGTCATGTACAAATTCATAAAGGTAACTATCTAGAACGGCCATCTTTATATAAAACCATAAATAATGCCGATGAAATAATAAGTCAATTAGAGCAACAGCCATCGGTATTAGGAATAGCGCCTAGGATTTATGGGCCTTCACTGGCCTATGGAAAAAATAAAACTGTTCCTGCTCAAGTCGTTGGTATTGATCCTCGGCGCGAAGCTAAAACCACACGTTTGGTAAATAAAGTAACGGCAGGTCATTATTTAACAAACCAGGTTAATAAAAGCGGTTATTTCCCTGCGATGATAGGCTTTAGTTTGGCCAAAAATCTACAACTTAAAATTGGTGATGAACTGGTACTTATTTCTCAAGGCATTGATGGCTCTATTGCCAATGACATTTTTGAGATTGTTGCGGTTGTTGGCGATGCCAGCTCTTATGAACGTATGAGTGTTTATATTAGTTTATCGGCTATGCGAGAGTTTTTATCAATGCAAGGCGATAACAATAAAGTGCATGAGCTAGCTATTATTTTATCTAATCAGAGTGAGGCAAGAAGTTTTGCCATGAAAACTCAATCAGCACTTGATAATAAAAGTTTAAGGGTAGCACCATGGCAGGTGGTGGAGTCTTCTTTTTATAATAGTATGCAAGCCGATAAAAAAGGCAGTTATGTCTCCATGGGCATTATTATTTTTATAGTATCCATAGGTGTGTTGAATACTATTTTAATGGGCACCTTAGAGCGTACCCGTGAATTTGGTGTATTAAAAGCGGTTGGTACTCGTCCTTTATCTGTTTTTAACTTGATCATGTTAGAATCTTTTGTCTTGGCTATTTTCAGTTGTTTAATTGGTTTAACCTTAGCTTTACCGGTATGTTATTGGTTGGCAAGCAGTGGTATATCAATGCCAGAGCCGATAGATATGGGCGGTATTACCTTTGATACAATGTTAGGTGAAGTCAGTTGGTTTGTGGTGTTATTACCAACAATAGTTGTTATTAGCAGTACCCTAATAGTCAGCTTTATTCCGGCTATCAGGGCCGCTAAAATATCGCCTTTAAAAGCGTTACAGGCGGTTTAAATATGACAATACCAACAAAAAAACTAAATAACTCAGTTACAGAATCTAGTAAATTACCGAGTCAACAAAATAGCGCTCAAAACACTTTAGTATTACTTTTAGCCAAGCGTAGTATTTTTAGAAATACTCGTAGAACATTACTCACTGTTTTGCTGATTTCTTGTAGTTTAGCAGCTATATTGTTCACCGATGCTTTTGTACGCGGCATGGTTGAAACTATGGTGAAAATCAGCACACAAACCTTTCTTGGAGAAGGGCAAATTCATCGAGTGGGTTTTCGTGAGACAAATGATGTTGATTTGTATATTGAAGATACCACTACACTCTATCAGCAACTTAACTCCATCGTAGAAATTGAAGCGTTTTCGCCAAGGGTATTAACAGGCGCAATGACTTCTTCTTCTGAGAATGTTGCTTCAGCAATTGTTTATGGCGTGGATGCTATAAAAGAAGCACAGGTTAGTAAACTAAAGCTAGCTTTGGTTCAAGGGGATTATTTATCAGGTATTGATGGCGAAATAATTATTGGAGAACAGCTTGCTGATTTATTAGAAATTAGTTTAGGTGATCGGTTAGTTGTTACTGTTTCAGAGGCACATGCGGGTGATTTATCACAAGCTTTATTTCGGGTATCAGGCTTATTTCGCTTTAATGAAAGAAGCATGGATATAGGCATGACATTTATTAATTTGTCACAAGCCCAGAAATTATTAAATATAAATGGCGTACATGAAATTGCATTACGGCTGCAAAATTTAGATCAAGCGAATGATAAAAGTTTAGGGCTTTGGCAAACATTTAATAACGACATTATTGAAACGTTAAGCTGGCAAGAATTAATACCACAACTTAGCAGTATGTTAGCTATGACTAAGTATTCCACACTTATAGTTTCAATTATTATGTATATTTTGGTGTGTTTAGGTTTAATCAATACCATGTTTATGTCTATTTTCGAACGACAAACCGAGTTCGGTATTTTATTGGCCATCGGAACACGTCCTAAGCAGCTATTCTATCAAATAATGTTGGAAGGCTTTTTTATTGGCGTATTAAGTGTTACTGCGGGTTTATTCATGGCCTTTATCTTTTGTTATTGGGGTTCTATTGTAGGTATTGATTATTCAGAATTAGAAATGTCAGGAATGACCTTAAATGAGCCTATTTATTTAATACTAGATGTTAGTAGTTTTGCCAGCATGGCTCTTGCAACTTTAGCTGTTACTTTGCTTGCTAGTTTATACCCAGCCTTTCATGCGGCGGCTTTACAGCCTTCTTTTGCCATGCGAAAAACTCTTTAGCGAGTAAATTGGTTAATAAATAATAAAATACTAAGTAAATAGGAAATAATGTAGATGACAACTCAAGTTGATATTGCAGGCATCACTCCTGAGGTGATAGTTAGCCAAAAAACAGTCATAGAAACAACTTTATTATGTAGAGAATTTGGCCGCGGTGATACCTTAGTTAAAGCGCTGACAGATGCCAATATAATTATAGAACGCGGTGAGTTCACTGCTATTATTGGTCCTTCGGGCTCTGGCAAAACTAGCTTGTTACAATTAATGGGCGGCTTAGATAATCCAAGTTCTGGGGATGTATTGTTAGATAATAAAAATATTAGCCTTATGACAGGTACTGAGCTATCTGATTTTAGACGCGATCATATTGGTTTTATTTTTCAAGCCTATAACTTAATACCTGTATTGAGTGCGAGAGAAAACATTGAATACATTATGTTGCTACAAGGCATACCTACAGCTGAACGAAACCAACGTGTTGATAATATTATGCATGCCGTTGGCTTAAAAGGACTAGGGGATCGTCGCCCTGCTGAGTTATCTGGTGGACAACAGCAGCGTGTCGCTGTCGCAAGGGCTATGGTGTCGAAACCAAGTATTATTTTAGCGGATGAACCAACAGCAAACCTAGACTCTAAAACAGGATCTGACTTACTCGATATGATGAAAGAGTTAAATGAGCAACAAAATATGACCTTTGTTTTTTCAACTCATGATCCTAAAATAATGGAGCGTGCAAGACGTATTATACGTCTTGTTGATGGCTGTGTTGTTGATGATGAGCGCAGAGATTAATGTCAGTAAATAAAGCTTATTTAGCTTTAACCTTTTTTTTTGCTTCAGCCCTCCCCTTACCTATTAACGCTTATGCGGAAAGCTTTTCATTTAGTGGTTATCTGAAAAGCTATGCGTTGGCGCAAGACAGTATTCCCATTAAACAAATGCCTATTGAAGATAATAGCATTGCGAGTATCACTAATAATGCTGAGCAAGGTCAAACATCATCAATACCAGCTAACTTTCAATCCCAAAATGCTTTACGTTTAATGGCATCTTACTTATCGTCGAGCAAAGGGAATGTAGAAATAGATTATGAAATACAGCCATTGTATTTTTCAAATAGTGATATGGCTGGTTACTATAACCAGGATAACTTAGCTTCGATTAGTGGCACAGTGTCTTTGGCTAATAATCAATATCGTTATAAAGACCTTAATGCGGTACTGACTGATATTGGTAATAATGGTGTGGTTTTACAAAATCTTGACCGCTTTAATTATCAATATAGCAATCAATATGGGGATTTGACCATTGGCCGTCAAGTATTATCATTTGGCTCAGCTCGCTTTATTAACCCTACCGATATTTTTATCCCCTTTGCCATCCAAACACTAAACCAAGAATACCGAGTTGGTATTGATGTTATTCGTTATAAAGCTGATGTGGGTGATTTTGCTGTGGTAGATATGGGCTTGGTCATTGGTGAGGGTGGAAAAAAGCAGAACATTGCCGCTTTTTTACGTGGTAAAAATTCTCTTAGTGGTAATGATATTGAGCTAATCGCAATTATTCTTGATGATGCCTGGTTAGTAGGCGGTGGTATTGAACGAGCGATAGGTGACTTTGGTTTTTGGTTTGAGGCTGCTTTTATGGATTGGCAACAAAGCGATACTTCTGAAAGTCACAATGCTGAAGGTTTATCTACGAATCCCCTAACTCCTATTGAAACGGTCCCTTATAGTGAAAGTTATTGGCGTAGCTCTATAGGCTCTGATTATGCGCTAAATGAAGATGTAATTATTATGATCGAGTATCACTATAATGGTGCTGGTAGTAATAACACCGATGATTACACTAAACTTGCCACACAAGCACCCTATCAGAAAGCTGGCGTGTATTTATATGGTCAGCACTATATCGTTCCCGCTTTGACTTGGTTGGCTTCACCGCTTGTATCTGTGAACGCTAGCGCCTTTTATAATGTTAGTGATAGTTCAGTATTTTTGACTCTTAGTAGTGAAACCAGTTGGAGTGATAATGTATATTCTGATTTTGGTGTTTATGTAAGTCACGGTGAGTCAATGATTTATCAAGGCAGCAGTGACAATGTTAATTATTCTTTTGGTTCTGAATTTGGTGCTTACCCTCTAAGTATTTATGCCAGCTTAAGGTATTATTTTTAATGAAGTTTTGTAAAAAATAGCATGAAAGAGTAAAAAATGACCATTACCATCTTTGAATTAACATTTTTTTAACGTAAAGTATGAAATAGTTATTTCTTTCAAGGATGAATTTATGCAAGAACTACCACCACTAACCTTAGTTAAAACCTGGCTTGAAGTTGCCAAAAAACTCGACCTTCCCATCAATGTACGTGAAAAACGTAGTAAATTACTTACCTACTATTTTGGCTCTATTAGCCAAGCAGAATGTTATGTAGAAGATAATGATGATTATCGTCAATTAGTCTCTTAGTTTTGAAACTTAGCTCAAAAATAGAGTTGTCTGTTATTTAAAATACAGATGAAAAAAATCGCCTTGAGGCGCTTTAACATGACAGAGTAGGCTCGGGAAATATATTTAAATAATATTACCTAAAATAGTACAGGGATTTAAGGGGGGAATGGCCCACCCGACAGGAGTCGAACCTGTGACCTCGCCCTCCGGAGGGGCGCGCTCTATCCAGCTGAGCTACGGGTGGATTATAGATAAAAAGTATTAGCTTTAATCTTGCATCAATGAATGCGCGGCAAATACTATAATTTATCAATATACTTGTCTAGCTAAGATGGCAAAATACCTGAACTAGAGGTTGTTTTAATAACTTACTAGGTTTTTCTAAGCCGCTATTTTTTTTAATTATGTACTTTAGCGAGAAAACTGCCTAAAGTTATGAATACCCTATTAAAATTTTGGTTATATTTTAAAAATGAAACCACGTATTCTCGGGTTGTTTTTATCACGAATTGAGCCAGTTTTTATTATAACTTTGCTTCTTGTCAGTACGTCATTAATTACGCCCTCCTATGCACAACAGCTTGAAACTAAAACCATTAAAGTTAAACCTATCGTTAAGGAAATTAACCGCACTGGCAAAGTTGCCTTTAAGCGAACCTTAAATTTATCTTTTAAAAGTAATGGCTACCTTGAAGAAATTAATGTTGATGAAGGGGATAGTTTTACTAAAGGTCAGTTGTTAGCTGAGCTCGATAGTGCAGAACTGATTGCAGAGAAAAATGCCAGTTATGCGCGCTTATTGCAGGCAAAAAGAGATGTTAAGCGCATTAATACTTTGCTCAGAAAAAATTTAAGCTCTCAACAAGCACTAGATAATGCTGAAACATTGGTTGAAACAACACGTGCTAGTCATAAAGTGGCAGCATATAACCTGTCGAAAGCACAATTATATGCTCCTTTTGATGGTGTTGTAATAACAAGGTTTACCGAAGCGGGAGAATTGCAAAGCCCTAATCAAAGTGCATTACAAATAGCTGCGATAGAAAACAATTTAGTAGTGCGAGTCGCGCTAACCGCAAATGAGGTGAAATTAGTTAAATTACAGCAGAAAGTTAATGTTAATTTACCTCAGTTTGGAGTGGTTAAGGGGAGAGTAAGTAAAGTCCCAGCGATTGCAGATCAACAAAGCCATTTGTTTACTATTGAAGTTTTATTATCAGGCTTAACAACGAGTCAAGTTGTTGTTGGTCAATTAGCGCATATGTTGACTGATGTAATTACGGATACCCTTGCCTATCGTTTACCTATATCAGCTCTTAATAGTGTTGATAGCAAAGGAAGAGCGTTAATTATGGTATTAGGTGTTAATTCAACTCAAGCTGATAAATATAAACAGCAAGCATACGTTATCAAACAGCTCTCCAATAAATATATCTATTTATCTGCTCAGCAAGGCTCCCTGCCCTTGACCGTTGTCACACGAGGTTGGCAACATATTGCTTTAATTGAAAGAAAGCAGCTAGATGAAAATCAATAGAGGGAAATAAGTAATGAAACTCCCTAGGCTTGCCATAGATAATGCCCAGTTCACTTTAACTATTATGTTGTTAATGGTTCTGGTTGGTGTGGTGTCTTATTTAAATATGCCTCGTTCTGAAGATCCACAGTTTGACTTGCCAGTAACCTTAATTGAAGTGGTTTATCCCGGGGCTTCTCCTAGTGATATTGAGACATTAGTGGTTGATCCCCTTGAGCAAGAAATTACTGATATAGAAAACATCAAAAAAATTGAAGCCAAAATCCATAATGGCGCCGTTAGAATTACCATAGATTTTCTTTATGGTACAGATGCTGAAGCGGCGTTTAATAAAGTAAAGCAGGCAGTATCAACGGTAAGGCCTAATTTACCTGCAGGCATTGCCCAATTATTAGTGTTAAAAGCAACACCAAGCAGTGTAGCAATTATGCAATTGGCTTTGTGGTCAGAGCCAACTGACTACAAAACCATGGAGTTACATGCCAAATTACTAGAAAAGCGCTTAGAAACCATAGCCAGTGTCCGTAAAGCAAGCATTTGGGGGTATCCTAGGCAAATTGTTGCTGTAGATATTAATTTGGTGTTAATAAAACACTATGGCTTAGCACTCACTGACATTACTCAGATATTGCAAGGTAGAGCAAAAAATATTACCCCTGGTTTTGTTGATGCTAACACGCGACGTTTTAATGTTAAGGCAAGTGGTAATTTCACTCAATTAGTTGATATCGAAAATACCATTATTAGTAATAGTAGTATGATCAGTGCCTATGGTCTGTTAAAGATTAAAGATGTTGCTAGTGTGAGTTTTTCCGATGCAGAGCCAAGCTATTTAGCTTATTTTGATGATATTCCAGCGATATTCATCACGGTTGAGCAACGAGAGAAAACTAATATTTTTGTTTTAACTGAACAAATAAATCAAGAGCTTGAACATTTTAAACAAAACTTGCCAAGCAACCTTAAGATCGACAAATTATTTCAACAAGCCGATAGCGTAAATATTCGTGTTAATGGCTTTTTTGATAATTTAACGCAAGGACTAATAATTGTCGGTTTGATGGCCCTACTCTTTTTAGGTATTCGTGAAGCCTTAGTGGTGATTATCGCTATTCCTATATCTTTTATGATGGCTATTGGTTGGCTGGATTTTAGTGGTTATGGCTTACAGCAAATGTCGATCGTTGGTTTAATAATAGCGTTAGGTTTGTTGGTGGATAACGCTATTGTGGTAACCGAGAGTATTCATAGAGAAAAGAAACTAGGCAAAGATATAAAAACAGCTGCGGCAAATGGCACTAGTAAGGTGGCTTGGGCTATAGCTAGTGGCACAATTACTACTATGTTAGCGTTTTTACCAATGTTGATGATTCAAAGTAATACCGGTGATTTTATTCGTTCAATGCCAGTTACTGTGGTTTTAGTATTATTTGCCTCGTTATTGGTGGCATTAACGTTAACACCATTATTAGCCAGTAAATTACTTGTAGCTATTGAGCAAGACACTAAACCTAAAGTCTTTAAAGTTAATACCCTACAGCATTACCTAAATATATTTGCTGAAAAAAGTTATGCCAATACTTTAACAGTATTAATGCGTAATAAAGTCATTGTTATTATCATTAGTTTATTGCTTTTAGTTGCCATGTTTTCTTTGTTTGCGCAAGTAGGGGTTAGCTTATTTCCAAAAGCTGAAAAACCGATGATATTAATTAATGTTAGCACTCCAGCAAATTCATCGTTAGCTCATACTGACAAGGTTCTTCAGCAAGTGCGTCAGCATGTTAAGAAATATACTCTAGTTGACAAAGTTGCGCTTAATATCGGTAATGCTAACCCACGTATTTATTATAATGAGGTGCCTAAGCGTGGCATGATCCGTTTTGGTCAAGCTTTACTGGTCTTAAAGGCCTATCAAGCGGATGATGTAACAAAGCTGGTGAAAAACTTACGTGATGATTTTAATCAATGGCAGCAGGCGGAAATAACCATTAAAGAGTTTACTCAAGGTCCTGTTACTGATCAAGTTATTGCCATTCGTTTATTAAGTGAGTCGTTAATTGATTTAGAAAAAGTTGCTAATCATTTGGCGGCACAAATGCGTCAGATATCAGGAGTAGTGAATATTGATAACCCCATTGGTATGGCAAATGCCGAATTGGCGCTAAGCATTAATTATCAACAAGCAGCATTAAGTGGTGTGAGCATAGAGCGATTAGATAATACTATTAGCACCATTTTATCAGGCACTACCATTGGTCAGTTTAATGATATCAATGGCGAAGACTATCCAATTTTGGTTCGCCGTAACAACCCTAATATTGATAGTTTATCGGCAATAGAAGTTAGTAATAATCAAGGTGTGGCAATTCCACTGGAGCAGTTAGCGACAATGGAGTTAAAAAAAGGTGGTAGTGATTTTTTTCATTATCAAAAGTTACGTATGGCTAAAGTTTCTGCTGATGTAGAGACAGGTTATTCAGTAGGTGAAATTACTCATGAATTGGTGAATTACCTTGAGCGGTATGATTTACCTAAAGGTATGTATTTCACTTTAGGTGGTGAAGAAGAATCAAGACAAAAAACTTTTGCGGGTTTAACGCAAGTAATGTTAATTACAGCGATGGGAATTTTTGCCGTATTAGTGTTGCAGTTTAAATCAATATTACAACCTATGATTATTTTTAGTTCAATTCCTTTTGCTATGGCTGGCTCTGTTATAGGGTTGTATTTGACAGGTTTATCTTTTTCTATGATGGCTTTTGTTGGTCTGATTAGTTTATTTGGTATTGTAGTTAACAATGCTATTATTTTAATTGATAGCACCAACGTTAACTTGAAGTTGGGCTTAGATAGACGTTCAGCCATACTAAAATCTAGCGCTGAGCGTTTTACACCAATACTATTAACCACATTAACAACTATTGGTGGCCTAATTCCATTAACTTTATTTGGAGGAGGTTTATGGCAACCATTGGGCGTTGTTTTAATTTCAGGCTTATGTGTTTCAGCTCTTTCAAGTTTCCTTTTGGTACCCATTTTAACCGAGTTGTTTACCCCTAAAACAAACGTTGAAAATTCAAATTAACCCTTTATTTATTGTATTTTAAGCCAATTAGGCAAAGACAAAATATTGAATTAATATATAATGGCGCGAGTGTGTATCAATATGTAATTAGGTGGCTTGTGCTATTTCTCAGCAATAAGCTGCGCAGCACAATAAATATCAATTCTCAGGAAATATATAAATGGAAGTAATTGGCTCATCAGGTTATTTTTTATCAGCCTGTGCCTATGTGATTTTTATTTTATTACTTTTAGCGGCACGAAATAAAACTCTAGCCGGTAGTTTGGTACTGTTAGCTGCATTATTAGTATTTTCCTCCTCTATGAGCGCGGCATTGCAACCTAAGCAAGGTTTTTCATTGCTAGTAGTCATGGCTTTAGAAACCTTTAAGTTAGCTGCTTGGTCGCTACTTATCATTTGTACACAAGCAAATATCACCTCAGTAAAATCTCTGATAACTCATCCGAAAGTAAAACAATACCTACAAGTTTGGAGTGGTTTATCTATCTTGTGTTGGGGGGCTGCATTATTTATTCCTGAGAGTGTGAAGTTCTTATTCTCATTATTTTTATTGCTTAACTTATGGCTTTTGGTATTACTCGAACAGTTATATAGAAATGCTGATGTTAAAGTCAAATGGGCTATTTGGTCATTAATTATCGCTTTAGGCATGGCAGCAGTATTTGACTTTGTACTTTTTGCTCAGGCGGCTATGGTCAATCAGCTAGATTTTTCTTACTGGTATGCGCGGGGGTTTATTGCAGCATTAGGTATGCCATTAATATTGGTAAGTACTAGGCGCATTAAAGACTGGTCTGTAGATGTTTTTGTTTCTCGTGAAGTGGTTTTTTATAGCTCAATGTTACTGATCTCAGGTGCTTATTTATTATTGCTGGCTATTGCTGGTTATGTAATTAATTATTTTGGTGGCGCTTGGGGTGACGTAATTAGTATCGCTTTTATAATTTTGGGTGGTAGTGTTTTAGCTGCTTTATTAATTACCGAGAAATTGCGTAGGGAAGTTAAGGTATTTATCACTAAGCACTTCTTTGCTAACAAATATGATTATCGAGTAGAGTGGCTTAAATCAATTGAGCAACTTGAAATTGGTGAAAATGATGACTGTTATCATACTGCAACCCATATAATTTGTTCATCTCTAAATATTCATCAAGGGGCATTAGTAAAAAAAATATCCCATGGTCAGTATCAGCCTTTATATCAGGAAAACTTTAACCTTGAGCAAAAGGACTTAAATTTTTTAATCGATGTTGATGATTTTTGTCAGCAACACGGTTGGATTATTGATGTTAGAGAGCTAGCCATAGTTGAGCAAAGTTACCCTGATTTATTATTAGATGTCCATTTATGCAGACAAAAAAATATTGATATAATTATTCCCATCTTTATGAATAAAGCAGTTTATGGCTTTTTCATATTAGCCATGCCTGAAGAGCAGGGGCTATTAAACTGGGAAGATAGGGACTTACTTTTCTCTATTTCCAGGCAGCTAAGTAATTACCTGTCGCTGAATGAAGCAAATGAAAGTTTAGCTGAATCTAAACAGTTTGATGCTTTTAATCGGATGTCTGCTTTTTTAGTCCATGATCTAAAAAATATTCAAGCTCAATTGGCATTAATCAGTAGTAATGCTAAACGTCATAGAGATAATCCCGATTTTATTGATGATGTTTTCGAAACAATAGCAGCGGCCAATGGCCGGTTAGATAAAGTATTAATACAATTACGTAACAAGCAGGTTGCAGAGAATAGTAAAAAGAATATTGATGTGCCAGCCTTAATCAAGGCAGTGGTTAAACAACGTAATGTGCAAATGCCACATATAAGTGTGCAATTACCGCTTGAAGGCAGAATATCTATCGATGAAGAAACGTTTTCTTCAATATTAAATCATTTATTACAAAATGGCCAAGAAGCGACAAATGAAAGTGGCTGGGTTAAGATAATCGTAGATATGACCGCTGATAATTTAAATATATCAATAATTGATGATGGTTGTGGTATGTCGACAGATTTTATCGCTAATCGCCTATTTAAGCCTTTTGATACCACCAAAGGTAATGCTGGTATGGGAATTGGCGTTTATGAAGCTAAACAGTTTATTGAAAGTGTGAACGGCACAATGCAGGTAACGAGCCGTGAAAATGAAGGTAGTCATTTTAAAATCGTTATACCGTGTAAAGCACTTTAAAAAGCAGATGAAGGAAATAGCATTACTATGGAAAAGTTACTCATTGTTGATGATGATCTCGGCGTACAAAAACAATTAAAATGGAGCTTAGCTGATTATGACGTTGTGCTCGCAGGTACCCGAGAAAGTGCTATTGCTGCAGTAAGGCGTCATGAGCCTAAAGTGGTTACTTTAGATTTAGGTTTACCACCAGATGCAGCCAATGCTAGCGAAGGCTTAGCTGCATTAAAGCAAATATTAGAAATAGCCCCGCATACCAAAGTTATTGTAATTACAGGTAATGACGATCGTACTAATGCGCTAAAAGCTATTGAAATGGGGGCTTATGACTTCTACCAAAAACCAGTAGATGGTGATGTTATCAATGTCATAGTTTCTCGTGCTTTTAGTTTAGCAACTATAGAAATAGATAACCGCAGTATGATGTCTATAGTGGGTTGCGATACCGGTATAATTGGTAGCAGTGAAAGTATTGATAGATTACGTCTTATGGTACAACGTATTGCACCAACTGAGATCACTGCGTTATTACTGGGCGAAAGTGGCACAGGCAAAGAGGTAACTGCAAAAGCAATTCACAAAGTGAGTGATCGTAGCAATAAGCCGTTTATTGCCATTAATTGTGCTTCTATCCCTGAAAATTTGTTAGAGAGTGAGTTATTTGGCTTTGAAAAAGGCGCTTTTACTGGTGCTCATAAGACCACGCTAGGAAAGATAGAGTGCGCCCAAGGAGGTACACTTTTTTTGGATGAAATAGGTGATATGCCTTATCCTTTACAAGCTAAATTATTACGTTTTTTACAAGAAAAAATTATAGAGCGTTTAGGCGGGCGAAAAGAGATTCCTGTGGATGTCCGTGTCATTTGCGCCACTAATCAAAATCTTGAAGAAATGGTTGCTAGTAAAGTCTTTAGGGAAGATTTATTTTATCGGATTACAGAAATCACGCTGAATATACCACCCCTACGAGATCGTGAAGAAG
This sequence comes from Colwellia psychrerythraea, assembly GCF_000764185.1. GTDB lineage: Bacteria > Pseudomonadota > Gammaproteobacteria > Enterobacterales > Alteromonadaceae > Colwellia > Colwellia psychrerythraea_B. The sequence continues at coordinate 56,403 of NZ_JQEC01000006.1, forward strand.
ACGTACTTATTTTAGCTAACTTCTTTTTACAACAATATTCAGCAGAATATAAGCGTAATGCTAAGTCGTTTGCAGATGATGCACTGTATGGATTAAGACATCATAGGTGGCCGGGTAATATTCGAGAGCTACAAAATAAAGTCAAATCATCGGTAATTATGAGCACTAGCAGTCAAGTAACAGCTTTTGATCTTGGATTTTTTGATAAACAAAATGCGGAATATGAACTGTCTCTGAATTTGCGCGCTGTTCGAGAACAAGCTGAAACTATTGCTATTCAAAAAGCTTATGCATTAACCGAAGGGAATATGTCTAAGACGTCGGAATTACTGGGTATTACCAGACCAACGCTTTATTCATTAATTGAAAAATATAAAATTGCTATAAACATTTAAATAAAGTGCTTAGCAGCTGAGAGTTATTCACTATCAGCTGCTTTACTTTGCAATTCAGCGAACTCACGACTTTTTTTCTTTAAAAGTTTATCAATATAACGCGTCATTTTCACTTTCTGCTGGATAGAACCCTCTAATATCTCTTCCACTTCACGTAATACATTTTTTATATTTTCAACATTTTCAGTTGAATTAATTACCGAAGGTTGAGCTTTATTATCGAGACTTGCACCATTAAGGGAGCCGGTTAACTCAACTGACATTTCCTTGGCAACTTCATTGATGACCGAACAGCTAATCTGTGTGAGCTCTTCAAGGAAGCCAAATAATAATAACCTATCGACAAAAATATTTATCTTTCGTGGTACACCTAACGTTTTTTCAAAAATTAGCTGGAAAGCTTCATCAGGAAATAAAGCCTCTCTATTACAGTTTGCTTGTGCCAAGCGGTGATTAATATAATCCTTCACTTCCTCAACATTAAGAGGTTTTAGGTGGGCAGAGGCTATAATTCGTTGTCGAAATTGTTCCATTTCGGGTGCTGAAATTATGGCTTTTAACTCTTCTTGACCTAATAAGAAACTTTGGATGAGGGGTTTGTTATCAAGCTGGAAATTAGATAACATTCGTAATTCTTCAACTGTTTCTGAAGGTAGGTTTTGTGCTTCATCAACAAGTAATAAAGCACGTTTACCTTGTTTATTTAAACCAATTAAAAACTGTTCAATGCTTTGTAATAAATCAGCCTTACTATTGCCCTTTACTGTGATATTAAACTCAGCGGCGACGAGTTCAAGTAACTCAACGGGGGATAATTTAGTGGTAACAAGCTGCGCAGCAACAATATTTTCATCAGCAATACTTGCTAATAAATTTCTAGCAATGGTTGTTTTACCAGTACCTATTGGGCCGGTAATAACAATAAAACCTTCACCTTGGTCTAAGCCGTATTGTAAGTAAGATAAGGCTCGTTGATGATGGCTAGTAGCAAAGAAAAATCGTGGGTCAGGGCTTAACTGGAAAGGTCGCTCACTAAAGCCATAGTAACTCTCATACATATTAGAAATCTTTTGTTAAATTAATGGAAGCACGAGCTTCGGTGTAAGTGTAGCGCTCAAAATTTGATTGCCTATCAAGGTATTGTAGCGTAAAAAAAGCATTGAGTGAGGACGCTAAGCTTTTATTAAGCGTAGTAGAGAACGTTTTATAAATATCTTCTTGTCGTGGACCTTCAGGTCTATCTTTGTCAAAAACATTCTTGCTGTAATCAACATAGACAGTCACATCACTTCTGGCACTAATACGACGAGTGATGCTGAAGCGGGCATCAAGGTAATCGTCAATAATACCAGTACTTAAACTTTCTCGTTCGCGGTTAGATACATCTAGGGAAAATGTAGTACGTGGCAAGGCTAATTGGGACTGCCATGCTAAGCGTTTATTCAAAGTAAACTCATTGTTTTCTTCTAAGACCAGTGAGGTTAACTGTATGCTTTGAAAGCCATTATTATCATCTGGCACTTGGCCAAAAGGTAAACATTCATTTAAACCTGTGGCGCTTTCAGGGCACCATATTTCACCAGCGGGTACTTCCTGGTAACTATTACGATCAAACACTTCAATAGTTTCATGGTAAGAAATACTATTCGTTAGTCTTTTAGTTTTATGCGAAAAGTCTAATTCATATGAGTCACCAAAAAAGCGCTTAGAATGCCCTGCTTTAAGCGATGTCCGTGCTGATGGCTGCCAATCAATATTGGCAGCAACATAGTCATCGCTCGTTTGTGTATCATCATTGACGTAGTTATATGATAAATCGATAAGGAAGTGTTTTGCGACCTGGTAACGAATACCTGGACCCCAAGATGGGATAGCGTCAGGGTTACTTCCTGCTAACGTACCTGTTACTTTTTCATTATAAAGTCGGACAAAAGGGTTTATTTTGTACTGGGTGATGGCACCAAGTTTAGTTTCTAAATGGTAATTTTCACTAGTAAAACCATCGTTTTTTCTATTTGAAAAAGAACCATCAACTTGCCAAAAAACATAACGAGCTGCATTACCATTCTTACTGTTTATAAGCGCAGTGTAGCCGTTGCTTTCACCTATATCATCTTCACTCTGGACTATGTTGTAGATAAAAGAAGAAGAAAGTGCGTAGTCGCTATTAGCACTGGAATATTGTAAACCTGCGGAGTGATGTTGTTGTTGAATTGTATCGGCAGTAATTAAGTCAGCTAAACTATTACCCGTATCACTTTTACTAACATTAGCTATTGAGGAGTTAGCTATAACTTGTAATTTGTCTTGCCAAATTGAGTATGAGATGTTTGCTAGTAGTGTTTGGTAGTCATCATTAAGCTTACTATTATGGCTGTAACCGGCCAAGGTTTCTGTGCCTGAAAATGATAACTGGAGTTTTCTCGAGCTATAATTAATATCCGCGCCAATGATAAATTGATTTACCAGGCTGGATTGTTTATCTATTTGATTTAGTTCAATATTATTCGTATAAGTTTCGGTTAGCCCTAAACTGGGATTAAAGCGCCACTCACCCGCGAATGAGCCGCTTGATAATAATAAGCCAGCTATTGCGAAATAAAGTACAGTCGGCAGAGGTTTACTGGTTTTTTCTGCCATAGCCATATCCATAATAGCCATAGATATCCTTTTTAGATCTAATGGTTTTATTCATAACTAAGCCTAAAGCAATATCGCTATTTAATTGACTTACTGCGGTTTTAACATCATCTGTTTTAGTTTTTGACTCTTCTACCACGATGAGTGCTTGACCTACAAGGTCAGATAACAAGGGGGTTTCGGTAACACCGAGAATTGGCGGGCAGTCAAAAATAACGATTCTATCAGGGTAACGCTCAGCGAGTTCTTTCGCTAATTTTTCCATACGTTCACTGGCCAATAGTTCATTGGTCAAATGATGCGGCTTCCCGGCAGGAATAAGCTTTAAGTTATCAATGTTAGTACTATAAATAATATCGGAAAGTGACGGTACTTCAGCTAATAAATATTCAAGTAAGCCCTTTTTGCTTTCGAACTCTAGCTCTCTATGCAAACTAGGTCTCAATACATCAGCATCAATTAGTAGTACTGTTTTATCTTGCTCTAAGGCGATACTTAAAGCTAAGTTAATGGCTACATAGGTCTTTCCCTCATTGGGATGCGAGCTGCTGACCATAATTAAGTTACTATTATGTAGCGTTTTTGCTGCTAAGCCAAAGGCATTATTGAGTAATTTTCTTTTGATATGGCGGAACTCTTCTTGGATGTGATGAGCACTATCTGGGCTATAAATAAAACCGCGCTCATTTAATCTATCGCCATTTAAAATTATTTTATCTTTGTTGCTCGGCTCTGAATAGTTATTTGTATTTTGAAGGTTATCTTCAGCTATAACAACTTGCTCAGAGCTGTTGATTATTTTTTCTTGCTGAGCTAGCTTTTGCTTAGCCAAGGCTTTTTCAATGGTACTCATGGCTAAAATATCCTTTTTAATGGTGCTTGTATGATGTTAGGAAATATGAAATAAGAAATAAATAACACCAGTAAACACAGTAGCAAGAAGTTTGAGCCAACAAAAATAAAAGTTTTCTTTTTATGCCATTTTTGTAAACCTAGATTTTCATTAGCTGAGACAACACCAAAAATAGGTACTCCTGTGGCTTTCGATAATTGAACTGTAGAAGTGGCCACAGGGTTTAATAGACTCATCAATAAAGATAAACCAATGCCGACACCAAATCCTAATATGGTGATAACGGCAAATAAAATAAAACGTTTAGGTCCCGAGGGTTTAGTGGCTACAAGTGGAGGGTCTATAGTACGAAATTGAATTTTATCAGTTGTTTCATCCGCTTGTTGTGCAAGTTGTGCTGTCTCTTTACGCCCTAGTAGTTCTAGATATTTTTCTTTAGTGATATCATAACCACGATTTAAGGCGACTAATTGAGCCTCTATTTCTGGTAATGTATGTACTCTGTTTTCAAGTTCAATAATACGCTGGCGGTAATTGTCGGCTCTAACATTAAGGGAAGCAATCAAGTTCTCTAGTTGATTGACTTCAATTTGTACTTCTTGGATAACTGGGTTAGCACTCAACCGCTTTAAGCTGCCACTACTATCACTATTTTGTGCTAAATATTTTTCTATTTCGCTACTACGCAGCTTATTTAAATGTGCCAAGTTGCGGCTAACTTCAATAACATCAGGATGTCTATCGGTATAGCGTAACTTTAAGGTATCTAGTTGTACTTCCAATTCCGTGATACGGTCATCATAAGTCGTTTGAATTGAACTATCACTTTTAATCTTATTATCACCTTTAGCATCAGCAACTATTGATTGAGAAAGTTGTTTTTTTGCCGATTCTAGGCGAGTTTTATTTTCTAATATATCTAATTCAATGGCTTTGAGATTATCTCTATCATTATTGAGCCTAGTATAATAACCACCTGACTGTTCAGGTAAAATTCCACTGTATTTCTGTTTAAAGCTAGTTAACCTAGCTTCCGAGTTAGACAAACGATTTTCATAATCCTTAATTTGAGTATTTAAGAATTTTTGTGCGCTATCAGAGTCACTTCGAGTTTCCCCCAAGGTGTTTTCAATAAATACAGTTAACGCGGAGCGGACAATGTTTCTTGCCATTTCAGGGTCTTTATCTTCAATACTTAAAGTGTAGATATTCTCTCTACCCCCTCCTGATATTTTAATGTTCTTTTTAAGGTCCTTTAATATCTCTTCGTGTTCTTCATTATTGTTGGCCTGCACGTCTAAATCAGTCATGCGCGCTATACGCTCAAGGTTTGGTCGGCTTAATAGCGTTTTAATCATTAAACGAATTTGCGTATTGGGGTTAGTCTCTACCGTTAAGCCCTTTAATAGTGGCCTTAACAATGACTGTGTATCTACATATACTCTTGCTTCTGATTCATAAACATCAGGCATAGCCGAAACGGCATACCAACCGAGTGGACAAATAAGCCAAGTTGCTATGATGATATAACGACGCTTTAACCAAATCCCTTTTAGATAATCAATTATTTCTTCAAATAAGTCTTGCATTACGAACCTTTAATTTTGTACTAAATGATGATACTTAAGTGCTGAAAACCTTAAAACCACGCTTCTGGAATAATAATGATATCACCGGGTAACATATCAACATTGGCACTGATCTCTCCATCCTTAAGTAGCTGATCAATCATTATTTGGTATTGTGATTGCTTGCCATCTTCAATACGTATGAGAACGGCATCATTACCATCGGCGAACTCAGTTAAACCACCTACCTGAATCATTACATCTAGTAAGGTCATATGTTGGGTATAGTTGATTGCCTGTGGTTGAGCTGCTTCACCAATAACACGTACTTGCTCACTAAAAGGGCCAACAAAGTTAGCTACAGTGACCGTTACAGTAGGGTCACGTAAGTAAGTTGCTAATATTTCTTCAATTGATCGGGCTAATTCTGTTGGTGTTTTGCCTGTTACCTTAATATCTTCTACTAAAGAGGTGGTAATCATGCCATCAGGACGTACCACAAAAGAACCTGAAACCTCAGGGTTACGCCAAACAAATATGTTGAGGACATCACCAGAACCAATTAGATATTTATAGGAATTTATATTGGCTGTATTCGAAGGGTGTAAAGTTGCGCTTGGCAGTGTGTTATTCGAGCTACAGCCACTAATAATAGTGGTGAGCAATAGCAAGCCAATTTTTAGGTTTTTGGCAAAGCGATTATCCATAATTTACACCTTTTATAAAATACAATTTAATTGGAAAATAATAGCTAATTGTATGATATTTTGTCGGCTTTTAGCAATGTAAATTAACATCTGTAAATAAAACGTTAACTTCTGCCTGTTTTTTGTTAGAATTAGCGCTGTTTTGTCGGTGGATAGTTGCTATTTAGCAAATATCAATTAAAGGGAATCTAGCCGGTTATGTCTAGTTCGAAATTTCGTGATTTATCTGCAGGTACTAAATCTTTAATAGTCATAGAGCAAATATTATTTGCTGGTGCCTTGTTGTCAGCTGTTCATTTGAATGAACTATATAATATAGTTGACTTTCAACTAGTACCTGATGGTTTTTTATTATTGTACGCGGTTATTTTTGGTTTACTTAATCAATTAAGTGCCTTGGCCTTAGGCCTTTATAATTCCAAACTGAGAGAAAGCTTTCGTGGCATTTTTCGTCGGATGTTGATGTGTGTATCTGTTGCCTTTTTTGTAGCAACTATAATTAACCCTCTTTATGGGAAAAATATTTTACCTATTGAGTTATTGGCAATTGCCTCATCTATTAGTGTCTTTCTTGTCAGCAGTTTTCGTTATTTTACTTTTAAAGTGGATTTTTTTGGCTTTGGTAAACGTAATATTTTAGTTATGGGGTCAGGAGAAAGGGCCTCCATTATTGAAAGACGTATGCGACGTGATGTTGACAGGCAAGATTTCACTGTGCATGGCTTTATTGTAATGGAAGGTGATTCTCCTGATGGTATCCAACGAGAAACTCGTCTCAAAATTGATGATACTCTTGTTAATTATGCTCTTGCCCATAACATTGATGAAATTGTAGTTGCTAATGACGAACGACGTAACAACTTACCCGTAGATGAATTGTTTGCCTGTAAAATTCGCGGTATTGAAATCACTGAGATACTTGATTTTATTGAGAGAGAAACAGGGCAAATAGCTGTAAATTTGATATATCCAAGTTGGGTGATTTACTCCAATGGTTTTGCTTCTAATAATCATTTACGTAATACCCTTGATTGGATATTCAATGCGATAATGGCATTGTGTTTACTGGCTGTTGTCTGGCCTATAATGTTGATTACAATGTTATTAATAAAGATAACGGAAGGGGTTCATGCGCCGGTTTTTTATAAACAAGAACGGGTTGGTTTAGATGGCGAACCGTTTGAAATTATTAAGTTTCGTAGTATGCGTTTAGATGCCGAAAAAAATGGCGCTCAAATGGCTAGTGAAAATGATAACCGCATAACTAAAATAGGTAATTATTTACGTAAATATAGAATTGATGAATTACCGCAAATTTGGAATGTACTTCATGGTGATATGGGTTTTGTTGGTCCAAGGCCAGAACGACCACAGTTTGTACAAGGTTTAATTAAAAATCTTCCTTATTATAACGAGCGTCACAATGTTAAGCCGGGCTTAACAGGCTGGGCACAACTTAAGTATCCTTACGGTGCTACAGAAGCAGATTCACTCGAAAAATTAAAATATGACCTTTACTACATTAAACATCGTAGCTTCTTATTAGATTTATTAATCCTCATTAGAACTGTTGAGATTGTTTTATTTGGCAAGGGACGTTAATCGCAATGCAAGATGTAAATAAAATGAGCGGTTTACCAGAAAAACAAGTATTAACGGTTGATGTAGAAGATTATTTTCATGTTTCTGCTTTTGAAAAAGCTATTAATAGGGATGATTGGAAAAACTTAGAACTACGAGTTGAGGCAAATACTTACAAATTATTAGCTTTGTTTGAGCAAAAACAGGTCAAATGTACTTTTTTTACTTTGGGTTGGGTGGCGGAGCGTTGTCCTAATTTGATTAAAGCAATTGTTGACCAAGGTCATGAATTAGCAAGTCATGGTTTTGCCCATCAACGTGCGACAATAATGACACCTGATGAGTTTCGCCAAGATGTCAGTAGGAGTAAAGCGGTGCTTGAGGATGCTTCTGGTCAGTCGATTATAGGTTATCGAGCACCAAGTTTCTCTTTTAATGATAGTAATACCTGGGTGTATGACATATTAGTCGAATTAGGTTTTGAATACAGTTCTAGTACTTATCCGATTGAACATGACTTATATGGTGTACCAGACTGGCCTCGTTTTAAATATCAAAGGGCTGAAGGGATTATTGAGATACCCGTTCCGACGATACGAAAAAATGAACAGAATACCGGAATAGGCGGCGGTGGATACTTCCGACTTTATCCTTATTGGTTATCAAAAAGGCGTATTGATAGTTATTTGAATGCTGAAAAACAACCTTATAGCTTTTATTTTCATCCCTGGGAAATAGACCCAGAACAACCACGTGTAGCTGGAGCTTCAGTTAAATCTAAGCTTCGTCATTACTTAAACCTTTCTCGTATGGAAGGTAAGATAGTGCGTTTATTAGAAGATTATCAATGGGACACAATGAAAAGTGTCTACTTGGGTAAGTAGCTAAAAATTAAACGGATCTAATTCAGTTATGGTGGTGTCACCATTAAGCGAAATAACAAGAGAATGGACACTTGAATACTATTTATAATAAAAGTTCTAAATCAGCTTCTAACAATACAATTAAACAGCTAAGTACATCTGAGTTTTCGAAGTGGGATTGTTATGTTAAAAATCATCCGCAGGGCAGTTTTTTTCATTTAAGTGGTTGGAAAGAGGTTATTTCAAAAAGCTTCAATCATGATTGCTACTTTTTGTATGTAGAAATTGATGGCAAAATTTCCGGCGTACTACCTTTAGTTGAAGTCAAAAGTAAGTTATTTGGTCATGCGCTGATTTCAACACCTTTTTGTGTGTATGGTGGTGCAATTGCTGATACTCCTGAGCTAGTACGTCAATTAGAACAGCAAGCTTGTCAATTAGCAGAGAAACTTTCTGTTGATTATTTGGAGCTGCGTTATCAAGAAAAACAAGAGTCATCTTTATTATTGAAACAAGCACACAGTACTTTTGGTTTTGCATTGGCTGAAGATAACGAGAAAATATTAGCGAGTATCAAGAAAAAGCAGCGTGCCGTGATTCGTCACTCGCTTAAAAATGAACTGAGTTTTTCACTAGAGCAAGGTAAGTCAAATTTAGCTGATTTCTATCAATTATTATCAACAAGTTATCGCAACTTAGGTACACCTATCTTTAGTAAAAACTACTTTGACAATTTGGTAGATGTTTTTGGTGATAATATTGATATAGCAGTCATTAAAAATAAAGATAATCAGCTATCAAGCGCGGTGATGAATTTTTATTTTAACGAACAAGTTCTGCCTTATTATGGCGGAGGTAATGATAGTGCCCGAGGTCTTAAAAGCGCAGATTACATGTATTATCAAGTGATGTGTAATGCGAGTGAAAAAGGTTATCGTTGGTATGATTTTGGCCGTAGTAAAAATGACAGTGGCCCATATAAATATAAGAAAAACTGGGGCATGGAGCCTAAGTCACTCTATTATTATTACCACTTAGTCAATGCGACTGAATTACCAAACCTCAGCCCGAACAACCCAAAATATAAATTATTTATTCAACTTTGGCAGAAATTACCGCTAAAAGTCAGTCAACTTGTTGGTCCTTTTTTATCTAAGTTTTTAGGATAAATATATGAACAGCCCTGATGAACATTTTAATGTGGAAGTAGTAGCCAATACGACACAAAAAGAACCTTTGTTGTTCTTGTGTCATCGTATTCCGTTCCCGCCAAATAAAGGCGATAAAATTCGCTCGTTTAATATTTTGAAAAAACTAAGTGAGCAATATGATGTTCATCTTGGTTGTTTTATTGATGACCAGTTTGATAAAAAATATGTTTCAGGTTTACACAAATATTGTACTGCTATATTTCATTTAAATCTGCACAAAACACTAGCAAAAATAAAAGGGTTGACCGGTTTTGTAACTAATAAGCCGATCACACTGCCATACTATTTTGATAAGCGTATGCAACAGTGGACTAATCGTACTATCGCGCAACATAAGATTGAAAAAGTATTTATTTACTCTTCTTCTATGGCGCAGTATGTCCAAGGTGATGAGTATCAAACATTAGAGCGTGTTATTGATTTTGTTGATGTAGATTCTGATAAATGGCGTCAATATGCGGAGAAAAAATCAGGCATAGCAAAGTGGTTCTTTAATCGAGAATATAAGTTATTGGCGAAAGAAGAAAATACTATTTGTGCACAATTTATCCATAGCCTATTTGTTTCTCCAGATGAAGCGAAACTCTTTCGTGATAATCAACCAAAAGCCCAGCAGAGTAAAGTACACGGTGTACTTAATGGTGTAGATGTTAATTTTTTTAATCCAGAAACCAGTTTTTCTGAGGAAAACTTAGTTCCTAATGTGCCTTTTATCAGCTTTACTGGAGCGATGGACTACTGGGCGAATGTTGATGCGGTTTTATGGTTCGTAGAACAAGTTTGGCCGCTAATATTAATCAAACAGCCTAATGCCATTTTTTGTATTGTTGGTGGTAACCCTAGCAGTGAGGTTAAGGCTTTAGTTAAAAGCACTAAAGGCATTGTTGTGACTGGTAGGGTACATGATGTCAGGCCTTTCATAAAAAATGCTCAATGTGTTGTCGCACCACTGCAAATAGCTCGTGGTATTCAAAACAAAGTACTTGAAGCCATGTCGCTTAATAAAGCCATTGTTGTAACAACAATGGCTATGGAAGGTATCAATGCACAGCAATCTGATGGTGTGATAATTACTGATGGTAAACATACCTATGCACAAGCTTGTTTAGCATTGTTAGATGAGCAACCAAAAACACTAAAAAATAGAGAGTGGGTTTTAGAGCACTTTACTTGGCAGCAAACCTTGCAGCCATTAGCTGGTTATTTCTCTACTAAGGAAAATCATCAGTGAAGATAACCGATAATCGTTTTCTGGTGATATTTTCATTACTTATTCTTGCTTGGGCACTTGTCTATCAAGATGCTTTAGTAGGCATGGAAGCAATTTGGTCAAGATCTGATACCTTTGCACATGGCTACTTTATTCTGCCTATTTGTTTATGGCTTTTATGGCGAGATAAAGCCAACTTATTAGTCAGTACTGTACAGCCAAGCTGGTTAGCTTTACCACTATTAGCCATCTCATTATTTGTTGGCCTATTTGCTTATGCGGCTGATATTAGTGTTTTAAGTCAGCTGTCTGCGGTTACTTCACTTATATTTTTATTATGGTTGTTAATAGGTAATAAATTGGCTTGGCGTTATAAGTTTCCTTTGGCTTACTTATTGTTTGCTGTACCTATGGGGGAAAACCTGATCCCTTGGCTACAAGATGTAACGGCATGGTTTACTGTTTTCTTCCTTAAATTGAATGGAATTCCTGTTTATGTTGATGGCTTATATATCCAAATACCTACCGGTATGTTTGAAGTTGCTGTTGCCTGCTCTGGTATTCGTTACTTAATCGCTTCTGCAGCTGTTGGTGCTTTATACGGACATCTAACATATAAAAAAATACATAAACAAATTGTTTTTTTTGTTTTTTCTTTAACATTACCTATTTTAGCTAATGGAATTCGTGCCTATGGCATAGTGGCGATTGCTTATTATTCAGATATGGAATATGCCACAGGAGCAGACCACCTAATTTATGGTTGGCTGTTCTTTGGTCTGATAATCATGTTGATGTTTTGGATAGGTGGTTTTTTTGCTGATGAATTCAATAATGAAATTAAAATCCCCCCTCCTAGCTCTGATAAACAGATATCTTCCTCTATTTATCTCGTACCAGGTGTGAGTGCTTTCTTGTTTGCTGTGTCACTTTATTTATTTCAAGCGATCCCTTCTGTTAATATGACCGAAGAGCCTATAAATAAGGATGTTAAGGTTAATTCATCTTGGGGGATTTCGTTTACCGATTCACTTGAGAGTTCTGAATACACTACCGAAAAAGGGATAGATGTTTTTCATGCTATTTATGCGAATAAACAAAGTCGTGGTGAAATGATTTCATCGAATAATGCGATGCATGAACAAGATAGATGGACAGTTATAGCGACTAAAGAATTACTCTATGAAGATGAGCCCGTTATGTTAGTGCATTTACGTAATACAAACGGAACGTCGAGAAGTTACTTATACCAATATAAAGTAGGTGATTTTTATACCGTAAATGAAAATAAAGCTAAATTGATGCAAGCTTGGAATAGTTTATCGCGTCAATCAGATATTAGTGAAATTAGGGCAATATCCATAGCCGGGAGAGATCATGTTGATCTAGCTGAGCAAAGTTTATTGTCTATTTTTAGTGCTCTGACTTTTTCCCCCCTTAATATGAAAGAAAATCATCAGAGGCACCTCAACCGTGACTGATTTTAAGCAGCCAATCCCAGTGATAGTTCATCTAATACATCGTTTAGATATTGGTGGTTTGGAGCGAGTGATGTTGAACTGTATTAATCAGATGCAAGGTGAAAACTTTGAACATGTAATTATTTCGTTGACCGACGAAAATAATTTTTCGCAATCAGCGAATAATCCAATTAAAGTTTATTGTTTAGGAAAAAAAGAAGGCAGTGATCTTGGTATTCATTTTAAACTATTTACCCTTTTAAGAAAAATAAAACCAGCTGTATTACATACTTATAATCTCCCTACCATTGAATACCATCCGATTTCTTGGTTGGCCGGTGTAAAAGGCCATATTCATGCAGAGCATGGACGTGATATTGGCGATCCACAAGGGCTGAATAAAAAGCATAATTTTTTACGAAAGCTGATGGCTAGATTTATTAATAGATATATCAGCGTGAGTGAGGACTTACATTACTGGTTGATAAATACTGTTGGTATACCAGGAAAAAAGGCATTGTTGATTCAAAATGGTATTAACACAGAGCTTTTTAATGTGCCAAAAACACTAAGCAAAAAATTGCGCTTCACGATTGTTGCACGTATCAGCCCAGTAAAAGATCACCAAAATTTATTGAACGCTTTCAGCTTGTTAAGAGAACAATTACCTGCAGAAAAGTTACCACATCTTGCTATCGTGGGTGAGGGTGAGCAACGAGCGAAATTAGAACAATACTGTAATGAGCAGGGCTTAGGTACAGTCTCTTTTCTTGGTGCTCGTAATGATATAGAGCAAATTTTATCGGATACTGATGTTTTTGTTTTATCGTCTATTGCTGAAGGGATACCAATGACTATCTTAGAGGCTATGTCAGCTAAAACACCGATAGTTGCGACAAGAGTCGGTGGTATTCCAGAAGTAGTAGAAGATGCCAAAGAAGGATTTTTAGTTGATAAAAGTAATGCAACAGCATTAGCGCAGGGGTTACTTAACTATATAAACCAACCCGAACTTATTCTCGAGCATGGTGAAAATGCACGAGCAAAAGTATTGAAACAATTTAATGAAAAACACATGGTGCAAGCTTACTTAGAGCAGTATAAAGCACTCGTTAAAGGATAATAATAGAATGTGCGGTATAACAGGTTTTATACATTTCTCAGTAGAAAATACAGCTGCTAATACAGTAGATAGCTCCTCAAATGATTCAGTAAAAGATCAGAAGCTTTTAGCCGAAATGAATCAGGCACAATTTCATCGCGGTCCAGATGAAGGCGGCGAATACCTTGATGATCATGTTGCTTTAGGGCATAGACGCTTATCAATCATTGATTTATCGTCGGGTCAGCAGCCAATGGCAAGTGACGATGGCGACTATGTTTTGATTTTTAATGGAGAAGTGTACAACTTCAAAGACACACGGATAGAATTAGAAGAATTAGGTCATATTTTTCATAACCACAGTGATACTGAAGTCATCTTACATGCTTATATGCAATGGGGTCAGGCATGCGTGGATAAATTTCAGGGTATGTTTACTTTTGCCATATGGCATAAATCAAAACAGCACTTATTTATTGCTCGTGATCGATTGGGTATAAAACCATTATTCTATGCCATGATTGACGGCACACTGTATTTTGCCTCTGAACTGAAAAGTATTACTTTAGTACCAGGATTAAGTAAAAAAATAGATGTAAAAGCTATCGAACAATACTTTGCTTTAGGTTACGCAGCCGAACCACACACCATTTATCAAGACGTAGCTAAATTACCGCCAGGTTATACATTAAGCCTTAATGTTGGTGATCAAGCACCTGAAATAAAGCAATATTGGGATGTAAGTTACGCTCAGCAAATTGAAATGGCTGAAGAAGATTACCTAGAAGAAATGGTCGAGCAATTTAAAGGCGCTGTTGATAGCCATATGAATGCTGATGTTCCATTGGGATCATTCTTATCAGGCGGTGTTGATTCAAGTGCTGTAGTTGCCATGATGTCGCAGCTTTCCAAAGAAAAGACGGATGATAAATCGCCTAAGGCAGTGACAACGTGTTCAATTGGCTTTGACGTCAAAGACTATAACGAAACTGACTTTGCTCGTATGGTCGCTAAAGATTACAAAACTGACCACCATGAAAATATTGTTGCCAGTGATGACTTTGAGTTAGTGGATGTTTTAGCTGGTTTATATGATGAACCTTATGCAGATAGTTCTGCTATGCCCACGTATCGAGTATGCCAATTAGCGCGTGAGAAAGTCACAGTGTGTTTATCGGGCGATGGTGCAGATGAATTATTAGCAGGCTATCGTCGTTACGGTTTAATGATGAACGAAGAAAAAGTCCGTTCAATATTGCCTTATTCAGTACGTAAACCAATATTTGGCACCTTGGGTAAATTATACCCTAAACTTGATTGGGCGCCACAATTTTTACGTGCAAAAACAACGTTTCAATCTTTAGCAATGGATACCGCTGAGGGCTATTTCCATGGGGTATCACTGCTTAATAACAGTCAACGTAAAGCATTATTCTCTGATGAATTATACCAAGAGCTTAAAGGTTATACTGCACTAGAAGTGTTTAGAGAGCATCAAGATAATTTTGACGGTAATGACCCGTTATCACTTATTCAATACTTAGATATCAAAACCTATCTTGTTGGCGATATTTTAACTAAAGTTGACCGTGCCAGCATGGCGCACAGCTTAGAAGTGCGTGTACCCTTTTTAGACCACAAATTTGTTGAATGGACGGCAAAAATACCAACAGCGTTAAAAATTAAAAATGGCTGTGGTAAATATATATTGAAAAAAGCGATGGAACCACATCTTCCAAACGATGTACTTTATCGAAAGAAAATGGGCTTTAGAGTACCATTGTCTGAGTGGTTTAGAGGCCCATTAAAGCAGAAGTTACGTGATTCTTTATTAAGTGAACAAATGAGAAATAGTGGCTTATTTAATATGAAAACTATTGAAACCTGGTTAGATGACCACCAATCAGGCCGCAAAGAATATAGCGCGCCACTGTGGACATTGTTAATGTTTGCTTCTTTTTATAAACAAGCAGAGGAAGTTTAATAGTTAATGAGGCATTGTCATTCCCGAGGTGTTTTATCGGGAGGCCATTTTTACCTGCTATAGCTTAACTTGAAATAATAAACATATGAAAGTATTACACGTATTTGATCATTCAATCCCACTACACAGTGGTTATACCTTTAGAAGCCGCTCAATATTAAATCAACAGCATGCCTTAGGTATAGAAACATGCCACGTTACCAGCCCAAAACACGGTAATGACGAAGCTGAAATAGAAGAAGTTGACGGACTTACTTTTTATCGTAGTGCGCCAACCTCTGGTTTGATGTCAAAACTACCGGTATTAAACCAACTGGCCAACATAACGCCTATGGTAAAACGCATTTTAGAAGTCATTGACATTGAAAAGCCTGATGTTATTCATGCGCACTCACCAGCACTAAATGGCTTAGCGGCTTTGAAAGCGGGAAGAAAATCCGGTTTACCTGTTGTTTATGAAATTCGTGCTTTTTGGGAAGATGCTGCTGTTGATCATGGTACTTGTAAAGAAGACGACTTACGCTATCGTCTAACGCGGAAAATGGAAACCCATGTTGTTAAAAATGCCAGTGCAGTGACGACTATTTGTGAAGGGTTACGCAGTGATCTTATCAGTAGAGGAGTTAACGAAAGTAAATTCACCGTTATTGCTAATGCCGTTGATATTGAGCAATTTGATGTCATCACGCCACAAGATAAAGCGAATAATGCAGAGTTAGCTAAAGACTTAAAATTAACCGACTGTGATGTATTAGGCTTTTTAGGTTCGTTTTATGCTTATGAAGGTCTAGATCTTGCCATTGCCGCATTGCCAGCAGTATTGGCTAAAAACCCTAAAGCGCGTTTATTACTGGTTGGCGGTGGTCCGCAGGAGCAAAATTTAAAACAGCAGGTCACTTTATTAGGTTTAGAAGGTAAGGTTATATTTACTGGCCGTGTTCCTCACAGTGAAGTAGGGAAATATTATAGTTTGGTCGACTTATTAGTTTATCCACGTAAACCTATGCGTTTAACTGATTTAGTAACACCGCTAAAACCTTTAGAGGCTATGGCACAGGGTAAACCAGTCATTGCTTCAGATGTTGGTGGTCATAAAGAGCTTATCACAGATAATGAAACAGGTTTCTTATTTAAAGCGGGTGATAGCGCTGAACTGGCTGAGCGTTTAGTTGATTTATTGGCAGATGAAGATAAATTGAAAAGCGTACTTTCAAACGGTCGCGATTTTGTCGAAAATGTTCGTAACTGGAAAAATAGTGTTAGCAATTATTTACCGCTTTACAAAAAACTGATTAAAAAATAATTAATATGAGCCAATTTAAGAGAGTTACCATTGTCGGACCATTAGCTCCACCTGCGGGAGGTATGGCAAATCAGACCAAAAAATTGGCGGAATTTTTACGTGCAGAAAATATCATTGTAGACGTTATTAGAACAAATCCAGAATACAAGCCGGCTTTTATTGGTAAATTACCCGTGATAAGAGCATTGTTTCGTTTAGTGAGTTACAAGTTAACCTTGATGAAACGGCTAAAAAATACAGATGTTATTCATATTATGGCCAACTCAGGCTGGTCATGGCATTTATTTGCAGCACCAGCCATTTTCTTTGGACGTCTTTATAATAAACCTGTAGTTTTAAATTATCGTGGCGGTTATGCCGCTGATTTTTTTAGTGAATCTTGGTTTTGGGTTGATCTAACACTGAAAAAATCCCAAGTTATTGTTGTACCTTCAATATTCCTACAGGAAGTCTTTGATGATTTTGATAAGTCAGCGGTTGTTATACCAAATGTCTTAGATAAAGAGCTTTTCTTTCAAGCGACTAATGAACAAAAAAATGAGAATGCACCTCATCTTATCGTGACTCGCAACTTAGAGGCGATTTATGATGTAGCAACAACCGTTAAAGCTTTTGCATTAGTGATAAAAGAGTTTCCAGAAGCTCGTTTATCAATCGCTGGCACTGGGCCGGAAAAACAAGCATTAACCATGCTTATTGCTGAATTAAAGTTAAATGACAGTGTGTTTTTTACAGGTCGCTTATGTCCTGAAGAAATGGCTAAGTTGTACCAACAGGCAGATGTAATGCTTAATGCCAGCACAGTCGATAATACCCCCAATTCAATCATTGAGGCACTAGCGTGTGCTACTCCAGTTGTTTCAACCGATGCTGGTGGTATTCCTAAGTTAGTTAAACATCGACAGGATGCACTATTAGTTAATATAGCCGATCACCAAAAAATGGCTGATGCTGCGCTAGAAATACTTAAAAACCCTACATTACAGCAAACTCTAGTTAATAATGGATTACAGACCATTAAGAAGTTTTATTGGGCAAATGTTTGGCTTAAGTTAAAAGCTTGTTATGATGAAGCGATCATCAATAACCGCAAAAAATAACCAGTAAAGGATCACGAAAGAACATGACAGGGATTTACACGACGTTAGTATCTAAATTGCTTTTTCCACTACACGAACGTTTGAAAAAACACGATACAGTCGCGATTAAAAAGCAGCTTGAAAAAAGTCAATGGCTCCCAAAAGACAAGATTATACAGGCTCAAAGTGAACGTCTTCAGCAGTTTCTTGGTAATACATTAGAAAACGTACCTTATTATAAAGCGCTCTTCAATGAACTAAGATTGTCTCCTTCGGATATAAGCTCTGTTGACGATTTACATAAGCTCCCCTTTCTAGATAAAACAACTATACGTGACAATTACACAGCATTGAAATCATGCCAAGCTGGAGTTGTCAGTTCTTTTACCACGGGCGGCTCAAGTGGAACCCCGCTGACATTCTTACTAGGTAATGAACGAGTTAGTCATGACGTAGCTGAAAAGTGGCGTGCAACCCGTTGGTGGGATGTCGATATAGGCGATAAAGAAATTGTTGCTTGGGGCTCACCCATAGAACTCGGGGCACAGGATAAAGTTCGTATCATAAGAGATAAACTTTTTCGATCGACTTTAATTCCTGCATTTGATATGGATGAAAATAAGCTGCTAGGTTTTATTGATCAAATCCAACGTATTCAACCACCTATGCTTTTTGGTTATCCTTCAGTATTTAGTTTAATTGCTAAGTTGGCACTTACCAAAAAAATTGATTTAACTCAGCTCGGTATTAAAGTTGTTTTCGTTACTTCTGAACGTTTATACCCTTATCAACGGGAAGTTATTGAAAAAGCCTTTGGCGCACCTGTTGCTAATGGTTATGGTAGTCGAGATGCTGGATTTATAGCACATCAATGTCCAAGTGGCAGTATGCATATATCAGCAGAAGATTTGATTGTTGAGATTATTGATCAGGACGGAAAAGTAGTTGCTGAGGGTGAAAAAGGAGAGATAGTTGTTACACATATGGCGACGTCTGACTTTCCTTTTATTCGTTACCGTACCGGTGATATTGCTGCATTAGATACTAAAGCATGTGCTTGTGGTCGAGGCTTACCTGTATTGAAAGATATTGAGGGTAGAACGACTGACTTTGTAGTAGCCGCAAATGGTACTATGATGCATGGCTTAGCGTTAATTTATATCTTACGTGAGCTTGATGGCATTGAAGAGTTTAAGATTGTGCAAGAGACTAAGTTACATACACGTGTAGAAATTGTTCCTGCTGCAGGAGGCAGTCTGTCAAAAGAATTAACAGAAACCATTATTACCGGTTTTAAAACACGCCTCGGTGATGAAGTGGTTATTGATGTAGAAATAGTGACAGTGATCGCAGCAGAGAAATCTGGTAAATTTCGTTATGTAATTTCAAAAGTATCGAGTTAGGTAAATGCTAGATTCTCTTTATTATATTATTGATATAATCTGTCTTGTTTTTTTATATCATTGGGCGGTAAAAAATGATGATGAAGATAATTCTGACTCAAGGAAAAAATAGTGCGTGATATAGCTGTAACTCTTCTATTCTTCTTTTTAGTTTATTATACCATTCGTAAGCCTTTTATCGGCGTAAGCGCTTGGGCATGGATAACCTTTGCTTTTCCAGCTGGCTGGGCGTGGGGGTTTTCAAACAACTTTCGGATGAATTTTTCTGTAGCATTATTAACTTACGTTAGTTATGTTTTTATGAAAAACAAGTCAAAATTCAAAATAGATGGTATAAGCATACTCCTTTTTATATTCTGGTTGATAGCATTAATTAGTACATTAGTGACGGACTCTATATTAGTAGATTATTCATGGGGAAAGTTTGAAAATTTTACTAAGTTATTATTGTTTTATTTCGCTATTTTACTGATTGTGAATAAAAAAGTTCACGTTGATACACTCATTTGGTCAATAGTTTTATCGATATCTTCTTATGCTGCTTTAGAAAGCTTTAAATTCTTAGTTTCCGGCGGTGGGCATAGAGTTGCTGGTTTAAGTGGTCATATGCTGGGTGATAGAAATGATTTGTCAGTAGCTATTAATATGTCCATTCCCTTAATTATATACCTCATAAGTCAAACGAAACATAAACTATTACGGACAGGGCTGATATTTCTGGCCATACTTAATGTCGTTGCTATTGTTGGAACCTACTCTCGCGGAGGGTTTATTGGTTTAATTATACTGGCAGGCTATTTTTTAATTAAATCAAAACGAAAAACGCTTTGGATTATTGTCACTATTATAGCGCTATCAATAGCTTCGTCATTGGTGCCTAGTGGATGGAGTGATAGAATGAACTCTGTCTCCACTGCATCCTCCCAGGATGGCTCCTTTATAGGGCGTCTTTGGGCGTGGAAAATATCAGTTAAGATTGCTAACAATAACTTCTTTGGTAATAGCTTTTTAGCTAGTCAGGATCCTCTAGCATGGGGGTTATATCGAACTGAAATTGATGATTTTGGGCCTATTGATACCCCTCCAATACCTGCAGATAAAGCAGCAAAAGCGGCACATAATCTTTACTTTCAAGTTTTAGGTGACTTGGGTTATATTGGTCTGCTCACTTATTTATTGATAATATTCATTCTATATTTAAGGTTAAAGAAGTTAAGTCAGAAAGCGCGGTTGCATGGGTATGAGTGGTGTAGTCAATTGAGTAGTATGATGTCAGTATCATTAATTGCTTTTATGATGACAGGTGCAAATGTTAGCATGGCGTACTTTGATTTGTTTTATATACTCATTGCCTTAAGTTATGTTATTGAATATAAAATTATTAATTTAGAGTTAGATAAAAAATAATAGCGACGCTTATGTATACAGGTGAATTTAGGTAGTTAATAGGGGTGAAAGGAATGAATACATTACTATTGGAGTGTTATGCTTAATTGGCTTATACGTTACTTAGCTAATCGTTGGAGTAGCTCTAAACGGATCACCAAGCTTAATATCTTAACTTATCATAGAGTAAGTGAATTTCATGATCCTAAAAACCCGAATACAATCACCTTGGCTTTATTTGAGCAACAAGTTAAATGGCTTATAAAGCACTTCACAGTTTTACCTTTACCAGAAGCGCTAATATTACAAGAAAACAATAAGCTACCACCAAGGGCTGTTTGTTTAACTATCGATGATGGTTATCAAGATAGCTATGATTTAATATATAAAGTGCTACAGAAAAATAATATCAGTGCTACTTTCTTTATTAGTACTCAGGGCATACTTGAAGGGGGGTTATGGGATGCAGAGATATACTCAGCTATATTTAATGCTCCTACAGATGTTGGCTCTATTTACTGTGATGGGATGCTTTTTGACTTAAGTAGCCTTGAAGATAGAATCAAGAGTAGGTACCGATTAACAGAGTATGCTAAGTACTTATCCTTGAAAGATCGAACAAAGCTGTTAACTGAGTTGAAAGGTCAAACATCATTTAACCCTATTGAACATAACTTTCTTACTGAAAAACAAATAAAGGTGATGCATTGCTCCGGTATGACAATTGCGGCACATACTCATAGTCACCCAATACTGATGAAAGAGAATAATGAAACAGCATTCGCTGAAATAAAACTAAGTAAAGAACTATTGGAACAGATCATTGAAGAACCAGTCGAGTACTTTGCTTACCCTAATGGAAGAATAGGACAAGACTACAACGAAGAGCATGTGGATATGGTAAAAAAAATAGGCTTTAAAGCTGCCTTGTCTACAGATTGGGGATCTTTAACTAACCTTAAATTGGAACGTTTTAAGATTAAACGCTTTACTCCTTGGGATAAAAAAGAGATATTTTTTGCACTACGCTTGGCACTAAATTATAGGAAGTAATATGTCAATTAGGCGTTTCTACTTCATTACTATTGGCATTGCCAGTCACCTTTCAATATATTTCATTGTACTGCTCTTATCAAAGCATTATGACTTAACTCCGGGCCAATTTTTTTATCAAATTAGTGAGGAGTTAGGAATCCAATCTCCTAGCTTTGAAAATGTATTATTTAACAATAGTTTTACCTTTCCTGCTCATTTCCATATAGCTCCAAGATTTACTAATAACGTTCGTTTATTGGCACAAACCAATAAAATACTTGCTGGACAGTTATCTATATCAGATTTTCAATCTGATTATTTACGTAAAAACCCGCCATGCAAAAAAGATGAGTTGTTAGCATTGGTAACATGCTCATTATTTACCAAAGATCCTGAATTCGTTAAACAAGCTAAACAAGCGCTTATGGACTTTAAGGTAGTTCAGCCAAATTCCTCAGGACGTTACGCAAATAGTTGGCGTTTAGCCTTTGCTTACGATTCACTAAAGCATATGACAGATTTTTCTCGCCAAGATAAAATTAAGATTAATAATAAACTGAGCCAGGCACTGAAGCATTATTTAATTTTGCTTAATGGTAAAGAGGCATCTTTGTGGCATGGTAGGACGACATTAACCGCACAAATGTGGATAACTATATTGGCCATTGACGGTATAGATGAAACACTTTTAAATAATGCGATGCCACATTTTTATAACATGGTCGAGGCGCTTGAACTGACGGAGGCATGGCCTGAAGGTTATAATTATTGGATCAATTCACGTGCTTTTTATGTGGTGTTGGCTTTATCAGGTTATTTGAATGGCACAGAAAAAGACAGATGGCATATCAAGATAAAGAGTTTAATAAATAAACTAGGCCATTGGCATATTCAAGCAACACGACCAGATTGGAAAATTGAGCCATTAGGGGATGAAGGGCCACGTTTAGATCTGAAAGATGAAAGTCGTAGGGTGATTGATATAATTGCTCAAATTACTCGTAACCCTATCTTTACTCAGTATTCGAATAAAATGTCTAAGTTACATGGTATTGAAAGCTACCATGCGCCTTATCGTTGGGGTCTGCCATTATTTTATCCGATAGACCTTCCTGATAGGGCTGTACAGCCATTATCCTTGATGGAAATCTTTGGTCAAAATTCATTAGGGCAAAGCTATATAAGGCAGAACTGGCAAGATAATAGCACTTTTATTAGTTATAGGGCTGGTAGCTCTTTTACACACCATGGTCATTATGATAATGGTCATGTTTCTTTATTCAAAGGCGCTCCGCTGTTGATGAATAGCAGTGTTCCCAGTCAGTTTTTTTCAGAAAATCGATTGAATTATGGCATCCGAACAATTGCCAAAAATAGTATTATTGTACAAAGAAAGCGAGAGGAGGTACTGATCGGTTTTAATCGAGATAATAATATTTCTGATGGCGGGCAGCGAATAACTTTGCCCATAGGGAGTGAGGTAACTACGATAGCTGATTGGCATGAGAAGAGTACAAAAACTCCAATGTTAGTGGGTGGGGCTATTACATCTCATGAAAACCATGTGAAATATTCATATATAAAATCCGATTTAACTAAGGCCTATAATAGCAGCTGGTATGATGATAACGGGAGACAAGGGAAGCTTGAGTTAGTTGGGCGTGAAGTGATTTTCCTTCGTGAACAAGATACTTTATTGATAAAAGATAAAATAAGAACTCGTGATGAAAACCAAGTTAAGTTAGTGTTTCATACAATGAATAAGCCTATAGTCGTAAATGAAAAAGTGCTAAAAGGACAAGCAAATAACGGCATATTAACTAGTTCAGATAAGTGGCTTAAGATTCAAAATGGTAACGGTTTTTTAACAACTGAAATCTTAGCTGATATTCTTGATGTTCGCTTGATAGGTGGTGATAATTATAAGTTTTATGTGGAGTCCGATGGTGATGATACCGTTTTAACGGGTAAAAATTACAGTGGAGGCTTAACTTGGCAGCAAGTATCACATGCACCAAGCTGGCGCTTTGAAGTGCGGGCGAAACGACAAGTTCATAATGAAATCATTACGGTGCACCGTCCAAGTTTAAAAAAATTTCGCCTAGAAAGGACAGAAGTGAAAAATCTAGATGATAATATTCAAGCCTACATCATTGGTAACGTAGCCGTTATTTTTAATGAAAAACAGTTGAGTGTAAAAAATATGCAACAACTACAAGGGAAACAGGTATTAATTTGTGGCTTAGAACAAAAAAAGAGCGGTAGCTGTCAATATCATTCCATTACAGGTGTGGAGAGGTAGTTAAAATGAGCAATACTTCTTTCTTCACAGCCCTTCTGCAATATTTTTATAGAGTAGGTATCTTAGTCCATAGTTTTTTGTTATTGGTGGTATTTGCTAGTTTAGTCTATGGTATCTATCTTTATAATAACTACAATTTACCTGCTGTTATTTTCTTTGAGCGAGTCGCTATTTCGTTAGCTAACTCTAGTTCGCCACTTGCTAAAAAAATATCCTCTCCTGTAGCGTACATAGCCAATGAGTTGGATGAGTACACACAGGCTCATAGATATCAAATACGTTATGATAGGACTGTTGTTGGTCCTAGTATCAATCGTTCAAAAGTACACTTAACCTCTAAAGAAACCAATCAACGATTGATGAACCATTATCGTAATTTAAGAGATTTTGAATTCAAAAAGTTAAGAACTGTCAGAGTCGCATCAAGCCAAGAATTACTGCTAGCTATTGAAAAGGCAAAACCTGGTGATGATATTGTTATCTCTCCGGGTAAATATAATATAAATCAGAGGCAAATCTACCTTAATGCTAAAGGCACATTGCTTAATCCTATTCGCATCAAAGCTGATCTTTATGGTGAAGTTTTACTTGAACTAAATACACTCGAAGGATTTGTAATAACGGGAGATTATTGGTTTCTGGAGAACTTAAAAATTAATGGTGTTTGCTCGAAAGATAAGTCTTGTGAGCACGCTATTCACATTGCAGGGGCAAAGCACCTTATAATAAGAAATAATGAACTTAAAAACTTTAATTCCACGATCAAAGCTAACTCTATAGGTGTGCCTAAAATGAGAAGGCACCCTGATAATGTTTTAATTGAGCATAATGCTATTTACAATGAAAGTTCACGAAAAACAGATACTTCCGTTACATTGGTTGATGTTGTTGCCGGCAGTTTTTGGCTTATCCGTAAAAACTTCATTGCGAATAATAGTAAACATGGGAGTGACTACATCAGCTATGCATTATTTTTAAAAGGGAATGGAAGTGATGGCATAATTGAAAATAATATTGTCGATTGTCAGTGGTCTATAGCCAATGATAAACATACGAGAATTGGCATATCATTAGGGGGAGGAGGAACGGCTGAGCGGTTTTGTCGCACAGGTAGCTGCCCTGTTGAGTATAACAATGGCTTAATTAGAAATAATCTTGTGGCTAACTGTAGTCAGGATGTTGCTATTTATATAAATAAATCGAGTAATACCAAGATAATTCATAACAGTCTTTTAAATACTTTAGGGCTTGATGTTAGGTTTATTCAAAGTTCAGCTAGTATTATAAATAATGTAACCACAGGACAAATTAGAGCTCGTGATGGTGGGGTGATGGAGCTCCAAGGGAATACACAAAAAACAAATAAAGCGACAATTAATTCAGCACCTTCGGTTCAGAGTTTGTCAGATACAGATTTATGTGGCTTTAAACGTTATAAGTTTTCAGTTGCAGGAGCTCTTGGTCGTGAGTGTGTAAAAAAGATGAATATAGAGGTTATTTCTAATTAAGTTAAATCAATAAAAAGGGTGGTATGGCTAGAAATTGGCGCGGTAATTATAATGTTTTAGTTCCTCAAGCTGATTCTATGGGGGCTATAGCTGTCATCCGCTCATTAGGGCAACATGGCTATAACATCTTTGCAGTATCAGCCGACCCTAATGCGTTAGGTTGCCGATCAAGCTTTATAACTGAAGCCTCTAAATGCCCTCAATACGGAGAGAATTATTTAAATTGGCTAAGAAGTTATATTGAGACCCATAAGATACATGTCATTATTCCAAGCGAAGATTTTTATTTAATTATTAAAGATGATTTTTCTGAATTTTCTCACTTAATACCTGTTTCTAGTTCTAAAAAAAACATTTACCTCTGTTTAAGTAAAGCTGATGTCTTTGCTTCATTTCTAAGAAGTTGCGTGGGGCCTTTAAATAAAAACATTCCTAATACCCAAATTGTTGCTAGTGAAAATGATGTTTGTTGGCAAGAAATTAAACACTGGAGATATCCTCTTTTTATAAAAGGGGATGGCTTCTATTCTAACTTTGAGGTGAGAGCAAGCGTTATTAGTGTCGGATCAGAGGTCGAAGCTAGACAGGCTATAAAAAGTGCATTACAGGGATATAAGAAAGTTCTGATACAAGACTGTTGTAAAGGGGTTAAAGCGACAGTTAATCTACTTTTTCAAGAGGGGAGGCTGCTTGCCGAGTCTATGGTTATTGCTACTCATGAAAGCCCGAATACAGGCGGCTTGACTTCTCTAAGGCATAGTTGGTGGCATCAAGATATGTATGAAGATGCCGTTGTCAGGTTGCGGCACCTCAATTGGAATGGCCCAGCAATGGTTGAGTATAAGTGGGACAAAAAAAATAATAACTTCACATTTATCGAACTAAACTCTCGTTATTGGGCCGCATTAAATCTTGATATACTAGCAGGTGTTCATTTTCCATGTATTCATCTTGATTATTTTTTTGCAAAGATGTCCCCAAAGGAGCCAATTCGCTTAGAAAAGCCTATTAAGGTAAGAAACGCCTTGCCTGCAGATTTTGGTTATATGTTGTCATCTATAAAAGATAGAAAAGTCTCAAAAGTAAAAAAAGTATATATAATTCTAGAGTTTTTTTTACTGTTTATTCACCCTAAAATTAAAGCGGATTTACTTTATCCAAACGACAGAAAGTTATATTTTATTAATCTAAGGGCCTTCATTAAGGATTTTTGTCAATCATGCTTAAGACGATTAAAATAATAATATTATTGATTATCAAGTTAATAGGTGGTTTTTGGTTAGCGAAAAAACTTAATAAAGGAAAAACCTGCGTGCTTTGTTACCATGGTTTTTCTCATCATGATGAACACTTATTTCGTCCAAAATTATTTATGAAACCAAAAAGCTTCGCTAAAAGAATGGCATGGCTAAAAAGTAGTAACTATCAAATTGTTTCTCTACAGCAGGCTATTAAGGAGAGGGGGCATGAAGGAAATCATGTAGTCATTACTATGGATGATGGATGGGCTAGTACTCACGAATTAGGGAAGGAATTAATCCAACTGAACGGAATTCCAATAATGCTATATATAACAAGTTATTATATGAAAACTCAAGGAGTAGTAATAAATGTAGCTTTAGCTTATATATTATGGAAATCAGTTGGTAAAGAGTTTCAATTTAAGGATGAACAACTTGGTATTGATAAGGTTTATGTTATTAAGCCAGATGATATAGCCGCTATAACTAGTGATATTAGGGCTATTATCAGTCAATTGGATGACATAGTAGAGCGACAAGCTGTTATTTTTCGTATTGCAGTGCAGCTAGAAGTATCATTATATTATAAAGGCCAGTTGTTATTTCGTATGTTAAATAAGCAAGAGTTACTTGAGTTGGCTCAAGATCAGGTCAATATCCAGCTACATACTCATCATCACTGTTCACCTAAAGAAGAAGGGCCATTTAATAAAGAAGTTGAACAAAATAAAGATTATATTCTTTCTATTATGGCTAACGCTCAATTAGATCACTTTTGTTATCCGAGTGGCGAGTTTTATCAAAAACAATCGCGTTGGCTCGAAAATTTTGGCGTTACAAGTGCTACAACTGTTTCACCTGGTTTATTTACGAAAAACACAGACTTACTGCAGATACCACGGTTTCTTGATGGTGAAGATGTTCATCAAATTGAGTTTGAAGCAGAGCTCTGTGGTTTAGTGGGCTGGTTTACCGATGTGACGAGCTATTTTGATAATACTTTCTCAGCTAATTAGAAAACTTTCTTTTTACCATAGTATTTATAGTGGATTGTAAATCCTTTAATACTGGGCCAGAGAAAGGCAGTATGTTAACCATAATCCAGAAGATAATAGCGTAACATAGTAAACTTATGCCAGAAGTCATTGCTAATATAATGAAGTTATCGATAACAAATGTGTTTGCTAGGTATTCAAGAATAAATCCCATTAAAACAACTGAACATGCTGTAGGTATTAAATTTCTTAGGCTAGCTCTTAGGCTCAAGCCAATAATTAATTTAGTAAAAACAAAATATGATACGAGTACTACTAAGTCTAATAAAGATCTTATTAAAGCAAACTCAACTAATTCTACACCTTTTAACAAAAATAGCGTGGTTAAAATAATTATTGTCGTAATGACATCAACCTTAAAAGTAAGTTTAGTTAGCTTTAGTGCTGTTAAGGTAGAATTAAAAACCATGGTTAAACTGGTTGAGATACCAAGTAGGGTGAGTATTTCTAAAATTGGCGCTGCGGCGAGCCACTTTTCGCCTAAAATTATAACAACGATGGAATCGGCATACATAGATATAATACACGCAATAGGGAGTATTAGACTTAGTAGAATAAGTAAATATTTTTCAATGATGTAACTAATGTCAGTATCATTGCTACGAGCTTTCTGCACACTAGTCATAATTATTTCAGCAACAGGTGTCGCAATTTGTTCATATACCAACATAGCAAACTCCTTTGCTATGGTAAAAATCCCTACATCGCTTGTTGAAAAGAACTTAGAAATAATAAATGCATCACCTTTAGAACGTATATAACCCGCGAAGCTCCTTAATAAAATCCATTTAGAATAATCCCATTGTTCATGTATGTGTTTCAGGCAAAATTTCGGCTTGAATGGGTATATAAAATAGCTTCCTATGGCATGCAGGGTATAGTGGCTAATAGTACCAATAATTAACGCCCAGTATGATCGAGTGTAGTAAGCAACCGTTATTGTGACGATAAAGCTGATAAACTTCACAAGCAAAGCTAACTTAAAAATTCCATGGTAATTAAAAGCTCGTTTAGCGATGCTTATTGCAGGGTTAGTTAGACCAATGATTATTAGAATAACCGCACTTACCCGAAAAGCATTGGCCAAATCAGCTTCAAAAAAATTTGCTATAGGTACAGCTAGAACTAACAAAGCCAAGGTTATGATTATTCGAAAAATCATATTCAATGACCATGCAGTATTGAGGTCATCATTGTCGACAACATCCTTACTTAGTAGATATTGTTGTGTTCCTGTATTGGCAAATACATCCAAAAAATGAACAACCAGCATAGTAATTGCTACTAAACCAAAGTCTTCAGGCGTTAATAAGCGAGCTAAAATAATGGTGCTTATTAGCCCTAAAGCTTTTGCAATCCAGCTTGCGGATAACATGAGTATACTGCTGGTCAGCGCACTACTTTTTCTCATTAGGATTTCAAAGAGTTACTAAGGATACTGGAAAGGTGTTGGTTCATAGTGAATCTACTTCGTTGCTGTAATACATCATCAGATAAAGGCAATTGCTCTTCACTTATAAGCTGAGTTAACAATTTTGCTATATTTTCTGCAGAATTCGAGAAATAAGGGAGGCCAAGAAAAGACATTTCCTTTGCTAAAGCACCTTGTTCATCCGTGACGGCTAAAATTGATTTTTTCAGCGCTAATATATCATATAATTTACTGGGGATTTGTAAATTAAATAAAGAATTTTGAATTAAAACATTAGCGTCTACTTTACTCATTTCAT
Source organism: Colwellia psychrerythraea (assembly GCF_000764185.1). Taxonomy (GTDB): domain Bacteria; phylum Pseudomonadota; class Gammaproteobacteria; order Enterobacterales; family Alteromonadaceae; genus Colwellia; species Colwellia psychrerythraea_B. Next base: position 86,019 of record NZ_JQEC01000006.1, read on the forward strand.
TTATCGCTTCTAAATAGGATATTCGGTCCATAAACTCCACATAGTTAGTTAAACCTAAGTCAAGTATCTGTTGGCTTAATTCAGGCCAGGCATACCCACCTCTGAACCTTAATTTAAATTCACCATTCTTAATGGTACCTCTTTGAATTAAGAGCTTAATTGCAATTAGTAGTGCTTCTGGGTTTCGACCTATTTGATATAAAATTCCAGAGTGTAAAAGAATAAAAGGTTTGCTAACTTCATCTCTACTAATTTTTGGTAATTCTTGATGGAATTCATGCGCATAACCGTTGTGTACAACATGAACGTTTGTACTGGGAAAGTTTGGGTATAAATTTTGATAAAAGGTGGCACACGCTTGTGTAGTGGTAAGTAAATATTTTGTTTGTTTAATTACGTGCTTTTCTAGTAGGCGATAAAGCCAATGCATTGGCATATTTTCAGGGTCATATCGGAATCGAAAAGGATCTCTTAAATCTAGTACTAATGGCTTTTTTAATATTTTACTTAATAAATAACCTACAATGGTGCTTGAGTATGCGGGAAAACTAGCATAAATATAGTCAAAATGATTTTTCTTGCTTTGTTGATAGCCTTTTATTAGTGCAGGGATGATCCAAAGATACCAACGGTCTGGTATTTCAACTATTTTTGGGTATTTACCAGCAATAGAAAAAACTTCTGTGGCATCTCTACTCTTTACTCTAATAATATCGGTATCATCGGTGAAACTGATATCAGAGTCATTATCAACTTCTGCGATGGTAAGTACTTTAGTGCACCAACCAAGTTTATTAAAGTGTTGTTTCAGATAATAGTTTCTATTCGATCCTGGTCCTGATTTAGGGGGGTAGTCTAGAAAGGCAAATAAAATAGAATTACTCATAATAAAGAATGGAAACCTCAATGATAAACAAGCGTTAGTATACCTTTGCATATTGTAATAGTTGTGCTTTTTTAGTTTTAATTTAATTGCGACAAAACTATTACATTACGTTTGATAATGATATTGGCCAAAAAAGTCTATTACAAATAAGGTTTAGTTTACTTTATTAAGGCATCACTTGTGAAAGTTGTTTTACAGCTAGTTTATATTACCTCGCTGTTAATGGCAGGTAAAATAAGTATCACTCAAAGCAGGTTTCGCTTATTATAGCGTTATTAATTACCCATCTATTTAACCTTATCAATGGAATGAATATGAGTCAGACAACTTCGGTTACATCGCCTACAAAAATTTTTCCTGCCATTATGTGTGGCGGTAGCGGTACTCGTCTTTGGCCACTATCCCGAGCACTATTTCCTAAGCAATTTTTACCATTAGTTAACAGTACAAGCATGTTGCAAGACACGTTAAAACGCCTACCAGAAAATTGTCATGATCCAGTATTTATATGTAATGAAGAGCATAGGTTTTTAGTGGCGGAACAGGTAAGGCAATTATCGAATAACCAAGGAACTATCTTATTGGAGCCTGAAGGGCGAAATACTGCTCCAGCTGTTGCTCTTGCTGCTATCCATGCCATGAATAATAATAAGGATGCATTATTATTGGTCCTTGCAGCTGATCATGTTATCCAAAACGCTGAAGCTTTTCAGGAAGCAGTAAAGCAAGCGAGTATCGCTGCCAATCAAGATAAATTAGTTACTTTTGGTATCGTACCTACTCATGCAGAAACGGGATACGGTTACATTAAAAAAGGGCCGGAAGTAAACTTAGGACACTTTACTGTAGCTCAATTTGTTGAGAAACCTAATCAAGATCTTGCGGATCAATATTTAGCCTCAGGGAGCTACTTGTGGAATAGCGGAATGTTTTTATTTAAAGCTTCTCGCTACTTAGAAGAGTTAGCGAAATATCGTCCAGACATATTAACTCATTGTCAGAAAGCTATGACTGATGTTGAGCATGACCTAGATTTCTTACGTCCAAATAAAGCTGAATTTTTAGCTTGTAATAGTGAATCTATTGATTATGCCGTAATGGAAAAAACAGACGCTGCAGTTGTTATTCCTCTTGATGCCGGTTGGAGTGACGTTGGATCATATTCAGCCCTTTGGGAGGTTTGTGATAAAGATAAAGATAATAATGTTCTTAAAGGGGATGTTATTGCTCAACAAAGTAGTAATAGTTATATTCACAGTCAAAATAAGCTGATCGCTACAGTAGGTATAGATAATCTAGTTATAATCGATACACCTGATGCAGTATTAGTTGCTAATAAAGATAGAGTGCAAGATGTGAAGAATATTGTTGCACAATTAAAGTCTGAAAATAGAGGGGAAGCAACACTGCATCGAGAGGTATATAGACCTTGGGGGAAATACGACAGTATTGATATGGGCGATCGCTTTCAAGTGAAGCGAATAACAGTTAAACCAGGTGCAAAACTATCAGTACAAATGCATCATCATAGAGCAGAGCACTGGATTATTGTTTCAGGTACTGCAAAAGTTACAATCGATGATAAATCCATATTATTAAGTGAAAACCAATCAGCTTACATTCCCATTGGTGCAGTACATGCACTAGAAAATCCAGGTCGACTACCTTTAGAAATGATTGAAGTTCAGTCAGGTAGTTATCTTGGAGAAGATGACATTGTCCGTTTTGAAGACCGTTACGGTCGTACATAAATTTATTTAATTCAGCATGGCTTGCAAGGAGGCACTTTGTTTTTAGGCTATATACATTCGTTTAGGGCGCTGGCAATTTTGTTTATTGTTGCTGGGCATAGTATTGATTTTTTCGATTGGTCTGCCGATGACTCTGATGTAGAGCGTTGGCTACGTATATTAATTAGCAACGGATCTGTCTTATTTGTTTTTATCGCAGGGTATCTTTTTCAACATTTAGCAAGTAAATATCAACATAAGAAATATTTTGTTGGCAAGTTGAAAAACGTACTTATCCCTTACTTTTTCGTTTCAATACCTGCTATCTATATTTTTGTTTTTGTCTTGACAAGAGAAACTGTGTGGCAAGGGTTTTATGACAACCCCCAATGGTTGCAAATAGTTTATTTTTATTTGACAGGTCTACACCTTGCTCCACTGTGGTTTATCCCGATGATTACCCTTTTTTATATTGTCGCCCCTCTATTAATTTGGGGGGATAAAAAGAAAAATTTTTATTGGATTTTACCTGTAGCTATACTTGTTTCATGTTTTGTCAGTCGAGGCTTTCCTCAGCAGAGTTTTGTGCATTTCTTTTCCGTATATCTGCTGGGTATGTATTGTAGCCACTTTAAAAGTAGGCTTAATGGCTTCTTTAGTAGGACTGACTTTTTATTTGTATTAGCAATAATAGTCATGGGTTTTGCCTGTTGGGAATATTATCTTATGCAAGGCACAATGACTTATGTTAATTATTTACAGAAAATATGTATGTCTGTGCTTTTTTTAGGTTTGCTTATTAGGCTTGGTAGTAAGATTGACTCGAAACTTATTAGAACTATTGCTGATACTAGTTTTGGCGTTTTTTTTATTCACTCTTATGTGTTAACCACTAGTAAGCTTCTTTTTGAAAAGCTATCGGATGAAAAAATTGCTGGCAATTTATTATTCTATCCTATTGTATCAATTGCAATATTGATGACTTGTGTAGTTATAATTTTCATCATCCAAAAGCTTATGGGCAATAAAAGTCGGTACTTGGTTGGAAGCTAAAGCATCAGGTTATCCAAACTTACTTTTTGTATTATGTGGGCACACAGTATTTTTACTGGCTTATCATAGCCTAAACCCTAATAGTAGGGTTCTTAAATTCTTTTACATATGACCTTGTGAAGGTAAATGCAAAAAATAAAAAATATTACACAGTACTTTTTTTCAACACTAGGAATAACCGCGTTATTTTTTGGTGTCACAAATCTGCTTTTTCGTTTGGAGCGTTTTGTTTTTTTTGAAATACAGATACCTAATGTTTCGGTCACGAACGTTGATAATCAATTTGAGTTTTTAAAATTAATAAAACTGGAAGATTTAAATCAATTACCTGAATTGATTATCGATGATTTAAACAAGAGAACAGGTAAAACAGTTCGAGAACTTATTATTGAGGGGGCTTATGTCTATGCACTTTTACTTGAACAGACTGTTGTAGCGCAGGTAGTTATTTCTAAAACTTTACCTGTGATGATTGACACGCCTCTACCATTGGTTGTTGATTATTCTATCGGAAGCCGCCTTCTTGGTTATTTATATACCAACCCAGTACATAGAGGCAATAACTTAGCAGGGAACTTGATTTCCAATGTTATTCAAGATCTTCAATGTAAGGAAGTACCATTACTTATTGCACATATAAGCTCGACAAATCTAAATTCAATGAGAGTATTTAGAAAGTTAGCTTGGCAATCAGTAGGCAGTATCATCTCATACAATTCACGCCGTTTGATTTTCAATACCAGATCAAAGCATTTAAAATTTAGAGTTAAATAAAGAGTGAAATCATGCATGATAATTTGGGCTCAAAGGATCATTTCAATGACAACATGGCGTTTTATGATTCAAATTGGGTAGATGCTTGGCATTGTAATTTAATTGATAATTCAAACTGGACTAAAAAACTAACGAAGAATGTGATTAATGATGTGGATTGTAAAGCTTTTTGGGCCTTTGGAGAGCAAAAGGTAGGTCCCTTTCGGTTTATCTCACTTGCTGGCAATTTCTTCCCATTCAGAGGGGTTCATATAAGCAAAGGTTGTCGAGAAGCCATCACTGCCGTTAGTAATGAACTCACCTCTCAAGTTGATTATGCTTTTAGGGCTGGTCCTACTCTCAAGGATGATAAATTTAATCGCGAATTAGTTGTGACATTAAAAAATAAGGGCTGGATTGTATTAACTACAGCTTTAGGTTGGAATTATATTGTTAACCTACCCATAGATATAGACGAGCTGATTAGCGCTAAAAGAAAAAAGAAAATTAGATATTACTGGAAAGCTATTAACAAAGTTGGAAGTGGTGAAATAATACATTTCAATGATATATGCGCTGATCGTTGGAAAGGCGTTTTTTCTGATTTGAGTCAAATTGAAAGTAAAGCATGGATTTCACAAAAAGGGGAACCCAGGTTTTTAGGTGTGAATAATCAAAGGTATTGGAATCAATTGATTCAAAATACAGCGTTTAGTAAAAATTTGAATATTTGGGTAATGTTTTTAGATAGTAAGCCAGTGAGTTACGTTACTACAATGGATACAAAAACAACACGCTTCGTATTATCGAATAGTTATATAGATGAAGTGAAAGATTTCAGCACAGGAAAAAAACTATATTTAGAAATGATAACAAATGCCATTGATAATCAAATGAAAAACTTAGATATAGGTTTTGGTGATTCTGGTTATAAACAAGAGTGGGGAGCTGAGAAAAAGAGTGAAGTGATTGATTTATTTGCATTTCCACCAACAATTAGAGGAAGACTAACTCGATATATATTTGAAATAAAAAAAAACTTAATAAAAATTTTATAACAGAGTACTAAGTTTCAGCTTTAACACGAAAGCAAGTTTATAATACACGTCTACTTTTTAAGTGTTGAATATAGTTGCAAATAACTGGATTTAACGTTGTCTAATTAGCTTCTTTATCTTTGCTCGTAAATCATACTTGTCCAGTATCTGTCCTATAAAGGTCGAAAATGAATCAAATGCAAGCTGTCCATATAATAAAATCATGGCGGAAATCGATTTCTCGATAATTAAACAGTTACAACAAGTCTTTTTGTCTGTTGCGAAGAACTCTTTATGCTTTCCATCACCTTCAGTAAAGTTGAAGTAAGTTGCTTTAGGCTTTTGATTAAATATTTTTTCAAACGCATAGAACTGCAAAACAGTTCCAGGTGAGAATTTGGATAAACCTTTAAGATACCCTAGATAAGCATAAATATACTCATTGTTCTCAATTGGCAAATATAAGTAGGCACAAGCTTCGTCATCTTTAAATAATATCAAGCCGAGAAGGTTTCCTGTTAAAGCTAGCGTTTTCATCTTTTCTAAGTAATTTCGATCATTTGGAATTGAGGAGTTAAACAATCGATTTTGATATGTCTTTTCTCCCACTTCACAAGCTTGTTGATGGAAGTCGTCAACCTCTTCAATACTTTCATAAATTTTACAAGTAAAGCCTGACTTTTCTGCTTTACGAACCTTTCGTTTCAGTGTTGACCTAGATTTCGCTGAAAATTTGGATAAATACTCATCGAAAGAACTGTATTCATTAAGGTTTATGAAAAAATTATTATATATTGAGCGCACATAAAAGAGTTTATCTTCCTTCGCTGTTATTTTCTTTATGGTTAATTCGGGTGTAATACTTAATTGTGGGAGGTAATGGGGAAGAGGGACATCATCTTCAGGTAAAGCATCTGCAGGCTCAGATAAAAAAAGGTTGTTTTTGGTTACTGTTGATATTTGTATTGTATGACTAAAAAGTACAATGTCACCAATTTGAAAGTTTATATTATAAGTTTTCATATTTATTAATAATGCCAAAGATTATTGTTTAATTTATTCTGGATTATTGTCCATAAGCCAGAAGTAAAACTGCTCCTAAGTTTTTTTTCGATTTGAACTTGGGTTAATATTTCACTCTCACTGCCCACTAAATTATTAAATGTAGTGAATTTGAAGTCTTTATCGTTATTAATAAATGAACATAATGATTTCAGCCTGTTAATATTCACTAGGTCAGATTTTTTAAGTGAGGAATTCTTTTTGGCTTTAATAAATTCATGTATATGAGTCAAGATAACAACATGCCTTATTCCGTTAGTTTTACATTGAAGTAGAATATCCTTCATTTCCTTCCATGAAGTACCTGTTATCGTTAATGCCTTATGCCTTATGCCCATACTTTGGAATGAAGTGACAGGTAATTCAATTACCTTGTTAATTAACGTCATTTTATTCTCAATTACAAGAGCCGGTTCAGCGGGTTTAAAAATAGGAAGGCTTATGTTACTGGTTAGTTTAAACCCTGCATTATAGAGCGCTTCATATAGAGGTAAACTAGCTTGCAGGTTGCCGACTCTGAAAGCTAGAGGGGCCAGCCCAGTCCATTCTTTATATACACGGATGCATTTATTTAATGACTCTTCAATTTGGCTAGCTGGCATATTCAAGAAGTTATCTTTAAGCTCTTTCTTTAATACATCTTCTCGCCAATTTGGGTTATCAAATTCTTGCCAAACGGGGTGAGCATGTAACTGCACATCATGTTTATATTTAAGCATTTCTTGCACATGCTCTTTCATTTTTTGCACACCAAAAAAAGATGAGTTTAGCGCTTCAGTGAAAAAAGTGGCTTGAACTTCATAATCATGAAGGATATTTAGGACTTCCTTAAAACCAACACCTTTATTTGATGTAGGAGAAAATAAACTTTCAGAAGAAGGTGAGAATTTTTGGGGATGTGAGAAAGCATTGTTGATAGTAAACTCAGCATCTATAGATATTATCACTTCAACTGGTTTAACCATAAATTTCCTTATTTTATTGCCAGCACTTACTTCTGGGTAAATTCATTAGGATCGAAGTTGAATTATATTATTTTTAACCAAGTCGTATAGCAAGATTCGTTTGTTTCAGAAAAAGGAAATTCAAGTAAACTTTTAATTTAAAGGCAATGAGCCCAACTATTTTTAATAGTACATATTCGAGTCTTTTTCACAGACATTTATTAAGCTAAATACATATATTATATAAAGTACTATAGGGGAGATTTTACCAATGTGGTAACCAAGGTGAAAATGAATACCTAACGCTACCTAGTTATAGAGTCATAAATAGCTTTCTAGACGTTTATTAAACCTATTTTTTGAGCTGTTTCGCCTAATAATTTAAACCTATTTAATTTTTTATAGTCTATAATCAATGCTGGTTTTGTATTTCAGTTTTATCTTTTATAGGGATATTTTTACCTGAAAGGTAAGTGGTAACTAGGGAGTTTTTTTATGATAAAAGCTAAGTTTATTAATAGCATTATATTGGTATTTGTTTTTTTTCTTCAGGCTAAGGCTTTTGCTCAAGATCCTATCGTATATTCACGTTGTGCTAGGACTACGGCTACTTTCGACTTACAAGCAGATGTAACAATTAATGGGCAAGTTCAGCAGGCATCACGCTTGATGAAGGGCTTAGATATTTATGATGTATTGCCAGATGTAACTAATTTTTTTGGCGACTTTTCCGCACCATGTGATTTAATGTTCAGGGATGATCAAGGTAATGAACGTGTTCTGTATGATTGCTCTAGCACATCAACAGATGCAAATTCTTGTGCAGCGCTCGACCCAGCTGTATCGTTTGATGGTAAAACAATTGCATTCAGTGTTTTTAGAGGGACACTTAAAAACCATGCTCTTTACATTAGGCATGATATTATTGATGAAAATGCAGACCCCACATATACTGATAAGTTGGACCTTCCAAATAAGAGGTTGGAAACTACAGGGGCTCATCTTCATACTGTAGATGTTGCAACAGGTGCATTATCAATCCAGCCTTATGAAGAGGGTATTTATGATTCAGGGCCAGCTTTTTTAGCTAACGGAAGGCTTGCTTTCACTTCAAATCGTGATAAACATTCGACAACTGTAGTATGGAGATCAACCGGTTCAAAAGTAGGTACTCGTATTTGGAGTGTCGATCTTAACTGGAAAAACCTTGATTTATCTAGTCACCACTCTCTGTCACAAGAACAACACCCCTATTTGTTAAAAAATGGTCGTCTTGCTTATTCTAGTTGGCAAATTTTAGGTGCTCAGCCGTTTAGGTATACGAATGGCTCAATCGGTGGCTTTAATACCTTAGATAATATGTTTAATATTTATTCTCAGTTTCCTGACGGTGCAGAAAATTTTGCTTTATTTGGTCAACATAGTGGCAGCCACTATCCTAGTTATTTTGGTGAGGATCATAATGCTGCTCATTTCCTTACTCAAACTAGTGACGAACGAATTTGGTTTGCTGACTATTACCGAGGCAATAATAATGGCTTAGGTGCTTTAATCGGGTTTTTAGCTGAATCAAATGGACAAGAAGGTATGGCTCCTAGTGAATCTCAAGACCATGCAGACTTGTTTGTGCCAAGGGATGTTATTAATTTTGCTTCTTGGGCTATTAATGGTGACCAAGTATCTACCACTTTATCTTCCCCTAGTATTAAACACCCAAATTATACTAGTGATCTTATTTTCTCTGGTAAAGCAGGTCACCCTGCAGCACTCTCTAACAATGGCTTGATGCTATCATGGGGAAAAGGCCCTTGTAGTACATTGGCATCGGGTCAAATATTCAAGGACTTAGGTCGCACTGTTCCCCCCTTAGTTGATGGCTCTGGTTCTGGTGTAGCTATGAATATGATGACACATCTGAATTTGGATACCCCTGCTTGTGATGTCGGTATTTACCGAGCAACTACAATCCCATCTTTACATCCAGGTGATTTAGAATTAATTGTCGACAGCCCTAATTGGCATGAAATTATGGCTAAAGCAGTTGTACCATATATAACAATTCATGGTGTTGAAAAACCAGAGAATATAGCCAGCTCTGCAGATAAACTTGCACACCCTTTACTAGAAAAAGGTACACCATTTGGGTTATTAGGCGCGGCCTCTATAACCGATAGGGAAACTCACCCACAAGAAGGTATAAAGTTTGTGGGAGAGAAGCAATTTAATCTGCAGGGTACTGATACTGTGAATTATAATGATGAAGATCTATGTGGTGTTAGGATATTATCGGTTATGCCTAACAGAGATAGAAATACTTTCTATGGGCTTTCTAATTTATTTGGGGAAAGAGTTGGTATTTTGGGAGAGTTTTCAGTTCTCAATAAAGATGATGCAGGGAATGTAATCAATGATATCAGTGGTCATGCGGATACTAGCTTTTTAGTACGATTCCCAGCCAACTCCCCTTATTTAATGCAAGGTATTGATTGCAAGGGTCGTACTTTGAATACAGACATGACTTGGCAAAGTTTACGACCCGGCGAGAAAAAAACTTGTGGGGGGTGCCATGTGCATTCGAAACCATCGAGAATCACTTTTGAGGATAGTCATGCCGCAACACCGGGGTATACTGTGCCTCGTTTAGGCGAAGGTATTATTCCACTATTGAATGGTAAAGTGAATGACAATGGTAAAGAAACAGTGACTATTAAAGAGGTTCCTGGGTATGCCATGAGTATTGATTTTACTCGCGATATTATGCCTATTTTTCAGCAACGTTGTACTTCATGCCATGGTGGCGATTCACCTGAAGCAGATTTGGCTTTAGATATTGCTGGTGATAACAAGCGAAATAAAATACCCAATGCTACTTGGTGGTGTTTAGTTGGTGATTATAAGCAAGAGTGTTTGTCGGCGGCAAATCAGTTTAATACAGGTGAGGGCAGTAACAATACAGCATTTAGAAGGCCACAAGTTAGCAAATATATCAGAGCGTTCAATTCGTTAGGTAGCCTATTATACTGGAAAGCTGCAAACGAAAGAACTGATAGAAATACCGATGCATCTTATGCTGATGATATTGATTTTGGTGTTGACCATCCGACTACTATTACAGCTGATGAGTTAGGTATGTTATCACGTTGGATTGATATAGGTGTTCCAGGTGGTGATGACGAGCTACTAGATACCCAAAAACCGACATTACACATGGTTCCCGCTTCAACTGATGAGACAGTTTCAAAGGTTAAAATAGGTACTGTCGATATTGGTAGTGGTATTAACCCCGCTAGTTTGGTGGTCTGTGTATTAGATAGCCAAGACAATTGTACCAACATAGCCGCTAATGCAGAAATGTCAGGTGTTATAATACTTGACCTTAACCAAACGTTAACAGATCCAACAATTGAAATTTTGGCTAGTGTGGAAGACGTAACCGGTAATAAAACGGAGATACGTAGAACAGTAGGATTTTTAACTAGTGGTAAGAATAGTAATATTACTATTACCCCTATTAATGATGCAGATTTGGTTGAGAAAGAAACCTATAGCTTTTCTGTTGACGTTACCGATGGTAACGCTGTTTCAAATACTATTACCGTTGTTGCTTCTCAAGGGACGGTTAAGTTAGTTAGTGGTGATGAATACACGCTAATACCACCAGCTAATTATAATGGTGACATATTTGTTATGGTGATCGTTGTCGATGATGAAAACTCTTCTGATGCAGATAGTTCAAGTTTCACCGTATCCGTAACACAGCTAAACGATGCCCCTACGTCTGTTACTGCAACAATTTCAACCACTACGAATACTGTGAGTTCCGCGGTTAATGCAGAAATAGTAGACCCTGATTTCAATGATACACACACCATCACCATTAAAGTTGAACCTACAAATGGCTCAGTGATAATTGATGGCACTGCACTAGTCTATAAGCCTAATAATGGCTTTCACGGAACTGACTCTTTTGAGGTAACTGTGACGGATAGTGGTGATTTAAGTGTTGATGGTACTATTAGTGTCATTGTTAACCAATTTAATACAGCGCCTATTTCTGTTAGTGCGACCATTGAAACGACTATGAACACTGCCAGTGCAGAAGTTTATGTTGATATAGTAGACCCCGACCTTAATGATACTCATATCATAACTATCAACACTGAACCTGTTAATGGTTCAGTGTTGATAAATGGCACTGCAGTAATCTATACGCCGAACAGTGACTTTCACGGGACAGATTCTTTTGATATTACGGTCACCGATAGCGGCGGTTTAAGTATTGATGGCATCATTAGTGTTATGGTAAATGAATTAAATACAGCACCCAAGTTTGAAGCACCTCTTATTGGAACCACAATGAATACTGCCAGCGTAGAGGTTAATATTGAGGTGGTAGATCCTGATCCAAATGATACTCATACAATCATTATTAAAACCGAACCGGCTAACGGCTCAGTGGCAATTAATGGAATAGCATTAGTTTATACGCCAAATAGTGACTTTCATGGGGCAGATTCATTCGAGATTACGGTAACTGATAGTCATGGTTTAAATGTCAGCGGTACTATTAATGTCGTTGTTAATGAACTAAACACAGCCCCAAAATCTGTGACAGCCCTTATTGAAACTGTTATGAATACGGTTAGTGAAAAAGTGACTGTTGATATCGTTGATGTTGATAGTGGCGATACTCATGTATTAACGTTCAAAACAGAGCCCTATTATGGAACTGCCGTTATCGATGGTATTACTTTGACTTATACCCCGAAAGTAGATTTTTTCGGTGGTGAAACTTTTGCAATTACAGTAACCGACAGCGGTGGTTTAAGTGTTGATGGTAAAGTTAATGTAACAGTAGCTGCTACGGATACAGGCGGCGGTGACACAGGCGGCGGTGACACAGGCGGCGGTGACACAGGCGGCGGTGACACAGGCGGCGGTGACACAGGTGGCGGTGACACAGGCGGCGGTGACACAGGCGGTGGTGACACAGGCGGTGGTGACACAGGTGGCGGTGACACAGGTGGCGGTGACACTGGCGGCGGTGATACAGTAAATAATATAACACCGGAAGAGAAAGATGAGGGTGGTAGTTTTAACTTTTATATTTTGCTTTTATTGTTAAGTGTTTGGGTTAATAAAGCCTTGAAGTATAGAAGGTAGGGTATGAAAAAATTGCATGTCGACTTGCTCTAGAACTGATTAGGACATAAAAAACCTATGTCCTAATCATTAAGTTTTAAAGTTTAATCAACCTGTACATAATTATCGCCACACGAAAACGCAATTAAGCGGCTTAATTGCGTTAAGCTATAACCGCTCTTTTTCTGTAATTCATTAAAATACATTTGGATGGCAGTTAAACTCTTTTTACTCTGTAAACCGCCATCTATTATCTGTTGGGCTCTTAAATAAGCTTCTACATCACTGCTTAAAATGAAGGTATCTTTGCCTAACAATCTAAGGGCGTATGGTCCGGTATTACCACCTAGGCGTTGACCATTTTTTTTCAGGTAAGCCCATAAACCAATAATATCTTCACATGGCCAATCATAAATAAATTGCGCAAAACTGATGTTTTTATCGACTGTGATATCAAACATCATCTGTGCATTGGCTTTAATAGTTTTAACTTTATTATAATTACGAATTATTTTGGGATCGGCAGCTTTTCTCTCCAGCATTTCTTCTGGCATCATTAACATTTTTTCAATATTAAAATTAAAAAAGTGTTCTTCAAAGTCTGGCCATTTATTTTCTACTACACGCCAAACAAAACCCGATTTGAAGATTTGTTTAGTAAAGGCTGCCAGAATACGATCATCACCAAGCTCAGTGATACTTTGTTGTGCAGCGGTATCATCGAGTAACTGTTTACCAATGATTTTCTTGCCAAGTAAAGCGTGTAAAGCACTTGTTCCGCCTTTTCTTTCGGCCGCGCGGTCGAAGATTGCTTTAAAGGTTTCAGGCTTATTTAAACTCATATGTGTATGTTATTCCTATTTTGCTTATACGGTCAAAATCATCATCTGTGATAAAACCAAAAAGGTTAAAATAATGATGAGTCTTGAGCTTGTAGCTAACGCCAAAAATTACTATAACCACCAGGGTCTATACCTCCACCGACAAAGGCTAATACAGTCCAGTGTTCTGTGATAGGGCGTAGAGCCATAGTGCCTAAATAGCCGCCATTACTGGTGTTTTGTACCATAACAATATTATTTTCTAAAATTGTCTCATCCTTAAAAACAATTTACCCCTTGATTATGATTAAAGCCTGCCATAGGGAAAATCATCCACTCACCGGTATCAATACCAAGAGCACTTAAGGGAACAAAATTACCAATAGAATAATTATTTTTATGGTGACCGTCATCATACTCAGAGCGACTCAATGAAAAATTCATTATGCAAAAATCAAAATCAAAAAGCCAATAACCACCCAATCGCCATTCATATTGGTTCTAGCATTAATCTTTCGTATAGGGGCAAGAGCCAAATAGTCGGAGGTACTTAAATTATCGGTATAACCAAGTCCGACTCTAGTAATGATTTTAGTGGGATCATCTTGATGTTTTTCTTCTACTTTTGTTTCACTAGCTGCTGTGACGTAGCTAGTGAAACCAAGCAGGACAATTATTAAATAACGCAGATTCTAGTCTTAGCATCTTACCGTTAAGCATTGATACCACAGTGGCGCAATAAAGCATCAATCTCTGGTGCGCGACCTCGGAATTTTTGGAATAATTCACTCGGCTCTTCACTGCCACCTTTTTCTAGGATATTGGTTAAAAATGACTGTCCGGTTGCTTCGTTAAAGATACCTTGCTCTTCAAATAAACCAAAAGCATCAGCGGATAATACCTCCGCCCATTTGTAGCTGTAATAACCTGCTGAATAACCACCACCAAAGATATGGCTAAAACCATGTTGGAAACGGTTAAACTCAGGTGCTTTTACCACAGAATATTGAGATCTAACATTATCTAAAACTTGTTGAATATGCTTTTCATTGTTCAATGCTTTGGGCTCAAAGCTTTCATGCATAGTAAAATCGAAGATACTGAATTCTAATTGACGTAACATTTGCATCGCTGATTGAAAGTTTTTGGCTGCGAGCATTTTATCTAACATTTCTTGCGGTAATGGCTCACCACTTTCAAAATGGCCAGAAATAAAGGCTAAAGCTTCAGGTTGCCAGCACCAATTTTCTAAAAATTGACTCGGAAGCTCTACCGCATCCCAAGGAACGCCATTAATACAGGCAACACTGCTGGCATTAATTTGGCTTAACATATGGTGAATTCCATGACCAAACTCATGGAATAAGGTTACCACTTCATTATGAGTAAATAATGCCGGATTATTGCCTACAGGACCGTTAAAGTTACAGGTTAAGTACGCTACTGGGTATTGAATCGAACCATCAGATCTTTGACTACGACCAACACAAACATCCATCCAAGCACCGCCACGTTTTTTCTCACGGGCATAAAGGTCTAAATAGAAACTACCACGCTTTTCACCGGCTTTATCAACTATGTCATAAAAGTTAACATCGTCATGCCAAACATCAACGTTTTCACGCTGTGTAATGGATAGGCCAAATAATTTATCTACGACAGCAAACAAACCAGATATCACTTTATCTTTTGGGAAGTAAGGACGTAATTGCTCGTCTGAAATAGCATAACGACTTTGTTTTAACTTCTCACTGTAATAAGCCAAATCCCAAGCTTGTAAGTTTCCTTGCTTGAACTCACTGGCGGCAAAGTCACTTAGCTCTTTAAAGTCTTGTTTACCCTGGTGTTGTGATTTTATGGCCAAATCTTCAAGAAACTGCATTACTTCACGAGTAGAGTTTGCCATTTTGGTAGCTAGTGAGTGTTGGGCATAGTTGTCAAAATCGAGTAAATTGGCTAATTCATGTCTTAAGCTTAATAACTCATCCATAATGTCGCTGTTATTAAACTCATTAGCGTTAGGGCCTTGATCTGAGGCACGGGTAACAAAGGCAGTATAAAGTTGTTCACGTAAATCAGTATTATCGCAATACATCATTACCGGTAGATAGCTTGGTATATCTAGGGTAAAGGTAAATCCTTGTTGTTCTTTTGATGTTGCTAATTCTTGAGCAGCAGCTAAAGCGCTGTCAGGTAAGCCGGTTAACTCATCTTTATTTTCAATGGTAAT
The DNA here is from genome assembly GCF_000764185.1 of Colwellia psychrerythraea. GTDB lineage: Bacteria > Pseudomonadota > Gammaproteobacteria > Enterobacterales > Alteromonadaceae > Colwellia > Colwellia psychrerythraea_B. Next base: position 101,677 of record NZ_JQEC01000006.1, read on the forward strand.
ACTAAAAGCATGAGTGGCATCGAGTACGTTATTGCTAAAACTTGAGCTGAGTTCAGATAAGCGGGTCTTAATTTCACCGTAACGCTTTTTATTTTCATCATTTAGCGCTATGCCTGATAATTTAAAATCGCGTAGTACATTGGTGATAACTTTTTGTTGAGCTATGTCTAGTTGTTCAAATTCATTGCCATTCTTAACACTCAGGTAGGCTTGATATAAACCCTCATGTTGACCAACAAAGGTGCCGTATTCGGACAAAATTGGTAAGCAAGATTCATAAGCATCACGCAATTCATCACTACTGAGCACCGAATTCATATGAGAAACCGGTGACCATAACTTTGATAACACATCATCAATGTCATCAATTGGCATAACTAAATTCTGCCAAGTAAATCCATCATTGTCAGCTAGAACTTGTTTAATAACTTTTTTACAATCACTAATGGCTTGCTCAACAGCAGGTTTAACATGCTCAGGTTTAATTTTTGAAAAGATAGGTAGTTCGTTAGATACTAATAATGGATTGGTCATAATGCTTAAAAATTAGTTTATGTTATAAGGAATGTATGACCGATAGAGGCTTTATTCAAGGTTATTGAAGTAATAGTTATAAAATAGTTTTGTTATAAATTTATAACAAATATGTACTGATATTTTTATAATTATCTATTAGCGTAGTTTCATTGTAACGACTAAGAAAGCTGTTTGCTCGCAGCTATGTTTCATTTGATTTATGTTTGCACAAGTTCACAGTTAGCTATACTTTATTACTTCTATATATTTTTATAATTGATTCTGCTGTTGAGTGATTATGCCTAAGAGTTTACTTATCCCCTTTCTACTAACTCTAACTATTTTATCTAGCGTTATAGTTACCCCAAATAGCTATGCAGCTGTGGAAAATCTATTCTTAGATCATTTGTCTGTTGATGATGGTTTGTCACAGGGTAGCATTCATTCAATTATCCAAGATAAAACGGGTTTCATTTGGCTAGCCACTGAGCAGGGGCTTAATATTTATGATGGCAATAAGGTTAAGCAATTAGCAGGCCCGGATAATAGTTTTGAAAATGCAGCTATCTATAATTTACTTGAAGATAAAAATGGTTTTATTTGGTTAAATGTTGATGGAAAAAAACTATATAATTATAATCCGACAACCGACGTATACCAACATATTCCAATAAAAAGCCCGAACAATTCAAACTATTATATTGCCGATTTGATTAATAGTAATGACAATAAAATATGGCTATTAACCTCTAAAACTCTCGGTTTCTATAATCAAGTTACCAATGCATATCAGCAAGTAATAGACTTGGAATCAGAGTTAACCGGTGATCTTTCATTATTTAAAATGTCATTGCTGGATGGTGTTATGTATATGGGCTCACAAGTCGGTATTTTTGCTTATGATATTGAGAATAATCTCTGGAAAAAGCTACCTCAAATACCCGCTGATACTACCACACAGTCGAACATTGAAGAGCTCAATAAAATATATACCGTACACGCTGATGTTAATAACACCTTATACCTAGGATCTTACGATGGTTTTTTTGCAATAAAAGTCGATGATGTTAAGGCGTATATTGCCGGTGCATCATCACTACCAAACTACCAAAGGCTTATTGAAAATATGGCTGCATGGCAGACAATGTTAGATGGAAATATGCTTTATATTGCTGCCGATAAAGGTTTGTATTCGGTTAATACACTCAATAATAGCAGTGATTTTTTGTTTGGTTTTAGTGATTACTTTGACAATATGTCCGATGACAACATAACAACATTGATTAAAGATAATCAGGGCGTTTTTTGGTTAGGATCTAGGGCTGTAGGTGCCTATCAATGGGATCCCCAAAGAGAATTGATTAAAAATTATGGTTATAAAAAAAACCATCCTGCTAGCTTAAGTTATAACGAAGTTTGGCATGCTTTACCCGATAGCTTAAATGATGACTTTCTTTGGGTTGCTACCTCAAATGGTTTGAATCTAATTGATGTAGTAAAACAGCGTGTAACACCATTTTTAATGAATGATGACTCTAAAAGTATATACACTAGCAGTCACATTTATAGCCTGTTAACGTTAACGCCTGAGCAACTACTTATTTCTACTGCTAAAGGTGTGTATCTATTTGATAAAAAGCAAGAGAAAGAATTAGCATTACCATTTAATAATGAAATTAATCAACTACTTGCAGTGGAGCAGTATGACATATTAAAAGAAGACGAATTTCTCTGGTTAGTAAATGAAAAAGGTATTTTTAAAATAAATTTAATCACTGAGGAAATAGATACGTTAAGTGAAATTACTGAACAGTTCCCTCCTGAAAGGTTTTTATCTTTCTTAGGAACATCACCGCATAATGATTGGTTTTTACTCACCAGCAATGATGGCTTGTGGGGGTTTAATACTCGAACACGGGAGTTTGTACAGCTTTATAACTTACCAGGAATATTGGCCGGTGAATATTCCTCTATCGACAATTGGGCAATAGATAAGAATCAAATTTTTTGGTTAAGTTTTAGTGGTAAAGGATTGATTGGCTTAACTTTGCCAGACTTTAAAGAAAAGTATTTTTACCATAAAGCTAACTCTATTATTGATAATAATATTTACGGCGTAATGGCTGATGAAGCTGGGGATATTTGGTTTTCTAGTCATAACGGTTTATTTATGTTGGACTCTGATAGCCAACATATTAGTCATTTTACTCGTAAAGATGGTCTCGGCGCGACAGAGTTTAATGGTAGGGCTTATACCCGATTAGCAGATGGTCATTTCGTTTATGGTTCAATGGAAGGTATAAGTATTTTTAAACCATCGGAATTAAAAAAAGCTCACCATTATAAAAATTTCAAGGTGAGAATTACCGCCGTTGAGTTGTTATCTCGACACGTAACTCTACCCTTGGCTATCGAAGATAATGCTGTCATTAACCTCAATTATGATGATGTTGGTATTCGTATTGATTTTTCTACTTTTTCCTATGGTAACGAGAAAAGTATAAGTTATAAGTCTCATTTGAGTGGGGAAAATAATATTGATTATCCTGCGAGTAGGGAGGCTCACATTACTTTTCCTAGCCTAAGTTCAGGCAAACATACTTTATCTATTCAAGCGAAGTCACCTTATACCGGAGAATACTCCGCTCCTGTGCATATTAATTTTAATGTCAGCTTTGCTCCTTGGCGATCGCCAGTGGCATTTATATTGTACTTTAGTGTATTTATGGTGGTTATGGTTACTTGGTATCGTTATCGTAAAAAGCAGCAGCAACTGTTGCTTGATGCTCATGAGCAAGTGAAGTACCGAGAAAACCGTTTGCAGCTGGCATTAACCGGCAGTAATAGTGAAGTATGGGACTGGCAAGCTGAAGATAACTTAATGTTTGGTAAGCGTATTGCTATAGATTTAGGCTATGTTGAAGAAGCGCTATTCTACAGTTTTGAAGAGCATGTTTCCTTGATCCATCCAGAAGACCATGATGATTTTATTCGCTGTTGGCAATTATTTATTAGCAACGCCAATTTAGACGATAATTTTTCCTGTACTTATCGATTGAAAACCTCGGGTGAAAAGTGGCTTTGGTATAAAGATTTAGGGAAAATTGTTGCTGTAGATGCTCAGAATAAGCCGATTAGAGTTACAGGCTCTTATACAAATATTACCGAGTCTCGTGCTAATGAAGAGCGAGCGCAGTATTACGGCGATGCTTTTCAGCAAACACAAGACTGGGTATTTATTATTGATGAAAAAATATCTAGGGTCACAGCAAACCAATCAATGCGTGCTGTTTTTGACTGGCCAGAAGAAGAATTTGATTTTAATGCTAAATTATTAGGTATTAACCCAAAACGCCGCAGCTTTTATCATAAACTAATGCTGTCACTCAAAGAAGGGGAGCATTGGCGCGGTGAAGAATTGATTATTACCGCCAATCAGGATGAATACCATGTGATCATCAACGTGACGGTAGGCCGAAATTCAGTGAGTAACGCTATACATTATTTGTTTGTACTTACTGATATTAGTGCACAAAAAAGTGCTGAAAATGAATTGAGATTATTAGCAAACTACGATCATTTAACGGGACTACCCAATCGTACTTTATTGCTGGAACGTATTAAACATGCCATTGATTTATCCAATCGACAAACTAAGTCAATAGCACTATTCTTTATCGATTTAGATCGTTTTAAACAAGTAAACGATTCGCTAGGACACGATAATGGTGATTTGCTATTACAAGAAGTTGCGCAGCGCTTAGAAGCAGTATTGCTGATAGATGATACGGTATCGCGTATTGGCGGTGATGAGTTTGTTATATTGTTGGAGAGTTTCTCTAATGACAATCAACTTTGCCGAATCGCTGATGAAGCTATTGAAGCTATAAGCAAGCCAATTGACTTAGGTGGTAATGTAGTCAGTGTTGGCGCGAGTATTGGCATTGCGGTATATCCTAACGATGGTCATAATTCAGACGAGTTATTACGCCATGCTGATGTGGCTATGTATCATGCGAAACAGGCAGTAGAAAATAATTTTAAGTTCTATACTGCACAAATGAACATTGAAGCAATGGCACGTTTAAGTAAGGAGTCAGCGCTAAAATTAGCCGTGAAAAATAATGAATTCATTAATCACTACCAGCCAATTATTGATGCGCATACAGGTAAAGCTGTCGGTGTAGAAATGTTAATGCGTTGGCAAACACCTACAGGTTTAGTTCCCCCCAATGACTTTATACCTTTATCAGAAGAGCTCAATTTAATTATCACTATGACCGAATCCGCACTTGAGCGGGCCTGTAAAGATCTAAAGGATTGGCATACAATACGTCCTGAATTTTATGTGTCGATAAATTTATCAGTGCAACACTTTGTTGAAGCAGACATCGTTTCATATATTAGCGAGCTATTGGTACGCTACCAATTACCTGCAAAAATTCTACGTGTTGAAGTAACCGAAAATGCATTAATTTTACAACCTGAAAATGCTATTACCACCATGCGCAAGTTATCAGCATTGGGCCTGACTTTAGCGTTAGATGATTTTGGCACTGGCTTTTCGTCATTATCTTATTTAAAAAAATTGCCTTTAGATATTATAAAAATAGATCGCAGCTTTGTTTCTGGTATTGGTATTAATGATGCTGATGAAGCGATTGTGGATACCACCTTAGTTTTAGCAAAAAGGCTTAATATGCATTGTATTGCTGAAGGCGTAGAAACGACTGAGCAATTACATTATTTAGTCGCAAAAAAATGCCATTATATTCAGGGCTATTTATACAGTAAGCCAATATCTGCGAATGAAATTATGCAAAATCTGTTATTAAATAAAACGGAAATTATTTCTACTACAAACTGATCTTGTAAAAACTGACAGCTAATTACTGAAAATTATTATTTAAACCTTGAATAAAGCCATTTTGGCGCCCACATTCTCTTTAAACAACACGTTAACTAATGAGTAAAAGCATGACACAACATTTTGATTATCTTGCCATTGGCGGTGGTAGTGGCGGTATAGCTTCAGCTAACCGTGCAGCAAAGTTAGGTAAAAAAGCAGCCGTTATTGAAGCTAAATACATTGGTGGTACTTGTGTCAATGTTGGTTGTGTGCCTAAAAAGGCCATGTGGTATGCCGGGCAAATATCCGATGCCTTAAAATATGCCAATGATTACGGTTTTAGCCAGCACCTTACCCAAGGTGAGTCTCAATTCGATTGGGGCAAGTTAGTCGCTAATCGTGAAGCTTATATAAAACGCATACATGCAGCTTATCAACGTGGTTTTGACGCTAACGATGTCACTGTGATTAATGGTTTTGCCAAATTTGTTGATAAAAACACAGTGGAAGTGAACGGTGAGTTAATTACTGCGGATCACATCACTATTGCTACCGGTGGACGTCCGTCCATTCCAACTATTGAAGGCGCTGAGTTTGGTATAGATTCCGATGGTTTCTTCGCCTTAACAGAGCAACCTAAAACTGTCGCGGTAGTTGGTGCTGGTTATATTGCCGTTGAACTTGCTGGCGTATTTTATGCGCTAGGCAGTGAAACCCATTTGTTAGTGCGTAAAGAAAAGCCATTACGCGGTTTTGACGACATGTTAAGTGATACCTTAGTGGAGCAAATGGCAAAACATGGCCCTACTTTACATAATCACAGTACACCAGAGCGCATTGAAAAATTGAGCGATGGTCGTTTAGTTGTGCATCTAACTAATGGTAAATCATTAGAGCCAGTAGATACTTTAGTCTGGGCTATCGGCCGTGACCCAGCTACCGACAATATTAATTTAGCGGCTACAGGCGTTGAAACCAATGAACGTGGTTTTATTGAAACGGATAAATATCAAAACACTAATGTTGATGGTATATATGCAGTCGGCGACAATACTGGTCGTGCACAATTAACGCCGGTAGCGGTAGCGGCTGGACGCCGTTTATGTGAGCGTTTATTTAATAATAAACCAGACTTACATTTAGATTATTCAGGTATTGCAACGGTAGTTTTTAGTCACCCAGTGATTGGCACTGTCGGATTAACCGAAGATGAAGCTAAAGCTGAATACGGTGAAGATAATATTACCGTATATAACTCACAATTCACTGCACTGTATCAAGCGATTACTGAAGATTATCGTGATCCTACTCGCATGAAACTAATTTGTGCAGGTAATGATGAAAAAGTGGTTGGCTTACATAGTATTGGTTTTGGTAGCGATGAGTTATTACAAGGTTTTGCTGTCGCCATGAAAATGGGCGCAACGAAAGCGGATTTTGATAATACAATTGCTATCCATCCCACTTCTGCAGAAGAGTTTGTTACCTTGTAGTCATTTCTTGGAAAATTAACATATTCAAAAAGGCTAGTTTATCTCGTATAACTAGCCTTTATTTTATTTAAGCGATTATTACTTTATATTGTCTCAAATAGCGGGAGCAGCAGAGTAACAAGGCTCTGTCAGTGAGGAAATCAATCGCAACATTGTGCAAATCAATGATTTGTCATCACAAACAGCTTCAGTAGCAGAACAAACTAAAGTGGCAAGTAAGGGGTTAGCGAGTATGGCTAAACAGCTGCAAGGTTTGTTAAAGAATTTTGCGGTGTAACCTGAGTAACCGATGTTAATTTAGAACGGTATAACATTAAGTTTAGTTGATTTTGCTTAACAAAAATCCCTTGAGACTTTTTGATAATAAGTCTCAAGGGATTTTTTTATATAATTATTTTTATTTAACGGCTTTTACTTATTCCGACTTTACTCAACGGTAATTGTAATTTTCTTAGACACAACTGCTGGCTTGTGAGGAATATGGTGATGATCACCCATAATAAGCTGCAACGTATGTTTGCCTTTAGGTAAAGTTAAAGTTGTTTGTGTTTGCCCACCACCGAAGTGCTTAACGTCACCACCCATTGGCATATCAAACGCAGGCAAAGTATTCTTATCAATTAATAAATGATGATGACCGGTATGCTTTTTTTCTATTCCCGCTGGCGCAACACCCATATCCTTTAAACCAAAGGTAACTGTAAAAGTACTTGGTACAGTTGCACCATCGGCAGGTGAAATGATGTAAACATTGGCGTTAGCTGGAGAAACCGATTGCGGCATACTGCTAGCGTTAGCTAGTTCAGATGTTAATAGCACAGGGCTTAAAGCCAAAGTAAGTAGTGATAATTGCATAAATTTTTTCATAATATAACTCGCTTATTTCAAGTAAATAGTTTAATTAATTTTAAGGTTTTGATAAAAATAGCGGTACTTACTGTAGCAGTCAATATTTGATTAAAACTGGTAATCAATTTTGAAATTAAAGCTAGTATCATTTTGACTGTAATGACCCCAGTTTAAATTGCCATAAACTAATTCACCCGCTAAACCCAGACCAAAAGAAAATCGATGTTCTATGGCGAGGTTGGCTCCTACCATATAGCCATCACTCTTAAGTGGCTCAGTCGAGTTGTTAGTAGTATTTTTATAGCCACTGAGCTGACCCCACTGATAAAAAGGACCACCATAAATAATATCTCTGTCTGCAAGTTTATAGCCTAACACCCAAGCAATATCATAAACATCGGTATCATGCTGCCAATAGCCCCAACCAGAAACAGAATCACAATAAAGACTTTCACAGGCAATGTAATCGGCACCGGAGTAATACGACTCATTGGTCTCGTTTCTCTCATAACCTAAGGTAAATGCTTGCGAAAAATTACCTTTAGTTGATTGTTCCGCATGAGCACCATAAAATTGATATTTGATACCTATGTGGGTGGCTGAATCTACATCACTACTAATAGATATTTCTAAGCCTTTAGCGGCGGTGATATTACCTCGGGCAAAGGCATAGACATCAGTTCCGGAAAAATTCTTGTCGTCAGTCTCTATGTTTAATATTGTTCTACTACCAGAGCCTAATGCTAAATTCACTGATAATGGTTCACTGCTGACTTCAGGGTTATCAAAACGAGTGGTCGACATAGAAACGGTCACTGGGTTAGTAGAGCAAGCCGATAAAAGGATACTTAAGATCAGGCTGGCGAGTAGGGAGGTATATTTCATTAATGTCGAATCCTTTTGATATTTTTCGGCAAAGATAGCAAAATTAAAGAGTTAGCTCAATAACAATAATTCTCATTATTAAAGTAAATAAGTGATGTGGAATGAAATGTACGGAGTAAACGGATATCTATATTAACTTTATTTTATCAAACCAAGTTAGTTTTGAATATTGCTACTAATCCTCAGGTAAAACTTATTTGTTTTGTGGATTAATTCCTACAATAGAAAGGCTAGTTCAAAATATGGTCACTCAGCCACCATCGCTCAGCCACCATCGCTAAGTTACATTTAATTACCTAATAGCGCTTTAATATTTTTAGACAACTTGTAATACTGATGCATCGTGAAGTAGTCTATATGACTTTACTTGGCTTTATTGGCTAGGTTCTTATATTAGGGTAAACATAATACCGATGAAAAACACTTGGCTTGGCTTAATATTAGTATTATTGATTGCATTGCAATCATATGCTGCTGTAGCTAACTCAGAGGAAAATCATCAAGTTGACTCGCAACATATTCTAACTGAACATTCTCATGATGTTGATGACATTAATCTTGTCGATGAGTCATCGGGCAGCGAACACAATATTAAAGATTGCCACCATTGTGGTCATTGCCAAGGCGCTCATACCCAATGGGTTGCCAGTAACAAATCTGCTTTAGCAACACCTCTATTTATAATCACCAATCAATATTTTTATAATGATAATCTTGATAAGAGCTTCATTGAAGAACTTATACGCCCCCCAATATCTTAATTTAATTTAAAAATTACCCGCAACAAATCTTATCTTTAAGTACAGCTTAAATAAAGCTGAATTTGATTTAGCTTAGTTAGTTTATTTGAGCTTAGTTGCGACATTTTATTGTTAAATTAAGAGATTATTATGAAATTTTTCTCGATAAAACCTGCTGGCGTAGCATTATTTATTAGCTACTCGGCAACTATGTCGGTAAGTTGTTTGGCTTTTGCACAAACAACTTTATCAAGTGATTGGCTCGATCGACAAATCAATAAGCACCCTGATATTGTCTCAGCACGTGAATTGATGAATGCTGAGTTCTCAAAAGCACAGGGCAGTAAGTTACCACTTTATAACCCTGAATTGTCTACCGGTTATGAGCGCGAAGGTGACGGCAATAACTTTAATATTGGTATTAGCCAAACCATTGATTTGTGGGATAAACAGGCAGTTAATGTTGCCATTGGCGATAAAATATTAACTGTAGCCAGTAATCGGTTTACTTATGCAGTCGCGCAAAAAAAATCCCAAGCATTAACAGCGTTAATTAACTGGCAACTTGCCATGGACAAGTCGGTACTTGCGTTTGAGCAGGAGCAACAATTAGAAGTGTTACTGAAAATTGTTACTAAAAGGCAGCAGGCTGGCGATCTTGGTCAGGTTGATGCTGAGTTAACCTTCTTGAATTTGTCGCAATTACTTAATAAAACAGCGCAAATACAAGCACAGTTAACGCAAGCGCAAGCTGATGTTAATGAACTACTGCCTGACTGGCGTCCTAATATGCAAGTGTATCCAAAGCAGGGTTTGGGAGTAACAAACTTTCAAGTGGTTGAGCAATGGATAACCCAGCATCCGCAAGTATTAGCAGCGCAAGCGTTATGGCAAGTGCAAAAAAACATTGCTCAATATGCCATGCTGGAAACAAAAGCCGATCCTACTATTGGTCTGAGTGCCGGAAAAAATGCTGACGATAATGTTGTCGGTATCAGCTTTTCTATGCCATTAAATATCCGTAATGATTACCAAGCCAACGCTAATGCAAAAAATCAGCAAGCTATAGCTGCTGAAGCGAGTTTTCGTGCGGTTATGCGCAAACAAAAGTATCTGATACAGGCAAGTACAGCATCATTAATCTCTAATAAAAAATATCTAGGCCGTTGGCAAGAGCTAATGCAAGGGCGTGGCGAACACAGTGCCCAGCTATTGCAAAAACAATGGCAATTAGGTGATTTAAATACCTCGGATTATTTATTGGCGTTACAACAAAGAGCGGAAGGTTTATACGCGGGCATTGAACTACAGGCCCAGTTTAAATTAAGCGAAGTGCAATGGTTATTGAATGTCGGCCAATTAAATGTCGCCACTAAGCTATTAAATTAAAACCGTTATCTCATCTTATATAGCTACCATTAGCGTAGGTATAAGTTGTCAAAGAATTTGGAATTAAAAATGAAAAATATATTAACTGATAAAGTATCTAAAATAATAAAACTCATTACCCTGAGTAGTCTATTTACCGGCTTAGTTGGAGCATCGACCACAGTGTTAGCTTACAACGATGTTGTGCTAGAAAACACGCTGTCGGGGGCGCAAGCGATAGAGGTACAAGCTGAACATAAACATGAAAGTGGCCATGAACACGATAATGAGAATAAAGCAGACGACCACGGGCAAGAAACTAAAGCCGATGATGGTCACGGCCATGCTAATGAAAATGCTAGTGAAGAAGAGCATGAAGAAGGTATAAGCTTTAGTCCTGAAAAAATGGCTTTAGCGAATATCAAAGTATCTACTTTAACCGCCAAAACTTTAGCTAAAAGTGTTTATGCTCCTGGAGAAATAAAAGCCAACGGTTACACCAGTTATATTGTCTCGCCACGTACCGAGTCGGTAGTGATCAGTCGTCACGCCATTTTGGGTGAACATGTCGAAAAAGGCCAAGCTTTGGTGACTTTATTTAGTGAATCGATGGCAGAAGCGCAAGCAGAGTACCGTGTTGCTTATAGTGAGTGGCAGCGAACTAAAAAATTAGGTCTTGGCACTGTCAGTGAAAGTCGTTTATTAGCTAGTGAAACCGCTTATATTACAGCCTACGGTAGATTAACTGCATTTGGCTTAACCAAAGCGGCTATTAAAGAAATTGTTAAAAATAACTCATCAAATCTGGGTGAGTATACCTTAGTCGCTAAACGAGCTGGCGCGGTATTAAGTGATGATTTTTCACAAGGGCAACGAGTTGCTCCGGGCGATAAAATAATGGTTTTGGCCAATGAAGAAAATTTATGGGTAGAAGCGCGAGTTTCACCTAATAAGAAACTGAACTTACCCGTAGGTACAGTGGCTAAGGTTGAGTTTGCAGGGCAAGTACATTTTGCCAAAGTGATCCAAGAAGCACATACCATAGATCCAATTACCCGTACCCGAATTGTGCGTTTGTCCGTTGAGAATAAAGATGACACCTTACATTCCGGCATGTTCGTTAATGTAAATTTTCAGTTTGATACCCAAACCCCGGTAATCGCGGTGCCAGAAACGGCATTAATGCGTGGCGCTGATGGTGATTGGACTGTATTTGTTGAAGATCATCCCGGTGAATTTAAAGCTGTTGAAGTTGAACTCGGTCAGCCTTTAGGCCATTACCGTCAAATTATCGGTATTGCCCCTAATACTCGAGTGGTGACCAAAGGTGCATTCTTTGTTGCTTCAGAAATAGCAAAAGGCGGATTTGATCCGCACGGCCACTAGGTAAGGAATGAAATTATGTTTAATAAAATGATTGATTGGTCGATCAATAATCGACTATTGGTAGTTATCGCACTGATCGCCACTATGGTGGCAGCTGTTATGGTGATCCCCAAGTTAAATTTAGATGCTTTTCCCGACGTAACTAATGTTCAAGTAGCGATAAATACTGAAGCGCCTGGCTTAGCAGCAGAGGAAGTTGAGCAGTTAATAACTTATCCTATTGAAGCTGTCATGTATGCACTGCCTGATGTAGAGCAAGTTCGTTCAATTTCAAAAACAGGTTTGTCGGGGGTTACCGTAGTATTTAAAGAAGGTACCGACATCTATTTTGCTCGCCAACTGGTATTCGAACGTTTGCAAGCAGCAAAAGAATTAATTCCCCAAGGCGTAGGCACACCAGCAATGGGACCTAATACCTCGGGTTTGGGTCAAATATTTCAGTACTTGTTAATTGCTGACAAGGATTCTGGCTATGATTCTATGACCTTAAGGAGTTTAAATGACTGGATAGTGAAGTTATTGGTGATGCCGGTTGATGGTGTTACCGATGTTTTGTCTTTTGGCGGTAATGTTAGGCAATATCAGGTTAATATTGAACCCAGTAAATTGTTGTCATATCAATTAATCCAAGACGATATTGTTACCGCACTTGAGAACAATAATGCCAATGTTGGTGGTTGGTACATGAGTCGCGGACAAGAGCAATTAGTTATTCGTGGTACAGGTTGGTTTAATAGTGGCGAAGCAGGTTTAGACGATATTAGACAAGTACCGGTGAAAACGGTTGCTGGTACTGTGGTTACTATTGATGATATAGCTAAGGTTTCATTAGGCAGTGAGATTCGTCAAGGTGCGGTTACTATGACCCGCAGAGACGCAGAAGGTAATATTGAAAACTTAGGTGAAGTGGTTACTGGCATAGTGTTAAAACGTATGGGGGCAAATACCAAAGCCACTATTGATGGTATTAGTGCACGTATTCCTATGATTAACCAAGCGTTGCCCAAAGGTGTACGTTTTGAGCCGTTTTATGATCAAGCGGACTTAATTACTAAAGCGGTTGATACTGTGGTTGAAGCCTTAGCCTTAGCGTTTATCTTTATTGCCATAGTGTTGGCACTGTTTTTAATGAATCTTCGTGCCACATTTTTAGTACTGATTTCAATTCCTATTTCTATCGCTATTGCGTTAATGGTGATGTCTTGGCTAGGCTTATCGGCTAACTTAATGTCGTTAGGTGGTATTGCGGTTGCTATTGGGATGTTGGTTGATGGCTCAGTAGTGATGGTTGAAAATATGGTTAAACATCTTAATAGACCTGATGCCACTCATTATAAAAATGCCCAAGCAAGAAATCCAGATACGGATGCTGATCCGCACATTTTTGATTCACACTGCGTAGAAAGTGATGAAGCTGGCATTCCTTTACGATTAAAAGCAGCCGGTAGAGAAGTCGCCCGTCCGGTATTCTTTGCTGCTTCCATAATTTTAGTGGTATTTATGCCGCTATTTAGTTTTGAAGGAGTTGAAGCTAAACTGTTTCAACCTATGGCCATCAGTATTATTTTAGCAGTGGTTTCGGCTATTTTAGTGGCATTACTTGTAGTACCGGCTTTAGCGACTTATATGTTTAACAAAGGCGTTAAAGAAAAAGAAAGTTTTGTCTTAAAACCATTAAACAAGCTTTATCGCAAAGGGCTTAAAGCAGCAATGAAGCACACAAGAGTAGTTATTGCTGCTTCAGTTTTATTGTTTATTGGTGCAGCTTCTTTAGTGCCACAAATTGGTACTGAGTTTGTGCCTGAGCTAGAAGAGGGTACTATTAATCTAAGAGCAACTTTGGCGCCTTCATCAAGTTTGCAAACTGCCTTGTCGGTGGCCCCCATTCTTGAAGCAATGTTAATGGAATTCCCTGAAGTAGAGTACACCCTCAGCCGAATTGGTCGTGCAGAAATTGGTGGTGATCCAGAGCCAGTCAATAACATTGAAATATACATTGGTCTAAAACCCGTTTCAGAGTGGAGCAGCGCAAGTAATCGCTTTGAATTACAGGGTTTAATGGAAGAGAAACTTGAACAGTTTCCAGGCTTATTACTTAACTTTTCACAGCCGATTGCTACGCGTGTTGATGAATTACTTTCTGGGGTTAAAGCACAACTTGCTATTAAGTTGTTTGGTCCTGAATTAGATATTCTGGCAAGTAAAGGTCAAGAAATTGAAGCCGCTATTAAGAAAATTGCTGGCGCTAGAGATGTAGCCTTAGAGCAAATAGCTGGCGAAGCACAACTAGTTATTAAACCAAAAAGACAACAGCTATCACGATATGGCTTGTCGGTTGGTGATGTCATGGCCGTGGTTAAAGATGGCATTGGCGGCGTTAGTGCTGGGCAAATAATCAATGGTAATGAACGCTACGATATTTATGTGCGTTTTGAAGAAAAGTATCGTGATAATCAAGAAGCTATTGCTGACCTTAGAATACAATCACCTACCGGTGCTTGGGTACGTTTAGGCGATATTGCTACCGTTAGCTTTGAGTCTGGTCCACCACAAGTACGCCGTGATGACGTGCAAAGACGTGTGGTTATTCAGGCCAATGTACAAGGCCGAGACATGGGCAGTGTGGTTAACGACATTCGCAAAGCTATTGATGACAAAGTGGAGTTGCCCGCAGGTTACTCTGTGGTTATTGGTGGTCAGTTTGAAAACCAACAACGCGCACAGCAACGTCTTGCTGTAGTAGTGCCGTTATCACTAGCGCTAATTGCTTTACTACTTTATTTTGCCTTTGGCTCGGTTGGTCAAGCGATGCTGATATTAGTGAATGTACCATTGGCAGTTATTGGCGGTATTTTCTCGCTCTATATGTCCGGGCAATACTTATCAGTGCCAAGCTCAGTCGGTTTTATCACCTTATTTGGTGTCGCCGTACTTAACGGTGTGGTGATGGTAGAAAGCATCAATCAACTGGTTAAGGATGGTATTGATACTTCAAAGGCGGTTTTTGATGGGGCGGTATCACGTTTACGCCCGGTATTGATGACGGCTATTACTTCGGCATTAGGTTTGATCCCAATGTTGATGTCAAACGGTGTTGGCGCTGAAATTCAACGACCACTGGCCAGTGTTATTGTTGGTGGCTTAGTGACCGCAACGTTATTAACTTTATTTGTTTTGCCGGTATTGTATCCATGGTTTTCTAAAACAAAAATTGCCCAGCTAACACGTTAGTAAAAAATTCGCCTGTTGCCATTCAAGTGTACGATGAAACTTGCATCTTGATTGGTAACAGGTATATATAAATATGCAGAATGCAGCGGAAATTAGCTGTTTGCATTTTGCTTTGTCATTGGGGATAAAATTCCTGCTAAAATTTGGCAGGAATTTAGTTTTTATAAATAAAACTTATCATAAATATTTTTATTTAACTGGTGGATCTGTTGCTAGCTATTGTCCTTACTCGCTTATGTTTTTTTGTTCTTTCAAAGTGTAACTTTTCTGTAAAAAAATTTTAATAATACGCTGGTAATCACGCCAAATTCTGATAATCTCTTACCTCGTTATTTTCATCAGTTGATTTTTTATACAACTAAAAAATAACTTGATAATAAAATTATCCACATAGTATAAAAATAAAAACATTGCGCATTAAAAGGCTTTAGTGGTCTGTCTTTTTTCAATGAAATCAAATATTTATATCAGTGAAGTCAGATTTGCCTCGCGCAATTACCTGGCTACTTTTCGTACTTGATCACAAGGTTATCCACAAGAGGATCAATGATCTAGGCAATTAAGCACACTGATAAAGTGGAGCCAACTTATACCAATTCCATTATCTTCAATCAATGCCTTGCCTCTAAGCCTTTTAACTCTCTCTGAATGGGAACAAACTTAATGGACTTGGTATTATGCTTTGTGGCATGCTTAGCCACCTTTAGCTTATTTTAGTCGCTTCGCGTATTTCTTATGACAACTTCTGCAACCCCACCTGATGCTAATAACAGCCAATCACCCTTGATATTAGTCGATGGATCTTCGTATTTATTTCGAGCCTATCACGTGCCCTATTTGCAAGCACTTTCCACCGCAGATGGCCAACCAACAGGAGCCATCACCGGTGTATTAAATATGCTGCGTAGTTTGAAAAAAGACTACCCTAATGGCAATATCATCGCGATTTTTGATGCGAAAGGTAAAACCTTTCGTAATGATATGTACCCAGAATACAAAGCCAATCGTCCACCAATGCCGGATGACTTACGCACACAAATAGCACCTTTGCATGAAATTATTACTGCCATGGGTTTACCTTTATTGGTTATCCCTGGTGTTGAGGCTGATGATGTTATCGGCACTTTGGCTAAACAAGCTGATGAATTAGGTATCGAAACCGTCATTTCGACCGGTGATAAAGATATGGCGCAGCTAGTAACCGAGCATGTGCGTTTGATTAATACCATGACCGACGTTGAGATGGATGTTGCCGGCGTTAGTGAAAAATTTGGCGTGCGTCCTGATCAAATCATCGACTATCTTGCCTTGATGGGCGATAAAGTTGATAACATTCCTGGTGTAGTAAAGTGTGGACCAAAAACAGCAGTTAAATGGTTAGCAGAACATGGCACTATGGCTGAAGTTATTGCTAATGCCGATAAAGTGAAAGGTAAAATAGGCGAGAATTTACGTGATGCTTTAGAGCAGCTGCCTCTGTCTTATCAATTAGCCACGATTAAATGTGACGTTGAATTAGAGCAAACTGCAGGACAATTAGCTGCTAGTGAACCTGACATTGCCGCGTTAAGTGAACTCTATCAAAAATTTGAATTAAAACGTCTATTAGCAGACTTAGGTAAAGGCGGCAGTGAGGCAAGTTCTACTGGTGCAAGTAAATCATCTAAGTCATCGGGTTCTGCCGGTGAACAAGCTGCTGAAATCCAGACGGTGACAGTTGCTGAGAGCGAATACGATATAATCCTAGAAAAAGCACACTTCAGCCAGTGGCTGGAAAATTTACAAGAATGTGATGTTTTCGCCTTTGATACCGAAACCACCAGTGTTGATTATATGAAAGCCGAATTAGTCGGAGTATCTTTTGCCATTGAAGTCGGTAAAGCTGCTTATGTGCCCTTGACTCATGATTATGAAGATGCACCAGAGCAACTTGATAAAGACTGGGTATTAGCGCAATTAAAACCGTTACTCGAAAGCAAAACCATTAAAAAAATTGGTCAAAACTTAAAGTATGATGCCAATGTACTAAGTCATTATGATATCGCTTTGCAAGGCATTGAGT
This sequence comes from Colwellia psychrerythraea, assembly GCF_000764185.1. Classification (GTDB taxonomy): domain Bacteria; phylum Pseudomonadota; class Gammaproteobacteria; order Enterobacterales; family Alteromonadaceae; genus Colwellia; species Colwellia psychrerythraea_B. The sequence continues at coordinate 119,056 of NZ_JQEC01000006.1, forward strand.
TTGATACCATGATTGAGTCTTATTGTTTTAATAGCGTTGCCACTCGCCATAATATGGACGCACTAGCACTAAAATATCTTGATTATAAAACAGTAAAATTTGAAGACATTGCTGGTAAAGGCGCTAAACAGCTTACTTTTAACCAAGTTGAAATTGAAACGGCTGGTCATTATGCTGCGGAAGATGCTGATATTACATTGCGCTTACATAAGGCTATATTTCCTGCGTTGGAGCAGTCAGCCTCACAACTAAGTGTGTTTAATGAAATCGAAATGCCATTATTACCAGTGCTTGCACGCATGGAGCAAACGGGTGTATTGATTGATAGTGATATATTAGCCGATCAAAGCCGGACCTTAGGGCAACGCTTAGACGAACTAGAAATTGAAGCACATAATTTAGCCGGAAGAAGTTTTAACCTGGCTTCACCAAAGCAACTACAGCAAATTCTTTTTGAAGAGTTACAAATTCCGGTCATCAAAAAGACGCCAAAGGGTGCACCTTCAACAGCAGAAGAAGTATTGCAAGAACTTGCACTTGATTACCCATTGCCTAAAGTCATTCTAGAGAATAGAGGTCTAAGTAAACTCAAGTCGACTTATACTGACAAGTTACCGTTAATGATTAGCGACAAAACCGGACGTTTGCATACTTCGTATCATCAAGCGGTTACGGCGACAGGGCGTTTATCTTCAACCGATCCAAACTTACAGAACATTCCAATTCGTAGTGAGCAAGGCCGTAAAATTCGCCAAGCTTTTATTGCCCCTAAAGATCATAAGATAGTGGCAATAGATTACTCACAAATTGAATTACGCATCATGGCACATCTGTCGAACGATAAAGGTTTAGTTACCGCTTTTAGTGAAGGCAAAGATATTCATAAAGCAACAGCAGCAGAAATATTTGCCGTTGAGCTTGATGAAGTGACTACAGATCAACGTCGCAGTGCTAAAGCCATTAACTTTGGTTTGATTTATGGCATGTCAGCCTTTGGTTTAGCCAAACAATTAAATATTGGCCGTAAGCAAGCACAAGAATACCAAGATAAATATTTCCAACGTTACCCTGGCGTATTAACCTACATGGAAGATACTCGCCAACTAGCGAGTGAGCAGGGTTATGTGGAAACCTTATACGGTCGCCGCTTATATTTACCAGATATTAATGCTAAAAATGGAATGCGTAAAAAAGCGGCTGAACGTGCAGCAATCAATGCGCCGATGCAGGGTACAGCTGCAGATATCATTAAAAAGGCGATGTTAGCAGTAGATTTATGGTTGTTAGAGCAAAATGATGACCGGATCAAAATGACCATGCAAGTGCACGATGAACTGATCTTTGAAATACACCAAGATATTGTTGAAGAAACTACCGCGAAATTAGTGATATTGATGAATGATGCAGTAGAGTTAAGCGTACCGTTAATTGCTGAAGCAGGCATTGGCGATAATTGGGATGAAGCTCACTAACTTTATAATCCATTAAAACCTCGTCAATAACAATCTATCTCAATTGATGCGGTTATTTATGTGCAGATAATAATTGAGAATGTAGCCATTAATCGTTAACACCTTTAGTGGCTTTTTTATTGCTACGATTCTTCAGCATTTTTTGAACATTGGTAGCCAGTACTGATTAACCGATCTAATTCACCACTTTGTTCAAATTGGCTAATGGCTATATTGATATCGTTGAGTATCTGCTTGTGTAACGGGGACTTTTTACTGATGGCAAAATATAACGGTTGGTATTGTAAAGCGGGTTGCACCAGTTCAATTGCATCAAGTAAATGCTGTTTATCAACCGCTGATAAGTCAGCTACGTTCACGCTAAAAGTAAAAACTTTAGGGTCGCCAATAATAAGATCAACACGGCTGGCGACTAGTAATTTAACCAGTTGTAATTCGTCAGCGGTCTCTATTACTGAAAACATTTGCGCAGCCATCATAGCATCGAATTCTTGAGTATTTTGATAACCACGAACCACGCCAATTGTTTTACCATTGAGCACAGACAAACCGTCATCTAAAATTAACGATTCACCTTTGCGTTGAATTAACGAGACACTGCCACCAGAAAACGCATTAGACAAAGTAACTAACTCCCGACGGTTTTTTCCTAAATGATAATCTGACGGGGTATTTTTTTCGATGTAATAGGTTGGAAATAATATGTCCACTTGATCCAGCTCAACTAGTTTTACTGATCTAGCCCAAGGGTAAAAGTGAATGTTTACTTGATAACCCTGACTGGCAAGTATGGCAATGGCAAATTGAAATAACCACCCTTTATTACACAGCTCTTCACTAATGTAAGGCGGCCAATTTAAGCTCGCTAAATGTAATACCTTTAGCGAGCTCGAATTAAAGCGATAACCCTGACTGGTTTTTTCACCATAAACTATGTGTTTTTGGCCTTGAAGGTAATAACTAACCTTTAACTTATCCACATAGTTGTTACCTTCTACTACCGCAACTATTGTGAAATAAGCTATAAAAATAATGATATAAAGGTTTGTTTTTTGCGCTTTTGAACTAATCATGCGGCAAATAATATTAGTGTGCTTGAACGTTTAATAGATAACATAGTAAGTCATCTCATCTTGCTACTTATTATCTTTAACTTTAGCCGCTCAATGTATTTATTGCCTGTATTTAACTCATACCATTCCGTCTAAGAAAGTGACCGCTTAGCGAGAGTTTAAAGGTTTAGAGGCAAGGCATTGATTGCAAAGAATAGTTATTCAGGAGAATATGCTCCTGCATTCTCTAAGAAGCTACATCCATGTAGCGTTATTGTTAAAATCAATAACGCAGCATATAAGCCTTTAAATCTCGCCCTTCGGGAGCGCATAAACATCATGATAAAGGCACAAAATTTGTTTGATGTAGAATAACTATATCTATACATATTTTGCTTGTTCTCATATTGTCCATGTCGTTCTAAGTGGCCACTTCTTTAGATGGATTGGTATTAATAAACCTGCCACCTATTTAGTATCTTGCTAGCGTTAATGCAACAATAAAAAAGTTACCGCGGCAACAATACTTGAGACTAATAAACTTAATAGCGCGCCTTCTATCACCATATCTCTGATCTCTATTTCACCAGTGCCATAGGCTATGGCATTAGGTGCTGTGGCCACAGGTAACATGAAAGCACAGCTGGCAGCCATTGCGGCAGGAATCATAAATATGGCGGGATCAACGCCAACACTGACACCTACAACGGCTAATATGGGCATTAATAGGGTCGCAGTAGCTGTATTACTGGTGATCTCAGTAACATAAGTCACCACCAAACAAATGGTTAACACCATGGCTATCATGGGTAAATTAGCGAGTGAGGATAACCATTCACCGAGCATTACACTTAACCCTGAAGCTGCAAAACCTTTGGCAAGAGCGATACCGCCAGCAAAAAGCAATAACATGCCCCAAGGTATTTCCTTGGCGGTATGCCAGTCAAGAATACGACCGCCTTTTCCGTTAGGCGTCATAAACATTATCACTACTGCAGCCAGTGCGACGGTACTATCACCAGCAATAGGTGTATTAAACAATTCACTCCAACCGCCAAAAGGTGCACCGCGGGTGATCCATGCAAGAGCCGTTAAAGTAAAGATGATTAAGGTACGTTTTTCTTCACTACGCCATTTAGGCAATGTCGGTAATTGAATCTCTTCATCTAAAGTAACTGAGCGTGTTAACCATAACGCCATTAAAGGGATGGAAATCAGTACCACGGGCACACCAATTTTCATCCACTCTAAAAAGCCAAATTCACTGCCGGTAGTTTCTTCATAAATGCCCATAAAGATAACATTTGGCGGTGTACCAATTGGAGTACCAATACCACCAACAGAGGCAGAGTAAGCAATGCCTAGAATAAGTGCGACCTTTAATTTTTTATTATTAACATGACTTAAAATTGCTAAAGCAATAGGTAGCATTATTAGTGTTGAGGCTGTGTTTGAAATCCACATACTTAATGTGGCAGTTGCTAGCATAAAACCAAATACTAAACGTCTACCACTGGAAACCCCCACTAACCGAACCATGTAAACAGCCATGCGCTCGTGAGCGCCACTTTTGACTAGGGCAGTTGAAAGCATAAAGGCGCCCATCAATAACAAAATGACATGACTACCTAATGCGGAGGCGACGGTTTTGTGATCGACGATACCAAACAAGGGTAATAAAGCAAAAGGCACTAATGAAGTCGCGGGAATAGGAATAGCTTCGCTAACCCACCATATAACGGTAAGCAAAGTAATTGCAGCGGCGATGGCCGGTTTATCAGCCAGACCAAAGTGACTTAGTAATAAATAGCAGGTAAACGCTATAACGGGTCCCAACGGGATAAAGTGCTGACGGGTAATTTTCATAATAAATGCAACTCGTAGTTAGTAGCATGCTTACAGCAGTGCTTTTGTTGTTTTTTGAATTGTTAACTTGCTTATTTTTTAGTCATTAATAGTTAGTCATTTTACTTGTTAGGCATTTGAATAACGTTCCTTATTGCCTAACCATCGTTGAATTAGTGCTTGAGCACATTCAGGGTATTGACGTGATAGTAGGTATGCCTGTTGTTTTATTTCAGGAATTAAATAACCATCTCGTACTAGATCGGCAATTTTAAGATCCGCTAAACCGGTTTGCCTAGTACCTAGTAATTCTCCTGGACCACGAATTTCAAGATCCTTTTCTGCGATAACAAAACCATCATTACTTTCACGTAATACTTTTAATCGTTTTACCGCGGTTTTTGATAGTGGTGCTTTATACAATAATACGCAAAAAGAGGCGACCGAGCCACGACCAACGCGACCACGTAACTGGTGTAATTGCGCTAAACCTAAACGCTCTGGATTCTCAATCACCATTAAACTGGAGTTTGGCACATCGACGCCTACTTCAATAACAGTTGTGGCAATTAATAAGTGTAAGTCACCAATTTTAAAGGCATCCATAACTTCTTGTTTTTCAACCGCCTTCATTCGGCCATGCACCAAACCAATTTTTAATTCCGGTAATTGTGCTGCTAATAAAAGCGCAGTGTCTTCGGCGGCTTGGCACTGTAATACTTCCGACTCTTCGATTAAGGTACATACCCAATAAGCTTGTCTGCCATCATTAACGCAACCTTGGCGAATGCGCTCAATAACATCAGCGCGACGTGAATCAGGTAAGGCTACGGTGTTTATTGGTGTACGTCCTGGTGGTAATTCATCAATAATTGAGGCATCTAAATCAGCATAAGCAGTCATCGACAAAGTTCGGGGTATTGGCGTTGCTGTCATGATCAATTGGTGTGGATATTTATTATCAAAAACACCCTTTTCTCGCAAGGTAAGACGTTGATGTACACCAAATTTATGTTGCTCATCAATGATAACTAGAACTAAGCTTTTAAAGATAACATCGGCTTGAAAGAGCGCATGGGTGCCGATAACCATTTGCATTTCACCACTAGCAATTTTCTCAAGGGCTTCTCTTTTAGCTTTTACTTTAGTTTTCCCGGCCAACCAGCCGACACTGATACCTAGTGGGGTAAACCAGTTAGCAAAATTAATGGCGTGTTGTTCAGCTAGAATTTCGGTCGGCGCCATCAAGGCAACTTGATAACCCTCGCTAATAGCCGTTAATGCAGCAAGGGCAGCAACTAAGGTTTTACCTGAGCCCACATCCCCTTGAACTAACCGCATCATAGGTTGGGTTTTGGCTAAATCAGTTTTTATTTCATCAACAACACGCGCTTGCGCATTGGTTGGTGTGAATGGTAAGGCTTTTAGAAATTTTTTAGTAACTTTTTCATCACCCAATAAAGGTAGCGCATCATGAATATCACTATTTTGTCTGAGTTTCAGCATACTCAAGTTGTGGGCCAGTAGCTCTTCTTTAATTAAGCGTTGCTGTGCCGGATGATGACCTTGCTCTAATTGCTCTATTGAAACATCAGGTGGTGGACGATGAATAATTGCTAAGGCATCACTAAGCGAATATTGCTCGTTAAAGATATTATTGGGTAGTAACTCTTCAACTTGGCCGCGTTGTAATCTAATTAAAGCTTGCTCAGTTAAACTGCGTAGCGATACTTGTCTTAAGCCATCAGTGCTTGGGTAAACGGGTGTTAAGGTTTCTTCAACGGATGTTAATGCTCTATCGTCATCAAGGGCTTTATATTCAGGATGAACTATTTGATAGCCGCGTGGACCACGTTTAACTTCACCATAACAGCGAATGTTTTTGCCAATGGCTAAGCTGTTTTTTTGACTGGCGGAGAAACTGAAAAAGCAAAGTTGAATACTGCCAGTGCCATCATGAAGGGTAACCACCATCATGCGGCGTTTACCATGAGTGATCTGATTATCGGTAATTTCACCAATGATATTGGTTGAGGTACCCACTAATAAATCACGCACTGTGCTTACTCGGGTTTTATCTTCATAACGCAGTGGCAAATGAAAGAGCATATCCTGCACTGACAGCAAGCCAATTTTTTCTAACTTTTCTGCTAAACTAGGCCCTACACCTTTAAAGGTGCTCAGTGGGATTTGTGATAGCTTTGTGAGTGCTTCCATTGCCATTAAATGAGCTCTTAGTTCTTAGATTAAGTTATTAATCATCAATATGCTGCCAAGCTTTTTTGTTCATTTGCATTTTTTGCCACCATAGTTCATCAGCGACAATTTGTCCTGCTTCATCAATTTCAGGGTAAGGTAAACCTTTACGCTGACAGGCTTCGGCAAAGATAGGGTGACCACCTTCAAATAAAGTTCGTTGACGGCGCTCATTACTTAAAAGAGGTTTATCATACATGCCTGCAGCTTCGCGTTGGCGCTGGGCTTCGTATAAAACAACAGAACAAGCCACAGAAACATTTAATGATTGCACCATGCCAACCATAGGAATCACAATGTGGTGATCAGCTAGCTCAAGCGCTTCTTTTGAGGTGCCAAACTTCTCTTGCCCTAAAATAATAGCGGTAGGTTTGGTATAATCTATTTCGGTAAAGTTAACCGCAGTATCAGACAAGTTAGTTACCAATACTTGCATGCCTTGTGCTTTTAACGCTTTAATTGCATCAGCAGTTTTATGATAGTTATGCACGTCAATCCAATTTTGGCTACCTGCAGCACTACCCCCTCGAACTTCTGCCTCTTCACTTTTCCAAACGGCATGAACATCACTAATACCAATAGCATCACAAGTACGTACTACGGCGGCTAAGTTATGAGATTTGTGTAAGCCTTCCATGCAAACCGTTAAGTCAGGTTGGCGTTTGTCTAACATGGTATTAATACGTGCTAATCTTTCTGGAGTCATTTTGTTTAATCTTTTAAATAATTTTAGCTCAACTCTTAATCAAAGCTAGAATACAGCTGGGTAATAGGAAAAAGTAATGCGATTTAAACAAAGCCGTCAAGCTATTAATTTAGGGAGCTTATATGTATAAGTGACTTAAATAAATAGCGCTGACAATGCAGGTTAAATGGTATTAATGAAGCCTATTTTTAATTGACGCTAGGTAGTTCTAAGATACCATCAATTTCAATTTCAACATCTTTAGGCAATCTAGAAACTTGTACAGCCGCTCTTGCTGGGTAAGGCTGGTTAAAATAACGACTCATAATCTCGTTTACTGTAGCAAAGTTACTTAAATCTGTTAGGAAGATGTTAACTTTTACCATGTCGTTAATTTCGCCACCTGCTGCATCACATACTGCAACTAAGTTTTTAAATACTTGCTCAGCTTGTGCAGCAAAGTCACCTTCAATCACTTCCATGGTTTCAGCAATCAATGGAATTTGACCTGACAAATAAACTGTATTGTTTACTTTTACTGCTTGGCTATATGTACCAATAGCGCTAGGTGCTTTGTCTGTACTGATAATGCTTTTCATAATCTTTCCTTGGGTAATAGCTGTGGTTACAACATGAGCATATTGCTCTGCTTTCTAATTTTAAATTTCGTTTGCAGTATTGCTTTCGTTATTAAGCAATAGCTTAAAATATATCGAGATAATTACTTGTTTCTAATAACGCGTTGTACATCAATCATTACTTTGATTTTTCTAATAATATCAGCTAAATGAATACGGTCTCGACAGGTGATTTCCATGTCGATCACGTACAAACCAGCTTCTTTTTCACCAGAATTTAAACTGTGCACATTTGAGCCACACTTAGCAATAACATTAGTTAATAATGCTAGTGCTCCTTGATGGTTAACAATTTCTACGCGTAGCTTAGCAATAAACTCTTTATCAATGTCGCTATCCCACTTCACTGGGAACAGGCTACCTTGGTCATGTCCTTTGATATTTCGACAACCTTGTTGGTGCACCATCAAACCCTTACCTGGACTTAAATAAGCTAAAATAGCATCACCAGGGATTGGACGACAACATTTTCCGTAGCTTACTAACATGCCTTCAGTGCCTTTTATCGGCATTTTAGTTTTGCTACTTGATGAAGTTAATTCGTTATCTTCGGTAAAACCATCAGTTAATTGTCTGGCGATACCAATGCTCAGGGCATTACCCAAACCTATATTGGTAAGCAAGCCAGCTAAATTATCATTACCACTTTGTTGCACAACTTCATCAATCTTTTCTTGTGCTAGGTCTTCAAGTTTAGTTTTACCCAAAGCATGACTTAATAAACGCAAGCCTAAGGCATGAGATTCATCTTTTTCACAACTTCTTAAGTAAGTTCTTATTTGTAAGCGTGCTTTAGCTGTGACAACAAAATTTAACCAGGTGGCATTAGGTCGGGCTGCGGTAGACGTTATGACTTCAATCGTTTGCCCTGAATCTATTGGTTGGCTCATAGGGTAGGGTTTACGATCTACCTTTACACCAACACACGAATTACCAACGTCTGTATGCACAGCATAAGCAAAATCGATTGCCGTAGCGCCCATGGGGAGTTCAATAATTCGACCATCTGGGGTAAATACGTAAATTTCTTCAGGAAATAAATCAGATTTAACGTTTTCAATAAACTCAAAAGAGCTACCTGCACTTTGTTGCAGCTCTAATAAACTTTGCATCCAACGACGGGCTTTCATTTGCGCGGTAGTGCCCGTATTCTCGCCGTCTTGTTTATAAAGCCAATGCGCGGCAACACCTTTGTCGGCCATTTGATCCATATCGTGGGTGCGGATTTGAATTTCAACCGGTATACCATGTGGACCAATTAGTGAGGTATGCAGTGATTGATAACCGTTAGTTTTTGGTATAGCAATATAATCTTTAAAACGCGTTTCAATTGGTTTGAAAAGATTGTGCATGGCACCTAGAGCACGGTAGCAATTATCTATTTTTTCATTAACAATGACGCGGAAAGCATAAATATCCATGACTTCATTGAACATTAATTCTTTATTGAGCATTTTGCGATAAATAGAATAGAGATGTTTTTCTCTACCCATAATTTGTGCATCAATACCACTCTCCTTGAGGCGAGCAGCGATTTCTTTTTCAATATTATCAATAATCGCTTTACGGTTGCCACGGGCACTTTGTACCGCAGACTTCAAAGCACGTGAACGCATGGGGTAAAGTGCTTCAAAACCTAATAGCTCTAATTCATTTTTGATATCATGAATACCTAAACGGTTAGCTATTGGTGCATAAATCTCTAAAGTTTCGCGCGCGATACGTCGACGTTTATCAGGTCTTAAAGAGCCAAGAGTACGCATATTATGAGTACGATCGGCAAGTTTAATTAAAATAACACGAATGTCTTGCACCATGGCAAGCACCATTTTACGGAAGTTCTCCGCTTGCATTTCTTCTTTGTTATCAAACTTTAATTTATCTAGTTTACTTACCCCTTCAACAAGCTCGGCTACTGTATGACCAAAAAGCTCAGCCAATTCATCTTTGGTAACTTCAGTATCTTCAATAACGTCGTGTAATAAAGCCGCCATCAAAGTTTCATGATCTAAACGCATTTGGGCTAAATTAATTGCTACGGCAACTGGGTGAGTAATATAAGGGTCACCACTTGAACGCATTTGTCCATCATGGGCATCACGCGCAACAATATAAGCGTGTTTAAGTAAATCAATTTGTACTTTTGATAGGTAGGTAGAGCTAAGTTCTTTTAAAGGTTCAAATAGGTACACCTAATGCTCCAAATGCAGGGGGGTAAAGGGGATAATTCGAGTATATACCCTAGTAATATACTCATGTTACATCGAAATGCACGATTCAGCGAGTATTAAAAGGCTTAGAGGCAAGGCATTGATTAAAGCTATGTCGCTTTGGAGTATTTTAACCCGTACAAGTGGCCGGCAACTTAGTGGAATTGGTATTAAAACATTACTTACAACATCAAGCACTCATTATCCAGAGTTCAGGTTACTTATAAATAACTAAGGAACAGGCAATAAAAAACGCGTAACCTATTTTCTCGCATAAAGCAGAATAAGGTACGCGTTTTTAAGTGCTTAAAACTAAATCTTTCTTAGAAAGAAATAACTCTAGCTTATAATTCGTCTTCTTGACCACCAACAATCGCTGCAACAGCATCTAATTCAGCAGTATCTTGCTGAATTTGTTGTGCACGATCAGAAGTGTTCATAATGTCTGTAGTAATTAAGCCAGCTTCGATTTCACGCAAAGCGATTACTGTTGGCTTGTCGTTTTCGACTTCAACCAATGGATCTTTTCCGCCCGTAGCAATTTGACGAGCACGACGTGATGCAACTAGCACCAAATCAAAACGATTACCGACTTTTTCTACGGCATCTTCAACAGTTACGCGAGCCATCTGGGCACTCCAACTAATAAACTAACTTACAAAATAGCTGCGTAGTTTACTGCTCACTCATTAATTAAGCAAGCAATAGCCGCGCAACAGAGAACTTTTTTATTTATTATTCAGCTACTGACTTACTTCATTATTTAGTAGCTTACTAAACAATTCTTGCTGTGCAATGCTCTGTTGACGGCATTTAAGACGCTGATTGTTTACAATTGTGGTTAGATCTAGCAGCGCTTGGTCGAAATTATCATTAACAATAATGTAATCAGATTCATTATAGTGGGAGCATTCCGCTTGCGATTGTGCCATACGACTAGCAATTATTTCAGCACTGTCTTGACCACGACCTGTTAAGCGCCTTTCTAACTCTTCTTTAGATGGTGGGCTAATAAAGATTGTCGTAACGCTAGGTTTTTTCATGCGAACTTGCTGCGCGCCTTGCCAGTCAATATCAAGGAATACATCAATGCCTTGGGCTAGTTGGGTATCGATAGCCGCTTCAGACGTGCCGTAATAATTACCAAAGACTTCGGCATACTCATAAAATGCGTTATTACTTATTTGTTTTTTAAACTCGCTAATGCTAACAAAGTGGTAATGTTCACCATTATTTTCACCGGGACGAATATCGCGGGTGGTATGAGATACAGATACCTGCATAGCTCTTGAAGAAGCTTGATTATCTTGGTTTAACAAGGCATTAATAAGGCTAGATTTACCGGCACCACTTGGTGCATAAAGAATAAATAAATTACCGGGAACAATCACAGGATTTCCTTTAAAACAAACTTGAATTACATATGGCTAGGATCAAATAGAGAATACTCTACTGTTTATAAAATTTAGCCAAAAAAAAGGCTGGGCTCTATTTTACTCTATTAGAATAAAAAAAGCTCAGCCAGATTTTATTTATACTTAAGTGCTTGAAGCGATGAAGGCCTAAAGTACTTTGGCAATTGATTGCGCTAAGTAATCAACATTATCATTTGAATAACCAGCAATGCTCATACGGCTTGAACCCACTAAATAGATGCTGTAATCATCTTGAAGCTGTTGTACTTGCTCAGGTGAAAGACCTAAGAAAGAAAACATACCCATTTGACGACTAATATGGCTAAAGTCTTGTGTTACACCATGTTCAATTAGCTTATCAACGATTAATTTGCGATTACCGTTAATGCGGTCACGCATGTCTTTTAATTCGCCATACCATTCTGTACGCAATTCATCTGACGTTAAAATTGTTTCAACAATAGCGGCACCATGCGCTGGCGGCATAGAATAGATAACTCGCGCAACATAAAGTAATACCGAGTTTGCAATATCAACGGCTATGCTCGATGAACCAATAATGGTACAAGCACCAATACGTTCACGATATAAACCGAAGTTTTTAGAACATGAACTACAAATAATCATTTCTTCAACGGTATCTGCGAGTAAACGTAGACCGTAAGCATCGTCTTCTAAGCCAGTACCAAAACCTTGGTAAGCCATATCAAGTAAAGGTGTAAAACCAACAGTCTTAGCTACTTCTGCAACTTGTTGCCATTGCTCTTTATTTAAATCCATACCACTTGGGTTATGACAACAAGCGTGCAATAACACCACATCATCTTTACCAACTTCTTTAAGCGCATTTAGCATGCCATCAAAATCTAAGCTCTTATTTTCATAATCGTAATAAGGGTAGGTTTTAACATTTAAGCCTGCAGCAGCAAAAACACCGTTGTGATTCGCCCAAGTTGGATTACTTACCCAAATAGTTGCGTCAGATTTACATGACTTGATAAATTCACCAGCCACGCGTAAAGCGCCAGTTCCACCTGGTGTTGAGATGATTCGAGCACGATCTTCTGCTAGCACTTTATGATCAGCACCGAAAATGAGTTTAGCCATTTCCGAGTTGAATAATGGTGAACCACCAGGGCTAATATAAGCTTTACTTTGTTCTGTGGTTAGACGATGTTGTTCTGCTTTTTTCACACAATTAAGTACCGGAGTATTGCCAGCTTCATCTTTGTATACGCCAACACCTAAATCAATTTTTTTTGGATTGGTATCTTTTTTATATTTAATCCCTAATCCTAAAATTGGATCGGCAGGCAAAGCTTTTAAACTATCAAACATGACAGAAATTTCCTTAATATTAGATGAGAGCGGGATAAATAAGGCATTATCGCGATTATTAACCTAAAAGCTCTAATTTTTCTAGTTGGCCAAGCATAACCCAAAATTATGGCTTAATTAAAGTGATTTTTATGCCATATAGTGACAAAACTAAGATTAATTAGTGTGATTGTTGTGCTTTATTTTATAAGTAAAAATTATTTACCTGCTAAACACTAGAAATTATTAGTAAATGCGGCAACCAAACCAATAACACCGCCAAATATACCACCCCAAACGACTAACCAGCCGAGGTGTTTTTTAATCATCTTTTGCACAATCTCTTTAACTAATTGAGGCGTTAATTCATTGAGACGTTTTTCGATAATATCGCTCACTTTATCTCGCATGCCGGAAATAATATCGGGTTGTTCTAATTCTTCTCTTAATAGCGTATTGAATTGTTCACTTTGGGTAATTTCTTGCATTGAAAGCTTCATCTTCTCAATAAAAGGTTCTTTCATTGGCTGAATTGCTTCACTTCCACCAACCATAACAAGCATAGGTCCAAACGATGATTGCTCAATAACTTCCACTAAACTATTAAACGCAGGAGTAAGGTCAACCTTGTCAATAATGGGGGATAAGTCGATGGTACTGGCTTTACCTGAGCTGTCTGAAAGAAAACGGTCGATATTTTGTTCAGTAAAAAATTGTTCCATCATCAATTGGCGAATAGCTATTTTGAATTCTTCAAACCGAGCAGGAATAACACCAGAACCATAAAGTAATGGTACTTTTTCAAAGAGCATATGCACAGCTAGCCAGTTTGTGATTGCGCCTGATAAAGCAAAAAGACCAAAGGTGAAAATAATATGTTGCTCGCTAACATAACCGCCTAATGTAACAGCTAATGCAATGAGGTTGGTGATAAGACTTTTGTTCACGAAATACTCCCAGGAGATGCGGTATTGTTTTAATGGCGGCTATGATAGCATTTAATTTACTTATACTAATTCCAATAAATTTATTCCTTACTCAGAGTTATGTCAGTGGTTCATTAACAAGTTAAACTTATTTAGATCTAGTTATTCTAAATTCAATGGATTTATAGTTGTTAATGGGGCGATGTCAAACTCCCAAAGGGCGAGTTTAAAAGCTTTTAATTCACGCTGAGTGGGAAATATCTTAATGGATTTGGTATTACTTTAAAACAGATAAAGGTTTGCCATGAGAGTTTCTTTAAAAACGGTACTGACGTTAACAACTTTGTTTTTTATTAGTGCTTGCGGCGCTGATGATGCTGCGGACTCAATGTGGAGAAAGTTGCCACTTAATAATACTGTATTATTAACCTTGCCCCATGGCAAAGTGGTTATAGAGCTAGCACCGCAATTTTCTCCAAAAAATACCGCACAATTTAGCAAACTAACTCAACAAGGTTTTTATGATGGCACCAAATTTTATCGTGTCATCGATGGTTTTGTTGCCCAAGCAGGACCTAAAGATGGCAGTAAAAAAGATCTTTCTGTTCCTATTCTTGCCATGGAAGCAGATTTTAAAGTAGCCAAAGATTGGGCTTATACTCCTGTACAGCAACAAGGTTTATTTGCCCAACAAACGGGCTTTAAAGACGGTTTCGCTATTGCTTATCAACAAGGAAAAAGTCCTAATTCAGGTAAAGCTTGGTTGACCCATTGTCCTGGTACTATTGCTATGGCTAGAAATAATGCAGCAGATTCCGCCTCTAGTCACTTTTATATTGTTATTGGCCAAGCACCACGTTATTTAGATCGTATTATGACTATTTATGGTCGTGTAGTTCATGGTATGCAACATGTGCAAGCAATACAGAGAACGGCAGTTATTGAAGGGGAGTATGCTGTTGACCATCGAGACTTTACTGAAATTGTCAGCATGCAGTTGATGAGTGATGTCGCAAAAGCCGAGCAAATTCACATTGAAGTAGAAAATACTGAATCAAAAGCATTTGCTGAGCGTCTAGTGAAACGTCGTAACCGCGACAGCGCATTTTTCTATAATAAACCACCACCAGTACTGGATGTTTGCCAAATTCCGATTAGGAGTCGGATAGTTAAATAATAAAGGCTATGGGATCTAGGGGGCTAATTGTTATTACTTTGTAATGCAAATATGTTTTAGCTGTTCTACTTTCGGTGCTATGTTAATGTAGGTCATCAGTTGTACACTTAGTTACATGTTGTCGCTAAATAGAGTCGAAATTTTGCAGCTTTTTACATCAATCAGGGATTTGATAAATTTATTGCCTACACATAGCGCCTTTATAGTTATCGCACTATTTTTATGGGCGTTACCGAGCCAATATGTCTTGGCCGATATTCAACCACGAAGTGCTAGTCTAAATTATTCGCAAAAATCCCTTTCAAATGCCGGCAATCCGGCATCCGCAGCTTTAATTGTCGCACGTAAAGATCCGCATGTAATGACGGGCGGCTCTATTGAGCTGGGTGGTGGTATTGAATATGGTAATCTCGATGAACTTTTTGCCAAAATAGATGAATTATCACTACTGTTCAATCCTCCAAGTGAAGGTGATGACGGCAATGATGTCGAATTACCACCAACACCTGAAAATCCTATTAGAGATTACACTTGGGAAGACCTATTTGCCGAGTACCCTGAGCTAGAAGAACGCCTCGATATTGTTAAAAGCAAAGTAATTACCACCGCCGGTTTATTAGCCCTGATAGCATCTGAAGGTTACGGCAAAGCAGAAGCTACTAGTGAGGCTAGTTTTGTTTTAAATGAAGGTCTATTCGGTGGTACTTTATTGTTGGGGATGTCTTTTAAAGGCAACTCGAAAGCGGTTGGAATTTTTGAGGATATTAATTTTAATTCAGAGCAAGCTAAAGAACAGCTGCAGACCATCCCTGGTTTAAGTGAATCTGACCCAGTACAAGAACTTGATCTATCTGGTGGAATAACCTTGTTTTATAACCCGGCCAATAACAAAGTAAAAATGACGGTTGATAATGACAGCCTATTGCTTATTAAAGCGGCGAAGGTATCTCAGTTTTCACTGTCTTACAGTCGACATGCGTTGGAAAGTGATTTAGGTGATTTATATTGGGGAGTTAAACCAACGTTTTACCGAGTAGGTTTAACCAATGTTGGTACCCGTATTGGTGAAATTACCGATACGGAAGCTTTATTTGATGATATTAAAAATGCTGATTTTATTTATGAAAATGGTCTTGATATGGATTTAGGGGTAGTTTGGGCGGCCGAGCATTATCAACTAGGTGCATCATTAACGAGTATTTTCGAACATAATTATGATTTTCCTGATTATGACCGAGGACGGTTTAACTCAGAGAATATTATTAGCCAACTAGATCAACATGTCACGTATACCATGGAGCGTCAGTTGAAACTCGAAGCGGGTATTTTTACTGATCAGCGCCATTGGAGCTTAAATGTTGAATTAGATGCCAATGCTGTTGTTGATCCTATGCATGATGAGTATCAGTGGTTTACCTTAACCGCAGGTTATGCAGCTGATAGCTGGTGGTTACCCAGCGCCCGTTTAGGTATGAGCAGAAATTTAGCAGGTACTGGCTTAGGTTATATTAATGCCGGTGTTACTATGATGAGATTTATCAATCTTGATGTCGCTACTACCTTAGATACAGTCACCCTAGATGGTAGTGAGATGCGACGTGGCGCAAATATACGTTTAGGCGTACAGTTTGATTATTAAACTGTCGGTTACCAGTGACTTTATTATGGCAACTTATAGCTAATCTTTATAATATCAAAAAATCGCTCAGCTTCAGGGGTTTTTACCACTATCTCATCACCAACAACTTTACCTAATAATGCCCGTGCCATGGGTGAATCAATACTGATTTCTCCTCGTTTTATGTCCCATTCATCAGGACCAACTACACGGTAAATTACTTCAATATCATCTTCATTGACTAAGGTAACCCAAGCACCAAAAAATACTCGGCCTTCTTGCTGGGCGTTGGGATAGACTATGTTTAAGTCTTCGGTACGCTTCATTAAAAAGCGCACTCGTCGATCTATTTCTCGCAAACGTCGTTTGCCATAAATATATTCGGCATTTTCACTGCGATCACCTTGTGCCGCTGCTTCACTGACCGAACGAGTGATTTTAGGTCGTTCGTCTTTCCAAAGAAACTTCAGTTCTTTATCTAAACGATCCCAGCCTGCACGAGTTATATAGTTTGATTTTTTCATAGTTTATTTGTTCATAATTACTGTACTAAGTCTCAACATAATATCAAAATTGTAACGTATATTGGTATAACTAAAAAACAGCGACCATACTGTTAAATAGTTTATCTATGTTATTAGAAGTGTGAATGAAAGCATTGGTTGTTGAACCCTCAAGAGTCTATCGATTATTACTTAATGAATTTCTTTATGGCTACTCTATAAGTTATGAGGAAGTCTCTACTGGCGACGCTGCCTTAACAGAGTTGACGAACAATAAAGTTGATTTGGTTATTGTGGCAATGAATTTAGTCGACATGACCGCACTTACCTTAGCTAAACAGATAAAAGTTATCTCGGGCATGGAAAACTGCAAAATAGTGGTTATTACCGGTGAGCAAGATCAAAATAAATTAGCAGAAATGAAAATTTTTGAGGTGAATTATGTCTGCCAACGTAATGAATTACCAAAGCTAAAAGATATTTTAACTGAACTAACTAAGAACAGTTTAGCGGTAGTGCAAGTGCCTGGCCGGATCTTATATGTTGAAGATCATCTAACATTAGCAAATATGACCAAAGAAATTTTGCAGCAAATGGGCCTTACGGTGGACCACCATAAAACGGCTGAAGATGCTTTACTGCAATTTGAAAGCACGGCTTATGATTTAGTGCTGTTAGACATTGTGCTACCTGGCAAAAAAGATGGCATTGCGATGATTGAGGAGATCAGAGCAAAGACTGATGGTAAAGCGCTAACGCCTATTCTTGCCATGTCAGCGACAATAAAAACTAGCCAGAAAATTCATGCTCTGCAAGTAGGTGCAAATGATTTTATTATCAAGCCGGTTATTCAGGCTGAGTTAATCGCCAGAGTAAAAAATTTAGTAGTAGCTCGGCAGCTATTCATAAAAATGATCAGCCAACAACAAAAATTAGAACAGTTAGCTATGACAGACCAGTTAACGGGTTTATATAATCGTTACTTTCTCAACTCTTTTAATAAAAAAGCATTGAGCTTAGCTAAGCGGCATAAATACCCACTAAGTTTTATCATGATTGATCTCGACAAATTTAAATATATTAATGATACCTTTGGTCATGAACAAGGTGATGAAGTACTGGTTAATATTGCCGCGGTACTGCAAAAAAGTTGTCGGCTAGAAGATATTGCCGTTCGTTTAGGAGGTGATGAATTTTTAGTGGTTCTGCCACATTGCTCCCTAGTAGAAGCGACAAAAAAAGCTAATCTTCTCTGTGCTAAAGTTCATGCTATTCAAGCGAGTAAGTCTACTGTGGTTGTGGCTGCAAGCTTTGGTATCAGTTCAACAGAGCAGGGTAGTTTTAACTATAAAGCTTTATTCGATTTAGCCGATCAAGCCGCCTATCAAGCAAAGGCACAAGGTGGTAATACTGTACATTTTTTACAAATATAGCCAGAAAGTGGCAGTATAATTTTCGTCAGAACAGTTTTCTGCTATTATGCCAACCAACATATTACCCTGCTGGAACTGCCTTTCAATGTTAACTATTGCCGAGCAAATTGCTCAAGAACTCAATGTTAACGCGGTACAAATTAATGCCGCTATTACCTTACTTGATGATGGTGCTACTGTGCCATTTATCGCTCGTTACCGTAAAGAAGTCACCCAAGGTTTAGATGACAATCATCTACGCCATTTAGCACAACGCTTAAGTTATTTACGAGAACTTGAAGACCGTAGGCAAGTGATTTTAGTAAGCATAAAACAGCAAGATAAGCTTAGTGCGGAGCTGGAAAAATTAATCAAACAAGCAGATAACAAAACCCGTTTAGAAGATTTATATTTACCTTATAAACCCAAACGACGTACTAAAGGAAAAATTGCCAGTGAAGCAGGCATTACACCATTAGCTAATAAGTTGTTTAATAACTGGCAACTTACGCCAATAGTCGAAGCGCAAGCTTTTATCAATGAAGCGGCAGGTTTTGCTGATGTAAAAGCCGTGCTTGAAGGGGCTAGTTATATTTTGGCGGAACGCTTTAGTGAAGATGCAAATTTACTCGCTAAGCTGCGTCGACATATGTTAAAGCAAGCACACCTGACGAGTAAACTGGTTAAGGGGCAGGATAAAGCCGCGGCAAAATTCCGTGATTACTTTGAACATAGTGAAAAACTTAAATCAGTTCCCTCTCATCGCATGCTTGCGATGCTACGTGGTAGAAATGAAGGCTTCCTACAGCTGAATATTGATGTTGATCCTGGCCAAGAAATGACAGTGTTCAATAGTGCTGAACAGCTTATTATTGAACATTTAACATTACGTTGTTTATCGACAGGTAATAAACCAGCGGCAGCAGAATTTTTAACAAAAGTTGTGCAATTAACTTGGAAAGCCAAATTAAATGTAAGTTTGACCAATGAACTGGTGACTAGTTTACGTGAACAGGCTGAAACTAAAGCGATAGATGTTTTTTCTAATAACCTTGCTGATTTATTAATGGCTGCTCCTGCTGGCGCACAAGTGACCTTAGGTTTAGATCCTGGATTAAGAACTGGTTGTAAACTTGCCATTGTTGATGGCACGGGAAAATTATTGCATACCGCTACTATCTTCCCACATGCACCACAAAATCATTGGGATAAATCAGTAAGAACCTTAGTTAATACTTGTCGACAGCATAAAGTTGAATTAGTCGCTATTGGTAATGGCACTGGTTCACGTGAAAGTGACAAATTAGTGGCCGAGGTTATACAAACTTTTAAAGCTGATGAAAGTAAAATACAGCTAACTAAAATGATTGTCAGTGAAGCGGGTGCATCTGTTTATTCAGCCTCTGAATTTGCAGCTAAGGAATTTCCTGATCTTGATGTATCAATTCGTGGTGCTGTTTCCATCGCTAGGCGATTACAAGATCCATTAGCTGAGCTGGTAAAAATTGATCCTAAAGCCATAGGTGTTGGACAGTATCAGCATGATGTTAGTCAGAGTCAGCTCAGTAAAACCCTTGATGATGTTGTCGAAGATTGTGTAAATGCGGTAGGTGTTGACTTAAACAGTGCATCGGCAGCGTTATTAACACGGGTTTCGGGGTTAAACAAAACCATGGCTAGCAATATAGTTGCCTATCGAGATGACCAAGGGCGCTTTACCAATAGAAAGCAATTAAAAAAAGTAGCACGATTAGGACCAAAAGCATTTGAGCAAGCCGCCGGTTTTTTACGGATAACCGATGGTGATAACCTGTTAGACCAATCTGCTTTGCATCCTGAAAGTTATGCTTTGGTAGAGAAAATTCTCAAGCAATTACAAATCGATGTAACTCAAGTGCTAAATAACAGCAGCAAATTGAATGCCTTAGATATAAGTCAGTTAACAAGTGATGAAGTTGGTGAAATTACAGTAAAAGGAATTATTGATGAGCTAGCCAAACCAACGAGAGATCCTCGTCCAGAGTTTAAAACCGCTAGTTTTGCCGAAGGTGTAACCACCATGGCCGATTTAACACTAGGTATGATACTTGAGGGTGTTGTCTCTAATGTCGCTAACTTTGGTGCATTTGTTGATATTGGCGTACACCAAGACGGCTTGGTACACATTTCTTCCATAACCGATAAATTTGTTAGTGATCCACGTGAAATCGTCAAGGCAGGGGATATTGTTAAAGTCAAAGTTCTTGAGATTGATGCAACTCGCAAGCGCATCAGTTTAACTATGCGATTAGATGAACAAGTGGTAACTCAAGCCCAAAAACCAAGCCAAGCTCAAAATCGTGACAACAAGGCTAAAAATAATCAGGTAACTGCGAGTAATAATAAAAGCCAACAAGGGAAACCTGTTAACCAGCAAAATAAATCGAAAAGCAAAAAAGTCGATAATGCTGCTATGGGTAACGCTTTCGCCGATGCTTTTGCCAAACTTAAAAAATAATTTATAATTATTTTAAATTAATTGTTAAAATAATGTTGACTAACTTAATGAGAACGATTATCGTTTAGTTGTTGCTTAGGCAGTGAATGCTCTCTCACTAAATAAGTAACAGTAAAGCATGGAACTTAATGGTTATGCTCCAGGACACATAACCATTAAGTGACCACTTTAGGATTTTACAGGGTTTTGCTCAGTTCAATTC
>NZ_JQEC01000007.1 GCF_000764185.1 Colwellia psychrerythraea
GTTTCTGCACCTTCAAGTGAATTAAACTTGACTAAAACCGTAGTTTTTTGAATTTGTAAATGTTTCACAGAATAATTTTCACATTCTAGTGCCATTACAGGGCTGGCTAAGGTAATAAATAAAATAATTGTATATATTTTGTTTTTCATTTTCATTTTCATTTTCCATAAATATTTTAAAACGCCCGTTTAATGGGCAAATAATAGTTGGTTAAAATAGCGACGCAGGAGCAAAACCAACTGTTATTTGTCCTGTTAAAACGCTTGTTATGTGGTAGTTGGACTCGGTAGTTGCCTTACTGCTAGTCCATTACTCTCAAATTCAATTGACCCATTCTCTGTAAAATCAAAAACAACCTTCCACCTTTTATTTGGTAAACCTTCGAAAATTACTTCCCAAGTTAATAGCGGATTCACGTGTTTTTTGTAGTCTAGATTAACTTTTAAGTTAGTCGCCCAATTACATACTAACTCTTGAATCGGAGAATTAGCTGGTGCGATGCGAATTATGAGCGTTGGGTCGGTGAATTGGGTATCCCAATAATAGCCAAAATAATTAGCGTCTCCCCATCTAAGTTCATTAACCTGTGTTTCGGATAACTCAAGCATTCGTATCTACCACATAACGCCACGTTAAGCGGCAAAAAATTGTTGGCTAAAATTGTGAACGGAGTGAAACAGCCAACTGTTTTTTGTCCGTTTGAACGCCTTGTTAGGCATCGATTTCATCTTCACTATCGTCTATCTGATCTAACGCATAATCGAGTTCAAATTTGACTTCACTCTCAATACGTATGGCAAGCAATATAACCATTACTACTAGTTTTTCTTTGATAGATAACCGCGAATATTTGTCAGCTAGCCCAGTAGGTCGGTCTGGGTTATTAGAAATAATGTCCTGAATACCATCACGATCCTCTGCTACAAAACTATCATAAAAACTTTTAACATCCGATGAATCGAGTTTGAAATTAGCTCTATGAGCAAATTTGTTTCTTATACTTGTTATAGAATTTATAGGTTTATATATTTCTTCATCTAAACCCATTGCAACGGCAAGTTTTACTTTATTAGAAAAATCTATACTCATCTTATCTAGGTAGTCATGATTAGGAACGACTAGCGATAAAAAATGATCTACATATTGCTCAATAAGGATATGTGCTCTTACAACTGCACCAAGCTCATCTTCATTTAATAAAATATTCAACATTTTATCGAGCAACGCCGATTCTCCTCAAGATGCCTAACGCCTCATTAAGAGGCTAAAAATAGTTGGTTAAAATAAGCGACGAAGGAGCAAAACCAACTGTTTTTTGTCCTTTTAAATGACTTGTTATATGCACAATGCCACCTAATAACTTTCTGATATATATTGAATTAGTTTATTTAAATTTATTCTTCGAGCTTTATAATCAGTTAATTCACCGCACCGTTCTGGGTAAAAATACTCCGTTATTGATTCTGGAGTATCTTGAACCATAGCCAAAGAACCAAATAGATTAATATAGCTATTTTCTCTCTTTGAATAATCAATATTGATCTTCCAAAAAGATCTTCCGTAGGAAGTACCAACATATTTTCCTTGAGAATCTTTTTTAACAAAAAGTACACTACTAGTATTAAGTTCATAAACTCTTTGGTCATGAAATTCTGACGACCAATGCACCGTAATGTATTTCTCGTTATATTTACCCTTGACACTTTTTATAACTTTGAACTTAGCCTGACCAGTTCCTAAATCAGTTATTTTAATTTCTTGAGCGATTCCGTAAACAATAAACTCTGAATCATGAATTAACTCACTCCATTTAGATGGTGCAAGTTTAGCTAGAGTCACATTTGAAAATAGGATTAAGAACGCTAATGTTAAAAATTTCACCAGACCTCCCTGTGCATATAACAGCTTATTATGTAGACGTCTCAGTAACTCCCATCTACTTGATTGTGAATAAAGTAACTCAATATTCTTTGATTTCAAAGTCTTATTGTATTGTTATAGGTGTTTTTTATAGGCAGATAAGGTTATTACTGAGACGTCTCAGTAATAACTTGATAGAAATAACACGTTAATTTCATTATTTTCATATACTTAAAGAAAAAACCATACTGGTTGATGTGTGTTACTAAGACTTCTCAGTAACACACATGATGTATTCATTAGAAAATATATGTCAAAAACTCAATAGCTAATGTCTCCAATGCGCACAAAGTGTTCTTCAAAATTGCTGATTTAGTCTCAGGTATTATGACTAATCGGGAGCTTGAAGGTGCCTTTAAAAAATTTAGCTGATGATATCGCTAAGAGACTTTCGAACACTGGCTACTATAGCTCTAACACACTGCATACGTGAGTAGTTTGGCCTAATCACCAGGGAGATTCCACGTATTGGCACTGGTGCTTGAAATTTACCATAATGAATAGTATCACTGGCTAGATTGCCTTGCGCAGCCAGCGCTGGTAGTAAAGTTATGCCCATGCCACTCGCCACCATATGCCTTAATGTCTCTAAACTTGTCGCTTGAAAGCTAATATCTTCTTTAGCACCGGCAGAAAAACAATAACCCATCGCTTGATCTTTAAGGCAATGGCCATCAGCCAAGGTAAGGATTTTTTCATCTTGTAAATCAGCTAATGAAAGAGATTTTTTATTGGCGAGCCGATGACTTTTAGGCGTGGCCAACATCAAAGGTTCATCAAACAGTTGGTATGATTCGAACTTTTCCATTTCGACAAGGTAAGGTAAAATTAGCACATCTAATTTACCTTCATCTAACTGTTGCAACAATACTTTGGTTTGGTTTTCATGTAAGAAGAAATTGATGTTTGGCAGAGTAGTATTTAAGTCAGCCATAATATGTGGCAATAAATACGGCGCTAATGTCGGGATCAAACCTAAGTGTAAATCGCCGGCAAAAGGATCAAGCAAGGCTTTGGCACAAGACTCAAACTGCCCTGCCGCTTGTAATACTTTACGTGCTTCTTCAACGAGCTGATCGCCAGCTGGCGTTAACATTACATTGCGGCGATGACGCTCTACCAGTTGTAAACCAAGCTGCTCTTCTAACTTCATTAATTGCCCACTCAAGGTCGGCTGACTAACAAAGCAAGATTGTGCCGCTTTACCGAAGTGTTTGTGTTTATCTATGGCTGTTAAATATTCTAAATCGCGTAACTTAATCATAGTTAAAGCCTATCAATTAATAAGAAAAAATAGTAATAGGCTATGGTATTAGGTTAATGCGATGAAAGCTAGCCAAGCGCTAGCCAAAAACCAACACCTACCATCAAGCTACCCGCTATACGGTTCATCCATTTAATATTATTACCGCGACTTAAAAATATTCGTAAGCTTTTACCACCCGTAGCGTAAGCCATCATACTGGTAAATTCTGTTAGCATAATAACACCTAATAACACCATAAGTTGAGGTGCTACATCACGGTCAACACTGATAAAAGGCGGCAGTAGAGAGATCATAAAAGCCCAACCCTTGGGATTGGCAATGGCCGTCACGAAGCCTTGCGAGAATAACGTTTGTCGACTTACATCGCTTAATTCGTTTTCGCCTACTGACATTTTACCTTTTTCCCGCCACATATTAATGCCTATATAGGCTAAATAAGCGCCGCCTAGCCATTTTAAAACTTCAAATATATCTGGGTAGTTAAGCATAATGCCGGCAACGCCAAGCACAGCAGCTATAGCAACAATGGCCACGCCAATGAGTTCTCCAATCATCATCCACATAGTTCGTCGTACACCAATGCTCATGCCTAACGTCATAGCTAACGTCATGCACATCCCTGGGGTAATAGAGACAAAAAAGAATGTTGGTATAAATACCGCAAGAACGGCTAAATCAGGCATTCATTGAACCTTAATATTTGAACGATATAATTTCGCCAACACTTTAACAAAGATGTGTGTTGTGAATGATAAAATAGCGATGAATTATAGAATAAAACAGTCTAAATGCGAAATAATGTACTGACCAACAGTTTCAGCCGAGTGGCTTTTGAGTAAAAAAATGTCTAAAAGTGGTGATTTTGAGAAGAGCTAATTTTGAAAGGAGTAACAGTGAGTTAATAATAATCACTGGCAAGAGCGAATACTCCTCACCAGCAATAATTAAGATTGCTTAACGCAACATAGTAAACCAACCCATAAGCATAGGTAATAACGGCATGGCAACCATTGCCACAATAACCATTAGCACATTGATGGTTGAGGTAGTGTCTTTAAAGTCTTCTTCGTGGTGTGTCATGATCTAGTATCCTGTACAACAAGTAATCAACTAAAATATGGCGCGCATTTTAGCCGATATTGTTAACTATAGACAGAAAAACTTGATCTAGATCAATAAATATCACTCTTAATCTGTTTACTACAACAATAATAAAAAACATTACTTCTCAGGTCATATCTATATTTTTTCTATATCATCACAAGACTAGCAATGAAATAGGCGACTAATGTTAATGCGCCGCCAAAAAGTGCATAAGGCATTTGAGTTTTAACATGTTCAAGTAAATCACACCCTGAAGCGATAGATGATACAGCTGTAGTATCTGAAATAGGTGAACAATGGTCACCAAAAACTCCACCTCCTAAAATCGCAGCAATAACCAATGATGGCGGTAATCCTAGTGCTTGAATTAAGGGCACACCAATTGGAATTAAGATGGCAAAAGTTCCCCACGAGGTACCTGTGCTAAATGAAATAATGCCGCCAGCTAAAAATAGCATAGGTACAATAAACACTATAGGTAAATACTCACCAACAACACCGGCGATAAAAATACCTGTGCCAAGTTCTTTTAAACTAGCTCCCAACGTGAGAGACATTAGTACTATAGTCACTAAAGGTAAAAGTTCGGCAATACCTTTAAAACCTATATCAACTAATTCTTTATGTTCAAAGCGCTTAGAAAATTTCAATAAAAAGTAACTAACTGCCAGCGCTAAACACGTAGCATAAAGTACTGATTTACTACCACTACCCTGCGTAATGTCACCATTACCGCTCCAATACATAAAGAAGAACATACCTAAAATCATGCTCATCAGCGGTATTAACATAAAGCGTGCTTTGGTAGCAGGCACCATGCTTTCTTCTAAGATATCTTTAGTTAATGTGCCTTGGATAACCTGTTCTTGGTTCGTCGGTTTTTGCCTAGTGTTTGCTGGAGAAGCTACTGCGTGTTGGATTTGTTGCGGCTCTACAGATTGTGTCTTGTTTAATGCTTTTTCTGTCGCCTTTAGCGGACCATGCACTCTATCGGTAACTACCGTATAAACCACCATAAGTAACGCAATAATGGCATAAAAATTAAACGCGACTGAGCCCCATAAAATAGAGACAGAAGATTCTCCTAGATCATAATTGTTTAGCAGGGCTAAAACGTACGCTCCCCAACCATTGAGTAATACTAAAATACATACTGGCGCACTGGTACTATCAATAATATAAGCTAAACGAGCTCGGCTCATTTTAAATTTATCAAATAAATCGCGAGATAAAATACCCGCAGTAAGTACACTAAGATTTGATTCAATAAAGATAACCATGCCAGTAAACATGGTTAAACCACCTACTTGCCTTTTACTTTTGGCAATACCGTTATTCACTAACTTTTCTACGGTTGCGGTAACGCCGCCAGACTCTCGAATATAAGCCAGTAAGGCGCCGATAAGTAAACTAAAGATCAAAATTCGTGCATTGCCAGCAGAGCTAACCACACTAATAATACGTTCAATGAAGCCGAGAAAGGCATGAAAAGGCGCGTTGCTATGATGTTGTGCTGCTAATAATAACTCAGCGGTGAACACCGCTGAAAGTAAGGCGAGAATGACTTCTTTTTTCCAAACAACTATAACAATAGCCACCAAAGGGGGTAGCACTGACAACCATTCCATAAAACACCTTACCCTGTAAATTTAATAATAATACCAAGACTTTAATCAATAGTAACAGGGCTCAGTTTGTCAAATAGCTAGAAGAGATTCAATCTATCACTCAGCTAATAACAATAAAAAACCCGACAATGTGTAAACTTATCGGGCTTTAACTCTCTTTTATAAGAAGATATTGAAAACTAATTAATAGTAATCATCCTCTTTATTGTGTGCTTGTGGATCTTCAATAATATCGCTGATGTTTACTTCAAAATTATTATTATTTTTACAATCAACCATATAAATAGTATGTGTTGAACCATCAACCCAGGTGACTGTACCACTGCCTTTTTTACTGCCACATTTCATACCAATATGAATATCTTTAAATTCCATAAGCCCTCCCCTCACTTAACAAGGTGTGCTGAGTTAGAACTCTACACCAACAATCAGTTCATTTTTTGAACAGCCTATTTTTAAGTATAGTGCTGAAGTAATGAAATGCGAGTAGATTATTACTTTGTTTTTTTCGGATAAATGAGTAAATTGAGCTAACTGACTCTAAAGTATGAAAAACGTTAAAGTAAAAAGACTAGTAATTAAAAAGAATAAATTCCCGACAATATAGCTCGGAATCATGGGTAAGATATGGGTTAAGGTAAAAACTCATTACCTAAAGTACACGTTGCGCTGGCACCAGTTACCGCAGGCATATTACTGACTAAGCCTTGATCAAAAGCATACGCTAACCATGCAAATGCCATGGCTTCGAGAATATCGCCATCTACGTTCAAAGCTTGCATACTATCTACAGTATAAGCTGATTCAGAGTTATTCAAACTGTGCTTAAGTGCAGCAACTAGAGCGTTATTGTGCACCCCGCCGCCACATAAATAGACTTTACCTTGCTTAGCCAATGACATAACTTCCGCACTAATACTTTGTGCAGTAAAAGCCAATAACGTTGCTTGAATATCTTCAGCACTAAGAAACAAGTTACTCTTTTCATAAAAAGTAGTTAATTGCTGCTCAAGCCAATCAAGGTTAAAGTATTCTCGCCCAGTACTTTTAGGGGCTACAGCTTTAATATAAGCATCTTGCATTAGTTGCATTAGTAACGCTTGGTTTATGTTGCCAGTAGCAGCCCAAAGGCCGGATTTATCAAATTTATCATGACTTGCTTGATGATGTTTAAGAAACCAATCATCAAGTAAAGCATTGCCTGGACCGGTATCAAAGCCTAATACTGTTTTATCCGACCCCTGCTCTGGCAAAAAAGTAATATTAGCAATGCCACCAATGTTGACAACAAAGTTGGCATTCATAGAGTCAGCAAACAATTGTTGATGAAAAATGGGCACTAAAGGCGCACCTTGACCACCTAACGCCATATCTTTACGGCGAAATTGACCGACAACGCGGATATTTGTCAAAGTAGCTAATGTCTGGCAGCAGCCTATTTGTAAGGTAAAAGGGTTATCATCGCTTGGCCGATGGCGAATGGTTTGTCCGTGGTTGCCAATAGCAATAATATCGCTGGCGCTGAGATTTTCTTGCTTAAGCAGCGCGATAATTGCTTGAGAAAACAAATGCGCTAATTCCACATCGAGATGAAAAGCGCGATCTATTTCATTAGTGCCCTGCTGATAAAGTGAAGTGATTTTTTTGGCTGTTGTACAGTTATAATCTTGATAAAAACTAGCGATTAATCTCGACTTTTGCTGTGAATCACTAAAATCGACCAGTGCTAAATCAATACCATCAGCGCTGGTACCTGACATTAAGCCAATATAATATTTCCCTTGTACTTTACTTTCTTTGTCAGTCATTAGTCGCTAGTTCACTGGCTTCGATTGAAGGCTGTGTTGAAAGTAAAGCATTTTTAGCACCCGATAAATTCTCTAACCGCTTAGCTGCTAACAATAAAAAATCTTTTTTATATTTTTTAGCAATAGGTCTAGCATCGGGTAGTTTTACCGTACGCGGATTACGATGCACACCATGAAGTAAAAATTCATAATGTAAATGTGGTCCTGCTGCTAAGCCAGTGGCACCGACATAACCTATAGTTTGGTTTTGCTTAACACGTTGACCTTTTTTTACTGACGGCCGCTTATAGAAGTGTAAGTACTTAGTCACTATGCCATTACCATGCTGAATAAACACGTAATAACCATTGTACTTACTATAACCAGCACGGGTAACCGTACCATTACCGGCCGCAACCACTGGCGTACCTTGTTTCGCTGCGTAATCTATACCATTATGTGATTGCACACGTTTTGTTACTGGGTGACGGCGATTACGCTTAAAGCTTGAACTGATGTATTTAAAGCTAACTGGTGCACGTAAAAAAGCTTTACGCATGCTCCTGCCATCTGGACTGTAATATTCATCATCAGTAAAACGTACGGCTTGAAACACTTCACCTTGGTTGGTTATCTCTGCCGCTAAAATATTACCAGTACCAATGTATTCACCTTCAACATATTTTTTCTCAAAGGTAATATGGAAACTATCCCCTTCGCGTATATCTAGGCCAAAATCGATATCCCAACCGAAAATATTGGCAAAATTAATAATTTGGCTATCATTCAATCCTGCAGTAACACCAGCATGCCAAAAACTAGAGTTGATGGTACCGTAACTAAAGCTCTCTCTTATTTCTACTTGCTTAGTTTCTCGGTGTGATTGATAGCTATCGCCGACTAAATTAATAAAAAGCGTATCTGTTTTAGAGAGGGGGTACTCAAGCGCGGCCAATTGTTCCGCTTCATTACTGGCGACACGTAATTTATCACCAACATTCAACCTTTTTAATAATTTGCTGTCTTCACCTTTCGCTGTACTCACTGCATAGGTTGTTTGCGCACTAAAACCTAAGCGCTTCAAAATTAATGCTAATGAGTCACCACTGCGCACTTTCACCGTTTGCCAGCTTAAACTAGCAAGCTCGTCTAAAGAATCTTGTATTTTAACTTTAGCTTTTAATTTACCGCTAGCTAAACTGCCATCTTGCAGAGTACTTTGGTTGTTAACTAACGAAGGTAGTTGTTCAGTTGCGGTATTTTTAGAGGCTTTAGACGTACTGCGTTGCGGTAACACACTTTGCCTTGGCGTCGAACTTGCCGGTACTATATCTTCAGGTAGTGTCAATTGAATACGCTGACCCACTTGGATATCTTCGCTATCAGCATTGTCACTGCTGGAAGGTAGAATAAGTAATAGTAATAAAAAAACGCTACTGCCGATGATTATCAAACGATGTAACTTAGGCAAATTTTGGAATATTTCTAATAATTTTTTAAACAAAGTACGACTCGAAACTTTCATAGCAGGAAAAGGATAAATACAAAAAAAACACAGGTAATCTACTGACTATATCAAAACTCACCCTAAACTACAGAAAAAATGCCCCGATAACTCACGGTAACAATTTTTCGCATCAAAATATCATGCCCGATCTGCCCCATTTCGAACTGTTTAGCCTAAGAGATTACAACTTTACTGACTTAATCAATGATTCTTTATTAAAAAAGCCATTATAAGGTTTTATCCCACTGGCAAAGTGCAGTAGAATTCGACCATTAAATAAACTTTACCTAGTCAATATAACCACTCGTTTTAATAAAATAGTGTGCGCCCTATTTTCAGTGCAACAACTCAGTAGTTATCACTTATTAAGAGACTAAGTATCAATGCCAGTCAGTGGAGTCCTAGATGACCGATGTTAACCAAGCATTTGCCGAACTAAAACGCGGCGCAGAAGAAATATTAGTAGAAGAAGAGTTATTAGCAAAACTTAAAACCGGTAAGCGACTAAAGATTAAAGCCGGCTTTGATCCAACTGCGCCTGATTTGCATTTAGGGCACACAGTTCTTATTAATAAACTAAGAACTTTCCAAGAACTTGGCCATGAAGTTATTTTCTTGATTGGTGACTTTACTGGCATGATTGGTGATCCTACTGGTAAAAATGTTACTCGTAAGCCATTAACCAAAGAAGATGTCTTAGCCAACGCTGAAACTTATAAAGAACAAGTATTTAAGATTCTTGATCCCGCTAAAACCACAGTAGCGTTTAACTCTACTTGGATGGATAAATTAGGCGCTGCAGGCAT
Source organism: Colwellia psychrerythraea (assembly GCF_000764185.1). Taxonomy (GTDB): domain Bacteria; phylum Pseudomonadota; class Gammaproteobacteria; order Enterobacterales; family Alteromonadaceae; genus Colwellia; species Colwellia psychrerythraea_B. The sequence goes on from NZ_JQEC01000007.1 coordinate 10,020, forward strand.
GTTAAAACTTGCTTCTCGTCAAACAGTTGCTCGTATGATGGAACGTGATGACTTTAAAAAGCGTTACGCCAATGGTCAAGCGATTGCCATTCATGAGTTTATGTACCCGTTAGTACAGGGCTGGGATTCAGTTGCCTTAGAAGCAGATGTTGAACTTGGCGGTACCGATCAAAAATTCAATTTATTAATGGGCCGTGAATTACAAAAATCTGAAGGGCAACGTCCACAAACAGTATTAATGATGCCATTACTTGAAGGTTTAGACGGCGTACAAAAAATGTCTAAATCATTAGGCAACTACATTGGTATTACAGATAGCCCTACAGAAATGTTTGGCAAAATCATGTCGATTTCTGATGTATTAATGTGGCGCTATTACGAATTATTGAGCTTTAAACCACTTAGCGAAATTGAAGGCTATAAAACCGATATTGAAAACGGTAAAAACCCACGTGATGTTAAAATCGATTTGGCTAAAGAATTAATTGCCCGTTTTCACGATGAAGCCGCAGCACAAGCTGCCCATGATGAATTTATCAATCGCTTCCAAAAAGGCGCTTTACCTGATGATATGCCTGAGCTGGAAATTACAGCTGAAGGCGGCGAAATAGCCATTGCTAACTTGCTTAAAGAGGCAGGTTTAGTCGGTAGTACTTCTGATGCTTATAGAATGATCAAACAAGGCGCGGCTAAAATTGATAGCGAAAAAGTTACCGAGAAAAGCCTAGTTATTAAAGCCGGCACTACTGCGGTTTACCAAGTAGGTAAACGTAAATTTGCTCGTATCACGGTAAAATAAATACCTTAAAATCATAGTTAATAATTAAGTAGTACTTATTGTAGGTACTACTTAATTACAACAATTGAATAAAACTCTTACCGAAACTAGCACTATACAAAACTATACATTTCCACAAAAGGCAGCTACAACGATTAACTTTCAAATAAAACTACATAAATACTAAATAAACACTAGATTCAAGGATGATGAAATAATGGTAAAAGTACACATATGGACAAAAAATTCGACTCATGTCGGTCATGCAGCCCTAACGATTGGCAGTACGTACATAAGTTTCTGGCCTGATGGTGAGGCAGGTAAAAAAGATTTAAAAATTAAAACTAGTCAACCCGGTTCATTCATGACTAACTTGGCTACTGATATTAAGAACGAGGGAAATAGACAGCCAATCACAGTAACCCTAAATGACTTAGAAGAAAAAGAAATATTACTTTTTATACGAGGAATCCAACTGAACATTCCTAGATATCAGCTAGCACGTAACAATTGCTCTCATATTGTGGCGCAATGTTTACAGGCTGGTGCAAAAAAACCAAGCTTTACCCCTAGCGCAAAAGAATATGGCAAATTAGGCTCTATTTTAGGTTATGGAATTTGGACTCCAGAACAAGTATTAAGATACGCGAGAGAATTAGCATGATACATATATTTTATAGTGAAAATTTCAATATAGATTTAGGCTTACTACGCTATTTGCATCCTTTTGACGGTATGAAATTTCAAAAGGTTTTTGATGATATCCAATCCAACTCCAACATAAAATTTCACTCTCCTGAAAATCCTATTTCGTTAACACTTGTGAATGAATTTGTTAACGAGTTGATAGAGTTGCTTATTATTGAGAAAGTGACAATTCTAAGAGCATTAGAAGTACCTAACATACCTTTTGTTGGGTTTAGTTACTTAGATAAAAAAATATTATCGCCAATGCGTTATGGTGTAAGCGCTACTTTGCAAGCAACCAAGTTAGCCTTAACGGGAAAGAATTGCTGGAACTTAGCTGGTGGCTATCATCATGCTAGTCAGCATAATATGGAAGGCTTCTGTATTTATAATGATATCGGCATTACCTACCAAGAGCTGATTAAAAGCGGTGAACTAATAAATACCGATCAAGTTTTAATTATTGATACCGATGCTCATCATGGTAATGGTAATGCTAGAACTTTTCTCGATAACGATAAAGTAAAAATATTGGATGTATATAATAGTGATATCTATCCTCAAAGTGAGTTTACTCGAGAGCGTATAGATTTTCCTGTACCCGTAAGTTCAGGCATCTCAGGTGATGAGTATTTAGCAAAATACCAAAAAGCATTAAATACGCTATCGAGTGATTATAAAGTCGCCTTTGTTGTTGCCGGTACCGATGTGCTTGCCAGTGATAAACTTGGACACATGAAATTAACGATAGATGATGTGGTCGAAAGAGAAAAAATAACACTAGAGCGCCTTAAAGCGCTAGATATTCCTGTTGTTTTTCTAGGTGGTGGTGGCTATTCAAAAGAAAGTGCACAAGCCATCTCTGCGGCAATTAATCGGATAAGTGAATTATAATAGAGAGGATTAATGAGCAAAGTTGGTACTACTGCGGTTTACCAAGTGGGTAAACGTAAATTTTCTGGTATCACTGTAAGTTAAAATACACAACTAAATTAGTTTATCCGTTATCAAGCCAGTAATAATGTTACTGGCTTTTTCATTGCTATTTTATCGCCTAGTCTCACCTTTAAATAATAATGAACAAGTGTAATAACAAGTTGTTTTCTGCTGTGATTGGAATAACCTAGAGCACATTAATCATGCAAATGGATGGTACTTAAATGACTTACCTGCACGGTTCAAAAAGCCTAGGCCATTAAAAACAGGGGTAAAACGGCAATACAGTTATGTATAAAGTACATAAAACTTTGACGCTGACAACTTTAGCTTGCAAACCTCGGCCTGTTTTAAATATTAATAAGGATATATTTAATGAAATTAACTCACTACACAATAATTCTGCTGCAAGTTGTCGTGTTTACCTGTGCCAGCCCAGCATTGGCAAAGTCTCCACAAAAAGCTGCCATACAAATCATATTGGATAATGCTTATCATAAATTTAAAAAGCAAAATCCGGGTGAAAATGCTGACTATATTCCTGCATTAGCCAAGGTAGACCCTACTTACTTTGGTTTAGCGTTAGTCACCACTGATGGAAAAATTTATAGCGCGGGTGATGTGAGTCAGCCATTTTCTATACAATCCATTTCAAAAGTATTCACTTTATCATTGGCGATGGAACAAAATGGTCCACAAGTTATTGTTGATAAAATTGGCGTTAATGCCACAGGTTTAGCCTTTAATTCAGTGACGGCCATAGAGCAAAATAAGGCCCGCAGTGTTAACCCTTTAGTGAATGCAGGCGCAATAGCAGCGGTTAGCTTATTGGATGGTAAGAACGAAAAAGCTAAGTGGTCAGGACTTTCTGCTTGGTACAATAAATTTGCCAATCGCAAGTTAAACGTTTTGGAAGATGTTTATCAATCTGAGACTGACACTAACGGCCATAATCGCGCTATAGCTGAGCTATTAACTTCTTATGACAGATTTTATGGTGATGTAGATACCAATCTTGCGGTATATACCCGTCAATGTTCTGTAGCCGTTACCGCCAAAGATCTTGCTGTGATGGCATCTGTATTTGCTAATAATGGTATCCACCCCTTAACAAAAAAACGTTTGATGAGCAGTGACAATGTCTCACGCGTATTAGCAGTAATGACCACGGCAGGACTTTATGAAAATAGTGGTCAATGGGCTTATCAAGTAGGATTACCAGCAAAAAGTGGTGTTGGTGGCGGTATCATTGCCGTTTCCCCAGGCCAATTTTCCGTAGCTGTTTTTTCACCAAGACTTGATTCTGCCGGTAATAGCATACGCGCTCAACAAGCTATAGACTTTATAGCTGAACAATTAAACGCTAATATTTTTTAGTGAGCGTTATGAAGCTTAATTTATTAAGTTTTAATTAACGACCACAATTCGCTAGAATACTGAATTCAAAGCCCGTTATTTTATAACGGGCTTTTTTTTTCATAGCGACTATTTCACTAGGAAAATGTAATCCTACCTTTCTGTCTTACTATTATGAGTAGCGACATAAAGCTGTTGAATAATTAAAATAAGCCGTTAATAGTTAATCGAGATCAACTGATTTTCATCTAATAATGTTATTCTAGCTGTAGTTACCATTTTTAAATTTACTACTTTGCTTCGTATCACAAAAATACTTACCCTATTGTTAGTTTTATCCTGTTTTTACGGCCAACAATTAAACGCGCAAGAAATTCAATTATCTGCCAGTGATAACTTACAGTTGACTCTAGATAACAGCCAAGATGGCGATGTGATTACTTTAACTGCCGGCCAGTATTTCGGTAATTTCATTATCAGTAAAAAAATCATTCTACGTGGCACTAACGTAAGAGGCGAAGTCGCTATTATTGATGCCCAAGGCAAGGGCCATGCTTTATGGCTAAAAAATTCTCATATCACCATAGAAAACCTTACCATTATCAATTGGGGTGACGACTTAACCAATCAAAATTCAGGCATTTATTCTCACGATAAAGTAGATAATAAAAAAGTTCTTAATTTGACCATTAAAAATAATATCTTAATGGGTGATGGTTTTGGCATCTGGATTAACCAAGCAGATAAAATCATAGTTAGTCATAACCGTGTTAGGGGTAATTTAGCACTGCGCTCTGCTGATAGGGGCAACGGCATTCAGATCGCTAATGTCACTAACAGCCATGTTTTTCACAATGAAGTCAGTGAAACGCGTGATGGTATTTATGTTATTTCTAGTCAAAATAATATTATTGAACAAAATACCATGCACCATTTACGTTATGGTATTCATTATATGTATTCTTACGATAATACCATCAAAGATAATACCGCCTATTCTACTCGGGCAGGTTATGCCCTGATGAGTTCGCGTCGTTTAACTATTACAGGCAACAAAACTACAGATAGTGAAGATTACGGATTTTTACTCAATTTTATTACCCAATCAACTTTTAGTAATAACTATATCAAAAATGTTTGGACCAAGCCTGAAAACAAAGTACTTGGCCGTGATGGTAAAGGTTTATTTATTTATAACTCCGGTTATAACACGCTGAAAAACAATATTATTGATACCGCAGAAATTGGTATTCATTTAACTGCCGGCTCAGAAAATATCAAAATATACGGTAATAGCTTCATCAACAATCCCACGCAAGTAAAATATGTTGCCAATAAAAAACAAGAATGGAGCAAAGACGGTCAAGGTAATTACTGGAGTAACTATTTAGGCTGGGACATGGATAATGACGGCATTGGCGATACTATTTTTGAACCAAACTACGGTATAGATAAACTTATATGGCAGTACCCTGAAATGAAAATGATCATGGACAGCCCTGCTATTTTAATTTTACGTTGGGTGCAAAGACAATTTCCGGTATTAAAACCACCCGGCATCAAGGACAGCTTCCCGTTGATGACTGCACCAAACTTAATAAGCTCAGTAAATATTGCCAACAGTGAAAAATCAGTTACATCACTTACGCTTACAAAAGACAATGTTACACCGTCGACAACAGCAACTAGCGTAAGCTTGAAGGAATAATTTATGAATATACCAATAGTATCCCTCTCTGATGCAGGTAAAAGCTATAACGATCTCGACGTATTAAAGTCTGTAACCATGCAATTGAACCAAGGCGAGGTGATGGGTTTATTTGGCCATAATGGCGCAGGTAAAACCACAATAATGAAACTCATCTTAGGTGTTATTTCACCAAGCCGTGGCAAGGTTGAAGTAATGGGTATGGCACCCGATTCAAAAGAAGCTTGGCATAGCCGGAGTAAAGTCGGTTATTTACCGGAAAATGTTAGCTTTTATGAACAACTGACTGGCTTAGAAGTATTAAGCTATTTTACCAAGTTAAAAGGTTTTACTAATAAGAAAGCCAAGAAGCAAGCGATAGATTTACTTGAGCAAGTAGGCATTACTCATGCAATGAAAAGACAAGTAAAAACATACTCAAAAGGTATGCGCCAACGCTTAGGTTTAGCACAAGCATTTATTGGCGAGCCAAAATTATTATTGCTTGATGAACCCACAGTCGGTTTAGACCCGATTGCTACTCGTGATTTTTACAAAACTGTTGATCAGTTAAAATCCAACGGCTCTAGTGTCATATTATGTTCGCATGTTTTACCCGGCGTCGAGCAACACATTGACCGCGCGATGATTTTATCAACAGGGCAATTATTAGCCATGGGCACGTTAGCAGAGTTACGTCAGCAAGCGGCTTTACCTGTTGCTATCAAACCCTCAGGTCTAAACGGCTCAGTAGCAAACGACAATAAACTTAATAGATTTTTAACGGCTAACTGCCCAGACACTTTAATGGTGCCGGAACAGGAAAAACTTACAGTATTAAGTCAGTTACTTAACCATGAAGGTTTAGCAGACTTGCATGTTGAGTCGGCTAATTTAGAACAAGTTTATCAGCACTTTCTTTCTCTAACTGAAAATTCTCTGCAAGAACCTTTGCTGCAAGTAAAGGGAGCTACCAGCTAATGAGACAAATATTTACAGTAGCCAATAAAGAGTTTCATGATGGTTTAAGAAATCGTTGGTTGATTTCTATCACACTAATTTTTGCTTTACTCTCTATTGGTTTAACCTATTTTGGCGCCGCCGCATCTGGTGCTGTTGGTGTAGCTTCACTTTCAACCACAGTTGCCAGTTTAGCCAGTTTGTCTGTTTTTCTTATACCATTAATTGCCTTATTACTGAGTTATGACAGTTTTGTTGGTGAACAAGAAAGTGGCACCTTATTACTGCTATTGACCTACCCGTTAAGTAAAAGCCAACTACTACTGGGTAAGTTTATCGGCCAAGGCAGTATTATCGCCCTCGCCACTCTATTAGGCTTTGGCGCTTCAGCAGTATTACTCTATTTCCAACTGGGTGATATTGAAGTATTAACTAGCTTCTCAATTTTTATCTTCAGTGCGATTTTATTGGGCTTAAGCTTTACTGCAATTTCTTATTTAATTAGTTTGTCGGTCAGTGAAAAATCAAAAGCGGCAGGTTTTGCCCTCATTACTTGGTTCTTATTTGCTCTTGCTTTTGATTTGGCGTTATTAGCTTTACTGGTTGGTGTTGAACAAGGCATCAGTCAAAATGGTTTAACACAATTAATGATGCTTAACCCTACTGATATCTTTCGTTTGGTGAATCTCGCAGGACTTGATAACAGCGATGTGAATGGCGTCTTAAGTGTTGCCATCAATGCCAGTTTACCGCAAGAACAGTTAATTGCCGCTTTATTGGCTTGGGTAGTATTACCTTTAACCCTTGCCATTTTTATCTTCAAAAGGAAAAAACTTTAATGACTCATTTAATAAAAGCCACGCTATTAATATGCTTATTATTAGCCGCTAGTGCTTGTTCTGATAATTCAGCACAACAAGCCGTTATTCATAGGGCAGTTGCCATGGAAAACAACGATGAATGTCATTTATGTGGCATGTTAATCACTCACTTTGATGGCCCTAAAGGTGAACTATTTAGGAAAGAGCAAGGCGATAGAGTTTTTAAGTTTTGCTCAACTCGGGACATGTTTAGCTACTACCTTGATCCAGAAAACACCCGCAATATCAGCCAAATATTAGTGCACGATATGAGTAAAATGCCTTGGGGCAGTAATAGCATAAATGATAAATACTTTATTGATGCCAAGCAGGCTTGGTTTGTCACTGGCTCTGAAAAAACAGGCGCTATGGGTAAAACTTTAGCCAGCTTTAGTTTACAAAATGATGCCCAAGCGTTCGCTACAGAGTTTGGTGGTAAGGTGATTAGCTTCAAAGATGTTAACCAAGACAGTCTTTGGTAGAAATAAAACAGGGTGACTATTGGGGGAAAACCCTAGCCAGCTTTAGTTTACAAAATGATGCCCAAGCGTTCGCTACAGAGTTTGGTGGTAAGGTATTAAGCTTTAGTGAAGTAAATCAAGACAGCCTTTGGTAGAAATAAAACAGGGTAACTATTGGGGTAAAACCCTAGCCAGCTTTAGCCTTCAAACTGATGCGCAAGCTTTTGCTGCTAAGTTTGGTGGTAAAGTACTTAGCTTTACAGAGGTCAATCAAGACAGCCTTTGGTAGAAATAAAACAGGGTGACTATTGGGGTAAAACCCTAGCCAGCTTTAGTTTACAAAATGATGCCCAAGCGTTCGCTACAGAGTTTGGTGGTAAGGTATTAAGCTTGAGTGAAGTAAATCAAGACAGCCTTTGGTAGAAATAAAACAGGGTAACTATTGGGGTAAAACCCTAGCCAGCTTTAGTTTACAAACTGATGCCCAAGCGTTCGCTACAGAGTTTGGTGGTAAGGTGATTAGCTTCAAAGATGTTAACCAAGACAGTCTTTGGTAGAAGTTGACTATTTACTTTGCTGACCCGATTATTATCAAGTCAGCAGATTTACATTACTTACTTTACTATTTCACTCCTTTACGGTTTTCCATCGAAAATTATAACTTCTCAACCCGATAACCTTTCGCTTTTAATAAAGCTAACACACTATTATTTCCGGCTAGATGCGCCACTCCCACTAGAACAAGTTCTTTATCGCTGCGATTACCAGAAAACATTTGTTCAATATGCGGAATCCAATTTTTGTTTCTATCAGTAAGCAGGGTCTTGATGGTATTAGGGTCATCTTTCATTGGCTCAATGGCTAACGTATTTAGTTGCTTTTCATCCCCTGCGCGCCAAGCTTTCAATAAACCTAAAAACATGCTTTTAAAATCTTTCATCTGTTCAAGGTTAGACTTAACAAATTTTTCTTCATTACCCACACCCATATTAGCAATCATATTCATTTGAAATTCAGCGATTTCTAAATAGGCTAATTTCTTGTTATCTTTTTTTGCTTTATTACTATAGAAAATATCAACGCCTTCTCCTGACAAACCTGCCTTTTGTGCTTCCAATAGCGCTAACATAGTCATTAAGAAACCTGGTTTAAAACGTTCAAACATCATTAAATCAACCCCTAAAGCAGAAATATACTGACTTAGATTTTGTTTAGTTTTAGCTGATAAAAAATCACCAATGGTTTTATTTTGGCCGTAAGCCATTTGTTGCATCATTTTCATTTGAAAATCGGTATCGCTAGCGTCAGGTAGCTTAGCTTCTAAAACAATGATATTGCTCTTTTGATAGGCTTGCTCAAATTCAGCAGGCAACGGAAATTCAGAGGCTGGTAAAATATGCACTGTGCCACCGATAAAAATATGGTCATTGCCTTTACTTACTTTCCAAACTGATGATTCAGCTAGAGCCGTTAACGAGGTAATACTCGCTGCTATGCATAATGCTCCGAGAAATAATTGCTTAGCTGTATTTTTAATCATGTATATATCCTTATCTTTACTTTAGTCAAATAACAAAACTGCCAATACGCAGGTCCGAATAAGCACTATTTATAACTTATCACCGCTATGCCTGTAAACGTCTGCCTAGGTTGAACACATTATTTAGTATTAATTCGGCTAAAAATTAGAAGTTTACTGCCGATGAAAGGTTTATCTGTTCAAAACTAAGTTCAATTGTTAGGCTAGGGTTTTCCTATTACTGTGTTAAGACCCTGTGTTAAAAGAACTGATTATGACAATAACTTCGCTAATGAAATTAGTACTAAGCTCTTTAGTAATAGTGCTTTTATCAGGCTGTGGCTCAATGAAAAACCCCGTAATTTATTATGATAAATTTGACTTTACTCAGGTCAAATCCTACAGTTTTTATAGCAGTGGCTCTACATTTTTTGATAGCCAAAACTTACCGCACTCACAACGCAGTAGCATTGAACTTGCTATTGAAAGAAGCTTAGATGCACAGAATTTTCACTACAGTGAGCTCGACAAAGCAGACATTATAGTCACGTACCATCTAGTAAAAAAACAAACTCAAGACTACGTAAACTATAACAAGGCAGTATTATTTTGTTCTTATTGTCTTAGAGCCAATGCTTGGCGAAAAAACAGCAGTGATTGGCGCGTTTATCCCGGCGGTTTAATCATTGATTTGGTCGACCCGAAAAGAAACCGCTCAGTTTGGCGTAGTATTTATCCGCTAGACTTTGAAGCAAAAGACAATAGTAAGCAGCTAAACGAAAAAATAATTGAAGCGGTTAATTCCATGTTAACTCAGTACCCTGACAAATAAATAATCACTACTGCAATATTTATTTACTTAGTACTCTATTCAAGTCGCTTTTACCACCTTATAATAGCCGCTTCTAATTGCATAACTATATTATTTTTATATGAACTTTCCAGATGATGAAACAGGCCAAGTATTAGCCGAAATGCACCAAGCAGGTATCGACTTAAGCCAATCACACGATGTGGTATTTTTTCATTTGTTCGAACAAGAAAGCCAAGCACAAGCCATGGTTGAACATATAAAAGAGCACCTACCTGCAGTAAAATGCAACTTACATCCTGATGAAACCCCTAATGTTTGGGATTTAGATTGTACTGTGGTGATGACACCCTCACATGAAGCTATTGTTACCCAAGAAGAGGTTTTAGAAAAAATTGCTACCAGTTTTTCTGGTTATAACGATGGCTGGGGGATTGAAGCCTAGTTTAGCGCTTCTGCATTAGATTCATGTTTGCTTTCTTTTTAAAAAAATACAAAATGTATGTCGCTATCGCGGCCCAATCTGTTGCATTGTCTTTATGTAGACGCCATGGAGATAGGTTCAATCGTTTGCGTCGAATTTTTACCGATCTGATTGTGCGCAGTGTTGGCGCGCGAATAAACCTCACTGGTACTATTGATGCTGATACTGACATTCTAATTATTAACCATCAAAGCATGTTTGATATCTTCTCTCTTGAGCAAGCAATAGGTAATGATACTCGCTTTATTGGCCGCACTGGAATTATGGACAAGTGGCCTGTTTCTCGCATTGTCGATAGAGTTGGTCACATTACAGTCGATCAAAAAGATCGCCGTGCCATCATAAAATTATTAAAAGACGTAAAACTTTGCAAAGGAAAAAAAGTAATTATTTTTCCTGAAGGAACTCGCTCACAATCTGGTAAAATTGAACCGTTTGAAGCGGGCGCTAAGTTGTTAGTTGAAAAGCTTAAACTTAAAGCGCAACCCGTTGTCATCAAAAATATTTTAGATGTTTACAACGAGTCAAATAAAACCGCAACTTCAGGCACTATTGAGATAGAAGTGTTACCAGCAATTATCATTACAGATGGTTGGTATGAAAAAATTCACCAACAAATGAATGAAGTATTCAATCAATAGCCTTATCACATTGGCTGTATTCGTCAGCAGATAAAGAATACTCCCGCTACCTGTCCTTTAATATGTCTAATATAGATAAAATTAGACATATTCAACACACCTCTTAATGCTATCGCTTGTCTCGAATTCTCTTTTATGTTTGTCTATAATCCAAGATTCTAGCAATCGATAGCTGAAGACTTTACAGAAACTTACATTATCATTACATTTATCAAACGGTAATTTTAAGTCCTTTTTTTAATAATACTCTTAGTTTGTATTTTATTAATATTTCGCATAGGACGCTACCCATGAAGTTATCTCCCTTAATAACGACCTCGTTACTTTCACTGTCTTTACTTAGTATATTTAGCCATGCACAAGGTCATCAGCATAGCTATGGCGTAACAATTGGTGCTGGTGGTGGAGAATACAAGCATTCAACTCAGGATGGTGACGGCTTTGCTCAAGCCTACATTTTTTATAACTATCAAGCCCTAGAGCACTTCTCAATTGAAGTTGCTTATAATTCTGCTATAGAACTTGATAGCTGGGATTGTGAAGAAAAATATGACGATAAGTGGACATGTCAAACAAATAATAAACCCATGTTTGGTTTGCTCGCTAATGAGTTTGAATTGGATGGTTTTGTTGTAGCTATTAAAGGCCAAGTTCCTATTTCACAACGTAATAGTTTATATGGAAAATTAGGCGCTCAATATTATGATTATGCATTTAGCCGTAACGGCTACACTGTTGAAAGTGAAGATGGTACGGGTGTTTTATTCGAGGCTGGTTGGCAGTATCAATGGGATATGGGCATTGGCATGAACGTAGGTCTACGTTACCAAGATTTGGGTGATTTAACGCTGAAATCACAAAATATCGGTATCAGTTACGCTTTTTAATACTTCTGTTTTAGCTGAACAGGCAAAGGCTTAAGAGTTAGACAAGTGTCATTATTCTCTATATTTGCTTTTGTCTTTACTGTTATCTTTATGCGGCTTTTCAACAATATGAAAAGCCGGTAACGATACATGCCAATAGATAGCTGCTAAACGTAAAATAAGCGCCGCGGAGATCGCAGTAACAATAGCACTGGTATCAGACCAATTCAGCCATTGTAACAAGATAAATAATGCCCCACCTAGCATTGCTGCTAACGCATAAATTTCTTCACGTAAAATCATTGGAATTACGTTACATAAAACATCTCGGATCATACCGCCAGCCACACCAGTAATAGTACCTAGCACAACAGCTACAGGAACAGGCGCCCCCAAAACTAACGCTTTTTGCGTACCGAGCACAGCAAATAATGCTAAACCTAAAGCATCGGCAATCAATAAAAAACGTTTTGGAATTCGTTTTGGCTGCCTGATAAATATTATGGTAAGTATTGCTGTAGCTAAAATAACATAAAGATAATAAGGCTTAACGACCCAAAACACTGGTGTTTGTAAAATAACATCACGAATAGTACCGCCACCTACGGCGGTCACTGATGCCAACACCACAACACCAAATGGGTCAAGCTGATACCGGCCAGCCATGAGCGCACCTGATAAGGCAAAAACAATAATGCCAAAAATATCTAAATAAAATAAAAGTTCTGTCATGTAAATACCAATTTAACTTAAGCGTTAACTGCCTTCGACCATTTGCAATTGCTTAACCGCTAGTTACAGAGTTAACACGTACTAATAACCCGCTGTAAATATCTAATAAAAATAAAGTTCAGTCACAGAAATAGCTATTTAATTTACCAGTTTAGCTGAATGCAACGAGTTGCCAGCCTATTGCGAAGAAAACCAGCAAAACTAAACTGCTATAAATAGCAAAACCCACCTTGCTGCTTGCTTTGATAATATCTCGTGGCTCAGGTTGCTTGCCGAGATCATTAAAAGCGACTTTACGTAACTTCTCATTTTGATACATGGCAACACCACCCAATCTTACTGAAAGTGAAAAAGCAAAAACGGCGATAATAAAATCATTATTGAGTTTAAAAAAGTGGCCTCGTGTTAATCGCCAAGATAATGAGCTACCTTGCCCAACAGAGCTCAATAATATTAATAAAGCCATTAAACGGCTTGGTAACCATTGTAATAGTTGAATAAACAACTGGCTATAAAAACCAAAATGTTTGAACTGCACTAACTTGCTGTTCCAGCAATAATGCATTTCCAGTATCAACCGATAACTCAGCGCAGCTAATGGGCCTAAAGTAATAAAGAGGAAACTAACCACATATATTTGCTGGGTACTACGTAATAACTGCATTTCAATAGCTGCTTTACTGAGACCAACTTGAGACAGTTGCTCAGTTTCTCGTAATAACCAAGGTTTAAGTGTTTTTTTGGCTTGGTAGTTTTGTTTAGCCACTAAAGCTCGCGCGATAACTGTATTGATTTGTCCTAGGTTAAGGCAGCCCAAGGCCAAATAAAGTAGTAAACCTTGCCATAAATAATCAACAGCGACAAAGTCAGCAAATAGCCACAAAATAATGCTGATAGGTACTAAGGTCACTAATAGTGACAATAAACCAGCAATAGTTTGGTGTTGAATGCTATTTTTACTGTTGTTAACTTTATTGCCGAGCTGTAAACAATAAAACTGAAAAAAACGTAACGGCTCATGAGCTATATAGTGACTAATTACAGACTTAATGATCAGTACTACCATGAGGATTAACACATGATAAGTAAACGGTGTTAACTGGGTGAGTACTGTCATTAATTATCCCTTTTAATTTGTACTAAAGACTTAAAGGCTAAGTGTTTTACCTTGAAGTTGCGCTAACATATTCACTACTAACTGCGAGGAGTTAACCGCCGCTGTTTCTAAATACTCTTCAAAGGTATGTGGTGATTCTTTACCAGCAATATCTGACAATGAACGAATTATAACAAAGGGTGTTTTAAGCTGTAAGCACGCTTGTGCAACTGCAGCACCTTCCATTTCAACCGCAGCCATAGTCGGAAAATTAGCGCGAGCTTTAGCAACATCTTCTTCTTTAGTCATAAAGGTATCACCTGTGGTGATTAAACCAGTAATTGCCTGAATATTTTCTTCATTTGACTCACTTAATTTCTCAATACCTTTTTTGGCTGCTGCCACTAACTCTTCATGTGGGTTAAATGCCGCAGGATTAGCTGGAAGTTGTCCTATTTCATAACCAAATGCAGTTAAATCAACATCGTGATAGCGCACTTCTAAACTGACCACAATATCGCCCACTTTTAATGAGGGATCAAAACCACCTGCGGAGCCGGTATTCACCACGTAATCTACATGAAAACGATCAATCAATATTGCAGTTGCTAACGCAGCCGCAACTTTGCCAATACCTGATTGCACAATGACCACATCACTGCCATCTAATTGACCTTGATGAAAGACATAACCTGCATGTTCAGTGGTTGTTGCCTCGGTTAACTTTGCTTTTAAAATGGCAACTTCTGGCTCCATTGCGCCAATAATTCCTGCTTTCATGATAATTCCTACTGTGTTTAATTTAATATTATCGATTGAATATAAATTTATTAAAAAATTATATTCAATCATTGATAACTGTTTATTCAAATCTGCTACTAGCTTGCAAGACCAAGAAGAAAGCTAATTATTAGCAGTATTCTTGTAATCCGTAGAAAATAAGGTTATCGATAAATTGAATATTTTCTACGGCAATAATTTTTTCACTGGTCTGTGCTAATAATAACGTGGTTAAAACCTTACCATCGCCCCCAGTTAAAATGATGCGGTCAAGGTCACTTAATTGCTGTGCTTGGCTAATTGCCTGTTCAACCATACCTAAGGTAGCCGCCCAACAAGCATTATTTACATTATCGCTAGTGTTACTGCCAAACGCTAAGCTTGGCACGGCAGTACTTTTGGCATGAACCAAGGTACTATTACTTACAATACTATTAAATAGCGCCTTAATGCCTGCTAATATCCAGCCTCCTTGGTGCTGACCGCTACCTGCCACTAAATCTATGGTGGTTGCGGTGCCTGCATCTATGATTAGCACATTTTCATTGGGGTAAAGGTGTATCGTACCCAATAGCGCCAGCCAACGATCAATACCCAAGGTTGTTGGCTGCTGATAAGCCGACTGCAAAGCATTTTTTTGTTGTTCGCTATGCACTTGTCTAAAACTAATATTTTGTTCTGTACACCAAGTCGACAGCTCACTGCTTAATGAAGATGATGCAACATTGGCAACAACGACTTGACTAGCATGGCTAAAGTGCTTAGCAAAATACGCTAAGGTAAAGTCTTGATTATTAAGTTGAGCAATTGCTGACAGTCTACCTTCGACTAGTTGCGTATATTTTGTGCGACTATTACCAATATCAATTAATACTATCATTCATCCATCCTTAGACTCACTTCACCACCGTAAACGGGTTTGATTTGACCATTTACTTCTAACAGTAAAGCCCCTTGATTATTAACACCTCGGCATATGCCATGCGTAGTGCGTTCGCCTGTAATCAATTTTACTCGTTTATTTAAAAAGGCATCATTTGCATGCCACTCATCTAGCATCGGCGCTAAACCGGTTTGCTGATATTGGCCCAAGCGTCGTCGTAAACAATGGATTAATTGTGCGCTGAGTGCATTCCTATCAATTTCTACCTGGCTGTGTGATTGTAAATCTGTCCATTTTTGTTCAATTAATTTACCTGCTTCTTCCGGCATATGCAGATTTAAACCAATGCCAATAACGCTATGACTTGGCTCTAACGCTTGCCCCTCAAGCTCAATTAAAATACCTGCGAGCTTTACGCCTTCAAGATAAATATCATTGGGCCATTTCAGCTGAACTTGTATATTACTGTGGGCTTTTATCGCATCACTTACCGCTAATGCCGTGACTAAACTCAGTCCCATCGCCGCCGATAGTCCTTGCTCTAAATACCAATACATAGACAAATAAATTTGTGAACCAAACTGGGAAATCCACTTCCTACCACGACGACCTCGGCCAGCACTTTGGTATTCAGCTAAACACACCTGCCCTGGAGATAGTTGATTGGGCAAACGTCTCATTAAATAGTCATTTGTTGAGTCAATTAAGCTATGTACTTCAACCAATGGCAAGTCGCTTGGCTTATCAGTGTGTTTGTTCTCTTCATTTGCTAATAAGCCGGTTATTTTTTCTTTGTCTAATAAGTACAGAGGTTGGGCTAACTTATAGCCTTTGCCAGTGACACTGTATATATCTAGGCCGATATCAGTGAGTACTTTAATATGCTTAGCGATGGCAGTTCGGCTAATACCTAACTGCTCACCCAATAATTGCCCGGAAACAAACTTTCCTTGTGCTAATGATTTTATCAAATGTTCTTTTACTGTTTTAGTCATTATCAATTCCGTTTGTAATACTGGCGCTAGTAACACTGGCGTTAGAACTAATACTCTCTATCGGCTTTGTATCCGATAAGGATAAAAATGATGTTTCGCCTTGCTCGGTGATCATGCGAACTTCCGGTATCAAAGAAACTAAGAATTTTTCAACTACTTTTCGCTGGACATATTTAGCTAAGCGAATAATATCAGCACCAAAATCACTGCCATAATTAACTAAAACCAAAGCTTGTTGCTGATGCACGCCAACAAACTGATAACGAAAACCTTTTAATCCGGCTTGATCTATTAACCAGCCTGCTGCCAGTTTTATTTGTCCATTTTGCAGTGGGTAATGTGGCATGTTTGGATATTGTTGTAATAACAAAGCAAAATCAGCTGCACTTACCACTGGGTTTTTAAAAAAACTACCTGCATTAGGTAATTCCTTAGGGTCGGGTAACTTACTACTGCGCAGTGTTATAACTTTTTCCATCACCTGTTTGGCAGTGCTACCTTTTGCTAAACCACCTAACCCAGCATAAGAGAGGTTTGCTTGCCATACTTTAGGAAACTTAAAAGTCACTTGGGTAATTAAGCCTTGGTTATAACGTGCTTGCTTAAAAACACTGTCACGATAGGCAAAGTCACACTCTTGATTAGTGAGTGAATGCAGTGTTTTACTTGAAAATTCATACCATTGAACTTCTTGACAGTAATCCGCAAATTCAACGCCATAAGCACCAATATTTTGCACTGGTGCGGCGCCCACACTACCAGGAATCAAAGCTAAGTTCTCTAAGCCGTAAATTCCTTGCTCAAGACAAAAGCAGACTAACCTATGCCAATTTTCGGCCGCACCCACAGTCACTATGTAATAATCATCCTGCTCAACAATGTTGATACCAATAAATTTTGGTTGAATAATAGTTGGCGCTTGCTCTTCAACAAACAAGGTATTACTGCCTTCACCTAGGATATAAAAAGGCCTTGCCGCTAAGTCAGGAAGTTGCTGTAATTCAACCAAGGTACTGGGAAAATAAATATGTGAACAACTCGCCTTGATGTTAAAGCTGTTACTGCTTTGTAGGGAATAATCTAGGTTTGAATGCATGGCCATAATGATTGAAGCTGAAAGAACCATTATTGTACTGAAAAATCGGCTGAACACCAATTATTAGCTGCGATTAGCTATGAAGATGCAGCAAGCATTATCTTACTGCATTATTCTGTTTTCCCATTGATGTGATTCTGTGGTTAATTCACCTTAGAGGCGGACTAAAACATCATTAAGTGCTAAGCGAGATTTTGGTAATTTAGCATTAAAATCTTGCTCAGGATGATGGTAACCAATCGCTAAGGCGACATCACATTGATAACCGTCGAGCTCCTCGCTAAATTCTTTATTCACCAACTCAATATCAATGCCCTCCATGGGCGTTGAATCAATTTTTAACCGCGCAAGTACATGTAAAGTATTACCTAAGGCAAGATAGGTTTGTGCTTTGGTCCAAGTACTGGTATCACCATCTTCAGCTGTATTAAGATCTGCAAACAGGTAAACGCCAAATGCTGCTTCTCTATTTTCTAAAGGTGTTCGTTTATCGGCAATACCTTTGTCAACTACCTTGGCGTAATCATCACGGGTATATTTTGGATTATGAGCAAAAAGAATCACCTGTGAGCTATCGAAAACATGCTTTTTATTATACTCATGCATATTGACGAAGGTATTTTTTAAGCGCGATTTTGCTGCATCACTTTCGAGTGCGATGAATTTCCACGGCTGAGAGTTAATAGACGAAGCAGAAAGACGCATTGCTTCAAATAATATATCTAAATCTGCCGCTGGAATTTTTCTGCTGGCATCGTATTTTTTTACTGTATGACGGTTTGTTAGATCTTCGATAATTGGGTGAGTCATGATGAATCCATCTAAGTTACGAGTATGCACATAAGGTAATGGCTATTACTTTGATATTCAATGCCGCTAAGGTTAATTCTTTCATTAACGGTATCGGCTAATTTCATTACCCTGAAGCATAGCTACTTATTTACATCAACACGATCAGTAACATCCTCATTGAGTAACTTGCCTGCCACATCAATAGAGGATTCTAAACTAATCACTTCTCCTATCGATCGCATTTGGGTTTCAGGTAATATTTCCATGCAGCTACTCTATCGGCTCTAGGGCGCATCACGCTATCTATGCCTAATAAAGAAACCCCACGCAAGATAAAAGGAGCCACGGAGGCGGGTAAATCCATACCTTGTGCTAAGCCACAGGCGGCAACTGCGCCACCTTATTGGATACTGGCACAAACGTTAGCAAGGATATGACTGCCAACCTAATCAACCGCAGATGGTCAAATTGACTAAAACACTAGCTAATTTAACTAAAAAGTTAATTATGTATTATTGATAATATTTATCAAAAACAAGCACAACCAAATAAATCATTACATATCATATAGTTATATTATTTTTAATTTATGGCACAGCACTTGTAATACTAAGTTCATGCAAGACGATGTTAGATAACGACATCGACAAATAGCACAACATATAGCCAACAAATTGAAACAAGAAGGAATTTATTATGAGCACATTTAACATGACTAAAAATACTAACAGCATAATTAAAGATGTAAGCCTTACCTTAGTACTTATCGGATCTTTATTGGCTGCATTAACAGTAAGCGCTCGTGTTAATGCAGCGCCAGCAACAATTGTTGAAAATGCAGTTAGTAACTTTGTTGTTGCCCAAGGAGAAAAAATGATTGTTGAGCTAAATAGCCAATTACAGCAGTCAATTGATGAAGAAATTAAAGCGTTTTCTGCCAACTTCTCACTAAATAGTGCGACAACTTGGTTAGCCGCAGAACAAACGATTAATACAAAAATAGAACAAGCGCCACTAACATTGAATAGCGAAAGTACAGTAACGACGACAGTGACTAACAAAGAAAATAGCCAATAATTGAAAAATATCACAACTAGATTTCCAAAATAAGTTTCAACATTAAACATAAAAATTTACTTTAAAATAAGCAGGAGAAAAATTATGGGATTATTTAGCCGCTTTACCGACATTGTTAATGCAAATTTAAACAGCATGTTAGACAAAGCCGAACATCCAGAAAAAATGATTCGTTTGATCATTGGCGAGATGGAAGAAACATTAGTTGAAATACGATCAACTGCTGCCAAAAATATTGCTGAACAAAAAACCTTAGCAAGAAAAGTAAAAGCGGCAAATGAAGGCTTAGCTAACTGGCATGACAAAGCAGAGTTAGCCTTAAATAAAGGCCGTGAAGACTTAGCTAAATCAGCGCTGACACAAAAACATAAATGCCAAGCTGAACTAACACTACTAGAGGGTGAGAATGCACAATTAACTGATTTGTTAACTGCCATTCAAGAAGATGCTCAGCGCTTACAAGACAAACTAAATGAAGCTAAACGTCGTCAAGAAGCATTACTGCTTCGTCAAGAATCTGCTGAAGTAAGATTAAAAGTACGTGAAACAGCTGTTATTCATAACATTGATGAAGCAATGGCCAAGTTTGAGCGTTATCAACAAAAGATTGACCAGCTTGAAGCGCAAGTAGAATCTTATGATATTACCGAAAATAAAGATTTATCAACACAGATAGCTGAACTAGAGCAAGACGATAGCGTTGAAGCTGAGTTAGCAGAAATGAAAAAGAAGGTTGTTAACGGTTAAAGTATTACCTAAGTAAAAACCGACAGCATTCACCTAAAGTCCCTCGTCAAGATGCGAGGGCAACGTTTATCCAAGGAGTTAACCATGAGATACGACAGAGAATATTCAACCATAAAAAATGTTCGCCAAACATTGTGTAAAGACTTAGTAAATAAAAAATTGACCGGTGTCTGTGCTGGCATTGCTAAACATTATAACTTTCCACGCTTAGCTGTGCGTATCGCTGCGATTGCGGCACTGATTATGTTACCCGTAGTCACCGGTGTAGCATATGTGGTCGCAAGCATGTTGTTACCCAACAGCAAATATTACTAAGCAAAGTAACTGTTTATCACTATTAAAATGAGGAAACTATGAGCTTCTTTAAATCCCTAACCCTAGCTATTTTGGCGACCATCTTTTTGACTTATGTTTTTGGTGTTGGCATGTTGGAGCTAATGAACCTTCATGTGATGATGGACGGTGAAGTCATTGAGCCATTAAAAGCCATAGGTGTTTCAGCATTAGTGGTAGTGCTATTAGTGGTTATGGCCTTAGCGATAGTGCTGAGTGTTTTTGGTAGTTTAATTTTTATTGGACTGGTTTTATTTGGTAGCATTGCCATGGTCACTATAGGCGTATTTTGGCCAATACTATTAATGGCTGTCGTTATCTGGCTATTTAGTCGCAATAAACAACCCAGACAATATGTTTAATGAATATTGCAGCAATGAATGCACAGAGAAGTTATTTTTATTCTGTGCATAGCTCAACCCGCCATTGCTACTTGTGATTAAGTGCTCTGTTTATTTAAAAAATTTAGCCAAAATATTTTTACATTCATCGGTATTAACCAAACGAACAAACTCTTGGCCCTCATCAACAATAACTTGGCTTAGCGCTAATTGATTTCCTTGTCGAATTAAACGCCTACTAGTCATTACTGACTCAACTGGTAAACGAGCAATTGCTAGAGCTATCTCATTTGTTTTAGTGAGTAGCTCTTCAGGCTGACAAGTTTGATTGGCAATACCAAAATTTAAGGCTTGTTCAGCGTTAAAAGAAGTACCAAGTACCATTAATTCAAAGGCTTTATTTTGCCCGACTTTTTGAGTTAATAATAAACTTGAACCTGCTTCAGGGCATAAACCAAGTTGAGTAAATGGCAGTTTAAATAGACTATTATTGGCCGCAATGACCATATCGCAATGTAATAACAAGGTTGTGCCTATACCAACAGCAACGCCAGCAACACCAGCAACAAGCGGTTTAGTAAATTCTGAAAGTACTTTAACAAACTCAAGGGCAGCTAAATCATCATCCTTTGAGCACTGCATAAAGTCATGTAAGTCATTGCCGGCACAAAAGCAGTTTTCATTGCCTTGAATAACTAAACAATGGACACTTGGTGTTTCGTTGGCATAAGCAAAATGTCGACAAAGCTCTTGATACATAGCATTGGTTAAGGCATTTTTTTTATCAGTACGATTCAAGGTAATAGTAAAAACACCTTGTTTTTCTGTTGTTAAAATCAAGTTACTCATTTGTCACCAGTTTAGTTACGTGGGCTTACCAATACGATTGGTATAAGTTATAGTCAAACCTTAATATTTGTTAGCAGGGATGTATAGTTACAATGAAAAATATTCACTATGGAAAATTCGTTATCCTTTTCGTTTTATTGCTTAGCATTACCAATAATGCCTATGCGGTAAACTTAGTTACTGTTGAAGATGGTTACATTAAAGCAAGCATACCTGGCAGCGACATCACCGCCGCTTTTATGACTATTAACAACTCTAGTGATAAGGCAATCACTTTACAAAAGATCAGTGGCTCGCTATCTGATCGTATTGAGATTCATGAACACAGCATGACGGGTGGCATGATGCGTATGCGTCAAGTAGATAACATCACTGTTGACCCTCATAGCAAAATTATCTTGCAACCTTCAGGATTACATCTGATGATTTTCGCATTAAAAAAGCCGATAACTGAGAAAGAGATTATGCCGTTAACATTATACTTCTCAAATGGCACAAAAATTAATATTCAATTACCTGTTCGTCGATTTAAATAGTACAATAATCAACAATTTCATCCTTGGAGTGGCTATGAAAACAATGTTCTCTACAAAAACTATTGTCTGGACTTTTACCGGCATATTTTTTCTTTTATACGGCGTAGGTGTTTATTGGAGTAGCGAACCTGCCTCAATCAATATTCATGCAGAGGTAACCCAAGCCGCCAAAGCTGAAAACGTTGCTCCTGTAGTGGGATATACCACGACAACAGCTTTAATCAAAGTCAGCGAAGTGTTATTAAATAAACCAGGTGGTTATCTATCAAATGACATTATGCCACCGTCATTATTCTTAGATAATATGCCTGCCTGGGAGTTTGGGGTATTAGAGATGGTACGTGACATGGCTTTAGTGATGCGCAAAGACTTTAGTCGTTCACAGTCGCAATCTTTAGTAAATATACATTTAAAAGAAGCGCAACCGCGCTTTAATATTGATAGTGAAAGTTGGGCGGTACCCAGTGCAGAATCTGAGTATGGTGAAGCGATCAAACAACTTTATTTATACCGTAGTGCGCTCGTTAGTAGTAATGGTGCGAATAAGGCACAATTTTACGCCCGTGCTGATAACTTACGTGCTTATATAGAAGAAGTTCAAAAACGTTTAGGCAGCTACTCGCACCGGTTAAGTTTAAGTGTCGGCCGTGAACAAGTGAATACTGATTTGGCTGGTGATAACCGTGCTGAACAATCAAGCGCTGGCGTTAGTTACTTACAACTTAAAACGAGCTGGTGGAAGCTTGATGATATTTTCTATGAAGCCAGAGGCGCTACCTGGGCTTTATTGCAGTTACTTAGAGCGATTGAAATAGACTTTAATAGCGTTTTAGAAAATAAAAATGCAAAAATTAGCTTACAACAAATTATTCGTGAGCTAGAAGCCAGTCAGGAATCTTTATGGAGTCCAATGATATTAAATGGCAGTGGTTTTGGTTTACTGGCCAATCACTCACTTGTTATGGCTAATTATATTTCTCGCGCTAATGCTGCTTTAATAGATTTGAACGAACTTTTAACCAAAGGATAACAACATGAAAAAAACTTTATTAGCTGCCAGCGTAGCAGCTTTAATGTGTGGCAGTGCCCAAGCCGATACTTTATTAGGTTTATATATAGGTGGCCAAATCTGGGCTAACGAAGCCAGCGGTAGCTTTGGTGAAGGTTTAGATAATCAATCAGTTTTTGAATTTGATGATGAAAATCAAGGCAGTTTTTATGTTGCTTTTGAACACCCTATTCCATTAATTCCTAATATAAAAATAGCCTCAACAACACTTGATACGGTTGGTGGTACTCAAATATCCAGTAGTTTTAAATTTAATGACGTTATTTACAGCGCTGAATCAACATTAGATACTACACTAGACGCTAGTTTTGTAGATTACACCCTTTATTATGAAGTTTTTGACAACGACTTGTTAACCTTTGATTTTGGCTTAACTGCACGAGATTTGGATGCAAGCATTAATGTTATTGAACCTATGACTCAATTGCAAAGTGATTTAGATGTCTCCGGCATTATTCCTATGGCATATTTATCTACTATCATTGGTTTACCTTTTACAGGTTTCAATGTATTCGCTGAAGCAAACTTTATTAGTTATGACGATCAAACCGTTTATGATGCTCAAATTGGTGTCAGTTATGCCATTTTAGATAACGTAGCGGTAGATTTTGACGTAACCCTAGGTTATCGCACAGTTAAGATGGAATTAAATGATTTAGATGACTTTTACAGTGATTTAACTTATGACGGGTTCTTTGCTGGTGCCATTGTTCACTTCTAAGCTATCTCCTATTTACTAGAGCATGACCAGGTTTATTTATTAATATAAAAGCCGTGATTATATAAATAATCACAGCTTTTTACTTTCTTTGTTATCAAGATAGACTGAAATGGCAACTATGTCAGTTTTCTTTACAATAACTTATCACCACCTCCCAGAAACCAAATAACTCATTGTAAACATTGAACCTTACGTTCTGGATCGTTTTTTGCTTACTAGCCAGTAATAATGATTAAAAAGGATATTTAATGAAGTTTACTGCACTATTAGTTTTTTCCCTGTCTCTTATGGTTTCTACTAACACAAATGCCACGCTAATTAGCACCCTTGGTGGTGTTGATGAATTTATTGCTAGTACAACATTAGCTAATAGCGGTGATAATGCCGAATTAAGCTGGGTCCGAGATATATTACAAGACCAATCAATAACGCTAGATGAAAAATATAACTCTTCAGGTAGTGACTGGTCATTAGTAACTAATGAAGCTGATGTCTACTCCACCGCACTTATCAATACCCCTGGCTATTTCTTGCTAAAGTTTGGTGTAGGTCAAACGGGCGTTAACTCTCATTTTTTATTTAAAAATGTTGGTGATATGGCGTTTGGTGTCATTGATTTTTCACTTGCTGGTATTGTTCCTAATGGCAAAAAATTTACTATTGACCGCATTAGCCATGTTGATGAATTCACTGCGACACCACCACAAACAAGCATTCCTGAGCCGATGACAATCTCTTTGTTTGCTTTAGGGGTACTAGGCTTAGCTCGACGTAAACGTCTCATTAATTAGCACTACGCTAACTAACTATAAAGCCGGAGGTATCATTGATACTTCCGGCTTTATAGTATCCAAACTAAATACGACTTCTTCGACAAAGAGTTGTAACCTACATTATTTATTTAGATGAGAGAAGCGCCCGTACCTTTGATGTAAAATACCCACTCGCTCTACATACACTTGTGTTTCTTTATAAGGGGGAATACCGCCATGCCTTTTAACCGCACCCTCGCCAGCATTATAAGCTGCTGAGGCTAATTCATTATCACCTTTATATTTTCTGAGTAAACGAGCCAAATGCTTAACACCACCTTTAATGTTTTGCTCAGCACTCAAAGAGTTCTTAACCCCTAACTCTTTTGCAGTAGCTGGCATTAATTGCATTAGCCCTTGGGCACCCTGCTTTGATACGGCTTGTGGATTAAAGTGAGACTCGGCATGGATAACAGCTCGAACAAAGGCAGGATCAATACCATACATTAATGCAGCTTGATTTATATCATCTCTATAAGGGTGTAGGTAAAGCTTTGCTCGGCGCCAGTCAATTAATGAATCAACTTTACAAGCGTAACAATCAAAGCGATAGCGACTGAAATCTACATCAAGGGGTTCAATATCAGAGAAAGAAATAACCCCTGAAGATGATTTATAAGTATAAATGTTTGCTAATTTTTTATCCGAGGCATAACTATCACTAACAGTAAGCATCAGCATTATACCTATACTTAAGCTAAGTATATTTTGCCAATTGCTAGATACAAATATTTTCATGCCGCCTTTATTCCCTTACATTTAAGAGTTTTAAATAACTTTCTACTATCTATATTCCATTTTGGAATAAAAAATCGCTATCTATTCTTTTTGATCTGACTGTAATTTGTCTATTCTTGCTTCATCAATTGTCATGGGTGAAAATAGTTATGTTGCCAGAGCAGCGCTTATTAAATCAAAATACATCAAATTCAGCAAACAATAGTAGTGCCTTAAATGCTAATCAACTGGCCTCACTACAACAAAGCGTTGCTGATTACTCATCACTGCAACTTGCCTGGGCAAGTGGCTATTTAGCGGCAAAAAGCGAACAAGGCCAAAATGCTCAGCTGGCACCAGCTCCTGTTGCCGCAGCCGTTGCTGCCAAAACCTTAACTATTTTATACGCATCACAAACCGGTAATGCTAAAGGTGTTGCTGGTCAGCTACAAAAAAGCGCTAAAGCGGCAGGTATCAATGTTGTGCTTAAAAATATTGCCGACTATAAAGCTAAAGCAATAAAAAATGAAACACATCTATTAATTGTAGCCAGTACTAATGGTGAAGGCGAGCCACCTGATGATGCCATTGAATTTCATGAATTCTTATTAGGTAAGAAGGCACCTAAATTACCAAACCTAAGCTACAGTGTTTTAGCCTTAGGCGACAGCAGCTATGAATTTTTCTGTAAAACAGGTCAAGATTTTGATGAGCGTTTACAAGCGTTAGGTGCTAAACAAGTTAGCCCACGTGTTGACTGTGATGTTGATTACGATAGTGACAGTGAAAGCTGGACCTTAAGTATTGTTGAATCACTTAAAGACGAACTAACTCAAGCGGATGCAACTTTAGCAACTGTTATTGATTTACCAACGGCAGGTGCAGCTAGCCAGTATTCAAAGCAAAATCCATTGTCCGCTGAGTTCTCACTAAGTCAAAAAATCACTGGCCGAGATTCAGCTAAAGATGTTCGTCACATTGAAATTGATCTAGGTGAATCTGGTTTAACTTATCAAGTCGGTGACGCTTTAGGTGTTTGGTTTGAAAATGATGAAGCATTGGTAGCAAAACTACTTGCTGAATTAAACTTCTCTGGCGATGAAAAGGTTAACCTTAAAGTTTCAGGTGAAGTGCAAGAGCTTTCACTAAAAGAAACGCTAATTAGCCAATTAGAAATTACTCAAACAGCACCTTCATTTATTGAGTTTTGGGCACAAGTATCTAAAGACAGTAAATTAGTTACTGTGGCTAGTGATAAAAACACCGCACGTGAATTTGCAGGTGAACATCAAATTATTGATGTTGTTAGCTTGGCAAAGGCTGATATAGATGCACAAACTTTTGTTGATGCCTTACGTAAAATAACCCCACGTTTATATTCAATTGCTTCGGCTCAAGCTGAAGTTGAAGAAGAAGTACATTTAACCGTTGGCTTGGTCAGTTATGAAGCCAATGGCGATACGCGTACTGGCGGTGCTTCAGGCTTTCTAGCCGAGCGTTTAGCTGAAGGTCAAAAAGTACGTGTATTTGTTGAGCATAATGATAACTTTCGTTTACCACAATCAGACGATACTCCTGTAATCATGATTGGACCTGGTACTGGTGTTGCACCATTTAGAGCCTTTATGCAAGAACGTGAAGCACGTGATGCTGGTGGCGACAACTGGATGTTCTTTGGTGATCAAACTTTCACGCAAGACTTCTTATACCAAACTGAATGGCAGAATTATTTAAAGTCAGGTTTATTAACGCGTATGGACGTAGCATTTTCTCGTGATCAAGCTGAGAAAATCTATGTGCAAGACAGATTAAAAGAACAAGCAAGCGAAGTGTTCGCTTGGTTAGAACGTGGCGCTCACCTATATATTTGTGGTGATGCAAATCGTATGGCGAAAGATGTTCATCAAACTCTTAATGAGATAATTCAAGAGCACGGACAATTAAGCGCTGAACAAGCTGAAGACTATTTAAAATCACTACGATCAAACAAGCGTTACCAGAAGGATGTTTACTAATGAGCAGCAATTTTACTAAAGTTGAAAACCCAGTATTGGTTGTTGAAGGTAAACAGGCCGATAATGAACGCATGAAAGCAGAGAGTGACTACCTTCGTGGTACGATCACAACAGATCTTGCCGACAGAATGACTGGTGGCTTCAGTAGCGATAATTCGCAGTTAATTCGTACTCACGGTATGTATCAACAAGATGATCGTGATATCCGCGCCGAACGTCAAAAACAAAAGCTTGAACCATTACATAATGTCATGCTTAGAGCACGTTTACCCGGCGGCATTATCAATCCAACACAATGGTTGGCTATTGATAAGTTTGCTGATGATTACACTTCATACGGCAGTATTCGCTTAACCACACGTCAAACGTTTCAGTTTCACGGAGTATTGAAGCCAAATATTAAATTGATGCACCAAACACTTAACAGTGTCGGTCTTGACTCTATTGCTACTGCAGGTGATGTAAACCGTAACGTACTTTGTACTTCTAATCCAGTTGAATCAACGCTGCATCAAGAGGCCTATGAGTGGGCAACTAAGCTCAGTGAACATTTATTACCAAAGACTCGTGCCTATGCCGAAATTTGGTTAGATGAAGAAAAAGTTGAAACCACTGAAGCTAATGAAATTGAGCCAATTTTAGGTAGCAATTATTTACCACGTAAATTTAAAACAACTGTAGTTATTCCACCAAATAACGATATCGATGTGCATGCCAACGACTTAAACTTTGTTGCTATTAGCGAAGGTGGTGAATTAATCGGTTTTAACGTACTTGTTGGTGGCGGTTTAGCCATGACTCATGGCGATAATGCAACCTACCCACGTTGTGCTGATGATTTCGGTTTCATCCCAAAAGAACATACTTTAGCGGTTGCTGCTGCAGTGGTAACTACTCAACGTGATTGGGGTAATCGTGTTAACCGTAAAAATGCTAAAACTAAATATACTTTAGACCGAGTTGGTGTTGATACTTTTAAAGCCGAAGTTGAAAAACGTGCTGGTGTTGAATTTTCAGAATCACGTTCATATGAATTTACTCACCGTGGCGATAGCTTTGGTTGGGTTGCCGGTATTGATGGTAAACACCACTTAACCTTGTTTATTGAGAATGGTCGTATTCTTGATTCACAACGATCAGACCTTGCCGGAAAAACATTAAAAACTGGTATGCGTGAGATTGCCAAAATTCATCAAGGCGACTTCCGTTTAACCGCTAACCAAAATTTAATTGTGGCTGGTGTAGCTGAAGCTGATAAAGCAGCCATTGAGCAACTTGCTCGTGAGCATGGTTTATTAAACGACGGTGTTTCTAACCAGCGTAAAAACTCTATGGCTTGTGTGGCTTTTCCAACTTGTCCATTGGCTATGGCTGAAGCAGAGCGTTATTTACCAACGTTAGTAGACGACGTTGAGACCATTTTAGAGAAAAATGGCTTGAAAGATGAAAGTATCATCTTACGTGTTACCGGCTGTCCAAACGGCTGTGGCCGTGCCATGCTTGCTGAAATAGGCCTAGTGGGTAAAGGTCCAGGTAAATACAACATGTACCTTGGCAGTGATGTTGCAGGCTCTCGTGTACCAAAATTATATAAAGAAAATGTTGATGAAGCTGGCGTATTAAGTGAGATTGATACCTTAAGTGCTCGCTGGTCTGCCGAACGTAATGACAATGAAGCCTTTGGGGATTTTGTTGTTCGTGCTGGCATCGTAGATAAAGTTGTTATTAGCTTCAAGGATTTCCATCATGCCTAATACCGCGACAGACGTTGCAGAGAAAGAGCTTAACAGCTCATTTGAACTCGCTTTTCCTAACCCTTTGTTAGGTGAGTGGAATCAATCTCTGGAAAAACAAGCAGCAATAGCTCGTGCAGAGTGGGCGATGGAAAACTTGCCAGGCAAGTTTGTTTTATCGTCTAGTTTTGGTATTCAGTCTGCCGTAATGTTGCACTTGCTAACCCAAGTAAATAGCAACATTCCTGTGTTAATAACTGACACCGGTCATTTGTTTCCAGAAACATATCAATTTATTGAACAGTTAACTGAGCGCTTAGACTTAAATTTACATGTTTATCAAGCCAAAGAAAGCGCGGCATGGCAACAAGCAAAATACGGAGAAGAATGGGCGACAAGTGACGATACACTTAAAGCCTATAACCGCCGTAATAAAGTTGAACCACTAGAGCGTGGATTATCTGAATTGGGTGCAAGTACTTGGTTTTCTGGGGTGCGTCGTCAGCAATCAGCTCACCGAGAAAGTTTAGGTGTTGTCAGTACGCTTCGTGGCCGTTATAAAGTACATCCAATCATTGATTGGACTAATAAAGAAGTACATGAGTACTTAACTAAACATAACTTGCCGTATCACCCACTTTGGGATGAAGGTTATGTATCAGTTGGTGATGTGCACAGTACTAGACCACTGACTTTAGGTATGACTGAAGAAGAAACACGTTTTGGTGCTGGTCAACGTGAGTGTGGTTTGCATACTGATGGTGATGGTATTTAATATCACTAACTCTGTGATCATTGTTACTGATTAAAAAAAGCTAAAAGATATTCATCTTTTAGCTTTTTTTGTAAAATATAAGACACCCATCTCTAAATACTTGACCTCCTACCCCCCAATTTGGCGCCCTAGAATGTGGCACGATAGTGACAGTATATTTATCTGGCTTCACTATTATGGGCGGCAAATGAACCTAGATTTCCTATCATCTCTGTCCCAGGCAAAAAATCAAACTCTTTGTCAATCGTTTCTCGTCGTAACTTATACAGCTCAAAAAGTGGTGTCACAATCAGTCTATACTTATTCATTTGCTGAATTCACATAATGATTGCGTTTCACCGGTATATTTTGATTGAGCGCAGCGATTGAAAAATGTGCCCGAGCGCAACCAGCAAAAAATAGAAATAATGAAACTAAAATTTGTTCACTGGTTCAATACTTCCGTGAATCAAATAAATCTCGTCCGTCCTGGGCTTACGTTTAACTTGTTTATTAAACTGATCTTGCATCGTGGCTAAATAACCTGCTATTTGAAATTCACTGGTATGTCCAGTAGGTCTTCCACCATATTGACTCAACCACACTTTGGGATTGGTCATATCGGTTGAATTATGATTTCCAATGCACTTACCACTACCAATAGATATAACATAATGTAGACCTAACGGCGGACGGAAATAACGAATAACATTTCCAGCTGGAATTCTACTAGCATCAGTAGCAGAGGCAACCTTTACTGGGCCAAACCTCCATACGCTACTAGGCACAGCTTTACCCTGTGGTTGCGTACCAAACTTTTTAAGCCATCGTAATGACACAAGACCAGAGGTATACATCCAAAACGTAACACTTTCATAACACGCCAGAGAAAATTTTTGCCGCCCAGCAAGAATTTCGGCGCGAGAGACTTTATAAAAGTTATTATCATTAAATGAAGAATTGGGGCCCGCATTTGGCTTAATTATACCAGTTTTTGCAGCTAGCACCACATCTTGCTTAGTTTTGCCTTGTAGTGGGAAAAAACTTTTAACAGCTTCAACAATCTCATTTTCAGTTTTATTCTTATAATAACTCTTGGCATCAGATATTTTGTTGGCCGCACCGTACCAATTCATGCACAAAAATAATGCTCGTCCGGCATGACGCTTATTTTTCTGATTATCGCCACGCGTCCAACTTCCGTCAATACTAATGAGTGCCGAAACAGTTGCGTCCTTCTGGTATTTAATTTTTAACTCACTCAAATGAGTTTTTGAAATTCCCTGAATCTTTTCAAGGTATTTGAAAGTATCATCTAACCTGGTTTGTGCAGTCTTACTCATAATGTCCTTTCTCCAATAAATTACTGTCTGTACGCAGAAATAATATAAAATTAACAAATCCAACCATAAAACTTTATTAATATAGACCACTGCTATTCAGCTAACAACTTATTATATTCAGTAAACGCCATGAATGTTCGTGAAAGTGCGTTTACAAATTAATTCCTAATTGAATCGTAAGGTTACAGCAACCTAGCAACTCAACCAACTATTACTAATTACTTTTACTAACTATATAACTGGATTTGTTTTACTGAAGGTATTACAAAGAGAAAAACTTAGAAAACTTAGGGACATCCAATAACTTTTCTCAAACTTAAAAATATAAAAACACAAAAAATATTAGGCTTAATTAGAGAAATATAAAAAAATAGAATACACCCTCTCTAAATAATCACCATAGGTTATCACAAGCCCGTTATTTTTTAATCAGTAAATCTACCTTACACTTGGCTTTTTTAGGTAAAATAAAATGAATGATTGGGTCGTTATAAGAATTAGTAATTTTGGTTAATTTCAGGCGTGTTTAAGCTTTAATACTCAATTAACAGGATAAATTTGTTATGAAGTGGTCGCTAAGCGAATAGCTTGTGACAAACAGATACAGCGGCACGTTTTTTAAGGTGTTGATGTTTGCAAAATTCAGTTAAGGCTTCAGGGTTGCCTACCGCGCCATGAAATACCTTTCTAAATTGTGTCGTTAATATTAACCAGTTTTCTGCACTGATGTTTAATCGCGTTAATATGTTGGGTAGGTTACTGTCAATATAACCTCGTTTATCTTCTCTAATGCAACGACCGGTTAAGTCTACCAGCTCAATATAATCTTTTAGCTCAAACGCTAAGCCTTTAGGCAAATTTTGTCGGGGGTTACCGACAAAGGGGCAAAGTAACGTGGGTTGTTTTTCTTTTTTAGCGGCTCTTATACGCTGTTGAATACTGGTGTGATTTGAGCTCTCAGGGGTTTCTGCTATTTTGGCTCTTATTGGATTTAAATCAACATACGCCATGCAAGCAATAACGGCGGCTTCATCTAATAAGGCTTGAGATTTAAAACGGCCTTCCCAGAACCTCCCTGTGCATTTATCTTCTTTATTGGCTTGTATGGCAATGCTTTCATTTAGAATGCGCATAAGCCAACTAATGTCGGTTAACCGTGCTCGATACACTTGTGCAGTTTCTTCCAATATTTGTTGTAGAGATTTAATCAGTTTATCGCCACGTAGATATTGTTGGGTAATGAGTGTTCCTTTAAATAATTGATGCCAACGGGTGACGACTTCATGCAGTGACCATTTTTTGGCTTGTTCAACATCAACACACAACACAATATGGGTATGATTACTCATTACCGCATAAGCACATACCTCAATAGCAAACGTTTGGCTTAACGCTAATAATTTTTCTTCAACCCAACCTCGCCTATGCTCAAAGCTTTGTCCTGTGACTTTATCTTCGCCACATAAAAAAGCACGGCGAACACAACGGGAAATACAGTGATAATAAGGCGTATCAATTAAACTGACTTGCTGTTTTCTTGCCGTTGCCATAGTAACCTCCACTAGTATATTTGCTGATTAAATAAGCATAGTTGAGGTGACTATTTATTTCAATTGAGAAGGGTGTCTGCTATTTTCTGTTCTGATTAAATAAGCATAGTTGAGGTGACTATTTATTTCCATTGAGAAGGGTGTCTGCTATTTTATTTGCTATTTTATTCTAGAGAAGGGTGTCTGCTATTTTATGTCTTATTGAGAAGGGTGTCTGCTATTTTTTATTGAGAAGGGTGTCTGCTATTTTTTATCTGCTATTTTTTAGTATCATCCACTTTGGGACGAAGGTTATGTTTCAGTTGGTGATGTACACAGTACTCGCCCACTAACGTTAGGTATGACAGAAGAAGATACTCGTTTTGGTGGTAGCCAACGAGAGTGTGGTTTGCATACTGATGGTGATGGGATTTAATTTTTACTCACATATAGTAAATAATTAGATAGTCATAAAAGCTAAAAGATAAAACTCTTTTAGCTTTTTTTGTGCCTGAAATTTCTGGTGATTAATTTATAAGCTTGGAGCTTTGTTTCTCTGCTTGGCGTCGCAGTGGCGACCACACCCAAGGGGCGACGTACCGCCGCGCCTCCCCTTGGAACCCCTGCGACGCCCTACTCAGCATAACATTCAATCAACAACTAGCGTAAACCACGATTCCTGCCGATTTATCGTCCATGAACAACGGCAGCCCTCGACGTCCTGTCTCGGGTCGAGGTCTACCTTTGCTAGTTGGAGCTTGAATTGCTGAGAAGGGATTTGGAGTGTTTGGTAACAGCAAAGTGTAATAACAAGCAAAGAGCTTTTGACTGTCAGATATGACCATAGATGAAACAAGTACCAAATCTGCTTGAACAAACACTGAAATGAATGAATGTGTTCACGTATGTTCATCATGGATGATGAACAAAGCGCTGTCGGCACATGGATGTGCCATCAGCGCTGATACGTCGAAACACTTGAGTGAATTGAAGAATACGTTTGTTAGCAGCGCCGAGGGAGTCCAGAGGGAGGTCGGCGTCAGCCTCCCTTTGGGTGTCGTCGCCACCGCGACTAATTAATTAATTTACTCAAATTCCCATTTATTTTTCCGTTTACGTAGCTAATTAAACAATTATGCACCTATACCAATCATCACTTTTGCACCAATAATTGAATTTCCTGACATTTTGGTTCCCATGACACAAAATGAACCATCTTCTAGAAATACATTTAAACCAAATGGACGTAGATTTAATTTAGTTATCTCCGCTTTAGACTTTGAACTTGCCTTTACTTCTAGAACTACTCCATCAGGTGTATTAACTGTAACTAATGATTTTGACACATTTACAGTAACTGAATCGTGCAAAGATCTATTTTTCCTAACCAGTGGTTGCCATTCTAGCCCTTTGGGATCTGATGGTATATTTATCCATACTTCAGGCTGCTCGCTATTCCCTATAATAAACGGGACAAAATCATTAACGGAAATTAAAGCAATACCATCCGTTAGTTTGTTTCTAGCAATTTCAACTACTTTATAAGGTTTAAACTGCGTAGGAAGTGAATCTATTTTCATATTACTTCCCTCTCTTAGGGGTTACATGGATATTTCTATTTGGATTTCGAGAAAACCAGTCGTCTACGTCCTTGACTAGATTCAATTGCTCTGTTTCATCTTCCGTTATTTTCGGTTCTCGTAACAACCAGGATGTCAAAGCACCTACAAATATGACAATGAGTTCATATAATTCAAACTCAAAAGGTTGCTGGTTAATTGCTAACTGAATCATTTTTGCTAATAAAAGAATAATGAAACCCGCTGTAGCACCAATAGAGGCATTAAAGTACATTGATTTGTTTTCAAATTTCTTTTTTAGAACACTAAATTCATATTTATCGAGTTCATATGGTTTTACAGCTAAATATTTTACTGGCTCACCTTCAACTCCACCTTTTACATATAAAGGTTCATGACTAATGACCTCTTCTGGTGGTTGCTCTGATAAGTTATTTGGGCACATCTGAACTCCTTGCTTGATGCCAACAGTGTACTATGTAGGTCTATCAGTAATTACACTTTACGTTGATAACCTATAACCTACCTTAATAGTTCTAAATATCAAGGTATTAAAAATAAAATGGTAATGTTCCTAATATACAGAAAACTGTCTTACAAAGAGCTAGAGTAAGCTCAACAAGGCCGCATCTTGGTTCTGTATTATTTACCATTAAGCTCGCTCTATCGAGAAACTCTGCACTTCACTTATATTTTTGACATCAATCGCTAGCATCACCAGTCTATCAATTCCCAAAGCAACGCCTGAGCATTGAGGTAGTCCATGCGTTAACGCATCAATAAAGTTTTTATCTATGGATTTAACTGGCAAACCTTGAACTGCTCTTTTAGCATTATCTTCTTCGAATCTAACTTGCTGTTCATTAGCATCAGTTAATTCATTAAAGCCATTCACTAACTCAATACCACGGTAATAACATTCAAATCGTTGTGCTACCCGAGGATCATCAGTTGATCTTTTAGCCAGTGATGCTTGTGCTATCGGAAAGTCATAGATAAATTGCGGCTGATCAAGACCAATGGTTGGTTCAATAATTTCAGTAAAAATGAATTGCAGCAACAAATCAGCATCATTCATGTCAATTAACCAGTCCGCACTTTTATCGTACTTATTTAATACCTCAGCGAGCTCAGAAAAACTTGCTGTTAATGGGTCAATAGAGACTTTTTGCATGAAGATATCTTGGTAACTTGAAAATAACGCCTTATTTCCACCTAAAACGACTTGTAGCAACTCGGCCACCTCAGACATCAAGTCAAACTGATCAAAACCAATACGATACCATTCAAGCATCGTGAACTCAGGATTATGAAAGCGACCCGCCTCTTCGTGACGAAATGCTTTTGCAATGGAATAAATACAGCCGTAACCTGAAGCCAATAAACGCTTCATATGAAATTCTGGTGAGGTTTGTAGAAACAACTCGGTTGAGTGATCCGCAGGGCTATCAGCTAAAAAATCATATTTACAAGAGATAGCATCTAAGTAAACATCTGTCACTGTGCTTTGTGATAAGGCAGGTGTTTCCACTTCAACGACATTGCGCTCAGCAAAAAACTGTCTAATTTTCTGTAATATTTTTGCTCTTTTTTGAGCGTTCTGCCAAGTTAGCGTACTTTGCCAAGTCATGTTAATTCCTGCGTATTCTCTAGTAGTAAATTTAAAGACTGGAAAGCCCAGACAATGGATTTCCGATAAAGAACCTCGGAAATGACGTTTGATATTTTAATGCCTATTGAGAACTTATCAATAAAATCACTCATTAATTCATTTATAACTTTCTCAAATTCCAGGCACAAAAAAGGTCGCGTTAGCGACCTTCTTTATTCAATATTATTTCTAATATGGATTTGTTGTTATTCAACGGACTAACAAGGCGGTAGGCACGGAGTTGACGTGAGTCAATGAGTACCTACAACGCGGTTAATCCTAAGAAAAACTACAAATTAATCCATAATCTTAGAAACAACACCAGCACCAACAGTACGACCACCTTCACGGATAGCGAAGCGTAAACCTTCGTCCATCGCTACTGGGTTGATTAGCTCAACAACAAACTTAAGGTTGTCGCCAGGCATTACCATTTCAACACCTTCAGGAAGCTCTACAGCACCTGTGATATCTGTTGTACGGAAGTAAAACTGTGGACGGTATCCTTTAAAGAATGGAGTATGACGACCACCTTCATCTTTAGAAAGTACGTATACTTCTGATTCGAATTTAGTGTGAGGTAAGATTGAACCAGGAGCACATAGTACTTGACCACGTTCAACATCTTCACGCTTAAGACCACGTAGAAGAACACCACAGTTCTCGCCAGCACGACCTTCGTCAAGAAGCTTACGGAACATTTCAACACCTGTACAAGTTGATTTTTGTGTATCACGGATACCAACAACTTCTACTTCTTCACCAACTTTGATGATACCACGTTCAACACGACCAGTTACAACAGTACCACGGCCTGAGATTGAAAATACATCTTCGATAGGCATGATGAATGCACCATCAATAGCACGCTCTGGCTCTGGGATGTAAGTATCTAAATGATCAGCAAGTTCAATAACTTTCGCTTCCCATTTTTCTTCACCGTTAAGTGCGCCTAAAGCTGAACCTTGGATAACTGGTAAGTCATCACCTGGGAAATCATATTCAGAAAGAAGTTCACGAACTTCCATTTCTACTAATTCTAATAACTCTTCGTCATCTACCATGTCACATTTGTTCATGAACACGATGATGTAAGGAACACCAACTTGACGAGAAAGTAAGATATGCTCACGTGTTTGTGGCATAGGACCATCTGTAGCAGCAACTACTAAGATAGCGCCATCCATTTGTGCAGCACCAGTGATCATGTTTTTGATGTAATCAGCATGGCCAGGACAATCTACGTGAGCGTAGTGACGTGATTCAGTATCGTACTCGATGTGAGAAGTATTGATTGTAATACCACGTTCACGTTCTTCAGGAGCGTTATCGATTTGTGCGAAATCTTTAACTTCACCACC
>NZ_JQEC01000008.1 GCF_000764185.1 Colwellia psychrerythraea
AAGGCAAGATAATAAAGCGTTATTTTTATCCTTTGCCCAAGAACGTTTGTGGTTTATCGACAAATTTAATCATGGGAGTGCTGAATATAATATGCCAGCGGCGTTTGATGTGGTTGGTGACTTTGATGTGAAAGCTGCTGAGCAGGCTATCACACGGATCATAGCTCGTCATGCAGTATTGCGAACGGTATATATTGAAGACGAACAAGAGACATTACAGCATATTCAAGATAGCTTTGACTTTACTGTACAACAACATGATTTGACTTTCCTTTGTGAGAGTGAAAAACAAGCCAGATTATCAGCTTTGATTGCGGTTGATGTAAAAACTCCCTTTAATTTGGGTCAGGACTTGATGATCAGAGTCAGTTTTATTTTACGTGAAGAGGGACAAAATAAAGAAGGTAGCGAGCAGCAAGGCACATTATTATTTAACATGCATCATATTGCTTCTGACGGTTGGTCAATGGATGTCTTGATAAGAGAATTTGTCACTTTGTATGAAAGTATAATTGCTGAGCAGCCCGATCCATTACTTCCGCTTGAGATCCAATATGTCGATTATACAAATTGGCAGAGAGAATACCTACAAGGAGAAGGACTTGCCAGTCAGTTAAGTTATTGGGACAAGCAGTTGGCTGACTTACCTTCGATACACTCTCTGATCTTAGATGAACCAAGACCAGAAGAAAAGCAATATGCAGGGGCACGAGTCTCGGGACAATTGTCAGGAGATATTGCGTGTTCATTGCAGCACATTGCAAAAGCGCATCAGCTAACGCCATTTATGTTATTACATGCTGCTTTAGCGCTGGTTTTAGCTCGCCACAGCAATAGCCATGATATTGTTATCGGCACACCTGTTGCCAACAGATTACAGGCAGAGCTTGAGCCGCTAATAGGATTTTTTGTCAATACTTTAGTCCTCAGGCTTGATACCAATCATCAAGACTTAAGCGATTATTTGGCCCATGTACGTGAGGTACATTTAGATGCACAATCGAATCAGGATGTGCCATTTGAACGTTTGGTTGAAAAATTAAATATTTCGCGCAGCAGTGCTTATACTCCCGTATTTCAAATTATGCTGACGACAGACACGGATTATGGGTTAGGGGAAAATAAAGAAAGGCAGCAGCTGACTTTACCGGGAGTAACCTTATCCCCGTTGCCAGCAGAGCACATTACTGCCAAATTTGATTTGGATATTCGTATCAGTCTCAATGAAAATGGTGTAAATCTTGAGTGGGTTTTTGATAAAGCCATCTTTAATGAAGCTCATATAATTCAATTCAATGATCATCTATCTCGTTTACTAACGGGATTAGCTACATTGAATGAAAAAGAACTTTCCGGACCGCTGCAAATAAGAAATTTGCCTGTTTTGTCAGTACAAGAAACAAACTATCTCATTCGTGAAATAAATGATACTGAGCAGTATTTTCCAGAAGATAAATGTATTCATGAGTTGTTTGAAGCACAGGCTTTAGTGACCCCGAATAACATTGCTTTAGTTTTTGAAGGTGAACAACTCACCTATCAGGCGCTCAACCAGAAGGCGAACCGAGTAGCGAATTATTTGGTAGAGCAGCATCATATTATACCAGATACCCTAGTGGGAATATGCGTAGAACGCTCACTAGATATGGTCGTCGGCATACTAGGAATATTGAAATCTGGGGGCGCTTATGTGCCTCTTGATCCAAGTTATCCTGAGGCGCGCCTTAATTATATACTCAGCGATGCTGATGTTTCTTTGGTGTTGACGCAGGAAAGCTTGTTAGCAAAAGTAGGGTTAGGAGAGCGACAAGCCGTGTGTTTGGACGGTGAGCTTCTTGAGCATGATCCCTCTGCGACAGATCAGACAGATAATGTAAAGAAAGAAGCTTTAGGGCTGAACTCATCACATTTAGCTTATGTGATCTATACGTCAGGCTCAACCGGGCAGCCTAAAGGGGTAGCGATCAGACATAGCAATACTAACGCTATGCTGCATTGGGCTAATTCAACCTTTGCCCCTGATGAACTTTCAA
>NZ_JQEC01000009.1 GCF_000764185.1 Colwellia psychrerythraea
TGTGATCTATACGTCAGGCTCAACCGGGCAGCCTAAAGGGGTAGCGATCAGACATAGCAATACTAACGCTATGCTGCATTGGGCTAATTCAACCTTTGCCCCTGATGAACTTTCAAAAGTGTTGGCGAGTACTTCTTTAAATTTTGACTTGTCTGTGTTCGAGTTATTTGTGCCTCTTTGTTTCGGTTATCAGTGTATTTTGGTTAAAGATGCGTTTACATTGATAGAACAACGTATTGAGCCCAGTTTAATTAATACTGTACCGTCAGCCATTAAAGTTTTGCTGGAGAATAAGTCTATTTCAGACAGTGTTAAGCTCATCAACCTTGCGGGAGAGCCTTTAAGTACTGAGATAGTCAATGAAATATTGAATAATACAGATTGTACAAAAGTATATAATTTGTATGGTCCATCAGAAGATACCACTTACTCAACTTCTATGGCTTTTACATCTGCCATAAATAATAAGCCAGGAATAGGGAGAGTAATAGCAAACAGTCAGGCATTTGTATTAACACAAGGGCTGGAATTAGCGCCTTTTGGTGTTGCAGGTGAATTGTACTTATCAGGAGCAGGTGTCGCCAAAGGTTACCTTAATAAACCAGAATTAACCGCTGAGCGCTTTATTGATAATCCGTATTATGATGAAGCCAACCACAATAGTTCAAAGAGTTTGTATAAAACTGGCGATTTGGTGCGTTATTTACCGGATGGAAATTTAGAATATATTAACCGCATAGACGATCAAGTTAAGATCCGCGGTTTTAGAATAGAGCTTGGTGAGATTGAATCTCATATAAATAAGCAGGCTGAAGTTGACAGCGTTTTAGTATTAGCTAAAGAGTTGATGGTGGGAGAGAAGCAGTTGGTGGCTTATGTCAAGCGAACTGCTGTTATACAAACAACACCTACCGCTAACGAGGTTAAAGAAGAAGATTCAACCGTTTTAACTGATGGTGCTTTTATCACATCGCTTAAAGAAGCTATTGCGAATGATTTACCAAATTATATGGTACCTAGTTTGTTTGTGATTGTTCCGGAGTGGCCGTTGATGCCAAACGGTAAAATTAACCGTAGTGGGTTGCCTGAGCCTGATGCGACTTTACTACAAAATGAATATATTGCTCCTGAGACTGTAACTGAAAAGATACTGGTATCAATCTGGTCATCATTATTAAAACTTGATGAGGATAAAATTAGTACAACTGCTAATTTCTTCGATTTGGGAGGATATTCAACGCTGGTAATAAGATTATTGGCTGGGATCCGTAAACAGTGCAGTGTTGAATTGGATGTAAAGGTAATTTTTGAAATTAATACGTTGAAATGTATTGCAGACTTGATTGATGTCACAAATAAATATCTCAATGATGATATTGATATTGAACAATTGAGTGAAGAAGAACTAGATAGGTATTTGGAGTTAACGGCAGACTTATGAAAAGTATAGAAGAGAAAAAAGCACTTTTAAAACAAAGGCTATTAAAACAAAAAATTAAAAATTCTAAAGGAAATCTTACTAAAAGAAGTAATAAAGCCGATAACCGATCTTTGGTTTCTTTTTCTCAGCAGCGTCTTTGGTTTATTGACCAATTACAAGGTGATTCTCCTGAGTATAATATGCCAATATCATTTGAGGTGGTGGGGCGATTAGATTTAGTTGTTGTTAATCAGGTGATGAATGAGATAGTTCGTCGTCATGAAGTGTTGCGAACGATTTATATTGAAGATAATGATCAAACATTACAATGCATTCAATCTGAAGTAGAGTTTGTATTATCTGAGAATGATCTACGTGATTTAAGTGGCAGTGAACAAACGCAAGCATTAAATAAGCTTATTCAGGAAGATGTTCATACAGCTTTTAATTTATCTAAAGATATAATGGTACGTGCTCGTTTTA
This sequence comes from Colwellia psychrerythraea, assembly GCF_000764185.1. Classification (GTDB taxonomy): domain Bacteria; phylum Pseudomonadota; class Gammaproteobacteria; order Enterobacterales; family Alteromonadaceae; genus Colwellia; species Colwellia psychrerythraea_B. Next base: position 1,904 of record NZ_JQEC01000009.1, read on the forward strand.
TTTATTTGTTTGACGGACATACTAGCGATATCAAACATACAGAGTCCAATATACAGAAGCCGAGTGGGTATTTATTATTTAATATGCACCATATTGCATCTGATGGTTGGTCGGTACAGGTGTTAACCAAAGAGTTCTTTAGCCTTTATTCTGCTTATGTAGAAAGAAAACCTAACCCTTTACCTGAGCTTGAAATACAGTATGCCGATTATGCACATTGGCAGCGAGAGTGGCTGCAGGGAGAAGTGCTTAAGACGCAATTAAATTATTGGCAACAGCAGTTGGCTGACGCGCCGCTAATGCATAGTTTGCAACTTGATAGCCCTAGACTTGAAGTGAAACAACATCAAGGAGCCCTGATATCCAGTCAGTTGTCATCAGGTATTGCACAATCATTAATGCAATTGGCTAAAAAGCATCAACTCACGCCATTTATGTTATTACATGCAGCCTTAGCGCAGGTTTTAGCCCGCCACAGTAATAGCGATGATATTGTCATTGGCACCCCTGTTTTGAACAGGCTGCAGGCGGAGATTGAACCGCTGATTGGTTTTTTTGTGAGCACCTTAGTCCTCAGGCTTGATACTAATCATCAATCGTTAAGCGATTATCTGGCTCATGTACGTGAAGTGCATTTAGATGCACAATCGAATCAGGATGTGCCATTTGAACGTTTGGTGGAACAATTAAATATTCCGCGCAGCAGTGCTTATACTCCCGTATTTCAAATTATGTTGACTACAGATACGGATTATGGGGTAGGGGAAAATAAAGAAAGGCAGGAACTGACTTTACCGGGAGTAACCTTATCCCCGTTGCCAGCAGAGCACATTACTGCCAAATTTGATTTAGATATTCGTATCAGTCTCAATGAAAGTGGTGTAAATCTTGAGTGGATTTTTGATAAAGCGATCTTTAATGAAGTACATGTAACACAATTCAATGATCATCTCTCTCGTTTACTGACGGGGTTAGCGACAGTAAGTGAAACAGAACTTGTAGGGCCGTTGCAGATAAAAAAATTACCTATGCTCTCCACACTTGAGTTGGATTATTCATTGAATACCCTCAATGATACTGAGCAGGATTATCCAACAGATAAATGTCTTCATGAATTATTTGAAGCACAGGCAGTAGCTAATCCGAATAACATTGCTGTAGTTTTTGAAGATGAACAACTTACCTATCAGGAGCTTAATCAGCAGGCAAATAAGGTAGCGCATTACTTAGCAGAGCATCATGACGTTACACCAAATACCTTGGTGGGAATATGTGTTGAACGCTCATTACAGATGGTCGTAGGGTTACTCGGAATATTAAAAGCTGGCGGCGCTTATGTACCACTGGATCCAAGTTACCCTACCGCTCGTTTACAGCATATTATAAACGATACGGGTATCAATTATTTATTAGACCAATCAGGATTACATACCCGTCTTGAACTATCAGACAAGGTTAAACTGATATCAATCAACGATACAAGGTTCACTGATGTTTTCATTGATTATCCTGTTACTAATAGGCAGTTGGCAGATAAGCAGCCTTTATCAAGTCTAGCTTATGTGATCCATACTTCTGGCTCGACAGGAACACCCAAAGGGGTCATGATTGAACAAGGGGCATTTGTTAATTTTTTACAGGCAATGCTGTTTCAATTAGGGCCAAACTTTAATCATGATCTTAAGTTACTGGCCGTAACTACTATGGCCTTTGATATTGCAGGATTAGAAATCTGGGGGCCATTATTTGTAGGTGGTCAAGTTGTTCTGGCGTCAAAAGATGATGTAATAGATCCAAGTAAATTAAGTCATCTACTTAATGTTCATGACATTAATTTCATGCAAGCGACTCCAGCCGGCTGGCGGTCATTACTGGATGACGATTGGGCAGGGAAGAAAGATTTAGTTGCCTTATCTGGAGGTGAACTACTACCTGACAAGTTAGCGAAAAGCTTGATGAGGAATTGTGCTCAGTTGTGGAACTGTTATGGACCAACTGAAGCAACTGTATGGTCTCTTGTACGACGTATAGATTGTGATAACACAAGAGGAAATATTGCTAATTTGGCAGGGCCACTCTCAAATTATAGCCACTACGTGCTGGACTCAACACAGGAAGTTGTTCCGCAAGGTGTTATTGGCGAACTTTACATTGGCGGGACAAGTCTAGCGCGTGGTTATCTCAATAATCCAGATTTAACGAAAGAAAAATTCATAGCAGATCCTTTTGCTAGTAGAAAAGATGCACGTTTATACCGAACAGGTGATTTGGTTCGTTTAGTTTCAGATGGTCAATTAGAATTCGTTGGTCGTACGGATACACAA
>NZ_JQEC01000010.1 GCF_000764185.1 Colwellia psychrerythraea
TGTGATCTATACGTCAGGCTCAACCGGGCAGCCTAAAGGGGTAGCGATCAGACATAGCAATACTAACGCTATGCTGCATTGGGCTAATTCAACCTTTGCCCCTGATGAACTTTCAAAAGTGTTGGCGAGTACTTCTTTAAATTTTGACTTGTCTGTGTTCGAGTTATTTGTGCCTCTTTGTTTCGGTTATCAGTGTATTTTGGTTAAAGATGCGTTTACATTGATAGAACAACGTATTGAGCCCAGTTTAATTAATACTGTACCGTCAGCCATTAAAGTTTTGCTGGAGAATAAGTCTATTTCAGACAGTGTTAAGCTCATCAACCTTGCGGGAGAGCCTTTAAGTACTGAGATAGTCAATGAAATATTGAATAATACAGATTGTACAAAAGTATATAATTTGTATGGTCCATCAGAAGATACCACTTACTCAACTTCTATGGCTTTTACATCTGCCATAAATAATAAGCCAGGAATAGGGAGAGTAATAGCAAACAGTCAGGCATTTGTATTAACACAAGGGCTGGAATTAGCGCCTTTTGGTGTTGCAGGTGAATTGTACTTATCAGGAGCAGGTGTCGCCAAAGGTTACCTTAATAAACCAGAATTAACCGCTGAGCGCTTTATTGATAATCCGTATTATGATGAAGCCAACCACAATAGTTCAAAGAGTTTGTATAAAACTGGCGATTTGGTGCGTTATTTACCGGATGGAAATTTAGAATATATTAACCGCATAGACGATCAAGTTAAGATCCGCGGTTTTAGAATAGAGCTTGGTGAGATTGAATCTCATATAAATAAGCAGGCTGAAGTTGACAGCGTTTTAGTATTAGCTAAAGAGTTGATGGTGGGAGAGAAGCAGTTGGTGGCTTATGTCAAGCGAACTGCTGTTATACAAACAACACCTACCGCTAACGAGGTTAAAGAAGAAGATTCAACCGTTTTAACTGATGGTGCTTTTATCACATCGCTTAAAGAAGCTATTGCGAATGATTTACCAAATTATATGGTACCTAGTTTGTTTGTGATTGTTCCGGAGTGGCCGTTGATGCCAAACGGTAAAATTAACCGTAGTGGGTTGCCTGAGCCCGATGGCAGTTGTTTACTTTGTGAATATGTTGCTGCTGAATCAGTAACAGAAAGGTCATTGGTAGCTATCTGGTCTACATTATTAAAACTTGATGAGGATAAAATCAGTATAACGGCCGACTTTTTTGATTTAGGTGGGCACTCATTACTCGCTACTCGATTAGCTTTACAGGTTAGATCTGAACTACGTCAAGAGCTTGCAATAAAGGTGATTTTTGAATCACCAACAATTAGTGAATTAGCTCAGCGAATAGATATTGGCTTTGATACTAAATTAGTCGAGACAGTGACATCAGTTAAACGACTAGAAGGTGAGCCTGTTATCGCGTCTTTTGCTCAACAACGCTTATGGTTTCTCGATCAGCTTCAAGGTGGGAGTGCTGAATATCATATGCCATTAGCATTATTAGTTGAAGGTGATTTGAAATTTGATGCTGCAGAGCAGGCGATTGTACATATAATCCAACGACATGAAAGCTTGCGTACTGTTTTTAAAGAACACGATAAAAAAATCATGCAAGTTATTTCCTCAACGTTTGAGTTTACCCTTAAACGTTATGACTTAACCCCGTTGGATGAAAGAGATCAACAAGAAAGAGTAAAAGAGCTAATTAAAGAAAACAGTACTAAACCGTTTAACTTAAGCAAAGATTTAATCATAAGAAGCTCTTATATTCACCTTGAACATCAAGACACCGCAAACAGTGTTCAAAAAGGGATATTGTTATTTAATATACATCATATAGCCTTTGATGGTTGGTCCATGAACATATTATTGGATGAGTTTACTGCTTATTATCAGTCTATTATTCGTGGAGAACTTGAGGTGTTGAGTCCTTTAGCAATTCAGTATGCTGATTATGCTTATGCTCAAAATAAACGTCTACAAGGTGATTTTCTTGATAGTCAACTGAGCTATTGGGAAAATGTATTAACAGATGCGCCTAGTTGCCATAACTTACCATTAGACAGACCCAGAACCCATGCTTCACACAAATCGGGGACCGTTTCCGGACATTTATCGAAAGAATTAACACTGAAAATAGCAGAAAGGGTTAAAGAAGCTAGTTGCACTTTGTTTATGTTAATGCAGTCTGCTTTAGCGGTACACATTGGTCGTTTAAGTTATGAAACAGATGTTGTTTTAGGAGCTCCTACTTCCGGACGGAACCAAAGAGAAATCGAACCGTTAATTGGGTTATTTACCCATACTCAAATTTTCAGAACAACCTTTTCTGATAACCCTAGTTTTAAACTGTTGTTAGCGCGAACAAAGCAAGAATATTTTGTTGCACAAGAATATAATGAAGTGCCACTAGAAAGTATAGTAGAAAGAATAAGCCCAGCAAGAAACTTATACCATACACCAATTTTTCAAGTGCTAATTAATTTAAATAACAATGAGGTTTCGGATAGTCAAATTGATGGTGTTCAATTTAGTCCTATTAAAGAACAAAACGGAATCACTAATAAATATGACCTCACTTTATATATTAAAGAAGAAAAAGGGAAAGAAAATATCAGTTTAAGCTGGGTTTATGATGCGAGTTTATTCGACCAAGCCACCATTGAAATGTTTGCCCAAGAATTTGAATATTTTGTCATGCAAATTATACAAAACCCAAAGGTACCTGTGTTGAATCATAGCTGGGAAAATATAGTTTCTCGCTCTACAATAAAACAGCCTGATAATAAATCTGACATCAAGTCGCTAGCAAGCTTATTTGAAGCACAAGTGCAAGCAAGCCCTGAAGATATCGCATTATCGGTGAATAATCAGGAATTAAGTTTTGATGATCTTAATCGACAGGCAAATAAACTAGCTCATCTTTTATCATCACAATATCAAGTATCTATTGGAAGTAGAGTTGCTATCGCTACCAAGCGTAATTCACAACATATTATTGCTGTGTTAGCTTTAATTAAATTGGGGGCTTGCTACATTCCACTGAGTGAGGAATTACCTCAAGTTAGACTTCAATACATGATTGAAAATTCACAATCATCACTTGTTTTAACTGATGCAGAATTTTTAGCAAGCCATAACTGGTTAAAAAATATTAATGGTGAAGAGACTATATCTCATGAAATTACTAGTTCATATCTGACAAGGATAGTACTAGATTGTAAACAATCAATTCAGTTAATAGATGAACAACCTGATGTTAATCCAAAGACATGTGAATTGCCTGAAAAAGCATTAGCAAACATTATTTACACTTCAGGCTCTACTGGCAAACCTAAAGGTGTGATGGGCAGTTATGAAGCAACATTTAACCGAATTGCGTGGATGCTAGCAGAGCTTCCCTTCGATGAAGGTGAATCAGTAATACATATTACCGATTTAGCTTCTATCGTGGCTATTTGGGAAATGCTGGTTCCTTTGTGCGGTGGTGCTAGATTACTCTTTTGTTCAAGAGAGTTACTTCGTCAAACGGATAAGTTTTCAGCTTTATTGAATGATGAAAATATTACGAGGTTGAAATCAACACCTTCATTAATGAATGCCCTGATGGAAACTAATTTTAAGAGTTATTTTGGTCAATCTTTACGCCATTGGTTTGTTGGTGGGGAGTTACTCGTGATGTCGGATGTTAAAAAAGTACTTATCCAGCTTCCTGAGTTATCTCTGTATAACTTGTATGGCTCAACAGAAGTTATGTCTGATGTATTGTGGGCAAAAGTTACTTTGGAGGATACAGGTGCCTATGCACCCGCTGGTTACCCTATTAGTGGGGCCGACGTTGTGGTGACGGATTTTAATGGTCAACAAGTACCTGATGGCGTTATCGGCGAGCTTGTTGCGTATGGTGTCGGTGTTGCTAACGGATATGTTGATGCTAATGTTGATAGTCAGCATAACTTTATACAAACAACTCAAGGTTGTGGGTTCCGTACGGGTGATATTGGTTGGGTCGGTAAGGATAATCAAATCAATTGTATAGGTCGTATTGATGAACAAATCAAAATTCGGGGGTACCGTGTTGAACTCGGTGAGATAGCAAGTCAAATATTATTATATCAGGGAGTTAATTCGTGCAGTGTCATAACCCTCAATGATGCGTTGGAGCAAAAACGTATCGTGGCTTATGTGGTTGTAGAGGAGGATGTTCACGATGATGAAAAACTGGTTGATGAACTTAAAATTACACTGCAAAAGAACTTACCAAGTTATATGGTGCCATCTGCATTTGTTGTTATTGATAAACTCCCTTTAATGGAGAATGGTAAGCTTGATAAAAAAGCGTTGCCGGAGCCGGATGGACGTTTTTTAACGGGGGAGTATGTTGCAGCCGAAACCGCAACAGAAAAGACTTTGGTAGCAATCTGGTCATCATTATTAAAACTTGAAGTGGATGAAATCAGCACAACAGCCAATTTTTTTACGTTAGGTGGGCACTCTTTATTGGTGATGCGTCTGGTTTCAGAAATTCGTAAACAACTGCAATGTGAGTTATCAGTCAAGGCTGTTTTTGAATCACCTAGTATTCAGGCGTTATCGGTATGTGTTACTAATGCATCTGACACCGTGTTAAGACGAACAATAAATCCGAGAACACAAGAAAATAAAGAGGGAGTGTTATCTTTTGCCCAGCAACGCTTGTGGTTTATTGACAAATTTAATCATGGGAGTGCTGAATATAATATGCCAGCGGCGTTTGATGTGGTTGGTGCCTTTGATGTGAAAGCTGTTGAACAAGCAATTTCACTGATCATTACTCGTCATGCTGTATTGCGTACGGTTTATATTGAAAACGATGAGGAGACCTCACAGTATATTCAAGACAGCTTTAATTTTACCGTGCAACAACATGATTTAACCTTCCTCTGTGATGCTGAAAAACAAGCAAGATTAGCAACTCTGATCGAATGTGATATAAAAACGCCCTTTAATTTAGGTCAGGACTTGATGATCAGAGTCAGCTTTATTTTACGGGATAAGGGAGATAATAAAGACGACTGCGAGCAGCAAGCCACCTTATTATTTAACATGCATCATATTGCTTCTGATGGCTGGTCAATGAAGCTTTTGATTAGCGAATTTGCCACCCAGTATCAAGCTATCATTACTGGTCAGCCTGCTCTCTTGCTCCCGCTTGAGGTCCAATATGCGGATTATGCGCACTGGCAGAGAGAATGGTTACAAGGAGAAGAGTTCGACAGTCAGTTAAGTTATTGGGACAAGCAGTTAGCCGACTTACCTTCGATACACTCTCTGAGCTTGGATGAAACAAGACCAGAAGAAAAGCAATATGCAGGGGCACGAGTTTCTGGACAGTTATCAGGTGATATTGCGCGTTCATTGCAGCACATTGCAAAAGCGCATCAGCTAACACCATTTATGTTATTACATGCGGCCTTAGCGCTGGTTTTAGCTCGCCACAGTAATAGCGATGATATTGTCATCGGCACACCTGTTGCCAACCGATTACAGGCAGAGATTGAGCCGCTAATAGGATTTTTTGTCAATAATTTAGTCCTCAGACTTGATACAAATCATCAATCGTTAAGCGATTATTTGGCTCATGTACGTGAAGTGCATTTAGATGCACAATCGAATCAGGATGTGCCATTTGAACGTTTGGTGGAACAATTAAATATTCCGCGCAGTAGTGCTTATACTCCCGTATTTCAAATTATGTTGACGACAGACACGGATTATGGATTAGGGGAAAATAAAGAAAGGCAGGAACTGACTTTACCGGGATTAACCTTGTCGCCGTTGCCAGCAGAGCACATTACTGCCAAATTTGATTTGGATATTCGTATCAGTCTCAATGAAAGTGGTGTAAATCTTGAGTGGATTTTTGATAAAGCCATCTTTAATGAAGCCCATATAGCACAATTCAATGATCATCTCTCTCGTTTACTGACGGGGTTAGCGACAGTAAGTGAAACAGAACTTGTAGGGCCGTTGCAGATAAAAAAATTACCTATGCTCTCCACACTTGAGTTGGATTATTCATTGAATACCCTCAATGATACTGAGCAGGATTATCCAACAGATAAATGTCTTCATGAATTATTTGAAGCACAGGCAGTAGCTAATCCGAATAACATTGCTGTAGTTTTTGAAGATGAACAACTTACCTATCAGGAGCTTAATCAGCAGGCAAATAAGGTAGCGCATTACTTAGCAGAGCATCATGACGTTACACCAAATACCTTGGTGGGAATATGTGTTGAACGCTCATTACAGATGGTCGTAGGGTTACTCGGAATATTAAAAGCTGGCGGCGCTTATGTACCACTGGATCCAAGTTACCCTACCGCTCGTTTACAGCATATTATAAACGATACGGGTATCAATTATTTATTAGACCAATCAGGATTACATACCCGTCTTGAACTATCAGACAAGGTTAAACTGATATCAATCAACGATACAAGGTTCACTGATGTTTTCATTGATTATCCTGTTACTAATAGGCAGTTGGCAGATAAGCAGCCTTTATCAAGTCTAGCTTATGTGATCCATACTTCTGGCTCGACAGGAACACCCAAAGGGGTCATGATTGAACAAGGGGCATTTGTTAATTTTTTACAGGCAATGCTGTTTCAATTAGGGCCAAACTTTAATCATGATCTTAAGTTACTGGCCGTAACTACTATGGCCTTTGATATTGCAGGATTAGAAATCTGGGGGCCATTATTTGTAGGTGGTCAAGTTGTTCTGGCGTCAAAAGATGATGTAATAGATCCAAGTAAATTAAGTCATCTACTTAATGTTCATGACATTAATTTCATGCAAGCGACTCCAGCCGGCTGGCGGTCATTACTGGATGACGATTGGGCAGGGAAGAAAGATTTAGTTGCCTTATCTGGAGGTGAACTACTACCTGACAAGTTAGCGAAAAGCTTGATGAGGAATTGTGCTCAGTTGTGGAACTGTTATGGACCAACTGAAGCAACTGTATGGTCTCTTGTACGACGTATAGATTGTGATAACACAAGAGGAAATATTGCTAATTTGGCAGGGCCACTCTCAAATTATAGCCACTACGTGCTGGACTCAACACAGGAAGTTGTTCCGCAAGGTGTTATTGGCGAACTTTACATTGGCGGGACAAGTCTAGCGCGTGGTTATCTCAATAATCCAGATTTAACGAAAGAAAAATTCATAGCAGATCCTTTTGCTAGTAGAAAAGATGCACGTTTATACCGAACAGGTGATTTGGTTCGTTTAGTTTCAGATGGTCAATTAGAATTCGTTGGTCGTACGGATACACAA